>NZ_CP118607.1:673750-1347500 GCF_028898945.1 Pseudomonas sp. PSKL.D1
TCGATCAAGCGATCCGAGCCACCTTCAGCGACGCGGCCAGTGCGTTCGATCAGGCGATCCGAGCCACCTTCAGCGACGCGGCCAGTGCGTTCGATCAGGCGATCCGAGCCACCTTCAGCAACGCGGCCAGTGCGTTCGATCAGGCGATCCGAGCCACCTTCAGCAACGCGGCCAGTGCGTTCGATCAAGCGATCCGAGCCACCTTCGGCAACGCGGCCAGCACGCTCTTGCAGGCGATCAGCACCGCCTTCGGCAACAGTTTTCAGCGGTTGGGCAATTTCAGCGGCGCTGGAGCGCGATTCGGCGGTCAGGTGCTGATCAGCAGCTGGCAGGGCGAAAGCGTTGGCAGCGAGTATGGACAGGGTCAGGGTCAGCAGTGGGCGTTTCATGGTTCGGTGCTCCTCTCGGGGGCTGGAAAGTGGGTACGGAGCCAATGCTACGCCCGGCACCGCCAGAGAGAAGTTCATATGGGTAATGGTAACAATCGACGTTATTAATGGAGGTTCAAGAAGGCTCTGTTTCAACTGTTTCGGGTTGGTTTGTGGCTATTTGATGGCGCGCTTGTTGAATAATCTGCAACTTGGCATTCAAGAGAAATGGCCCAAAAAACTTCGCTATCATGTGGGCGATTGGATAAAACCCCACGGGTTTTCATCAGTCCGAGTTAGTGAGTGCACGCCCGTCAGGAGACCCACGCAATGACGCGTCCCGCCAGAATTTTCGTCTGGACCCTTACCAGCCTGCTGACCCTGCTGGCGATACTGGTGGTGATCATCGCCACCTTCGACTGGAACCGCGTCAAGCCGCTGCTCAACGAGAAAGTCTCCGAAGCGTTGCACAGGCCGTTCGCCATCAATGGCAACTTGGCCGTGCAATGGCGCACCGAGCCGGAGGAAGGGGGCTGGCGTGCCTGGGTGCCGTGGCCGCACTTCATTGCCGAAAACCTGACCTTGGGTAACCCCGACTGGCTGAAAGAGCCGCAAATGGTAGGCCTTGAGCGGGTAGAGTTTCGCCTGGCCCCCTTGCCACTGATGTTCCAGCAGATTGTTATCCCTCGTATTGACCTGAAAAAGCCTACCGCCAGCCTCACGCGCCTCGCAGACGGGCGTGCCAACTGGACGTTCGACTTCGGCCCCAAGGATGAAAACGCCGAGCCTTCCAACTGGCAACTGGATATTGGTGCGATCGGTTTTGACCAGGGCAACGTCAGTTTTGACGACCAGACCCTCAAGACCAGCATGAAGGTACAGGTCGACCCGCTCGGCAAGCCGATCCCGTTCAGTGAAATCGTCGGCAAGGCCAGCGCGGACAAGGCCGGTGCCCAGGATTATGCGTTTGGCTTCAAGGCCCAAGGCCGCTACAAGGGCCAGCCGGTGTCCGGGAACGGCAAGATCGGCGGCTTGCTGGCGCTACAAGATGCCAAACAACCGTTCCCCTTGCAGGCTGATGTGCGCATTGCCGATACCCACGTGGTGCTCGCCGGCACCCTGACCGACCCGCGCAACCTCGGCGCACTGGACCTGCGGCTGCGCCTGTCCGGTGCCAGCCTGGGCAACCTCTACCCGTTGACCGGTGTGACCTTGCCTGACACACCGGCCTATTCCACCGACGGCCACCTCACCGCCAACCTGCACGCTGCCGAAGGCGCGACCTTCAACTACCAGAACTTCAATGGCAAGATCGGCGACAGTGACATCCATGGCGACCTCGCGTTCGTTGCCAGCCAGCCACGGCCCAAGCTCTCGGGCAAACTGGTCTCCAACCAGTTGCTGTTCAAAGACCTGGCACCGCTTATCGGCGCCGACTCCAACGCCGAGCAGAAGGCCCGCGGCGGAGCCAGCAAACAACCTGCAAACAAAGTGTTGCCGGTGGAAGAGTTCCGCACCGAACGCTGGCGGGCCATGGATGCCGACGTCACCTTTGCAGGCAAACGTATCGTCCACAGTGAGAAGCTGCCCTTCAACGATTTGGCTGCCCATGTGATCCTCGAAGACGGCTTGCTGCGCCTGGAACCGCTGCGCTTTGGCGTGGCCGGGGGGAATCTGGCGTCCAACATTCGCCTTGATGGCCGAAGCGTGCCGCTGCAAGGGCGTGCCCAGCTGACGGCGCGCGGGTTCAAGCTCAAGCAACTGTTCCCCACCTTTGCCCCCATGCAAACCAGCTTTGGCGAGCTGAACGGCGATGCCGACATCAGTGGCCGAGGCAACTCGGTGGCCGCTTTGTTGGGCACCGCCAATGGCGACCTGCGCATGTTGATCAACGATGGCGCCATCAGCCGTGGCCTGATGGAAATTGCCGGGCTCAATGTGGGTAATTATGTGGTCGGCAAGCTGTTTGGCGATGAAGACGTGCAGATCAACTGTGCGGCAGCCGATATCGGCATCAAGGACGGGTTGGCGACAACGCGGTTGTTCATCTTCGATACCGAAAACGCCATCATCTACATCAATGGCACGGCCAATTTCGCCACTGAGCAGCTGGATTTGAAGGTCAACCCTGAATCCAAGGGGGTAAGGCTGTTCTCTTTGCGTTCGCCGCTATATGTGCGCGGGCCGTTTGCCAAGCCCAGCGCCGGGGTTCAGGCGTTGCCGCTGGCCCTGCGTGGCGCGGGGATGGTGGCGCTCGGGGTAGTTGCCGGGCCTGCGGCCGGGCTGCTGGCGCTGGTGGCACCCAGCAGTGGGGATGAGCCGAACCAGTGCACGCCCCTGTTGCAGCAGATGAAGGCAGGCAAGGCGCCGGCGGCGGTGAAGGGGCGTAAATAGAGGGTGGCAGTACTGGCCCTTTCGAGGCGCCAGTACATACCGCCTCGCTCTCAGTACTGATACCTCAGCAATGCCTGTGGCAACGCATGCAGTGCAAAGAACGCCAGTAATGCCACACAGGCCGGCAACACCAGCCACCACACCCGCTGGGGCAGGGCATTCAATGGCTCGCGGTATTGCACCAGCGTCAGGCTCACCGCCGACACGCAACAGGCCAGTAGTGCACCGGCAATAATGTCCGTTGGCCAGTGCACCCCCAGGTACACCCGCGACAACGCGATCGCCAGCGCCGGAATGCAACCCAGCAGCACCCAGGTCAGGCGCATGCGTGGCGGTTGACCGCGCCCGGCAAGCAAAGCCAGCACAATAAAGAACGCGAACGAGGCCGAACTGTGCCCGCTTGGCATGCTGTAACTGGTGAGCGGTTCTGTCAGCACCTCCGGGCGAGCCCGGGCGAACAGCCACTTCAGCGTGCCGTTTGCCAGGGCTGTGCCCATCAGCGCGCCACCGGCGAACAGGGCATGACGCCACTGGCGGGCGAGTAGCAGCAAGCCGGTGAGCAGGCCGCCAAGGAAGAACTGCGTGCGGAAATCGCCCAGGCGGGTCACCAGTACGACGATGCCGTCGATGGCTTGGCTGCGGTGCTCCTGTACCAGGGTCATAACCCCTTGATCGAACTCATGCAGGTAGGGCCAACCGAGGAACAATGCCAGCAGCGCCAGGAAGCTCAAGCCAGCAATCAAACGGGTGCCATGGCGCTGGTCGCGGATGCTGCTGTTCAGCCCCAGGCCGACAAGCACGGCCAGCGTGCCGGCGATGATGCCAGCATCCAGCCAGAAACCTTCGGGCAGCGGCAGGCGCATGGCTGCGCCGGTGGCCCAGCCCGGCAACAGGTAAGCAACCGACCAACCGGCCCCCGCCACGATGCTGACGGCGATGAAGCGCGGCAGAGGCATGTCGAACATGCCTGCGACCATTGGCAGCATCGGCCGCAGCGGGCCGATGAAACGGCCTACCAGCAAGCTGGCGATGCCATACCGCTGGAAGTAAGTCTCGGCGCTGCCGATCCATTCGGGGTGGTGGCGCAGCAGCGGCAAGCGGCGGATGTTCTGGTGGAAGTACTTGCCGATGGTGTACGACAGCGCGTCACCCAACAAACCACCCAGAAACCCAAGCAACAGCGTTTCGCCCAGGCTGAATGCACCGCTACCGGCCAGCACGGCAACGGCAAACAACAGTACCGTACCCGGTACGATGATGCCGGCAATGGCCAGGCATTCGATGCAGGCCACCAGGAAAATTGCCAGGCCAAGCCACTGCGGGTTCGCGCCAAGCCAGCCGGTCAGGCTGTCGAGCCATTGGCCCATGGTTCAGCTTCCTTCTTCGATGATGGAGAAATCCTGCCCTTCGACTTGCCCCCGGCGTAGCGGGTTCCGGGTGCAGAAGCGGGCGTACTCGGCGTCGACGAACCGGTAGGGCAGGTGCTCGTCGCGGCCGTGGGGAATGCCCAGGCGAGCCGCCTGGATCACGCGGGGCACGGCAATGCCGCAGTCTTCGACATACAGCCGCTCAGGGTCAAAACGTTGAGCGTCCCAATGGGGAACCTTCAGGCCCATGGCACGGCACAGCAGGGTCTGGCCGGCGCACAGGCGCTGCGCCGGGCGCAGGTTGCCGCTGGCGTCGGGGTTGTTCAGCTGCATTTGCGCCAGGCTATTGGCATCGGAGATGGCATCGATCCAGGGATAGGCCGATTTGATCAGTACCGCGTTGCCGGGGCCATGGGCGCTGAAATTGAGCGAGTCGCCACCCCGGGCGTAATACATATAGATGTGCCCGCCATCAAGAAACAGCGCCTTGCGCTTTTCCGTGTAGCCCAACGACGCGTGGCTGCCTTTGTCGGCCAGATAATAGGCCTCGGTTTCGATGATTCGCGCGGCTAGCCACAGTTCGCCGTGGCGATGGCGGATGACTTTGCCCAGCAGGGCCTTGGCCAGCGTCTGGGCATCGCGGTCGAAAAAGCTGTCGGGCAGGGCGCGGCTGGGGCAGGGGGCGGGCATGCTTACAGTTCGTGGCGATAAAGGCAGGGATGATAGCAACGAATGACTTAATCAAGGCTGAATCAGGACACTTCGATACCCGCCGTTACATCTTTCCTATGGCTTGCGGCAGCTCAATTTCGACCATCCGCCACCCGCCGCTGGGCGTATACCTGCGCGACAGTTATAATCAGCCGATTTCCCCTTCGCCAAGACACCGAACCCATGACTGAGTCCGTTCTTGACTACATGACCCGCTTGGGTCGCGCCGCTCGCCAGGCCTCCCGGGTGATCGCCCGCGCCAGCACCGCGCAGAAAAACCGCGCCCTGCAGGCCGCCGCCGATGCCCTGGACGCCGCGCGCGCCGAGCTTGCCGCAGCCAACGAACAGGACCTGGCCGCCGGCCGTGCCAACGGCCTGGAGCCCGCACTGCTGGACCGCCTGGCCCTGACGCCAGCGCGGATCGACGGCATGATCACCGGCCTGCGCCAGGTGGCCAGCCTGCCGGACCCGGTCGGCGCCATCCGCGACATGAGCTATCGCCCGTCGGGCATTCAGGTCGGCAAGATGCGCGTGCCGCTGGGGGTGATCGGGATCATCTACGAGTCGCGCCCCAACGTGACCATCGACGCCGCGAGCCTGTGCCTGAAGTCGGGCAATGCCACCATTCTGCGTGGCGGCTCCGAGGCCATTCACTCCAACCGCGCCATCGCCACCTGCATTCAGCGTGGCCTGGCCGAGGCCGGTTTGCCTGCGGCGGTGGTGCAAGTGGTCGAAACCACCGACCGTGAAGCAGTCGGCGCGCTGATCAGCATGCCCGAGTTCGTCGATGTGATCGTACCGCGCGGCGGCCGTGGCCTGATTGAGCGCATCAGTCGCGATGCCCGCGTGCCGGTGATCAAGCACCTGGACGGTATCTGCCATGTTTACGTGGCCGAACACGCCGACCTGGACAAGGCCTGGAACGTGGCATTCAACGCCAAGACCTATCGTTATGGCATTTGCGGCGCAATGGAAACCCTGCTGGTCGACCAGCGTGTGGCCGAGGGCTTCCTGCCGGAAATGGCCCGTCGCTTCCATGAAAAGGGCGTAGAACTGCGCGGTTGCGAGCGCACGCGTGCAATCGTCGATGCCAAACCGGCCTCGGAAGACGATTGGCACACGGAATACCTCGACGCCATCCTGTCGATCCGCGTGGTCGACGGCCTGGACCAGGCCATCGAACACATCAACCACTATGGCTCGCACCACACCGATTCGATCATCACCGAACACCAGGGCCAGGCCCGGCAGTTCATGGCTGAAGTCGATTCGGCGTCGGTGATGCTCAACACCCCAACCTGCTTCGCCGACGGCTTCGAGTACGGCCTGGGTGCGGAGATCGGCATCTCTACCGACAAGCTGCACGCTCGCGGCCCGGTCGGCCTGGAAGGCCTGACCTGCGAGAAGTACGTAGTGATCGGCGATGGTCAACTGCGCGGCCAGGGGTCCTGCTGAGTTGAGCAAAACCCCGGCAGCCCGGCGCATCGGCATTCTTGGCGGTACGTTCGACCCCGTGCACATCGGCCACCTGCGCAGCGCGCTGGAAGTGGCCGAGTTCATGGGGCTGGACGAGCTACGCCTGCTGCCCAACGCCCGGCCGCCTCACCGCGACACCCCGCAGGTGGCGGCCCAGGCCCGGCTGGCCATGGTGCGCGAAGCCGTGCAGGGCGTTGAACGCCTGAGCGTGGATGCCCGTGAGCTGGAGCGCGACAAGCCGTCGTACACCATCGATACGCTGGAGTCCATTCGCGCCGAACTGGCTGCCGATGACCAATTGTTCCTGGTGCTGGGCTGGGATGCCTTTTGCGGCCTGCCGGGTTGGCACCGCTGGGACGAGTTGCTGCAACACTGTCACATCCTGGTGCTGCAACGCCCGGATGCCGACGTTGAACCCCCTGATGAGCTGCGCAACCTGCTGGCTGCGCGCTCCGAGAGCGATCCCACCGCCATGTCCGGCCCGGCGGGGCATATTTCGTTCGTCTGGCAGACACCGCTTGCGGTGTCGGCTACACAGATCCGACAGCTGCTGGCCAGCGGCAAATCGGTGAGGTTCCTGGTGCCGGACGCCGTACTGGCCTACATAGAGGCGCACGAACTGTATCGTGCACCTAACTGACGGTGCCTGCGGGTGCCTCATCCAAACGAGTTGAAAGAGTTTTATATGAGCAAGCAGAAAATCAATGGCGAAGATCTGGTCAAACTGACCATCAGCGCGCTGGAAGACGTCAAGGCCCAAGATATCCAGGTAATCGACGTGCGCGAAAAGCACAGCCTGACCGACTACATGATCATTGCCACCGGTACCTCCAACCGCCAGATCAACGCGATGCTGGAAAAGGTCCGTGAAACGGTCAAGAAAGAGGGCGCGCAGCCACTGGGCGAAGAAGGCAAGGGCGACAGCGACTGGGTACTGCTGGACCTGAACGACGTCATCGTGCACATGATGACTGCCGCCGCTCGCCAGTTCTACGACCTGGAGCGCCTGTGGCTGGGTGCCGAGCAAAGCCGTGCCGCCGATGCCAAGCACCACAGCCCGGAAAACGCCAGCGACTACTTCACCGACAAGCTCAAAGACCGGGAATAAGGAAACGTCGTGCGTCTGCGCCTGATCGCGGTCGGCTCGCGCATGCCCAAGTGGGTGGAGGAAGGCTGGCATGAATATGCCAAGCGCCTGCCCCAGGAGCTGTCGCTTGAGCTGGTGGAAATCCCGCTGAACACCCGTGGCAAGAATGCCGACGTCGCCCGCCTGATCCGTCAGGAGGGCGAGGCCATGCTGAGCAAGGTTCAGCCTGGGGAACGCATTGTCACCCTCGAGGTCCATGGCAAGCCCTGGAGTACCGAGCAGCTGGCAACCGAGCTGGACCGCTGGCGCCTGGACTCGCGCACGGTAAATTTGATGGTGGGCGGCCCGGAAGGGCTGGCGCCTGAGGTGTGCGCGCGTGCCGAGCAACGCTGGTCGCTGTCGCCGCTGACCCTGCCGCACCCGTTGGTAAGGATACTCATCGGCGAGCAGATTTACCGCGCCTGGACGGTTTTGTCCGGGCACCCTTACCACAAATGAGCCTGTAAGCAGTCCGATGTCGCAGCCGATTCGTCTCAAGGACCACGAGAAAGACGCCCGCCTGGTGCGTAACCGCGTCGTGGTCGGCGCGGTGGCGATCATGCTGCTTATTTGCGTGCTGATTGCCCGGCTGTACTACCTGCAGATCATCCAGTACGACTATCACTCCACGCTTTCGGAAAACAACCGGGTGCATGTGCAGCCGATTCCGCCTACGCGTGGGCTGATCTTCGACCGCAACGGAGTGATCATCGCCGACAACCGGCCCAGCTTCAGCCTGTCGATGACCCGCGAACGTGCGGGTAACTGGCAGCAAGTGCTGGACAGTATCGTCGAAGTGCTGGAGTTGACGCCGGAAGACCGCACGCTGTTCGAAAAGCGTATGCGGCAGGGTCGTAGGCCGTTTGAGCCCGTGCCGATTCTGTTCGAGCTGAACGAAGAGCAGATCGCACGCGTGGCGGTAAACCAGTTCCGCCTGCCCGGTGTGGAGGTGGTGGCGCAACTGGTGCGTCACTATCCGCAGGGTGCGCATTTTGCCCATTCGGTCGGTTATGTGGGGCGCATCAACGAGAAAGAGCTGAAAAGCCTCGATCCGGTGAATTACAGCGGCACCCACCATATTGGCAAAACCGGCATCGAGCGCTTCTACGAAGACGAATTGCACGGCCAGGTGGGTTACGAAGAGGTCGAAACCAACGCCCGGGGCCGCGTGCTGCGGGTGCTCAAACGCACCGACCCCAAGCCCGGCAAGGACATCGTGCTGAGCCTGGACATCAAGCTGCAGGAAGCCGCCGAAGCCGCGCTGGCTGGCCGCCGTGGCGCAGTGGTGGCGCTGGACCCGCGTACGGGCGAGGTGCTGGCGATGGTCAGCCAACCGAGCTTCGACCCTAACCTGTTCGTGACCGGTATCAGCTTCAAGGCCTACGCCGAGCTGCGCGACTCGATCGACCGGCCCTTGTTCAACCGCGTGTTACGCGGCCTTTATCCGCCGGGTTCGACCATCAAGCCCGCGGTAGCCATTGCAGGCCTGGACAGCGGTGTGGTCAATGCAGGTAGCCGGGTGTTCGACCCGGGCTATTACCAACTGCCCAATTACGACCACAAATACCGTAACTGGAACCGCAGCGGTGACGGCTGGGTGGACCTGGATACCGCGATCATGCGCTCCAACGACACCTACTTCTACGACTTGGCTCACAAAATGGGCATCGATCGGTTGTCGAGCTACATGAACAAGTTCGGCATCGGCCAGAAGGTTGCCCTCGACATGTTCGAAGAGTCGGCAGGCCTGATGCCGTCCCGCGAATGGAAGCGCGCCACCCGTCGACAGGCCTGGTTCCCGGGGGAAACCCTGATTCTGGGGATCGGTCAGGGCTACATGCAGGCCACCCCGCTGCAGCTCGCCCAGGCCACCGCGCTCATCGCCAACAAGGGTGTGTGGAACCGCCCGCACCTGGCCAAGACCATCGAAGGCCTGCCGCCGGTAGACCCGAACCCGATGGAAAACATCGTCCTGCGCGACAGGTCGGACTGGGCCAAGGTTACCCATGGCATGGAGCAGGTGATGCACAACGCCCGTGGTACAGCGCGCAAGGCTGCGCTCGGCGCCCAGTACCGCATCGCCGGCAAGAGCGGCACCGCCCAGGTCGTGGCGATCAAGCAAGGCGAGAAGTACGACCGCAACAAACTTCAGGAACGCCACCGCGACCACGCGCTGTTCGTTGCCTTCGCCCCGGCTGACGATCCGAAGATCGTGGTATCGGTGATGGTTGAGAACGGTGAGTCCGGCTCTGGCGTTGCCGCCCCCGTGGTTCGGCAGATCATGGACGCCTGGCTGCTCGATGAGAGCGGCCGGCTCAAGCCCGAATTCGCTCCTGCCACCGTTGCCCAGGAAACGGCCCCGTGATGAACAACTTCGATCGCATGCTCTCCAGCGAGGACGTGATGCGTCGGCGCGCCAGCTTCCTGCAGCGCATCCATATCGACGGCCCCTTGCTGATCATCCTGCTGACCCTCGCGGCTGGCAGCCTGTTCGTGCTTTATTCGGCCAGCGGCAAAAACTGGGACCTGCTGCTCAAGCAGGCTACCTCGTTCGGTATTGGCCTGGTGTCGATGTTCGTCATTGCCCAGCTCGAGCCACGCTTCATGGCGCGGTGGGTGCCGCTGGCCTACCTGGCCGGGGTGTTCCTGCTGGTGGTGGTGGACGTCATGGGCCACAACGCCATGGGTGCCACGCGCTGGATCAACATCCCCGGGGTGATCCGGTTCCAGCCCTCGGAATTCATGAAGATCATCATGCCAGCGACCATCGCCTGGTATCTGTCCAAGCGTACGTTGCCACCGCAGCTTAAGCACGTGGCCATCAGCCTGGTGCTGATCGGCGTGCCGTTCATCCTCATCGTGCGCCAGCCTGACCTGGGCACTGCACTGCTGATTCTGGCCTCCGGTGCCTTCGTGCTGTTCATGGGCGGGCTGCGCTGGCGCTGGATCATCAGCGTGCTGACAGCTGCCGTACCCGTGGCAGTGGCCATGTGGTTTTTCGTGATGCACGACTACCAGAAGCAGCGCGTGCTGACCTTCCTGGACCCCGAGAGTGACCCGTTGGGCACAGGCTGGAACATCATCCAGTCCAAGGCGGCCATCGGTTCGGGTGGCGTGTTCGGCAAGGGCTGGCTGCTGGGCACCCAGTCGCACCTGGACTTCCTGCCTGAAAGCCATACCGACTTCATCATTGCGGTGCTGGGCGAAGAGTTCGGCCTGGTCGGCATCTGCCTGTTGCTGATCGTCTACCTGCTACTGATCGGTCGCGGGCTGATGATTACTGCCCAGGCGCAGACCCTGTTCGGCAAGCTGCTGGCGGGCAGCCTGACCATGACCTTCTTTGTGTACGTATTCGTCAATATCGGCATGGTGAGCGGCCTGCTGCCCGTGGTGGGCGTGCCGCTGCCCTTCATCAGTTATGGCGGAACTTCGTTGGTGACGCTGCTGTCAGCGTTTGGCGTTTTGATGTCAATCCATACCCATCGAAAATGGATTGCACAGGTTTGAAAAAGGTGAAGACATTCATGCAAGCAGTGCGTAACTGGGCTGCCCGTTGTGCGCCGTGGATCGGTGCGGTGGGCCTGTTCGGCGCTGTCCAGCAGGCCAACGCCGGCGACTATGACGGCTCGCCCCAAGTGGCCGAGTTTGTTGGCGAAATGGTCCGCGACTACGGCTTTGCCGATGAGCAATTGATGGGCGTGTTCCGCGAGGTACAGCGCAAGCAGTCGATCCTGGACGCCATTTCGCGCCCGGCCGAGCGTGTCAAACCGTGGAAGGAATACCGGCCGATGTTCATCACCGACGCGCGCATTGCCCGTGGTGTGGACTTCTGGCGCCAGCATGAAGCCGTGCTGGCCCGTGCCGAGCAGGAATATGGTGTGCCGGCGCAGTACATTGTCGCGATCATTGGCGTTGAAACGTTTTTTGGCCGCAATACCGGTAACTTCCGCGTGATTGATGCCTTGTCGACACTGGGCTTCGATTACCCGCCCCGTGCCGAGTTCTTCCGCAAGGAACTGCGTGAGTACCTGCTGCTGGCGCGCGATGAGCAACTGGACCCGCTTACCCTCAAAGGTTCCTACGCAGGGGCAATGGGCCTGCCGCAGTTCATGCCCAGCAGTTTCCGTAATTACGCCGTGGACTTCGACGGTGACGGCCACATCAATATCTGGAATAACCCCGACGATGCCATCGGCAGTGTTGCCAGCTACTTCAAGCGCCACGGCTGGGTGGCAGGCCAAGGCGTGGTCAGCCGCGCCCAGGTCAGTGGCACACGGGCCGACGAAGGCCTGACCACAGGCATCGAGCCTGTGAAAACGGTGGGAGAGTTGCGGGCGCTGGGCTGGTCGAGTCATGATGCGCTGCGCGATGATCTGCCGGTAACCGCCTTCCGCCTGGAAGGCGACAACGGCCCCGAATACTGGATGGGCCAGAAGAACTTCTACGCGATCACTCGCTACAACCGCAGCGTGATGTATGCCATGGCGGTGCATCAGCTTTCGGAACAGCTGGTCCAAGCACGGGGCGTCAAGTAATGCGCGCAATTTTCTCTGCCAATACCTTCAAGCTGATGGCCTGCATGACCGTTGGCATGCTGCTGGTCAGTTGCTCGTCCAGCCGCCCGCCTGCCCAGCAGAGCGGCAACACGGTGCGCTCGCAGCCGGGGTTGGACATCAACCGGGCCCACAAGGACGGCGCGCCGTGGTGGGATGTGGATGTAAACAAGATCCCGGATGCCACGCCGACTGTGCACACAGGCAACTACAAGGCCAACCCATACACGGTACTGGGCAAAACCTATTACCCCATGCAGGACTCGCGCAACTACCGCGCCGAGGGCACCGCATCGTGGTACGGCACCAAGTTCCATGGCCAGAACACTGCCAACGGTGAGCTTTATGATCTGTATGGCATGAGCGCGGCGCACAAGACCTTGCCGCTGCCGGCTTATGTGCGGGTGACCAACCTGGCCAATGGCCGCAGCGTGATCCTGCGTGTCAACGACCGTGGCCCGTTCTATTCCGACCGCATCATTGACCTGTCCTATGCCGCTGCCAAGAAGCTTGGTTATGCCGAGAGCGGTACTGCGCATGTGCGCGTCGAGGGTATCGACCCGCAGCAATGGTGGGCCCAGCGTGGCCAGCAGCCGCCGCTGATGCTCAAGGAGCCGCAGGCCGCCCAGACGCAGGCGATTGCCGCCAATACCGGGCGTGTCGAGCAATGGACGCCACCGCCGCAACAGCATGCGGCACCAGTGGTGCCGGTGCAGGTGGGCGGTAACAATGTGCCAGCCAGCAACGGCGGCAGCTTCCTGCAGGTGGGCGCTTTCGCCAACCCGGACGCGGCCGAATTGCTGCGCTCCAAATTGAGCACCATGGTCAGCGCGCCGGTGTTCATCAGTTCGGTCGTGCGTAACCAGCAAACCCTGCACCGCGTACGCCTTGGGCCAATCAACAGCCAGGGCGAAATCCAGCAGGCGCAAAACAGCATCCGCCTGGCGAACCTTGGCCAGGCCAAGCTGGTCACAGACTGACTCGACCTGCAAGCTGCAAGATAAGAGCGGGCCAATAATGGCTTGGCTCTTCGCTTGTGGCTTGAAGCTCCAAGCTGTCGGTTTTGTCATGAATTGCCCTGCGCAGCCATGTACAATGTCGGCTTTTGCCCGCAGCGACATCCTGTCGCACTTTGCAGGCCCGGCCTCAGGCCGCAAAAACTAGACTGACTGGCGCTGGGCACACGATGTGGCCCACGAAACATCAGACCATTAGCGATTTAGAGAGACGGATGAACATCACCAAACTTGCCAAACGACTTTGCCTGCCCGTATTGCTGCTGATCACGCCGGTTGCGTTCGCCGCCGAGCAGATGATGCCTGCTGCACCGCAACTGGCCGCCAAGTCCTACGTACTCATGGACGCGTCCAGCGGTAACGTGCTGGTCGAGAACAACGGTGACGAGCGTCTGCCGCCAGCCAGCCTGACCAAGCTGATGACAGCCTACATCGCCACCCTGGACATCCGCCGTGGCCAGATCGGCGAAAACGACCCGGTCACCGTCAGCGAAAACGCCTGGCGCACCGGCGGTTCGCGCATGTTCATCAAGGTGGGCAGCCAGGTTACCGTCAGCGACCTGCTGCACGGCATCATCATCCAGTCGGGTAACGACGCCTCCGTCGCCCTGTCCGAGCACATCGCCGGCAGCGAAGACGCGTTCGCCGACATGATGAACAAGACCGCCGCCGACCTGGGCATGAGCAACAGCCACTTCATGAACCCGACCGGCCTGCCGAACCCGGAGCACTACTCTTCGGCTCACGACATGGCCCTGCTGGCCCGTGCGATCATCAACATCGATCCGGCGCACTACGCCATCTACTCGCAGAAAGAGTTCTTCTGGAACAACATCAAGCAGCCGAACCGCAATCTGCTGCTGTGGCGTGACAAGACGGTCGACGGCCTGAAAACCGGCCACACCGAAGAAGCTGGCTACTGCATGGTCGCTTCTGCCGTACGTGATGGCCAGCGCCTGATCGCCGTGGTGTTCGGCACCAACAGCGAGCAGTCCCGTGCTGCCGAAACCCAGAAGTTGCTGACCTACGGCTTCCGCTTCTTCGAAACCCAGACCTTCTACCAGAAGGGTACCGAGCTGACCAAAGCCCCGGTATGGAAGGGCGCCACCAGCGAAGTCAAGGCTGGCCTGGCCAACGACCTGACCATGACTATGCCTAAAGGCCAATTGAAGCGCCTGCAGGCTTCGATGACCATGAACCCGCAACTGACCGCGCCAATCGCCAAAGGTGACGTGATCGGTAAAGTGGAAGTCAAACTGGACGAGAACGTGGTTCACAGCGCCGACCTGATCGCCCTCGATGGCGTTGAGGAAGGTGGTTTCTTCCGCCGTATGTGGGATAGCATCCGTCTATTCTTCTACGGGTTGTTCAACTGATATCGTGACCTGCACGCCCCCGCATGATCTGGCGGGGGCGTTGTTGTTGCCACGGCTTACGAGGCCGTTTCCGCCATGAGCGAACCTGACGTCAAGTCGCACAAAATCGAATTCCCCTGCGCCGATTACCCGATCAAGGTCATCGGCGATACCGTTGTCGGCTTCAAGGACACGGTTATCGAGATCCTGAGCAAGTACGCCAAGGTCGACCTTTCCACCCTGGCCGAGCGCCAGAGCAAGGAAGGCAAGTACACCACGGTGCAATTGCACATCATTGCCGAAAGCGAAAACCAGCTGCACGACATCAACAGTGCCTTGCGCGCGACCGGCATCGTGAAAATGGTGCTTTGATGTCGCTTTGTCTCGGTTTTCGCGATCTTGGCCTGCAGCCCTATGAACCGGTGCTGGAGGCCATGCGTCGCTTCACCGAGCAGCGCAGCCCGGACAGCCAGGATGAAATCTGGCTGGTCGAGCACCCCGCGGTCTTCACCCAGGGCCAGGCCGGCAAGGCAGAGCACCTGCTGGTACCGGGCGACATCCCGGTGGTCAAGACCGACCGCGGCGGCCAAGTGACGTACCATGGCCCCGGGCAGCTGGTCGCCTACTTGCTGCTGGATGTACGCCGCCTGGGCTTTGGCGTGCGCGAGCTGGTAAGCCGCATCGAGCAGACGCTGATCGACTTGCTCGCCAGCTATGGCGTCACTGCTGCCGCCAAGCCCGATGCGCCGGGTGTCTATGTCGATGGAGCGAAAATCGCCTCCCTCGGCCTGCGAATCCGCAACGGCCGTTGTTTCCACGGCCTTGCTCTGAACGTGGACATGGACCTTGCGCCATTCCGCCGAATCAACCCCTGTGGGTATGCGGGGCTGGCCATGACCCAGCTACGTGACCTGGCAGGCCCGATCGAACTCGACGAGGTCAGGACAAGGCTGCGCGGACAGCTGGTCAAGCACCTCGACTATGCTGAGCAGACGACCCTGACGGGCGGAATCGACTGAATATGACAACTGTGCAAGAAGCCGTGCCGAACCTGATACCCACCCAGGATGCCACCCCGCGCCCCGCGCCGAAGAAGGTGGAAGCTGGTGTAAAACTGCGTGGCGCCGACAAGGTCGCGCGTATTCCGGTGAAGATCATCCCAACCGATGAGCTGCCGAAAAAGCCTGACTGGATTCGCGTGCGCATTCCGGTTTCCCCGGAAGTCGACCGTATCAAGCAACTGCTGCGCAAGCACAAGCTGCACAGCGTGTGCGAAGAGGCCTCCTGCCCGAACCTGGGTGAGTGCTTCTCGGGCGGCACTGCAACCTTCATGATCATGGGTGACATCTGCACCCGTCGCTGCCCGTTCTGCGACGTTGGCCATGGCCGGCCAAAACCGCTGGACCTGGACGAGCCGAAGAACCTGGCCGTGGCGATTGCCGACCTGCGCCTGAAGTACGTGGTAATCACCTCGGTGGACCGCGACGACCTGCGTGACGGCGGTGCCCAGCACTTTGCCGACTGCATCCGCGAAATCCGTGCGCTGTCGCCGGGCGTGCAGCTCGAAACCCTGGTGCCGGACTACCGTGGCCGCATGGACGTAGCGCTGGAAATCACCGCGCAGACGCCGCCGGACGTGTTCAACCACAACCTGGAAACCGTACCGCGCCTGTACAAGGCCGCGCGCCCGGGTTCGGACTACGACTGGTCGTTGGACCTGCTGCAGAAGTTCAAGCAAATGGTCCCGCATGTTCCGACCAAATCGGGCCTGATGCTCGGCCTGGGTGAAACTGACGAAGAAGTGATCGAAGTGATGCATCGCATGCGCGAGCATGAGATCGACATGCTGACCCTCGGCCAGTACCTGCAGCCGTCGCGTAGCCACCTGCCAGTACAACGCTTCGTGCACCCGGATACCTTTGCCTGGTTTGCCGAAGAAGGCTACAAAATGGGCTTCAAGAACGTCGCGTCGGGCCCGCTGGTGCGCTCGTCCTACCATGCCGACCAGCAGGCGCACGAAGCCAAGATCAAGCTCTGATCCTGGCGTGAGCCGTACATGCCGATGCGCGTCGAAAGGCGGCATCGGCATTTTTGTTTCTGCAGCTGCAAGGAGTTGCGATGAACTGCGTCGAAGACCATGAAACCCTGCTGCCCAAGGCGCTACCGGCCAATGCCTGTTTTGCCATCGTTGCCCCGGCCGGATCCGCGCGGCTTGACGCGCAGAAGGCCAGCCAGTGGTTTGCCGACCGGGGGTACCGTTGCTGCATCTACCCGGGCGTTGACCATGCCCAGGGTTACCTGGCAGGTTCTGATGAGCAGCGCCTGAAAGACTTGCACGCAGCCTTTGCCGACCCTGATGTCGATGCCATTTTGTGTATGCGCGGCGGTTACGGCAGCATGCGTTTGCTTGACGGGCTCGATTTTGAGCTGATTCGGCGCAACCCCAAACCGCTGATCGGATACAGCGATATCACCGCGTTGCATACGGCCATCCTGCGGCATGCCGGGTTGATAGCCTTCCACGGTGCAATGTTGAATGCCGATTTGCTGGGCGCCAAGCTACAGCCGACCGAGTCGTCGCTGATTGCGCAGCTTGGTGGGCATCTGGGGCAGGGCGATGAAATTGTCCATCCGGCTGATTTCCCCCTCAGTTGTATAGTGCCAGGTGTGGCCAGTGGGCGGCTGGTGGGCGGTAATCTGTCGATGTTGGGGGCGACGCTGGGGACGTTGGCTGAAGTGGCTACGCAGGGCAGCATTTTGTTCATCGAGGACGTCAACGAGCCGCTTTACCGGGTGGACCGGTTGCTGACCCAGTTGCGCCTGGCGGGCAAGCTGCAGGGCATCAAGGGTGTGCTGGTGGGGGATTTTGCCGGGATCACGGTGGCGGCGTTGAGGCCGTTGCTTGTGGATATCTTTGGGCCGCTGGGCGTGCCGGTGCTGGCCGGGTGGCGCAGTGGGCATTGTGATCCGAATGTGTGTTTGCCGTTGGGGGCTGAGGTGAGTCTGGACAGTGAGCGGATGGCGTTGGTGTTGCTGCAGGATTTGTTCAGGGCTTGAGGTTTTTGGGGCCGCTTTGCGGCCCATCGCGGATGAATCCGCTCCTACAAAGGCGCAGCCCACCCTGTAGGAGCGGATTCATCCGCGATGGGCTGCAACGCAGCCCCAGGTCCATCAACGCTTGCGCAGGCTATCCAGCAGCTTGTGCGTCGGATACCCATCCGCCGGCCACCCCAGCGCCTGCTGGGCATTGCGGATCGCTTTACGGGTATTGGCCCCAATGATGCCATCCGGGTTACCCGCCTCATGCCCGCTGGCATTCAGCAAATTCTGCAACTCCAACCGCTCGCTACGGCTCAGCGGCAGGTCATCCTTCGGCCAGCTACCGGCAATGAAGCCCCAGCCGGTAAAACGATCCCCCAGCAAACTCACCGCCAGTGCGTACGACGACGAATTGTTGTACTTGAGGATGGCGCGGAAGTTGTCCAGTACCAAAAACGCCGGGCCACGGGCGCCAGCTGGCAGCAGCAGGGCGGCCGAAAGTTGGCTGCTGTTCGCTGGCAACTGAGTGCCTGCCGGCAGTTTTACGCCCAGTTGCATCCACTCGCTGACCGGCTTGCGTTGCGCGCCATCAGCCAGCCACCAGTCGAAGCCTGCCGGCACCTGAACTTCAAAGCCCCACGGTTGGCCGCGCTTCCAGCCCGAGCTTTGCAAGTAGTGGGCGGTAGATGCCAGGGCGTCAGGGGTGCTTTTCCAGATATCCCGGCGGCCGTCGCCGTCGAAGTCCACCGCATGGGTGTTGTAGGTAGTCGGGATGAATTGCGTCTGGCCCATGGCGCCGGCCCAGGAACCGAGCATGGCTTCGGGCTGGATGTCACCGTGCTGGATGATCTGCAGGGCAGCAATCAGCTGGTCCTGCGCGAACTGCGGGCGACGCCCCTCGTAGGCCAGGGTTGCCAGCGAGCGGATGACCGATTTGCTGCCCTGGAACTGGCCAAAGTTGCTCTCCATGCCCCACACCGAAACCAGCACCTGCCGGTCGACGCCGTAGCGTTGTTCGAGGCGGCTGAGCAGTTCGGCATTCTGCTCCAGCAGCTTCTTGCCATTACGCACACGCAGCGGCGACAGGGCGCCATCGAGGTATTCCCACACCGGGCGGGTGAATTCGGGCTGGCTGCGGTCGGCTTTGATCACGTCCATGTCTGGCGTGACGCCAAGGAATGCGCGATCGAACGTGGAGGCTGAGATGCCGGCTTGCAAGGCCTGCTGGCGGAACCCGGCCTGCCATTGGGCGAAGGTTTGCAGCGGCTGGATTTCGGTGCTCACGTCTGGCGTGGCGGTGGGCAGGGTTACCACGGGTGCGGGCTGGGCAGGGGCCAGCGGCAGGGCGTCGGCGGCGGTGGGTTTCTCCGCGCAGGCGACGAGCAGGATGAAGCTGGAGGCCGCGATCAGTTGGCGGGATTTCCAACGGGGGAGGAGACTCAATGGCATGCACAGATCCAGAAATTCAGGTCAGGTGACGACCATATCATGCCTGCGCTTTCGATGCTTTCATGCGGCCAAAAAGTAAGAAACCTCCCAGTCTCTCGACTGGAAGGCTTCGCGGCGGTAGCTGCCTTTGCCCTTTTCTGGCCGTTCCTGGCGGCAACGGAACAGCGGTTGGGCGATGATGGATTTGGCCTTGTTGGGGCCGTGCTTTTTCGGCTTTTTGCTCATGGTGGTGCTCCCGCGGGTGGGTGAATTGCGGGGCGGACTTTAGGGCTTGGCGCAGGGTGGGGCCAATTGATTGTGTGTATGGCTGAAATCATGGGGCTGCGAAGCGGCCCCAGCTATTCTGAAGGCAACACCAACCGCTGCCCTGCCATCAAAAGAGTCAAGCGCGACAACCCGGTCCAAGGCGAGCCTTCCGCCTGCCCCTTGATCTGCGCATCGATGCGCTGGGCATCCTGCAGCAACTGCGCCCACCGCTGTGCCGACAAACGTTGCAGGGCTTTACTGACCAACGGTCGGCGTTTGTCCCACACGGGCGGCCGGGCCTGGCTGAAAGCCTTGTCCAGCGGCACACCTTGGCTGAACTGCTGCGCCAAACCCGCCAACAGCCGCAATTCACGGGCCAGGGCCCAAAGAATCACAGGCGGCTCCACCCCCTCACCACGCAGGCCTTCAAGCATGCGCAAGGCATGGGCGGCCTCACCATTGAGAATGGCATCGACCAGGCCGAATACGTCAAAGCGTGCGCTGTCGGCCACGGCTGCCTGCACCGTTTCAACGGTGATCTGATTGCCTTCGGCCAGCAGTTTGAGCTTTTCGATTTCCTGGGCAGCGGCCAGCAGGTTGCCTTCGACCCGGGCGGCAATCAGGTCGACCGCATCACGCTGGGCACTAAGGCCCGCCTGGGACAGGCGCTGATTGATCCACTGCGGCAACTGCTGGGCGTCCACCGGCCAGATCTGGATGAATTGGCAGTGGCTACCTTCGATCAGTGCCTTGCCCCACTTGGTCTTCTGCGCGCTGCCGTCGAGCTTGGGCAGGCTGATCAGCAGCAGGGTGTCTTCGGCGGGGTTGGCGCAATATTCCATCAGTGCCGCAGCACCTTTGTCCCCCGGCTTACCGGAGGGCAGGCGCAGTTCCAGCAGGCGGCGCTGGGCAAACAGTGACAGGCTGGCACCGGCCTGGAGCAGGGTACCCCAGTCGAAGTTGGCGTCGGCGCTGAACACCTGGCGTTCGTCGAAGGCTTGCTGGCGCGCGGCGTTGCGGATGGCGTCGGCAGCTTCCTGGCACAGCAGCGGGTCGTCGCCACTGACCACGTAGACCGGGGCCAAAGTGCCTTGCAGGTGCTTGTTGAGTTGGGCGGGGGCGAGTTTCATGGGAAACAGACGGGGCACCGAAGTGCCCCGTACGGGCTTATTTGCCCAGGATTTCCAGCGGCGACTGCTGCGGCGTTTCCGCCTGTTGACGGCGTGCAGCCTCCAGCGCCGCGGCCTCGGCCTGGGCGCGTTCGTCGGCTTTACGCTGCAACTCGTCCAGCTGAGCCGGGTTGAGGTTTTGCAGGCGGGTCATCATCGCCTGTACCAGGTCGCGGCGCATGACTTCGCGGGCCTGGGTGGCCTCTTGGTCGGAACCGGTGATGTTGCCACCGTCACGCACGTAAATCTTGCGCACTTCCACCTTGTCGCTCAGCAGTTCGAGGTCGTTCAGGCCCAGAATGCTGTAGTTGAGAGTGGTGGTGAGCTCGTACTCGGCGGTGCGGCTGCCGCTGGCGTAGCTGGCTGAACGCTCGTCTTCACGCTCGTTGGTCAGGCGCAAGCGGTATGGTGCACCGGTGTGCACGTTCACGCCGCTGCGTTCGAGGGCCGCGCGCAGCTGGGCCACGGTCTGGCCGTAGGCATTGCGTGCGCTGACGTCCATTTCCTTGATGCTCAATTCGTTGGTGCCGGTGCCGCGCAGCTGGAAACCGCAGGCGCTGAGCATGACCGCCAGGCCTATTACCAGCAAATTGCGTTTGATCATGTTGTTGCTCCCTTGTGGGCCTTGACCGCCCACCCGCATCGTTACGGGTGGGCGTTGCCATCAGTTGGCTACGATGTTGACCAGCTTGCCCGGTACCACGATGACCTTGCGGATGGTCAGGCCATCGATGAAACGCAGGACATTTTCGTTGCTGCGGGCGGCGGCTTCGATTTCTTCGCGGCTGGCGGCGGCCGGCATTTCGACCTGGCCACGCAGCTTGCCGTTGACCTGAACCACCAGGGTAACGGTGTCCTGTACCAGCGCAGCTTCATCGACTGCAGGCCAGCCAGCGTCGATCACGGCTTGATCGTGGCCCAGCGCCTTCCACAGCTCGTGGGAGATGTGCGGGGTGATCGGGGCCAGCAGCAGGGTCACGGCCTCCAGGCCTTCCTGCAGCAGCGCACGGTCCTGTTCGGTGCCCTGCGGGGCCTTTTCCAGCACGTTCATCACGGTCATCACTTGAGCGATGGCTGTGTTGAACTTGTGGAACTGGCCCACGTCGGTGCTGGCCTGCTTGATGGCGGCGTGGATAGCACGGCGGATGGCCTTCTGCTCGTCGCTCAGGGCGGCGATGTCCAGTTTGCCCGGCAGCCCTTGGCTGACGTGGGCCTGGGCCAGGCGCCAGACACGGCGCAGGAAGCGGCTGGCACCTTCTACGCCAGAGTCGGACCATTCCAGGCTCATGTCGGGCGGCGAGGCGAACATCATGAACAGGCGGCAGGTGTCGGCACCGTAGGCGTCGATCATCGACTGCGGGTCGACGCCGTTGTTCTTCGACTTCGACATCTTCTCGGTGCCGCCGATTTCCACTGGCAGGCCGTCGGTTTTCAGGCGTGCGCCAATGATCTTGGCCTTGGCATCACGCTCGATTTCGACATCGGCCGGGTTGAACCAGTCCTTGCCGCCGTTGCTGGCCACGCGGTAGTAAGTCTCGGCGACCACCATGCCTTGGGTCAGCAGATTCTTGAACGGCTCGTTGGAGGTGACCAGGCCCTCGTCACGCATCAGCTTGTGGAAGAAGCGTGCATACAGCAGGTGCAGGATCGCGTGCTCGATACCACCGATGTACTGATCGACCGGCAGCCAGTGGTTGGCCGCTTTCGGGTCGACCAGGCCTTTGTCGTAGTTCGGCGAAGCGTAGCGGGCGAAGTACCAGGACGATTCCACGAAGGTGTCCATGGTGTCGGTTTCGCGCTTGGCTGCAGTGCCGCATTTAGGGCAAGTGCAGTCGTAGAACTCTGGCATGCGCGCCAGCGGCGAACCGGCGCCGTCCGGCACCACGTTTTCTGGCAGCGTGACTGGCAGTTGGTCTTCCGGTACTGGCACGTCGCCGCAGGACGGGCAGTGGATGATCGGGATCGGGCAGCCCCAGTAGCGCTGGCGGCTGATGCCCCAGTCGCGCAGACGGAACTGGGTACGCGATTTGCCCAGTTCCTTGCGGATCAAGGCCGCTTCGATGGCGTCGAAGGCGCCCGCGAAGTCCAGGCCGTCGAACTCGCCGGAGTTGATCAGTTGGCCATGCTCGCCATAGGCAGCCAGCCACTCGCTGCCGACTTCGTCGCCCGCGCTGGTGCGCACCACGGCTTTGACCGGCAGGTTGTACTTGTGGGCGAACTCGAAGTCACGCTCGTCGTGGGCCGGCACGGCCATTACAGCGCCATCACCGTAGTGCATCAGCACGTAGTTGGCTACCCATACCGGCAGCTTCTCGCCGGTCAGCGGGTGCTCGACCAGCAGGGAAGTGGCCATGCCTTTCTTCTCTTGCGTGGCCATGTCGGCTTCGGCAACGCTGCCGCTTTTGCATTCGTCGATGAACGCCTGCAATGCCGGGTTGCCCTGGGCTGCCTGAGTGGCCAGCGGGTGCTCGGCGGCGACGGCGACGTAGGTGGCGCCCATCAGCGTGTCTGGGCGGGTGGTGAAGACCTTCAGGGCACCCTCGTGGCCGATGGTCGCCTGGTCGTACGGGAACTGCACTTCCATGCCGCGCGACTTGCCGATCCAGTTGCGCTGCATGGTCTTGACCTGTTCAGGCCAGCCCGGCAGCTCGTCGAGGCTTTCCAGCAGCTCGTCGGCGTAGTCGGTGATGCGGAAGTAGTACATCGGGATTTCGCGCTTCTCGATCAGCGCGCCCGAACGCCAGCCGCGGCCATCGATGACCTGCTCGTTGGCCAGTACGGTCTGGTCCGCCGGGTCCCAGTTCACGGTACCGTTCTTGCGGTAGATGATGCCTTTTTCGAACAGGCGGGTGAACAGCCACTGCTCCCAACGGTAGTAGTCAGGCTTGCAGGTGGTGACTTCACGTGCCCAGTCGATGGCAAGGCCCAGGCTCTTGAGCTGGGTCTTCATGTAGTCGATGTTTTCGTACGTCCACTTGGCCGGGGCGACGTTGTTCTTCATCGCCGCGTTTTCCGCGGGCATGCCGAAGGCGTCCCAGCCCATCGGTTGCAGGACGTTTTTGCCCAGCATGCGCTGGTAGCGGGCAATCACGTCGCCGATGGTGTAGTTGCGCACGTGGCCCATGTGTAGCTTGCCGCTCGGGTACGGGAACATCGACAGGCAGTAGTACGTGTCCTTGCCTGGCTGTTCGGTAACAGCGAACGATTGTTGCTCGTCCCAGAACTTCTGGGCGGCGGCTTCGATATCACGGGGCGTGTATTGTTCGTGCATGGCTACTTTTTGGCTGAGAGAAAAGAGACCTTGATCCAGGCAGCGGAACCTCGCTGCGTCCGGCACTCCGGTGTCGTGAGAGTGAACGCCGTAGCATACAGCAGCGCCGCACATCGTGGGAAACCCTGATTGCGAATGCCCGCTGGTCGCGGCGCCCGGCTGCTTTTTTCAGCAACGCTAAGCTCAGGTGTGGGGGGAGATATTCTTACCTTCAATGAGGTGAACGGATGGGAGAGACGCAGCTACCCGCAAACAAACCGGAGCTTTACGAACGCCTGATCGACCGTCTTGGCTTGGCGCTGGAAACTGCCAGGACATCGGTGCGATTGCGCGACGAGATGCCAGCCGAGCTGGAGTTGCGTGGCCTGAGCCGCGCAGAGTTCGACGTGATCAAGGCCTACCTGGAGTCACTCCCGGAACGCCGCCATGCCTGTGCCGGAACATTCCCGCAAGCGGAACCGGCAACGGCAAAGATCATCTGGCTCAAGGACAAGAAACGCACCGCCACCACGGCGAGTTCCAGGACGCTGCATCGCTAGCCGTTCAGGGCGCCAGACGCTGGTTTATGCGCGCCGGTTCTTCACTACACCTTCTTGCGATCGACGCCGGCCGGCGTACTTGTTGACCGGTGTCGATCCACTTAGGCTGCACGCCTGCCAAGGAGGTGTGGCCGATGCCGCTCAGATATTTCATCAAACAATGGTTGATGCCGCCTGGCGTCCTGTTTCTGCTGTTGCTGGCTGCCTGGTGGCTGCGCGCGCGGCGGCCACGGCTGGCGGCGTTTTGCTTTGCCATCGGGTTAGGCGGTTTGTGGCTGATGAGTTTGCCGCTGGTGGTGCAGGAAAGTGCCCGTCTGCTGGAGACTGAGCCGGCGCTGGCGGTTGATGAGTGGGCTGGGTTGGCAGGCCGGGCGGATGCAATCGTTGTGCTTGGGGCTGGGCGCGAGCGTGGCGACCCGGCCTGGGGCGGCGAAGACCAGCCCGCCGCCACGGCACTTGAACGTATGCGCTTTGCCGCCCATTTGGCGAAGGCTTCGGGCCTGCCGTTGCTGACCAGTGGCGGGTTGCACTACGGGACGCCGCCCAGTGAAGCGCAGTTGATGGCTGATCGCCTGAAGGAAGATTTTGCCGTGGAGGTGAAATGGAAGGAGCAGGCCAGCCGCACTACGTGGGAGAACGCACGGTTCAGTGCGGATGTGTTGCAGCCACTGGGTATTCGCCGAGTGGTGGTGGTTACCCAGGCGTGGCACATGCCCCGTGCGCGCTGGAGCTTTGAGCAGGCCGGTTTCGAGGTGGTGCCGGCACCGGTGGGGTTCCTGGGCCGGGACCATGCGCGGCCGTTTGGCGGGTTGTTGCCGGAGAGCAGGGCCATTTGGCAGAGCGGGCAGTTGTTGAACGAGTGGGTGGGTTTGGTGGGGTATCGGGTGTTTTATTGAGTTTTGGGGTGCTTGGGATGGCCTCTCGCGGATAAATCCGCTCCTACAGGGGGCCGTTGCGGATGAGCTCGTTTCGGCGACATCCTGTAGGAGCGGATTTATCCGCGATGGGCCGCAAAGCGGCCCCTATTACACAGTCTTGGCTATCCGCCCCGCCGCCAACGCCCACCCCAGCAACAACACACAAACGATCGCCAGCGGCCACGACCGCCACTGCAGATACGGCGTCAATTGCTGCATCGGCACCACTTCGCCATACAACACCGCCCGCTGGAACTGCGGAACTTCTGCCGTAATCCGCCCAAACGGGTCAATCAGCGCCGTCACGCCATTGTTGGTGGCCCGGATCATCCAGCGGCCGGCCTCCAGCGCGCGGAACTGGGCCATCTGCAAGTGCTGTAGCGGGCCGATGGAGGTGCCAAACCAAGTGTCGTTGCTGATGGTCAGCAACAGATCGCTGCGCGCAGCCAGGCCCGCTGCGAACTCGGGGTACACCACTTCGTAGCAGATGTACGGTGCAATCTGATAGCCCTTGGCCTGCAGCAGAGGCTGGTCTTCCGGCCCGCGGGCAAAGTCCGACATCGGCAGGTTGAAAAACTCGATCAGGCCGCGCAGCACATCTTGCAGCGGCACGTACTCGCCAAATGGCACCAGCTTTTGCTTCAGGTAGGTCCCATCGCCTTCGCCAGTCACAGTGACGCCGTTGTAGTACCGGCGCTGGTGGTGCACCACTTCACGTACCGGGACGCCGGTGATCAGGGCTGAATGCCGGTCGGCGGCGAAGCGGCCCATTACGTCGATGTAGCCTTGCGCCTGGTCCTTGAGTACCGGTACGGCCGTTTCTGGCCACACCAGCAAATCCACAGGTTTTGAGCTGAAACTCATGTCGCGGTACAGCGCCAGTTGCGCGTCGATGTGCGCCGGGTCCCATTTCAGGTCCTGTTCGACGTTGCCTTGCAGTGCCGCCACCTTGAGCGGCTCGCCCGCAGGCTTGGTCCAGGCATGCTGTTTGAGCGCAAGGCCGGTGACCCAAGGGGCAAGCAGCAACACTACGCCAATGGCCAGGAACGACGGCCGGGCGCGCAGGCGGTGCAGGTTGCACAGCAGCGCGGCGGTCAGCGCCAGGGCGAAGGACACCAGCCACACACCGCCCACTGGCGCCAGGCCAGCCAACGGGCCGTCCAGCTGGCTGTAACCGGCATACAACCAAGGGAAACCGGTCAGGAACCAACCGCGGAAGGCTTCTTGCAGCAGCCACAGTGCCGCGAAGCACAAGGCGTCAGCCAATGGCGCCTCGCTGCGGCGCAACCAGCGTGCCCACAGCCAGGTGGGCAGAGCGAAGAACCAGGCAAGCGCCGCGAAGAATGCCAGCAGCAGCACGATCGCCAGCAAGGGCGAAGCGCCGCCGTAGGTGGTCATGCTGACGTAGATCCACCAGGTGCCGGCGCCATACAGGCCGAAACCGAAGTGCCAGCCGCGCCACATGGCCTGGCGCGGGCTGAGCTCGCGCAGGCCAAGGTAGAGCAGGGCGATGGACAAGATGGCCAGCGGCCAGATGTCGAACGGCGCCAGGGCCAGGAGGGTGGATGCGCCGGCCGCCATGGCCAGCAGGTTACCGGGCCAGCCGGGGCGGGTGATCCAACGCATGTTAGTCCTTAACGGGTGACCGGAGTCAGGCGCAGCAAGTGTATCCGCCGGCTGTCGGCGTTGAGAATGCGGAACTTGTAGGCGCCGATCTCGGTAGTTTCATTGCGCTTGGGCAAGTGACCGAAGGCACTCATCACCAGGCCGCCGACCGTGTCGAACTCATCGTCGGAGAATTCGCTGTCGAAGAACTCGTTGAAGTTGTCGATCGGGGTCAGCGCCTTGACCAGGAAGTCGCCGCTTGGCAGCGGCTTGATGTAGCTGTCTTCCTCGACGTCATGCTCGTCCTCGATGTCGCCGACGATCTGCTCGAGCACGTCTTCGATGGTCACCAGGCCCGCCACGCCGCCGTATTCGTCGATGACGATGGCCATGTGGTTGTGGTTGGCGCGGAACTCGCGCAGCAGCACGTTCAGGCGCTTCGACTCGGGCACGAAGGTGGCCGGGCGCAGCAGGTCCTTGATGTTGAAGCTGTCGCCGTTCTCTTTGAGGATCAGCGGTAGCAGGTCTTTGGCCAGCAGGATCCCGAGCACATCGTCGTGGCTTTCGCCGATCACCGGGTAGCGCGAGTGGGCGGCGTCGATGACGGCCGGCAGGAACTCGCGTGGCGACTGGGTAGCCTTGATGCTGATCATTTGCGAGCGCGGGACCATGATGTCGCGCACCTGCAGGTCGGCGACCTGGATGGCGCCTTCGACGATGGTCAGCGCTTCGCTGTCGAGCAGCTTGTTCTGATGGGCTTCGCGCAGCAGCTCCAGCAGCTCCTGGCGGTTTTTCGGCTCATGGGCAAAAGCCTGGGTCAGTTTACCCAGCCAGGACTTTTGCCCGTTGCTCGATCGATCTTCGCTCATGGCGGTTCTCGTGATCCTTGCAGTATCAGTGTGTGAAAGATTCGTTTTCATCATCGGCATACGGGTCGGGGTGACCCAGTTCTGCCAGCAATTCCCGTTCCAGTGCTTCCATTTCCTCGGCTTCCTCATCTTCGATGTGGTCATAGCCAAGCAGGTGCAGGCAGCCGTGAATGACCAGGTGTGCCCAGTGTGCTTCGAGCGATTTGCCCTGTTCGGCGGCTTCGCGCTCCACCACCTGCACGCAGATCACCAGGTCGCCCAGCAGCGGAATGTCGAGTAGGTCGTCGGGGACGTCGGCCGGGAAGGACAACACATTGGTTGCGTAGTCCTTGTGCCGGTAGGTGTGATTCAGCTCGCGGCCTTCGGCTTCGTCGACCAGACGAATGGTCATTTCCGAATCGGCAGTGCGCTGGCGCAAGGCCAGCTCACACCAGCGGCGGAAGGCAGCGTCATCCGGGGCGGCAGCGTCCGTGGCCCGTTGCAGATCGAGTTCAAGCATCTTTGCCGGGCGCCTCGGGCTTGGCCTGCTGGGCTTCGAAGCGGTCATAGGCTTCGACAATGCGCTGCACCAGTGGGTGACGAACCACATCTTTGGGTTGGAAGTGGGTAAAACTGATACCCGGTACATCCTTGAGCACCCCGATCACATGAGCCAAACCCGACTTGGTGCCACGCGGCAGGTCGACCTGGGTGATGTCACCGGTGATCACCGCCGTGGAGCCGAAGCCGATACGGGTGAGGAACATCTTCATCTGCTCAAGCGTGGTGTTCTGGCTTTCGTCGAGGATGATGAAGCTGTTGTTCAGCGTACGGCCGCGCATGTAGGCCAGCGGGGCGATCTCGATCACCTGGCGCTCGATGAGCTTGGCCACGTGCTCGAAGCCGAGCATTTCATACAGGGCGTCGTACAGCGGGCGCAGGTACGGGTCGATCTTCTGGGCCAGGTCGCCGGGCAGGAAGCCAAGCTTTTCGCCAGCCTCGACCGCCGGGCGCACCAGCAGGATGCGGCGTACTTGCTCGCGCTCCAGCGCATCGACCGCGCAGGCCACTGCCAGGTAAGTCTTGCCGGTACCTGCCGGGCCAATGCCGAAGTTGATGTCGTTGGCGAGGATTTCCTTGACGTAACGCTGCTGGTTGACCCCGCGCGGGCGAATGTTGCCTTTGCGCGTGCGCAGTGAAACGCTGACCTCGTTAACCGCCGGGTTGTCGATGTTCTCGACCGTGGATTCCTGCAGGTACAGGTGCACGGTTTCCGGCGACAGCTCGCTGCCCTTGGCCTCGCGGTAGAGGCGGCGCAGCAGTTGCTCGGCAGCGGAGGTGGTCTTGGGTTCGCCGATCAGTTCGAACTGATTGCCACGGTTGCGGATTTCGATGGCAAGGCGCTGTTCGATCAGGCGCAGGTGCTCGTCGAACTGGCCGCACAGGTTGGCGAAACGGTGGGCCTCGAAAGGTTCGAGGATGAAACGATGGGGTTGTATGGGTGCGTTCAAGGTCGTTTTTAGCCGCTCGACGGCAATGAAGGTGAACTCAAGAATAACCCTTGAAGGGCAGTGGCGAAAGCACTGAAACGATCAAGGGTATTTACAGCCTGTTACGGCCGCTTTGCGGGAGGCTTGCGCCTACAGCGAAGAGGCTGGCACTGCTATGATGCCCCCCTTTTCTTACGCATGTGTTATCCCGCCCGCCATGACCAAACGCGAACCCGCCATCTACAAAGTGATCTTCCTCAACCAGGGGCAGGTCTTCGAGATGTATGCCAAGCAGATTTACCAAAGCGACCTGTGGGGGTTTCTGGAAATCGAAGAGTTCGTCTTCGGCGAGCGCACCCAGGTGGTGGTTGACCCGAGCGAAGAAAAACTCAAGAACCAGTTCGAAGGGGTTATCCGCAGCTTCGTGCCGATGCACTCGATCGTGCGCATTGATGAAGTGGAGCGCCTGGGCACGGCCAAGATCAGCGAAGCCAAGGGCGGCGGCAATGTGATGCCGTTCCCGATGCCGATGCCGGAAAAGTAAGGCGAGTCAGGGAAGGGGCGAGAACGGTGTACGCCCTTCGGCGTTCTGCAGCTCCAGCAGGTATTTGCGGAAAATCTGGCCGAGTACCTGAGTGGCGTGTTCCAGCTCGTCGCGGGGCATCTGCTCGGTGACTTCGTCAGCCATGTCCAGCGCGTCTTCCGCGCCGTTGACCGCAGCCATTTTCAGCAGGATGTAGGCCTGAACATTGTTGGCCTTGACCCCTTCGCCATGGAAGAACATGGCACCCAGGCGGTACTGGGCTTGGGCATGGCCCTGCAGCGAGGCCTTTTCGAACCAGTCGAGGGCCTTTTTCAAGTCCTTGGGCGTTTGCGTGTAGTAGTGCTCGCCCAGCTCGAACTGCGCTTGGGCGTCCCCGGTTGCTGCCGTTTCTTCGCAGGCCTTCAGCGCAACCGCCATGTCCTCTGGCTGGACATTGAGCGTGCAGCGGCCCGTTGCCGGAATCAGCAACGAGTTACCACCCTCTGCCAGTGCCAGCAGGGGCTGAAGAAGCAACAGGCAGCCCATGGTCAGGGCGCGGCCGGTGCGGTTCATGGGGATCGACTTACCTCTGCAAAGCTGCGGCCAATGTCTCTGGTGGCACATTATGGGATAAGCAGCGCCAACCTTACAAAGTTTTACTCGAAAATCTGTGTTGGTGGGGGAAAGGGCTGAAGGGATTTGTTGGCTGTGCGGGCCTCTCGCGGATGAATCCGCTCCTACAGGATTGGTGTAGGAGCGGATTTATCCGCGATGAAGCTAACCTTACTTCAACTTGGCAAACGCCTTCTCAGCCGCATCCAGCGTGATCTGCAACTCTTTCTCACCGTGCGCAATCGACGTGAAACCAGCCTCGAACGCACTCGGCGCCAGGTACACACCACCTTCAAGCATCAGGTGGAAGAAGCGCTTGAAGCGCTCGGCATCGCTGGCCATCACGTCGTCGAAGGTGACGATGTCGTCGGCACCGCTGAAATACAGGCCGAACATCGCGCCCGCCTGGGTAGTGACGAACGGCACGCCAGCGGCATCGGCGCGCTGCTGCAGGCCATCGAGCATGCGGCTGGTGTAAGCGCTGAGTTCGTCGTGGAAGCCTGGGCGGCTGATCAGTTTGAGGGTGGTCAGGCCGGCGGCCATGGCCAGCGGGTTGCCCGACAAGGTGCCGGCCTGATAGACCGGGCCGAGCGGGGCGATGCAGCCCATGATTTCACGCTTGCCGCCGAAGCAACCGACCGGCATGCCGCCGCCGACGATCTTGCCGAAGGTCGACAGGTCCGGGGTGATGCCGTAGTAGCCCTGGGCGCCGCCCAGCGAAACGCGAAAGCCGGTCATCACTTCGTCGAAGATCAGCACCACGCCATGCTTGTCGCACTGCTCGCGCAGGCCTTCAAGGAAGCCTGGCGCCGGGGGGACGCAGTTCATGTTGCCGGCCACCGGCTCGACGATGATGCACGCCACGGTCTGGCCGACTTCGGCCAGGGTCTTCTCGACCGCGGCGATGTCGTTGAACGGCAGGGTCAGGGTGTGCTTGGCAAAGTCGGCAGGTACGCCGGCCGAGCTCGGTACGCCCTGGGTCAACAGGCCGGAACCGGCTTTGACCAGCAGGCTGTCGGAGTGGCCGTGGTAGCAGCCTTCGAACTTGATGATGGCATCGCGGCCGGTGTAGCCACGGGCCAGGCGAATGGCGCTCATGGTGGCTTCGGTACCGGAGCTGACCATGCGCACCATTTCCATGGATGGCACCAGCGAACAGACCAGGTCGGCCATCTCGGTTTCCATGGCGGTCGGCGCGCCGTAGGACAGGCCGTGCTGCAGTTGGTTGCGCACCGCATCGAGCACGTCCGGGTGGCCGTGGCCGAGAATCATCGGCCCCCAGGAGCCCACGTAGTCGACATAGCGCTTGTCATCTTCGTCGACAACATAGGCGCCTTCGGCGTGTTTGAAGAACAGCGGAGTGCCGCCAACGCTCTTGAAAGCGCGGACCGGCGAGTTGACGCCGCCCGGGATGTGCTTCTGGGCTTGGGCGAACAGGGATTCGGAACGGGACATGGGGTCTTCTCTCGAAATCAGGAAGCGAACAGGGCGTTGAAGGCGCGAGCGCGGCGGGTGACTTCCTGCGCGCTGTCTGCACCAAACAAGCCGTGGATCACCGCCAGCAGGTCGGCGCCGTGGGCGACCAACGGGGCGGCGTTGTCGAGGGTGATGCCACCGATCACGGCGATCGGCAGTTTGACCTGGGCGCGGGCCTGCTCCAACAGTTCTACGTTGGCGGCCGGTGCACCGGGTTTGGTCACGGAATTGAAGAAGCGGCCAAAGGCAACGTAGCTGGCGCCTTCGCTGGCGGCTTGTCGGGCCAGTTCAAGTTGCGCGTGGCAGGTCGAGCCGATGATGGCCTTGCGGCCGAGGAGGGCACGGGCCGGAGTCAGCGGCCCGTCGGTCTGGCCCAGGTGCAGGCCGACGCCCAGGCGTGCCGCCAGTTCGGCATCATCGTTGATGATCAGCTGGGTGCCGTAGCGTTCGCACAGCTTCATCAGCGCTTCGGCTTCACGCAGGCGGCGGGCCTCGTCGTCGCTCTTGTCGCGGTATTGCAGCAGGCATACGCCGCCTTCCAGCGCGGCCTCGACGTGGGACAGGAAGCGGCCGGCCAGCAGTTGGCTGTCGGTAATCGCGTACAGACCGCGTAGCTTCATGTGAAAGCCTCGTATCAGGAACAGAAATCCAGGGGCAGGCGGCGCGGTACGAACTGGCCTTTGCCAAGCTGTTCTGCGTCGCGCAGGGTGCGCCAGGTGTAATCCAGGGCGCTGCGTACAGCGCTTTTCAGTTCTTCGCCCAGTGCAAGGCGGCCGGCCAGGGCGCTGGCGAGCGTGCAACCCGAACCATGGTAGCTGCCCGGCAAGCGCTGGCAGGTCCAGGTGTGTTGCTGGCCATCGCGGCTGTACAGGCGGTTGTGGATTTCGTCCTCGTCGCCGTGGCCACCGGTAATCAACAGGTGTTTGCAGAACGGCAACAGTTTTTCGGCACACTCGTCGGCCGTGCCTTCGGGCAGTTCGGCAAGAATACGGGCTTCGGGCAGGTTAGGGGTGGCGATGGTGGCCAGTGGCAGCAGGCGTTCGCGCAGGGCATAGCCCACTTCGTCCTTGCCCAGCCGGCCACCGCCACCGGCGCGCAGTACCGGGTCGCATACCAGCGGCAGGTGCGGGTGCGCAGCCAGCAGTTCGGCGACGGTATCGACCATCTGGATCGAGCCGAGCATGCCCAGCTTGACGGCGGCCACGGTGGAGTCGGCAAGCACGGCATTGGCCTGGGCCAATACCCACTCGCGGTCGAGCACGCGGAAGTCGGAAACGTTGACGGTATCCTGAACGGTCAGGGCGGTCACCGCGGGTGCGGCGTGGCATCCTTGGGCGATCAGGGCTTCGATATCTGCCTGCAAGCCGGCACCGCCACTTGGGTCGTGGCCGGAGAGACAGAGGACAACGGGGCGGGAGCTGTAGGTATTCATGGTCGGCGAGCTTACCACCAAAGCGATTTGCGCGGATCGTCCTACAAACGGATTTTGTTGATCGAGCGGTCAGTTTAATGATTGTGACTGCTCTGAAAGTGCTGTTCTAGAGCGTTTTTCGCCAATTTTGAGGTGGCTGAGTGCGAGGCGGTGAAGCTATGCTAGAGTGCTCGGACAATTCGATAAACGGGCTTTGCCGGGTTTCGTCGCCTCAAAGGGATTGGGGGCCATTGCGACGCGACCGGACAGACCATGCTGGGGCTGTATGCGCTATTTGCTGATTTTGCTTCTGGGCATGCTGCCCATGCTGGCTGGCGCCGTCGAGCTCGACGCGTCCACACGGCACCTTCCGCTGGGCAAGGTCATGCAGGTCTTCGAGGACCGCGATGGCAGTGCCAGCATTGCCCAGGTCAGCGCGCCCATCTTCGCCAGCCGGTTCCGTACCCACAATGACGATGTGCTGAACGCAGGCTATTCGACGTCGGTGTTCTGGCTGAAAGTCGACCTGCGTTACCTCGCTGCCGCCAACTCCCCTTCTCGCCAGTGGTTGCTGGAGCTGGCCTATCCACCACTGGACCACCTTGAACTCTACCTGCCAGGCAGTGATGGCGTGTACCGCCTTGCCCAGCGCACTGGCGACGCCTTGCCCTACGACAGCCGCCAGATCCGTCAGAATAATTACCTGTTTGAGATACCCCTGGCCCCAGGGCAAGCAACCACCGTGTACCTGCGTGTGCACAGCCAGGGGTCAGTACAGGTGCCGCTGGCGCTGTGGTCAACCGATGCCTACATGGAAGATCAGCCTACCCGGCTTTATGTGTTGGGGATGATCTACGGCGTGCTGCTGGTGATGCTGGTGTACAACCTGTTCATCTACCTCAGCGTGCGGGATGTCAGTTACCTGTACTACATCCTCTACATTGCTTCGTTCGGCTTGTATCAAGTGTCGGTAAACGGTGCCGGGGTGGCGTATTTCTGGCCAGACAGCCCCTGGTGGGCCAATGCGGCCACGCCTTTGTTCATTGGTGCGGCAGGCCTGTTTGGTTGCCAATTCGCTCGCCACTTCCTGCAACTGGGCAAGACCAGCCGGCCTTTCGACCGGCTGCTGCAGTTGTTGATGCTGGGCGGCGCAGTGGTGATGGTGCTGGCAGTGAGCATGCCGTACGGGATTGCCCTGCGCATGGCCACGGTGCTGGCGCTGTTGTTCACCGTGAGCATCTTCGCGGCGGGGCTTTACACCTGGTCCCGCGGGTTGCGCGTGGCGCGCTGGTTCATCATTGCCTGGACCGCATTTCTGCTGGGTGGGTTGGTCAACACCCTGATGGTGCTGGGCTACCTGCCCAATGTGTTCATCACCATGTATGCCAGCCAGCTGGGTTCGGCGTTGGAAGTGGCACTGCTGTCATTGGCGCTGGCCGACCGCATCAACAGCATGCGCGAGCAGCAAGCCAGTACCCTGCGCGACACCGGGCGTACGCTGGAGCAACTGAACCAGCAACTGGCCCGAAGCAACCACCTCAAGGACGAATTCCTCGCCACGGTTACCCATGAGCTGCGAACCCCGATGAACGGTGTGATCGGTTCGCTGGAGCTGATGCAGACGCTGCCCATGGGCGCCGAGATGGCGCAGTACCACCGTACTGCGGTCGGTTCGGCCCAGGGCATGATGGACATGGTCGACGACATCCTCACCCTGACCGAGTTGCAGGCCGGGCGCATGCGCGTGCAGCCGGTGCCTTTCAGCTTGCGACGTCTGCTTCAGGACCTGCGTGCCGGTTACGCTGGCAATGCGCTTGGCAAAGGCTTGTACCTGAGCCTGGACATCCCCGCCGAGCTGCCGGACGAGTTGCTGGGCGATGAGCAGAAGCTGACCCGTTGCCTGAGTTGCCTGGTGGATAACGGCCTGAAGTTCACCCATCAAGGTGGCGTGATGGTGCAGGTACGTGGCCGCCGAGTGGGGCCGGGCAGCCTGGCCTTGACGTTTACCGTCAGTGACAGCGGCATCGGCTTTGATGACCTGGACCATGCGATTCTGTACCAGCGGTTCTTCCAGGTGGATGGCTCCATGACCCGGCGGTATGGCGGGTTGGGGATTGGCTTGTCGATTTGTCGGCAGTTGGGGGAGCTGTTGGGGGGCAAGTTGTCCCATGAGTCGACGCGGGGGTTGGGTAGCCGGTTTGAGTTGAGCTTGAATGTGGCGATTGCGCAGGCGCAGATGCCGGCGGGTGTGGCGGCTTTGGGGGGCACGCGCCTCTAACCGTCTGGCTGGGTACGGCAACAGGTTTAGTCATTTATGCCACTTTGACTCCCCGTCACGGAGTGCTTCACTGGGGGTTCTCAGGCATACCCGGCCCCAGGAGCTTGCGATGAACCTGCATCAGTACGCAGAAACCCACGAAGTCACCAACCAGCCTCCTTCGCTCGACGGCGCTAACCTGTACCGCCTCGACCTGCCGCTGCAAGAATGGTCGCGGCGCTTTGGTGCTGGCTGGGCCGAGTCGCGTATCGATGCCTATGGTGCGCTTGCCGGTGGCCCGCTGATGGCCGCCGGTTTTCTGGCCAATGCGCACAAGCCGGAATTCAGCAGCCATGACCGCTATGGCCACCGCATCGACCTTGTGGAGTTTCACCCCACTTACCATGAGCTGATGCGAACCGCCGTGGAGCACGGCCTGCCTTCGCTGCCTTGGGCCGAGCCACGGCCTGGCGCGCATGTGGCCCGAGCGTCGATGACGTACCTGCACAGCCAGGCCGAAGCTGGCAGCGGTTGCCCGCTGACCATGACCTTTGCGGCAGTCCCGGCACTCCGGCTGCAGCCGGAACTGGCCGAATACTGGCTGCCGAAGATCCTGGCGCGAGAGTACGACCCGCGCAATGTCGGTGATCGCCACAAGGCAGGCGTGACCATCGGCATGGCCATGACCGAAAAGCAGGGCGGCACCGATGTGCGCGCCAACACCACCCGTGCCTACCCGGTTGGCTCGCCCGGCCCGGGCCAGGCGTATGAGCTGGTGGGGCACAAGTGGTTCTGCTCGGCGCCGATGTGTGATGCCTTCCTCACCCTGGCGCAGACCGACAAGGGCCTGAGCTGTTTCCTGCTGCCACGCCATCGTCCGGACGACAACCGCAACCAGTTCTATATCCAGCGCCTGAAGAACAAGCTTGGCAACAGCTCCAACGCGTCCAGTGAAGTGGAGTTCAGGGGGGCGCTGGCGTGGATGGTGGGCGAGGAGGGCCGGGGTGTGCCGACCATCATCGAAATGGTGGCCATGACCCGCTTCGACTGCATGGTCGGCTCCAGCGCGCTGATGCGCCAGGCCCTGACCCAGGCCAGCCATCATTGTGCCCACCGCAAAGTGGGTGGCCGGGTGCTGAACGAGCAGCCGTTGATGCAGAACGTGCTGGCCGACCTGGCCCTGGAAAGCGAGGCAGCGTTGGCCTTGAGCCTGCGCATGGGCCAGGCCCTGGAGCAACTCGATGACCCGCAACAGGCCCATTTCGCGAGGCTGGTGACGGCCGTAGGCAAATACTGGATCTGCAAACGCGCCCCGGCCATGATCAACGAGGCCGCCGAATGCCTGGGCGGTGCGGGTTATGTCGAAGACAGCATCTTGCCACGCCTGTACCGCGAAGCACCGGTCAACTCCACTTGGGAAGGCTCCGGCAACGTGCAATGCCTTGATGTGCTGCGCGCGCTGTCCAAGGAACCAGGCGTGCTGGATGCCCTGTTCGCCGAGCTGGGCGATGGCCACGGCGACCCACGCCTGGCCGCGTACATTGGCAACCTCAAAGGCGCTTTCGCCGATACCAGTGACATCCAGTACCGCGCCCGGCAGTTGACCGAAGACATTGCGCTCGCCTTGCAGGCCAAGCTGCTGTTGGAAGCGGGCAATGCAGCGGTCAGCGATGCTTTTATCGGCAGCCGGCTGACGGGCGGCGGGCGCGTATACGGGGCTTTGCCACGGGGTGTAGACGTGGAAGCGCTGGTGGCAAGGGCGACGCCTGACTGGCCAATCTGAGAGCGGGTAATCAATGGGGGTGTTTTTACCGCAGAAGGCAGGCAAGATGGCTGACATGCATGTCCAGACAGGAAGCACAGTGTGAGCCACGCGTTTGAAGTCGTTGATACCCCCAAACAGGCCGTCGACCGTCTGGCGGCCCTGCATGATCAGGCCACCGTGGCCCTCAGCCAGGCCCTCAAGCGTTACCTCAAAGACCGCACGCAGCCCAGTGATGACGAGCGTGTGCTGTTCCGCTACCCCGCGCTGCGCCTGACCTACTACAGCCACGGCGAAGTGGCCGCCACTACCCGCGCCTATGCCAAGGTGCAGGTGGCCGGCACCTACAGCGTCACCGTCACCCAGCCTGCGGCGTTTCGCAGCTATCTGCTGGAGCAGCTGCGCCCGCTGATGCACGACTACACGGTGACCGTGGAAGTGGGCGTGAGCGAGCAGAACATTCCGTACCCCTACGTGGTCGAGCAGGGCGACGAACTGGCCGGTACCGGCATCACTGCCGCCGAGCTGGCGCGCGTGTTCCCCAGCACTGACCTGTCCGCCGCCACCGACAACATCGCCGACGGCCTGTATGATTGGGGCAATGCCGAAACCCTGCCACTGGCGCTGTTCGACGCTGCCCGGGTGGATTTCTCGCTACGCCGCCTGGTGCACTACACCGGCAGCGACTGGCGCCATGTTCAGCCATGGATCCTGCTGACCAACTACCACCGCTATGTAGACCAGTTCATCAGCCATGGCCTGGAGCAACTGCGTGAAGATCCGCGCTTCGTGCGTATGGTGCTGCCGGGCAACGTGGTGATCGAAAAGGGCATGGACCATGGCGAAGCGCAGGCCCTGGTAGCCAGCGTGGTATGGCACCGCTTCCAGATGCCCGCCTATCACCTGATTGCCGCCGACGGTGATGGCATTACGCTGGTCAACATCGGTGTCGGCCCGTCCAATGCCAAGAACATCACCGACCACCTGGCCGTATTGCGCCCACACTGCTGGCTGATGATCGGCCACTGCGGCGGCCTGCGCCAATCGCAGACCATCGGCGACTACGTGCTGGCTCACGCCTACATGCGCCGCGACGGCATCCTCGACCGTGTGGTGCCGCCGAACATCCCGATCCCGGCCCTGGCCGAGGTGCAACTCGCGCTGCAGGAAGCGGCCGCCCAGGTTACCGGCGAGCGTGGTGAAGATTTGAAGAAGCGCCTGCGTACCGGCACCGTGCTGACTTACGACGACCGTAACTGGGAGCTGCGCTGGGCCCAGGAGCGCCCGTTGATCAACCTGTCGCGCGCCGTTGCGGTTGATATGGAAAGCGGCACCATCGCCGCACAGGGCTACCGCCTGCGGGTACCTTATGGCACCTTGCTGTGCGTATCCGACAAACCGCTGCACAGCGAAATCAAGCTGCCAGGCTCGGCCAATGCCTTCTACAACCGTGCGGTCAGCCAGCACCTGAAGATCGGCATTGCCGCCCTCGACCTGCTACGAACCGAGCTCAACTCGCTGCACTCGCGTAAACTGCGCAGCTTCGATGAGCCGCCGTTCCGCTGAGGATCCATGCCACTGCCACCCCGTTCCAAGCCGCGCCGCCCCCAGGCGCGGCCTTCCGGCCCACGTCGCCAGGCGAAGGCACCGCCGGCCGAGCCCCGCCTGATCCTGTTCAACAAGCCGTTCGATGTGCTGACCCAGTTCAGCGACGGGGAAGGGCGCGCCACGCTTAAAGACTTCATCGATATCCCGGGCATTTACCCGGCAGGGCGGCTGGACCGCGACAGCGAAGGCTTGTTGCTGCTGACCAACGACGGTGGCTTGCAGGCGCGCATTGCCGACCCCAAGCACAAGCTGGCCAAGACCTACTGGGTGCAGGTGGAAGGTGAGGCGAGCGATGAACAATTGCAGCGCCTGCGCGATGGCGTGCAGCTCAATGACGGGCCAACCTTGCCAGCCGAGGCTCGGCGCCTGGAAGAGCCACAGCTGTGGCCGCGCAACCCGCCGGTACGGTTTCGCAAAAGCGTGCCCACAAGCTGGTTGGAACTGGTGATCCGCGAAGGACGCAACCGTCAGGTGCGGCGCATGACGGCGGCGGTAGGCTTACCGACTTTACGCCTGGTGCGGGTGCGCATCGGCGATTGGGCGCTGGATGGCTTGGAGCAGGGTTGCTGGCGCGAGGTCAAGGCAGAGCTGCCCCGCCCCCTGTAGGAGCGGCTTCAGCCGCGAACACCGGCAACGCCGGTGCCATCCTCCCCGGCGGCCGCTACACCCCTTCCAGAAACCCCACCACCACGCTCTTGATGATAAAGGCCAGTACACCCAGCCCCAGCACAAAGAACAGAATCAGCGTACCAAAGCGCCCCGCCTTGGACTTCTTGGCCAAGTCCCAGACGATGAAACCCATGAAGCCGATCAGCACAGTGACCAGCACAATCATCATCCACTCTTCGAATACGGCAGGATCCATCGGTGTGCTCCAGGGCAATCAGCGAAGGTGAGTCAATGGCATTTCGGTACTGGCCAGCACTTGGTTGAGCACAAAGCTCGAGCGCACGCTGGTGACGCCCTCGATGCGGGTCAGGCTGCCTAGCAGCAGTTTCTGGTAATGGTCCATGTCCGGCACCACCACCTTCAGCTGGTAGTCGGCATCCATACCGGTGACCAGGCTGCATTCAAGTACCTGCGGCAAATTGCGGATGGCCGCTTCGAAGGTTTCGAAGCGCTCCGGTGTGTGCCGGTCCATGCCGATCAGTACGTAGGCGGTCAGGCTGAGGCCAAGCTTCTTGCGATCCAGCAACGCCACCTGGCGGGAGATGTAGCCGTCGTCTTCCAGTTGCTTGACCCGACGCGAGCACGGCGATGGCGACAGGCCGATGCGCTCGGCCAGTTCCTGGTTGGAAATGCGCGCGTCGCGCTGCAATTCGGCGAGGATGCTCAGGTCGTAGCGGTCAAGCTTGCTCATGGAAATGGCCTTTTCTGTTCGGATTGCTGTGAATTATCGATCCAGGGTTAAAAATTGCGCAAGTGCTATTTATCTGAGCAATCTTCGCAATCCTCTGCTGCCACCTGTCCCGTATCGTTACACACAGAATCACTGCCCGGACATCAGTCCACGGCGGCGCGCCCTAGGCGGGCGGTCGCGGCCAGCGCTCCAACAGGAACCGCCAGGCCCCCGGGCTACGCACCGTCCAGAAGACGGGGTGAGGTGAGCCGGCATCACAAGTGCCGAGCACGGACGACAATTCCCAAAGGGAGGCCCAATGGCCTCCCTTTTTTCATGGCCGCGATTTCATCCGGATGCGCCAAGGGCGCGGTAGACTGGCGCATGCCGTTTTGGTCATCGAGAGGAACAACATGAAGTCGCGCATCTGGCAGTTGGCAGGTGTTGGTTTGCTGGGGCTGGGTTTGAGTGTGGCCGCTCAGGCGCAAGGGCCGGGAGAAGGCCACGGCCATCAGGACCCCAACGGCCCGGGCGGTTCGCCGCTCAATTCCCGTGATGAAGTGCGCCAGACCCAGCCGCCGCGTCAGGGCTACTACCAGGACATCCCGCGCCAGCAAGGCGACAACCGCCACTGGCAAGGCCGCCCGGACGGCCATGGCAACGGCTGGGGCCCCGGCCCGCAGTACCGGCCCGGGCAAACCGTCGACCGCTTCCCGGACCGCTACTGGAAAGTGCCATACCGTGGGGACGACTACTTCTATTCCGGCGGCTACTGGTACCGCCCGCATGGGGGGAGCTACATCGTGGTGGCGCCGCCCTATGGCGTGCGGGTCAGTTACCTGCCGTCGTACGCGCGGGAAGTCTGGCTGGGCGGAGCGCTGTTCTTCCTGGTGGCTGACACCTACTACCAATACCTGGCTGACAGCCAGGAGTACGTGGTGGTCAACCCGCCGGCAGCGGCCCCGGCACCCGTACCTGTCGCCCCTGCAGGCAACGTCTATGACGTGGTGGCCTACCCGATGTATGGGCAAGGGCAGGAGCAACAGGAACAAGACCGCTACCAGTGCCACCGCTGGGCGGTAAGCCAGTCCGGCTTCGACCCCGCCACCGCCACTTATGCGCCGCCGGCCAATATTGCAGACAACTACCGACGTGCGCTGGGTGCGTGCTTCAGCGGGCGGGGCTACAGCATCAACTAGTCTCAGGCCGCTGGTTTGAAGCCGTACGCTGCCAGCTGCTCGACGCTGCCGCGGTGCTGAATCAGGCGTGGGTCATTCAGCGGCACGCGCTGGCCCAGCTCGCTTTCGATGATCGCCTGCAGTTTGAGGTTGTCGACCTTGCCATCGGCGGTAACGGCTTCGCGCAGTTTCTCTGGCGCCACCTGGGCCGTGGTGCCGCCCGGGTAATAGATGGCACCGGTGGCGAAGTCGACGCCGAAGGCAATCAGGCCGGGGATCACGTAGAACAGAATGCCGATGGCATCGAGGGCGACGATCACCGGGTCGACCTTACCTTCGATCTGGCCGCGACGGTCAGGGTAGAAAAGGGTGCCGCAGGCCGTCAGCTGGGTCAGCAGGGTGGCGATGAGGGCGCCACCAATGACGCGGGAAGGGATGCGCATGTAAATCTCCGGAAAGGTATTCGGCAGGGCCAGCAAAACGCCAGCGCCTGAAACTAAGACCATGATAAGGCAGGCTCGGTTCGCCGTTATACTCGCGCGACTGTTCGAGGACCACCATGATTTCTTTACCAATCGATGCCGTGTTGCCCGCCCTGCGCCAGGCCTTGCAAACCCGTGATGAAGCTGTGCTTGAAGCGCCTCCCGGTGCGGGCAAGACCACCCGTGTTCCGCTGGCGCTGCTGAACGAGCCCTGGCTGGCCGGGCAGCGCATCCTGATGCTCGAGCCACGGCGCCTGGCAGCCCGTGCCGCCGCTGAACGGCTGGCCAGTGAGCTGGGTGAGAAGGTGGGTGAAACCGTAGGCTATCGCATCCGCCTGGACAGCAAGGTCGGGCCGAACACCCGCATTGAAGTGGTCACCGAAGGCATCCTGACCCGCCGTTTGCAGGCGGACCCTGCGCTTGAGGGCGTGGGCTTGCTGATCTTCGACGAATTTCACGAACGCAGCCTCGATGCCGACCTTGCGTTGGCGTTAAGCCTCAATGGCCGGGAGCTGCTGCGTGATGACCCACCGCTGAAAATCTTGCTGATGTCCGCCACGCTTGAAGGCGAGCGCCTGTCGCGTTTGCTCGACGACGCACCGGTGGTGAGCAGCGAAGGCCGTATGCACCCTGTGGATATTCGCTGGGGCCGGCTCTTCCAGCCAGGTGAGTTCATCGAGCCCAAGGTTGTCGACAGTGTGCTTCACGCGCTGGCAGAGCAGCCCGGCAGCCTGTTGGTGTTCCTGCCGGGGCAGGCGGAAATCCGCAGGGTTCACCAGAGCCTGGAAGCAGCGCTGGGCCAACGCGACGATGTGTTGCTGTGCCCCTTGCACGGCGAACTCGACCTCAATGCCCAGCGCGCGGCCATCGACCCCGCCCCCAAAGGGCTGCGCAAAGTGGTGCTGGCCACCAACATTGCCGAAACCAGCCTGACCATCGATGGCGTGCGTGTCGTCATCGATGCAGGCCTGGCCCGCGTACCGCGTTTTGACCCCGGCAGCGGCATGACCCGGCTCGATACCCAGCGCATTTCCCGCGCCAGCGCCACCCAGCGCGCGGGCCGTGCCGGGCGTTTGGAGCCGGGCGTGTGCTACCGCCTGTGGTCCGAGGCGCAACATGACCAACTGGCCGCCCACGGCAGCGCCGAAATCCTGCAGGCAGACCTTGCCGGCCTGGCCTTGCAGCTTGCCCGCTGGGGCGTCACGCCCGACCAGTTGCGCTGGCTGGATCATCCCCCCTCTGCAGCATTTGCCCAGGCGCAAGACTTGCTCGCAAGGCTCGGCGCCTACAAGGCCGGCAGCCGCGACAACCTCAGTGACCATGGCCAGGCCATGGCAGAGCTGCCCGCCCACCCTCGCATTGCACACTTGCTGCTGCGTGGCCATGACCTGGGCCTGACCGCAATGGCCTGCGATGTGGCCGCCTTGCTGGGCGAGCGCGATATTCAGCGCGGTGGCGGTGCCGACCTGCACAGCCGGCTGGCGCTGCTCAGCGGTGAACACAAAACCGGCCGTGGCGGGCAGGGCGGGGTGCAGCGGGCCAGGCAACTGGCGCGGCAGTATCGCAGCCTGCTGCGCGGCAAGCCCGGTAACGCGGCCAACGAGCCCGACCACCCGCGTTGGCTGGGTGCATTGCTGGCGCTGGCTTACCCCGACCGGGTTGCCCAGCAGCGCCGGGCCGGGGGCGCCGAGTACCGCTTGGCCAACGGCCGCGCTGCGCTGTTTGCCGAGGTGGATGCACTGATGAAATGCCCTTGGTTGGTGATCGCCGACCTGGGCAGCCGCCAAGGGCAAAGGGAAGAACGTATCTACCTGGCTGCGGAGTTCGACCCCGCGTTGCTGGACGATGTGCTGGCCGAACAGGTCGAACGCATCGACCTGCTCGATTGGGATGAGCGCGAGCAAGTGTTGCGTGCTGAGCGGCAAACCAAGGTGGGTGAGCTTGTGCTCAGCCGTGAACCGCTGCCTGGCCTGGACGACGATGCCCGCGCCCGTGCGTTGCTTGGCTTGGTGCGTCGCAAAGGCTTGAACCTGCTGACCTGGACCCCGGAACTGCGCCAATGGCAGGCGCGGGTTGCCCTGCTGCGCCAGCTTGACCTCGCCAAGGACGGCCACAGCGAATGGCCCGACCTGGGCGACGAGGCCTTGCTGGCCACCTTGGAACACTGGCTGCAGCCATACTTGGGCAAGGTTTCGCGTTTGAGCCATTTTGCTGCGCTCGACCTGCCTTCGATCCTGCGCAACCTGTTGCCCTGGCCGCTGCCCCAGCGCCTTGACGAGTGGGCGCCAGCTCACCTGGCCGTGCCGTCCGGCTCGAACATACGGCTGGACTACAGCGAAACACCCCCGATTCTGGCGGTGCGGATGCAGGAGCTGTTCGGCCTGCCGGATACCCCGTCCATTGCCCAGGGCCGGCAGAAGGTCAAGTTGCACTTGCTGTCGCCGGCCCGCCGCCCGGTGCAGGTCACGCAAGACCTGGCCAACTTCTGGCGCACGACGTATGCCGAAGTGAAGAAAGACCTTAAAGGGCGTTACCCGAAGCATTACTGGCCAGATGACCCGCTGGTGGCCGAGGCCACCGCACGGGCCAAACCACGGGGCACTTGATGGTTGTGTGAGTACGCGTCGAATTATTTTCAACGGTCAAAGACGGAAAAACTGCCCGGCATTGGCACGCCGATGGTGCAGAAGCGCCAGGGAATGGCGAGTTTGAGCGCCCTAAACAAGTGCTTCTGCACCAACGCCGTGCTGTGACTTTTTTGGATGGCTCGGCTCTAAATCTGTCACTTGTGACACTGCGCAACGCGCTCCTAGGATGGCGCAAAGGCCTCTTGGTGACCCACAGGTGTGCAGAACTATGAAAACTACAAACGCGTTGCACAAACCGACTATCGTCTTTGTTCTTTTGTACTTGGGCTATGTCATTTCTTATATTGACCGCTCGGCCATTTCGTTGGCACTTTCGCATATCGGCAAAGACTTCAATCTGGGTGCCGGTGAATTAGGCGTTGTACTCAGTGCGTTTTATCTGGGTTATGCCGCCATGCAAATTCCAGGTGGCTGGTTGTCTGACCGTTTTGGTGCCAAACGGGTAGTGATTGTTTCCATTGCCCTGTGGTCGGTGTTCACCTTGATGACCGGGCTGGCCTGGTCGCTGGCGTCGCTGTTGATCATTCGCTTCCTGTTTGGCCTGGGTGAGGGCAGCTACCCTTCCGCGGCGGTCAAAGGCGTGGCTGAAGTCTACGCCCGCAAAGACCGGCCGAAGATGGCCAGCTTGCTCATTTCGTCCAACTACACCGGCAGTTTCGCAGCGCCACTGATCATTACCCCACTGTTGCTCTGGCTCGGCTGGCGCGATGTGTTCCTGGCCATTGGTGTGGCCGGCATCCTGTTCGCCATTGCCTTTGCTTTCGTGGTCAAGCGGCCTGAGGCCTACGGCAACTTCCAGCCCGAGCCTGCCGTCAGCAACACCGGCAAAGTCAGCACCAAAGAGCTGCTGCGCATGCCGCTGCTGTGGAAAATCGTGCTGGTGTGGTTCGCGCTCGGCCTGGTCAACAAGGGCCTGGATGCCTGGATGCCCATGTACCTGCTGACCGCTCGCGGCCTGGATATCAAGACTGTCGGCATGCTGGTGCCCTTGCCCTTCATCACCGCCAGCATCGCCACCGCCATGGGCGGCTGGCTGATGACCAAGTATTTCGACGGCAAGGAAAAGCTGCTGATGACAGGCAGCTGCGCGCTGACCGGCCTGTTCATGTATGGCATGTATACCTCGCAGACCACCGCAGAAGTCATCACCTACCAGGCAATCGTCTACTTCTTCAAGTCGTTCGTGTTCGCCACCGCATTCGCCTTGCCCACCAAGATCCTCGCGCAGCGCCTGGTGGGTACCGGCATCGGCATGGTCAACTTCGGCGGGCAGGTGGCAGGCTTTGTGTCCCCGATGGTCATCGGCTTCCTGGTGGCGCACTACGGCACTTACGAATCGGCCTTCCTGTTCCTGGTGTGTGCCACGGTGGCGGCAACCCTGATCAGCCTGTCCATCAGCGGCCGCAAGGTGCTGGCCGTGCAGCAAGCCAACGCTCATGAGGCCTGACCCTGATGGTGCGCGTGGTCGGCAGTAACAAGGTGAATGTTTTAGACTCGGTGCCACACCGGCCTGAGAAGTTCGTCACCATGAGTGCCCGTACCTTGAGTGAAACCGCTGTTCGCTACTTCCTGCAGGTGGTCAACAGCGGCTCCATCAGCGAGGCCGCAAGCCGCCTGCACGTGGTGCCTTCGGCAGTCAGCCGGCAAATCAGCCGGCTGGAAAGCGAGCTGGATGCCACGCTTTTCGAGCGCCAGTCCCGGGGGGTGGCGCTTAGCCCTGCAGGGGAACTGCTTGCCGCTTATGCGCGGCGTACCTTGCTAGATGCCGAACAGGTCAGCCACGAGATAAGGGCGCTGCGCGAACAGTCCGATGCGTTGATCAGCATTGCCTGTACCGAAGGATTTGCCTCCCAGTGCCTGCCCAGGGCGATCGCCGACTTTCGCCAGAACGCCAGCTGTACGTTTCGCATCACGGTGGCCACCGCCGCCGAGGTAACGCGGATGGTGCGCGAAGCCGAGGTGGATATCGGCTTTTCGTTCAGCCTGGGCGTGGCCAAGGACATCAGTGTGGCGTACAGCCAGCCAGCGCCGGTGCTGGCGCTGGTGGCGCCGCAGCATTCACTGGCGGCCCAGGGGTGTGTGCCACTGCATGAACTGATGGCGCACGCCTTGGCCCTGCCGGGCCCGCACACCACCATTCGCCAGTTGCTGGATGTGTACAGCAGCCGCGAAGGCCTCAACTACCGCAGCATCCTGGACACCGACCACCTGGAAACACTGCTCAACTTCTGCATGCTGGGGCAGGCCATCACGTTTTGCGGCGAATTGTTCGTGCGCGAGCGCTTGCAGGCCGGGCAACTGGTGGCCCTGGAAGTGCCCGAGTTGTGCGGCAGCGAACGCTCGATCGAAATACAAACCATGGCCCGTCGGCCACTGAGCCAGCCCTTGCAGGCATTTATCGATTACATGAAGGGTGTTTTACCCGCCGGTAACTAATTCAAGTACTTGCCCGGTTATTCGGGCATCTCTAAATGGCAAAGCTGCCATCTGAAAAAGTCGATTGTTGTGCCCGGCTGCACTTTTTATATTGCGTTTAACCCGACTCAGGAAGTATTCCATGCACAACGCCCAAGACTTGCTTGAAAAAAGCGCGGTAGAACTCAAGCAACTAATCGATGCCCGTGATGTGTCCCCGGTTGAATTGCTGGATGCTTGTGTCGAGCGTATTGAACGCTTGAACCCGAAGATCAACGCGTTCTGCGCTACGTCTTTCGAGCGTGCTCGCGACGAAGCCAAGGCTGTTGAACAGGCAATTGCCAAAGGCCAGCCACGGGGCCTGCTCAGCGGCTTGCCGATCGGCATCAAGGACCTGGAAGAAACCGAAGGTTTGCTGACTACGTACGGCTCGCCGTTGTTCCGCGGTAACGTGCCGAGCAAGGACAACGAACTGGTACGCCGCCTGCGCGCCGCGGGTGCCATCGTTGTGGGCAAAACCAACGTGCCGGAAATGGGCGCAGGTGCCAATACCCGTAACCCGGTGTGGGGCGCCACTGGTAATCCCTTCAACCCGAACCTCAATGCCGGCGGCTCTTCCGGCGGCGCGGCGGCGGCTCTGGCGGTGGACATGGTGCCGCTGTGCAGCGGGTCCGACACCGGTGGTTCGCTGCGCATCCCCGCAGCCAAGTGCGGCATCGTCGGTTTGCGCACTTCGCCAGGCTTGGTGCCGAGTGAGCGCAAGCTGTTGGGCTGGACGCCAATTTCCGTGGTTGGCCCGATGGGGCGCAACGTCGATGACACCTGGCTGCAGCTGGCAGCCACTGCCGGTGTGGCGGACAACGACCCGCTGAGCTACGAATTTGCGATGCCAGGCGCGATTGCCGGCCAACTCGACCTGTCGAAGTTGCGTATTGGCTACACCGAAGATTTTGGCGTATGCGAGGTCGATGACGGTATTCGCCAGGTGTTCCGCAACAAGATCGCCGCGCTCAAGCCGCTGTTCGCGGTGTGTGAAGAAGTGCGCATCGACATGCCAGAGGCACACCGCTGCTTCGACGTGCTACGTGCCGAGGCGTTCGTAGGCAGCTTGCAGGCAGCTTACGAAAAAGACCCGGATTCCCTTGGGCCGAACCCCCGCGCCAACTACGAGATGGGCGCCAAGATGTCGCTCAAGGACTGCGTGTGGGCCGGCGCCGAACAAACCCGCATCTTCCGCCGCTTCCAGCAACTGTTCAGCCAGTACGACCTGATCCTGTCGCCGACCACGCCAGTGTCGGCCTTCCCGTGGGAGCAGCCGTACCTGACCCACGTCAACGGCGTCGAACTGGAGAACTACTACCGCTGGCTGGCGCTGACCTATGTGGTGACCCTGGCCACCAACCCGGCGTTGTCCATGCCGATGGGCGTGGACCACTGCGGCATGCCGTTCGGCATGCAGGTAATCGGCAAATTCCGTGGTGACCTGGAGTTGCTGATCGCCGCACGTGCGCTGGAAGCCTATTGTGAGCAAACCACCGACCTGTGCCGCCCGCGTCCAGACCTTGAAGCCTTGGCAGCCAGCCAGGTCAACTTGCACACACCGGTGACCCACCCACCGCTGGACGAGCCTGCTACCAGCAGCGCCGGCCTGTCGGCGGTCTGACCTTTTCCCTTATCAGAAGCCCTCGCGGAGTGCTCCATGAACACCACGGTGTATGGCAAAGACCTGCAAGCCTGGCAGGCTGAATACCCTTTGATGGCTCCCCTGCTGCGGCTTGAGCCGGTCAGCTGGTTCAACCCCGCCATTGCCCCGCTGGCGCAGGCCTTGGGCGATATTGTGTTGAGCGCCACCGACGTACAGCAGGCCAGCCAGCGCTTGCAGCGCTTTGCGCCATTCCTGGCGCAGGCGTTCCCGGAGGTCGCGGCTACCGGCGGAATTATCGAGTCCGAACTGGTGGAGGTACCGGCTTTTGCCCGGGTGCTGAGCGAGCGCTATGGCGTGCATCAGCCGTTTCGCCTGATGCTGAAAAAGGACAGCCACTTGCCGATTTCCGGCTCGGTAAAAGCCCGGGGCGGCATTTATGAAGTGCTGTTTCACGCCGAACAACTGGCCATCGATGCAGGCTTGCTGAGCGTCGAGGACGATTACCGCAAGCTGGCCGAACCCGCGTTGCAGGCCCTTTTCGCCCGGCACAAGATTGCGGTTGGGTCCACCGGCAACCTGGGCATGTCGATCGGCATTGCCAGTGCCCGCCTGGGCTTTGAAACCACGGTTCACATGTCGGCCGACGCCAGGCAGTGGAAGAAGGACAAACTGCGGGCTCACGGTGTGAAGGTGATCGAGTATGCCGGTGACTACGGCCAGGCCGTCGAACAGGGCCGCAAAGAGGCCGAAGCCGACCCTGCCTGCCATTTCATCGACGATGAAAATTCCACCACGCTGTTTCTGGGGTATTCGGTTGCAGGTGAACGCCTGAAAGCGCAGTTCGAGGCGCAAGGCATTCGGGTAGACGCCGAGCACCCGCTGTTCGTGTATTTGCCATGTGGTGTTGGCGGCGGCCCTGGCGGCATCGCGTTTGGCCTCAAGCTGGCATTCGGTGACCACGTGCACTGCATCTTCGCCGAGCCCACCGAATCACCGTGCATGCTGATGGGGGTGTACACCGGCCTGCATGAGCAATTGGCTGTGCAGGATTTCGGCATCAGCAACAAAACCGTTGCCGACGGCCTTGCGGTCGGGCGCCCGTCAGGGTTTGTCGGGCGCTCGATGCAGCGCATGCTCGATGGCTACTACACCGTCGCCGATGACGAGTTGATGCGCCTGCTGGCATTGCTGCACCGCAGCGAGGGCATTGCCCTTGAGCCCTCGGCGCTGGCTGGCGCACCGGGCGTGCACCATGTATTGCACGAGCGGCAAGGTTACCAACAGCGCCTGGGGTTCAGCCAAGAGATACTGGCCAATGCCACCCACTTGATCTGGGCCACCGGCGGCGGCATGGTGCCTGAGCAAGAGATGCGCAGCTACCTGAGCAAGGGGGCTGCGCTGCTTTGATCGTTGGGCTTCGGCGTCAGGCGCGAACGATCAGGTATTCCTGCATTTGCCCTTCGCCAACCGTCAGGTAGGCGGCTTCGTCGTCGCTGAGCGCTGGTGTCGCAAACGCCTTTACCTGATGGCCCAAGTGGTCACGCAAGCGGCAACGAATGGCTTGGTCCGTTACTTCCAAGGGCTCGAGTTTGAAGAACTCGCCCTGCACGATGGGCAGGTACAGCCCAAGGAATCCGTTGTCGCTGATCATCAGCTGCCGTTTCACGGCGTAGTGGGTGCTGTAGATGTGATAGTGCAAACGGTCTTCAGTGCGGGAGTGGTAGTTGAAGGCGAATTTGGTGGCTTTGCTGCCGCCGGACATGAGCCAGTCATTGGCGATAAGGCTTGCCACGGGAATGTCAGTGGCCTTGCTGAGGTGAATGGGGACTTGCTGATCGTCCCGCAGCATGTAGATCCTGCCGTTAAAGTGGTTTTCAAACCAGTTGCTTTCAGTGGCACCGTTCATGGTGGGGTCCTTAAGTTGCCAAGGGGGCGTTAGGCTGTGCAAGGTCAGGAGACGGGTTTGAGCAGGAAAGGCAGGACTTCGCCTTCATCTACGTTGAGCAGGGAGAACTCCCCCCTTTCAAAATGTGGAGAGTCCTTTACGGCGCCCACCCGATACCCACGATGGTCGCGCCAGTGACAAATCAGGCCTGCGGCGGTCATTTGTAACGGCTCGATTTTCCAGTAGTCCGTAACGTCGGTAACCCAGTAGAAGCCCAGGTACCCGTTGCGGCTGACGCCCAGTTTTTTAGGCACCGGATCGCCAGGGATGGTCTTGCGAGGGCCGGGGATGGTGATGTGGTAATGCAGCCGGTCTTCAGATGCTGAGTCGAAGTGGAAGCTGAAGGTAGGGGAGTCCTGATTGCCACCGGCTTGCAGCCAGTCTTTTTCAGGCGTGACTCCCCAACTCCACTTGTCATCGGAGCGGCTCAGGCGCAGGGGGGTATTGGCAGAAGCCTTGCGCAGGTACAACTTGCCTCGGAACGAGCGGCAAAAAGCACTTTGAATGTCAGGATCCATGAGAACTGCCTCGACGGTAACTGGGGGTGTCACACCCTAGTGCCGAGGCAGCCCATCAGTGGAGGTCGAAAGCTTTCCTACGTGGCAGTAATTACACCGGCGCTTCACTTTCCAGCAGCATGAACAGCCGATACAACACCACCGTGCTGAACAGCTGCAGGAAGCCGATCAGGCTGTCCATGGCCAGCTCCATGGCAGGGCCAGGCTCGGGAAACGCCATCAGCAGCAGCCCGTCGATCAGCCAGATCGGCGCCAGCACCGCCACCACGCACACCATGATGCGCATGAAATGCCCGGTGGTCATGCGCGCGCTCTCGCGCATCGATTGCACCACTGGCAAGCCGCGCAGCACCAGCAGGTATTCGGCGAACACCAGGTTGATCATGATCCACACGCCCGGGAAGATGAACAGTGCCAGGCCCGCCATGATCAGCAGCGAGCTGATCATGATCAGCAGCGCCAGTTGCGGCCACAGTTGCACGGCACGGGCAAACAGGTCGCGCCTGGAGATGTCCTGGCCATTGCTGCGGGTGTCGAGGTAAAGGATCAGTGCCGCGCTGTACAACGGGTAGAACAGCAGGCTGACCAGCATGCCGTAAATGGGGGAGGCTTCATCGCCCATCTGCCGATACAGCAGTTGGGTCAGCAGCGCTTCGAGCACCACCAGCGGCAGGCACAGCGGGATGATGCTGGGCAGGTGGCGGCGGAAAAAGTACAAGGAGTCGCGCAGAACGCTCAGCGGATTCATCAGTCAACATCGCATGGCAGTAAAAGCAGGGGCATAACTTTAGCCCAGTGCGGTCATTTGCTGAAAAAAGTTTCACCGGCCAACTGATTGAATCCGCCGCCCGGGCGCCCCATCTTTGACACGTCCGATGTCCCGCTTCCCCATGAGGTAGCCCAATGAACACTGAAGAGCAAACCCTGATCGACGGCCTGTTTGGCCGCATCAAGCAAGCCGAAGACCCGAGCCAGCCGCGTGATGCGCAAGCGCAGGCGCGCATTGAAGAGCATCTGCGCCAGCAGCCTGCAGCGCCTTACTACATGGCCCAGGCAATTCTGGTTCAGGAGGCCGCGCTCAAGCGCCTGGATGAGCAGAACAAGCAGCTTGAAGCGGAGTTGAAGCAGGCACGTGCCCAGGCCGAAGCCGGCCGCCCGAGCGGCGGTAGCGGTGGGGGCTTTCTGTCCAGCATCTTCGGTTCGAATGCGCGCAACCCCGAGCCGGCACCTCAGCCACAGCGCGCGCCTGCCCCTGTTGCGTCGGCTGGTGGCTGGCGCGAGCCAAGCGCGCCGGGTTTCCCGCAACCTCAGGCCGTTCAACCAGGCTTTGGCGCAGCGCCGGCCCGTGGCGGTGCCAGCAGCTTCCTTGGCGGGGCAATGCAAACCGCTGCAGGCGTGGCCGGGGGTGTGTTGCTGGCACAGGGCATCAGCAGCCTGTTCAACCACCATTCGCAGCCTGAAGAGGTGGTCGAAGTCATCAAGGAAGAACCCGCGCCTGCCAGTGATACCGGGGGCTGGAACGACCAGGGTGCACAGCAGCAAGTGACCGACAATGGCGGCTGGGGCAATGATCAAGGCGGTTTTGCCGATACAGACTACGGCAACGATGACGGCGGCTTCTTCTCGGACGACGACACCTTCGTCTGACGGCTCTGGCATACTGCTGGCATTTCGAGGGGCGTTGATGCGCCCCTTCTGGTCGAGGGTATGCCGTGAAGAAAATCGCCCTGTTCGCTGATGTGCAAAACCTCTACTACACCGTGCGCCAGGCCCACGGTTGCCACTTCAACTATGCCGCGTTGTGGGCCGATGTCAGCCGTGAAGGCGAAATCGTCGAGGCCGTTGCCTACGCCATTGACCGGGGCGACAGCAAGCAGCAGCAATTTCAGCAGATTTTGCGCAACCTGGGTTTTGACGTACGCCTCAAACCGTACATCCAGCGCAGTGACGGCTCCGCCAAGGGCGACTGGGATGTAGGGATCACGCTGGATGTGATCGACGCCGCCAGCCGGGTTGACCAAGTGGTGCTGGCCTCGGGGGATGGCGATTTTGACTTGCTGATGGAACGTGTGATTCAGCGGCATGGAGCCGAGGCGGTGGTGTATGGCGTGCCTGGGCTCACTGCATTGTCATTGATTCGTGCTGCGAGCCGGTACGTACCGATTGAAGGGCGGTTACTGCTGCGGCACTAGCGCGTGTGTAACATCAGCATGTTTGCGCGTTTGCGTAGCGCTTGCCTCGCGAAAAGGCGTGCCTTTATGCAGTAGCGCTCTTCTTGCCGCTGGCATTCAGCTGCTCCAGCGGTACGCGGCGCTCCACTGCGCTGGACAAAATGATCGAAGTTTTGCTGAAGCCCAGCAGTGATACCCGGTTGATCAAGGCTTCCAGCTCATTCATCGACGCCACGGCAGCTTGCATGATCACGCAGGGGTCGCCCGTGACCCGATGACACTCGGTCAAAGCCGGGATGCGCATCAGCTCATCATAGGCCTGCTGATTACCATGGCTGGCCAGGCGAAGTTCGATCACGCATTGAATGGGCAAACCGATTTTTTCCAGATCGACTTTTGCTGCGTAGCCGGTAATCACCCCGCTGGCTTCAAGTTTCGCGACCCGCTCGGCCACTGCGGGGGCCGACAGGTTCACTTGCCGGGCCAGTTGCGCGAAAGTGGCGCGGCCGTTTTCGAGCAGGGCTGCGAGCAGCATGCGGTCGTACTTGTCCATGGTTTCTCGTTCCGCCTTCGAATCAATGGGAAATGCCCTTAACAACCGTGCTTTGCAAACTGTTAAGGCCTCTTAAAGTTGTTTTGTAACTTAAGTTTGCGCAGGTGCCTTTCTAAACTAAGCCACCCGTAAACGGATTTCGAGTCTTTTCCCATGCCTGCCTCCCGTCGTATCCCGTTAGTGCTCATCGGTGCCTTCCTGGCCTTGTACCTGGTCTGGGGTTCCACTTACCTGTTCATCCGGATTGGTGTGGAGTCCTGGCCGCCCATGTTGATGGCGGGGGTGCGTTTCGTGATTGCCGGGAGCCTTTTGTATGGTTTTCTGCGCTGGCGCGGTGTGCCTGCGCCGACCTGGCCTCAGTGGCGTGCAGCCGGTGCAATCGGCTTTTTGCTGCTCAGCTGCGGCAATGGCGGCGTCACGGTTGCCGAGCACGCCGGCGTGGCGTCGGGCGTTGCAGCGTTGGCAGTGGCCACGGTGCCGTTGTTCACCCTGTTGTTCGGCCTGCTGTTCGGGCACCGCAATTCGCGGCTGGAATGGGCGGGCATTTGCCTTGGGCTGGTGGGCATCGGGCTGCTCAACCTCGGCTCCAACCTGCAGGCCAGCCCCATCGGCGCAGCGCTGATCCTGTTCGCCGCTGCATCCTGGGCGTTCGGCTCGGTGTGGAGCAAAAGTTTGCCATTGCCAGCGGGCCCCATGGCCAGTGCTGCCGAAATGCTGGTTGGCGGCGTGGTGTTGCTGTTGGGCAGCGCGCTGTCGGGCGAACGCATGACTCAGATGCCGACGGCTGCCGGTTGGGGAGCGTTGGCTTACCTGGTGTTCTTCGGTTCGATCCTGGCCTTCAGCGCCTACATGTACCTGCTCAAGCATGTGCGCCCGGCGGCTGCCACCAGCTATGCCTACGTCAACCCGGCAGTGGCGGTGTTGCTGGGTATCGTGTTCGCCGGTGAACAGATTGGCGCGGAAGAATGCGTGGCAATGGCGGTGATCATTGGCGCCGTAGTGCTGATCGGCCTGCCGCAGTGGCGCAAGGCACCGGTAGCTGCCGTACCGCTGAAGGGCGAAATCTGCAAGTAGGGCGGGGGGATGCGGTAAACTTGCCGCCTTCGCTGAACCCCCTGACGGTATTGCCATGAATTTCGCCAAACTCGGCCTGATCGAACCGTTGCTGCGCACCCTGCAGCAACTGGACTACACCACCCCGACCCCGGTCCAGGCCCAGGCCATCCCTGCGGTGCTGGCGGGGCGCGACCTGATGGCCGCGGCGCAGACCGGTACTGGCAAAACCGCCGGTTTTGCCCTGCCGGTGCTGCAGCGCCTGGCGCTGGAAGGGGAAAAAGTCGCCAGCAACTCGATCCGTGCCTTGGTGTTGGTGCCAACCCGCGAATTGGCCGAACAGGTTCATGCCAACGTGCGTGAGTATGCCGAGAACCTGCCGCTGAGCACTTATGCCGTGTACGGTGGTGTCAGCATCAACCCGCAGATGATGCGCCTGCGCCGTGGCGTCGACCTGTTGGTGGCCACGCCGGGCCGGCTGCTGGACCTGTTCCGCCAGAACGCGGTGAAGTTCAACCAGGTGCAAACGCTGGTGCTCGACGAAGCCGACCGCATGCTCGACCTGGGCTTTGCCGAAGAGTTGCAGTCGGTGTACGCCGCACTGCCGCGCAAGCGCCAGACGTTGCTGTTTTCCGCGACCTTCTCCGACCAGATTCGCATGCTGGCCGGCCTGGCGCTGAATGACCCGCTGAGCATCGAAGTGAGCCCGCGCAACGCCGCAGCCACCACGGTCAAGCAGTGGCTGGTGCCGGTAGACAAGAAACGCAAGGCCGACCTGTTCTGCCACTTGTTGCGCAAGCAGCGCTGGAAGCAGGTGCTGGTGTTTGCCAAAACCCGCAACGGTGTGGACCAGCTGGTCGAGCGCTTGCTGGCCGAGGGTGTGAACGCCGACGGCATTCATGGCGACCGCCCGCAAGCCACGCGCCAGCGGGCGCTGGACAGCTTCAAGGCACGTGAGGTGCAGGTGCTGGTGGCCACCGATGTGGCGGCCCGAGGCCTGGACATTGACGACCTGCCGTTGGTGGTCAACCTTGACCTGCCGATCGTGGCCGAAGATTACGTGCACCGCATCGGCCGCACTGGGCGAGCCGGCAACAAAGGCGAGGCGATTTCGCTGGTGTGTGCGGATGAAGTGCAATTGCTGGCGTCTATCGAAACGCTGATTCGCCAGACCTTGCCGCGCCATGAAGAGCCCGATTTTATCCCCGACCACCGGGTGCCGATGACCGATGCCAGCGGCCAGGTAATCAAGAAGCCGAAGAAGCCCAAAAAGCCGAAAGAGAACAGCGCCAAGCGTGGGTTGGGGCGCTGGATGGATAGTGCCGAGGCGGGTGCTTCAGAGGCACCGGTGAAGGCGGTGCGCAAAGTACCGAGCTTCAACGGTGGAGCGCGCAAGCGTAAACCTTGAAATTGCCGGGGCCGTGTTGCGGCCCGTTCCGACCGGTCCGGCGTCCCTGCAAAGCCGCTCTGATGGAACTGCACTTAACGTACTGAATTAGAAGGGACATGTAGGAGCGGATTTATCCGCGAACACCGGCGAAGCCGGTGCCAGGCACCGCGTTGCTTGCTTCGCGGCTAAAGCCGCTCCTACAGGGGGCGCGCCAACCATTTGGCTGCCGCTTGCCCTGCCCGCAACCCGCTGGCAAAGCAGGCGGTCAGCAAGTACCCGCCCGTCGGTGCTTCCCAATCCAGCATCTCGCCAGCGCAGAACACCCCGGGCATGCCTTTGATCATTAGCCCGTCGTCCAGCCCCTCGAAGCGCACTCCACCGGCGCTGCTGATTGCTTCGTCCAATGGCCGTGTACGTACCAGCGTGATGGGCAAGGCCTTGATCGCCCGTGCCAACGCTGCATTGTCGGCAAAGGTGGCCTGATCGGTCAGCTCGCGCAGCAACGCCGCCTTCACCCCGTCGATCCCTAACTGGCTGTGCAAATGCTTGGCCATGGAGCGCGCCCCCCTCGGCTTGGCCAATGCCTGGGCAATCTTGTCCGCAGGCTTGTCTGGCAGCAGGTCGAGCAACAACGTGGCATGGCCGTCGCAGTTGATCGCTTCACGCAGCGGTGCCGACCAGGCATAGACCAGGCTACCCTCTACACCCTGTGCAGTCAGGATGAATTCACCTTTGCGCGGTGCTTTGCCTGGCACGCTCAGGGCAATGTTTTTCAGTGGGGCTCCGGCAAACTTGCCTTTGAGCAGGTCACTCCAGGCTTCGACTTCAAACCCGCAATTACTTGGCTGCAACGGCGAGATATCCACAGCCCGTTCCGCCAGCAACGGCTGCCAGCTACCGTCAGAACCCAATCTGGCCCAGCTGCCGCCGCCCAGCGCCAATACCACGGCGTCCGCTTTTACCTGCAACTCGCCCTGTGGATAAGCAACCCGCAAGCTGCCATCGTTGTTCCACCCCAGCCAGCGATGGCGGGTGTGGATAACTACGCCAATTTCGCGCAGGCGCTTGAGCCAGGCGCGCAGCAGCGGTGCGGCCTTCATGTCGGTAGGGAACACGCGGCCTGACGTGCCGACGAAGGTTTCGATGCCCAAACCATGAATCCACTGGCGCAGGGTGTCGGCATCAAAACCTTGCAGCAACCCGTCAATCGCTTGCTGGCGCTCGCCGTAACGTGAAACGAACGCTGGGTAGGGCTCGGAATGGGTGATGTTCATGCCGCCCACGCCAGCCAGCAGAAACTTGCGGCCCACCGACGGCATGGCATCGAACACCTCTACGGCCAGGCCTGCCTGGGCCAGGGCTTCAGCGGCCATCAAGCCGGCAGGGCCGCCACCGATCACGACGGCGAGGGGAGAAGAGGCGGGGCGATGTTCGGACATGGGCGGGCAACAGGCTGTGAATAAGAGTGCGCATTCTAGCGCAATGCCCTTACCTCAAGCACTGTACAAAAAATAAACAGAAGGCTGCAGGCCATGAGTACAAAGGCCTGCAGAAGCTTTCTCGCAGGTTATCCACAAGCGGTTCCACAGTCATTGTGAACAACCCATGACATTTGCTGCGGTGTGATGAAGGATCCCATGGCGCCTGGCCAATGCCTCGCGGTCCTTGCTGTACCCGCCACCTATCACCCCAACCACGGGAATGTCTCGGCCAAGGCACTGGCGCATCACCATCTCGTCGCGTGCGGCCAGGCCTGCATCGGTCAGTTGCAGATAGCCGAGGGCATCGTCCTTGTGCACGTCGACGCCCGCGTCGTACAGCACCAGGTCGGGTTGATACAGCGGCAACAGGTAGTTGAGCGCATCTTCCACCACCTTCAGGTAAGCCGCATCACCCATGCCTCGCGGCAGGGGGATGTCCCAGTCGCTGTGCGCCTTGCGTGCCGGGAAGTTCTGCTCGCAGTGCAGCGAGACGGTGATGGCCTCCGGGGTGTCTTGCAGAATGCGTGCGGTGCCGTCGCCTTGATGCACATCGCAGTCGAAAATCAGCACCCGGTGCACGCGGCCTGCTTCAAGCAGGTAGCGGCTGATCACGGCCAGGTCGTTGAAAATGCAAAAGCCCGCCGGGTGGTCGTAGTGGGCGTGGTGCGTGCCGCCGGCAAGGTGGCAGGCCAGGCCATGCTGCAGGGCCATCTCGGCGGTGAGCAGCGAGCCGCCCACGGCGCGCACGGTGCGCCGGGCGAGGGCTTCGCTCCACGGCAGGCCAAGGCGGCGCTGGTCTTCTCGCGCCAGTTCACCGTGCATGTAGCGCTCGATGTAATCACGGTCGTGGGCCAGGGCGAGGATGTCGTTGGGGCAGATTTCCGGGCGCAACAGGGCCTGGTCGGTGGTCAACCCGCTGTCGACAAGGTGGTCGCGCAGCAGGCGGAACTTGTCCATCGGGAAACGGTGCTCGGGCGGGAACTCCGGGCTGTAGTCTTCGTGGTATATCAGCGGCAGGGGCATGGGGACATCGCGCGTTGAACGAACCCTGATCTTGCCATCAGAGGCCGCTGGGAGAAAAGCGCAGGCACGCCTAAGCTTTACACTGCAAGGCCGAGCAACCGGAGCACAACTGATGACCCCCATCCCCCACCTGGAAAGCGCCCGCCTGGTGTTGCGCCAATGGCAGGACGACGACCTGCGCGAGTTCGCCGCGATGTGCGCCGACCCGCAGGTGATGCGCTACTTTCCGGCACCCATGACGCGGCTGGAGGCAGCGGCGCTGATCGGCAGGATTCGCGGGCATTTCAATGAGTACGGGTTTGGCCTGTGGGCATTGGAGCGTAAGGACAGCGGCGCCTTCATCGGCATGACCGGCCTGCTGAACGTAAATTTCGACGCCCCCTTCACGCCTGCAGTGGAGATTGGCTGGCGCCTGGCGCGTCGGCACTGGGGCCTGGGATTTGCCAGCGAAGCCGCCTGGACTTGCCTGCGTTGCGCGTTCGCTCAACTGCGCCTTGATGAGGTGGTGTCGTTCACCAGCGAAAGCAATTTGCCGTCGCAGAAAGTGATGCAGGCCATTGGCATGGTCCAGGACCTTGACGGTAGCTTCGATCACCCCCGCCTGCCTGCTGGGCACGCGTTGCGCCCGCATGTGCTTTATCGCATCAATCGCGCCCGTTGGGAGCAGACCCTGCGCACTGAATAGCGCACCATGCGCGGCGCCAATGACAAACCCTGTATCATTTGCCCCATGAGCGTGCCTTAGCGCTGTGATGCTTTGCTAGGAGAACCCCGATGAGTCATGTGTTGGACGACCTGGTCGACCTGTTGAGCCTCGAATCGATCGAGGAGAACCTGTTCCGTGGCCGCAGCCAGGACCTGGGCTTCCGCCAGCTGTACGGTGGCCAGGTGCTGGGCCAGTCGCTGTCGGCGGCCAGCCAGACGGTTGAAGACGCGCGCCACGTGCACTCGCTGCATGGCTACTTCCTGCGCCCGGGCGATGCCAGCTTGCCGGTGGTCTATTCGGTCGACCGTGTGCGCGATGGCGGCAGTTTCAGCACTCGGCGGGTAACCGCCATTCAGAAGGGCCAACCGATTTTCACCTGCAGTGCGTCGTTCCAGTACGACGAAGAAGGTTTTGAGCACCAGGCGCAAATGCCGGATGTGGTCGGGCCGGAAAACCTGCCCACCGAAGTCGAACTGGCCCGCACCATGGCAGCCCACTTGCCCGAACGCATTCGTGACAAGGTGCTGTGTGCCAAGCCTATCGAAATTCGCCCGGTGACCGAGCGTGATCCGTTCAACCCCAAGCCGGGCGACCCGGTGAAGTACGCCTGGTTCCGCGCCGACGGCAACTTGCCGGACGTGCCAGCGCTGCACAAGTACCTGCTGGCCTATGCGTCCGACTTCGGCTTGCTGACCACCGCTTTGCTGCCCCATGGCAAGTCGGTGTGGCAGAAGGACATGCAGATCGCCAGCCTGGACCACTCGCTGTGGTTCCACGCCAACCTGCGTGCCGATGAGTGGCTGCTGTACGCCACCGACAGCCCTTGGGCCGGCAATGCCCGTGGTTTTTGCCGGGGCAGCATTTACAACCGTGCCGGGCAACTGGTGGCGTCGTCCAGCCAGGAAGGGCTGATCCGCCACCGTAAGGACTGGGCATGAAGCTGGGCGAGATTCGCAACTGGGTGTTCGATATGGATGGCACCCTGACCGTGGCCGTGCATGATTTTGCCGCCATTCGCGAAGCGCTGGAGATCCCGGCCGAGCATGACATTCTCACCCACCTTGCAGCCTTGCCGGCGGCGGAGGCGGCCGCCAAGCATGCCTGGCTGATGAGGCACGAGCGTGATCTGGCGTTGGCTTCCAGGGCCGCTACCGGGGCAGTGGAATTGGTGCGCGAGTTGGCCGGGCGAGGCTGCCGATTGGGCATCCTGACGCGCAATGCCCGGGAGCTTGCGCATGTGACGCTGGAGGCGATCGGCCTGGCGGACTGCTTTGCCGTCGAGCACGTGCTCGGGCGGGACGAGGCAGCGCCCAAGCCCAGCCCGGACGGATTGCTGAAGATTGCCGATGCCTGGGGCGTTTCGCCAGGCGAGATGGTGATGGTTGGCGATTACCGTTTTGACCTGGACTGCGGGCGGGCTGCTGGCGCACGTACGGTCTTGGTTAACCTGCCGGACAATCCCTGGCCGGAGCTGGTGGATTGGCATGCGGCGGATTGCCGGGCTTTGCAGGTTTTGTTGGGCTGACGGCCTTATCGCGGATGAATCCGCTCCTACAGGTTGGGGTGCGCTGTTGTAGGAGCGGATTAATCCGCGATGAGGCCGGCACTGACTATGCTGAACCCCAGTCTTTCCCCAGAACTGGAGTCACCAGCCATGCCCAGCAAAGCCATCTTCGTACAACCCGGCGGCGGCTACGACAAGGTCGAAATCGGCACCTGCGAGGCTGCCGCACCCAAGCCCGGCGAAATTACCGTACGCCTGCACGCCAGCTCCCTGAACTACCATGACTTCGCCGTGGTCAGCGGCATGTGGGGCCCGAGCGAACGGCGTATCCCTATGGCCGATGGTGCCGGTGAGATTACGGCAGTTGGCGAGGGCGTTACCGAGTTCAAGGTGGGCGACAGCGTTGTGAGCACCTTCTTCCCCGACTGGCTGGGTGGCGACGCCAACGTCGAAGGTTTTGCCCGCGTGCCCGGTGACGGCCTCGATGGTTATGCGCGCGAACAGGTGACCACTCGTGCCAGTGCCTTCACGCTGGCACCCAAGGGTTACAGCCATGCAGAGGCCGCTACCCTGACCACCGCAGGCCTCACCGCCTGGCGTGCGCTGATGAGCGATGACCACCTCAAGCCAGGTGACACGGTGCTGGTGCAGGGCACCGGCGGGGTGTCGATTTTCGCCCTGCAATTCGCCAAGCTGGCTGGCGCCACGGTAATCGCCACCTCCTCCAGCGATGCCAAGCTGGAGCGCCTGAAGACGCTGGGCGCTGATCACCTGATCAACTACAAACGCACGCCGGCCTGGGGCGAGAAAGTGCGCGAGCTCACGGAAAACCGTGGCGTAGACCATGTGATCGAAGTGGGCGGGCCGGCGACGCTGGAGCAATCGATGATTGCTGCGCGCATTGGCGGGCATGTGTCTTTGATCGGCATCCTTACTGGTGTGGCAGGGCAGTTGCCGCTGGTGCAGGCGCTGGTTCGGCAAATCCGCCTGCAGGGCGTGTTGGTGGGTAGCCGGGCGCAGCAACAAGCGATGGTGCGGGCGATCGATGCCAATGGCCTGCGGCCGGTGGTGGACAAGCACTTTGAGCTTGAACAGATTGTGGATGCCTTCAAGTATCAGGAAAGCAACCGGCATTTCGGCAAGATCTGCCTGACCTGGTAGCGGGGGCTGCTAATCCGGCAATAACCGGTCACGGCTGTTGGACAGGTGCAGGCAGATGGCTGCACGCGCCGCGTCCGGGTCTTGCCGGCGGATGGCGTTCAGAATGGCCTCGTGCTCAAGGTTGGCGAGGTACGCATGGCGCGCCAGGTTGGCCCCTGAGCGTTCGGACAGGGCCATGCGGTTGCGCGGGATGAGGCCGTTGCCCAGTTGCGCCATCATCTCGCTGAAGTACAGGTTACCCGTGGCTTCGGCGATCAGCAGGTGGAAGCGCCGATCTGCCTCGATGCAGCTGTCGCCAGCTGCGGCCAAGTCCTGGTAGTCATCCAGTGCCTGGCGCATGCGGGCCAAGTGTTCGTCGCTGCGGCGAATGGCGGCGAGGGCGGCAGCCTGGCCTTCCAGGCCGATGCGCATTTCCAGCAGGTCACGCACGCTTGCGGCGTTCTCTGCACCTACCCGCAGGCCGGCCTGCAACTGGCGCTCCATAACGAAGGTGCCGATGCCGTGGCGCGGCTCCACCAATCCTGAAGCCTGCAACTTCGACAGCGCTTCGCGCACGACCGTACGGCTGACCCCGTGCTCGCGTACAAGCGTGTTCTCTGACGGCAACTTGTCCCCTGGCTTGAAGGTGCCCAGCAAGATCTGCTGGGTCAGGCTGGAGACCAGATCGTGGGCGCGGCTGTGGCTGCGTTTATGCACTTGTTGGGTCATGGGTAGGCACCTGGCAGACGGGGTTGCTTGTACGACAAGTTAATCGAAGAAAATAATTTTTGCCCGTATTTTCTGCGCAGGCTGTAACCATTGCTGCGCAGTTTAACGTTTTTTAGCTGCTTTTATGCGGTTTATAAGCTTGTATTTTGTATTTTTGCCGATGTTGAAGGTCTTGTCGTACAACCTTGCCAAGCCTATGCTTTGCCTCACTGCCATGTCAGACAACCCCGGCCCGCACAAAAACAATTAGTGGGAGATTCACAAGTGAACGACACCCTCAATCCGTCAACCCGGACTGAAGGCGACGCGCTTGCCAGCGCTGTAGCCAAAGTCAAACGCCACGTCCTGCCGCTGTTCGTCATCATGTTCATCGTCAACTACCTCGACCGGGTCAACATCGGTTTCGTCCGCCCGCACCTGGAAAGTGACCTGGGCATCAGCGCCGCTGCCTTTGGCTTCGGTGCCGGCCTGTTCTTCATTGGTTATGCCGTGTTCGAAGTGCCATCGAACATGCTGCTTCAGCGCGTGGGTGCGCGGCTGTGGCTGACCCGCATCATGTTCACCTGGGGGCTGGTGGCCACGGCCATGGCCTTCGTGCAGAACGAAACCCAGTTTTACATCCTGCGATTCCTGCTGGGCGTTGCCGAAGCGGGCTTTTTCCCGGGTGTGATCTATTACTTCACCCGTTGGCTGCCGGCTGCCGAACGCGGCAAGGCAATCGCCATCTTCCTGAGCGGTTCGGCACTGGCCTCGCTGATTTCAGGCCCGCTGGCCGGGGCGCTGATGCAGATTCAGGGCATGGGCATGCACGGCTGGCAGTGGATGCTGTTCATCGAAGGCATGGCCTCAGTGATTTTGTGCTTCTTCGTGTTCTTCTGGCTCGACTCCAAACCCCACGATGCCAAGTGGCTGAGCAAGGCCGAGCAGGATGCCCTGGTCGAGACGATCGACCGCGAGCAGCGTGAGCGTGAAGCCAACGGTGTGGTCAAAACGTCGTCCTGGAGCCTGCTCAAGGACCGCCAGATCGTGCTGTTCTGCGTGATCTACTTCTGCATCCAGCTGACCATCTACGCCGCCACCTTCTGGCTGCCGAGCATCATCAAGCGCATGGGCGACCTGACCGATTTGCAGGTCGGCTTCTTCAACTCCATCCCTTGGCTGATCTCGATTCTGGCCATGTATGCCTTCGCTGCAGGTTCGGCGCGCTGGAAGTTCCAGCAGGCGTGGGTTGCCGCTGCGCTGGTAGTGGCCGCCATCGGTATGTTCATGTCCACCACCGGTGGCCCGGTGTTCGCCTTTGTGGCTGTGTGCTTTGCCGCCATCGGCTTCAAGTCGGCGTCGTCGCTGTTCTGGCCGATCCCGCAGGGTTACCTGGATGCACGCATCGCGGCGGCCGTGATTGCCCTGATCAACTCGGTCGGCAACCTTGGCGGTTTCGTTGCCCCCACCACATTCGGCCTGCTTGAGCAGCACACCGGTTCGATCCAGGGCGGGCTGTATGGCCTGGCCGTGACCTCGGTGCTGGCTGCCATTGCCGTGTTCTTCGTACGCACTCGCCCAAAGGGTGCAACCACTCCTGATGCCAAGGCGCCTGGCGCCCTGGGCCAGACCCACTGATGACTGCGAGACAACAACCATGAATATGCAGACGACCCCCGCCCTCCACACAGGCACCCCAGTGGTTACCGACCTGCGTGTGATCCCCGTGGCCGGCCACGACAGCATGCTGCTCAACCTCAGTGGTGCGCACGGCCCGTTCTTTACCCGTAACGTGGTGGTGCTGCGTGACAGCGCTGGCAACACTGGCCTGGGCGAAGTGCCCGGTGGCGAGAAGATCCGCCAAACCCTCGAAGACGCTCGCAGCCTGGTGGTCGGCCAGCCAATCGGCCACTACCAGCGTGTGCTCAATGCCATGCGCCAGACCTTCGCCAACCGCGACTCGGCTGGCCGTGGCCTGCAAACCTTCGACCTGCGCATTACCGTGCACGCCGTAACTGCCATCGAGTCGGCACTGCTCGACTTGCTCGGCCAGCACCTGAACGTGCCAATGGCCGCGCTGCTTGGTGAAGGGCAACAGCGTGATGCGGTGAAAATGCTGGGCTATCTGTTCTACATTGGCGACCGCCAGCAGACTGACCTGGCCTACCGCAACGAGGCCGAAGCCGACAACGACTGGTTCCGCCTGCGCCACGAAAAAGCCCTCACCCCAGAGGCTGTGGTACGCCTGGCCGAAGCGGCGGAGCAGCGTTATGGCTTCAGCGACTTCAAGCTCAAAGGCGGCGTACTGCGCGGCGAAGAAGAGATGGAAGCCGTGACCGCCCTGGCCGAACGCTTCCCGCATGCGCGCATCACCCTCGACCCGAACGGCGCCTGGTCGCTGAAGGAAGCAATTGCCCTGTGCCGCGACAAGCACGATGTGCTGGCTTACGCCGAAGACCCGTGCGGCGCCGAAAACGGTTACTCCGGCCGTGAAGTGATGGCCGAGTTCCGTCGTGCAACCGGCCTGCCGACCGCCACTAACATGATCGCCACCGACTGGCGCCAGATGGGCCATGCCATCCAGTTGCAGTCGGTGGACATTCCGCTGGCCGACCCGCACTTCTGGACCTTGCAGGGTTCGGTGCGTGTGGCGCAAATGTGCAATGACTGGGGCCTGACCTGGGGCTCGCACTCGAACAACCACTTCGACATTTCGCTGGCCATGTTCACCCAGGTGGCGGCTGCGGCGCCGGGTGACATCACCGCAATCGACACACACTGGATCTGGCAGGACGGCCAGCGCCTGACCCGCGACCCGCTGCGCATCGTCGACGGCCACGTACGCGTGCCGGAGCGCCCGGGGTTGGGTGTGGAGCTGGATGAAGACCAGTTGGCCAAGGCCCATGAGTGCTACCGCAACATGGGGCTGGGTGCGCGTGATGACAGCGTGGCGATGCAGCTTTTGATTCCAGGCTGGAGCTTCGATAACAAACGGCCTTGCCTGGTGCGTTAAGGCATCTGGCCCTATCGCGGCTGAAGCCGCTCCTACAGGGAGTATGCAACCCCTGTAGGAGCGGCTTTAGCCGCGATGAGGCCGGCACAGGCTACCCGCCCTCGAAAAACGCCCGTGCCATCGCCACAAAAGCCCCGAGCACCGGGTTCGGATTATCCCGGCAATACGCCAGAAAAATCTCCGCCTGCTGGTCCGTCCCCGCCAGTGGCTTGAACACCACGTTCTCCAGCCGCAATGCCTGCGCCGAAGCCGGCACTACTGCGCACCCCAGCCCCACATTCACCAGCCCGAGGATCGAATGCGTCTGCCCCAGCTGGTGCTGATAGCGCGGCTTCACTTCATGGCGGGCGAACAGGTTGGCAATGCGGTCGTGGAAGTAGCGCCCCTCGTTGGCGCTGTACATCACGAACGGCTGATCGTCGAAATCCCCAGGTTTGATGCGCTCGCGTGCGGCCAGCGGATGGCCAGCGGGCAGGGCCGCCAAAAAGGGTTCGCGATGGATCGGCAGGTATTCCACCCGTGCGCTCGGCAACACCTGACGCACCAGGCCGACATCGATCAGGCCGGCTTCCAGGTCATGCACCTGAGTGGCCGAAATACGCTCGCTGAGCACCAGTTCGATGTCTGGCAGTGTGTGCCCGGCATGTACCAGCAACCGCGGGATCATGTTGTACGCACCCACCGCCGTGAAGCCCAACGTCAGCCGGCCGGCCTCGCCGTGGGCGATGCGCCGCGCGGATTGGCTGGCCGATTCCGTGATTTGCAGGATACGCCGGGCATCTTCCAGAAAGCTCTGCCCAGCCAGGGTAAGCCTTGCCTGGCGGTTGTTGCGTTCAAGCAGCAGCACGCCGAGGGCATGTTCCAGCAGTTGAATCTGGCGGCTCAGTGGCGGTTGGGTCATGTGCAGGCGGGTGGCGGCGCGGCCGAAATGCAGCTCTTCGGCCACCGCGACGAAGCAGCGCAGCTGGTGCAGCTCCATGATTCAATTCCTGAATTATTCGATCCAGTATCTATATTAGACCTGTATCAAAAGCCAGCCTAGGATCGACCCAAGACTTTCAAAACTGCCGGATGCAAAGCCATGAATAATCACAACAAGGCACCCGTCGACATTTTGCTGACCCAGCCTGTGCCAGAGGCCATCGATGCCGAGCTGGTCAGTGCCTATGCCGTGCATCGCCTGTACCAGCACGCCGAGCCGCAGCAACTGCTGCGCGAAGTGGGCCCGCGCATTCGCGGTGTCGTCACCGGTGGTGCCAAGGGCTTGTCCAACGCGCTGATGGATCAACTGCCCGCCCTGCAAATCATCGCCATCAGCGGCATCGGTACCGATGCTGTCGACCTGCGCCATGCGGCAAGCCGTGGCATCCAGGTCACCACCACACCGGGTGTGCTCACCGATGACGTTGCCGACATGGCACTGGGCCTGATCATCAACACCCTGCGCCGTATGGGCGAAGGGGAGAGGTTGGTGCGCGATGGTTTGTGGGGCACGGTCAACCTGCCGCTGGCGCGCAAAGTCAGTGGCATCGAACTGGGTATCGTCGGGCTGGGGCAGGTGGGCAAGGCCATTGCCCAGCGTGCGGCGGCATTCAACATGCGCATTGCCTATAACGGCCGCCGCGAACAGCCCGAGAGTGGTTACCGTTACGAGCCTGACCTGGTCGAGCTGGCGCGTTCAGTGGATGTACTGGTGCTGGCCGCCTCTGCGGACGGCGGGCAGGTGCTGGTGACCGCCGAAGTGCTTGAGGCGCTAGGCCCCGAGGGTTATCTGGTCAACGTCGCGCGCGGCAAGCTGGTGGATGAAGCGGCGCTGGTCGAGGCCCTGCGCGAACAGCGCATTGCCGGGGCCGGGCTGGATGTGTTCGTCGACGAGCCGAACGTGCCGGAGGCGCTGCGTGATTTGAACCATGTCAGTTTGCAGCCGCATCGCGGTAGCGCCACCCAGCAGACCCGGCTGGAGATGGGGCGGATGGTGCTGCAAAACCTTCAGGCATCCTTCCGAGGTGAGCTGCCGCCCAATCGGGTGATTTGATTCGAGGCCCACAGGCCGAACCTTCTCTGCACAAAAACAATCGCTTCCATCGAGAAGCAAGAGGGTCACCATGAACAGCAAATCCGCCACCGCCGCTTCGCAGGCCGTGGCCGGGATCGGGCGTCATCGCTTCCTGGTCCTGGCACTGATTTTCGTCATTACTGTCATCAACTACGCCGACCGCGCCACGCTGTCGATCACCGGCACCGAGGTGCTCAAGGACCTGGGCCTGGACCCGGTCATGCTGGGCATGATCTTTTCTGCTTTCGCCTGGGCCTACGCCCTTGGTCAAGTGCCCGGCGGCTGGCTGCTCGACCGCTTTGGCGCACGCCGGGTGTACGGCATCAGCCTGATCCTCTGGTCACTGTTCACCTTGCTGCAGGGCACGGTTGGCTGGATGGGCCTGGCGGGAGTGTCGGCAGCAGTGGCGTTGTTCTCCATGCGCTTCATGCTCGGCTTGGTGGAGTCGCCAGCCTTCCCGGCCAACTCACGCATCGTCAGCTGCTGGTTCCCCACCAGCGAGCGCGGCACGGCCTCCGCTTTGTTCAACTCGGCGCAGTACATGGCAGTGGTGGTGTTTGCCCCGCTGATGGCCTGGATGACGCATGCGCTTAGCTGGGAGCAGGTGTTCATCTGGATGGGCGTGCTGGGCCTGCTGCTGAGCGTGGTGTGGTTCAAGCTTTACCACGAGCCACACAATGCGCCGGGCCTGAGCCGCGAAGAACTCGACTACATGCGTGAAGGCGGCGCACTGGTCGACCTGGAGAAAGAACGCAAGACTGCCAAGGCCAAACCGACCCGCGCCGAGGTGGCGCAACTGTTCACCAGCCGCAACCTGTGGGCGGTGTACATGGGCCAGTACTGCATCACTGCGCTCACCTACTTCTTCATCACCTGGTTCCCGATCTACCTGATCAAGGGCCGCGGCATGACCATCATGGAAGCCGGCTGGGTTGCTGCGCTGCCGGCCATCTGCGGGTTCACCGGGGGCATTCTGGGAGGGTTCATTTCCGACTGCCTGATCCGCCGTGGGGTGCATCCGTCCAAGGCACGCAAAACCCCGTTTGTGATCGGTATGGCGCTGTCCACCACGCTGGTGCTGGCCAACTATGTCGACGGCAATGCTGCAGTGATTGCGCTGATGACCCTGGCCTTCTTCGGCAAAGGCTTGGCGGCGGTGGGCTGGGCGGTGCTGTCGGATGTGGCACCGAAGAAAATGGTCGGCCTGTGTGGTGGCGTGTTCAACGGCATCGGCAACGTTGCCGGCATCGTCACCCCGCTGGTGATTGGTTATGTGGTGGCCAGCACTGGCTCGTTCCACAACGCACTCTGGTTCGTGGCCGCCCATGGCGTGCTGGGGATCCTCGCTTACCTGTTGCTCGCCCGGCGCTTCGAGCGTACCGGACAGGCGTAGGCAGACGCCTGAGCAACAGAGGCCCCGGGAGACCGGGGCTTTTTTGTGGGTGTAGAAAAAGGCCGACACAGGCAAACCACACCCAGGTAAAAAACAAAACCTCCAAACGCCCACCTGGCGCGATCAGGCATGCCATCCCCCGCATCTGGCGTTAATGGAAATGCCCTGTCGTGATCGAACAGTTCCGGGGCGTTCTCGTGTAATTTCCTACAGCCCCACGCAGCTTAAATGAACCCCGAACTGCGCTGGTACGTTGCTCTGTGACGCGTTTAGAAGTTCAACAACAGAGCGCGAGTAACGTGTCGACTTATTGATTTGAAAGGAGATATTTTCGCCTACGCCTGCCCGTCCTTCCTTGTGTCAGCAAAAAGAGAACAACATCAATGAACACCGTGGGATCTGATGGCAACCTTGCGCAAGGGTTCAAGCCACGTCATGTAACGATGCTGTCCATCGCGGGCATCATCGGCGCCGGTCTTTTCGTAGGCTCCGGGCACGCCATTGCGGCGGCCGGGCCAGCCACCATAATTTCCTACTTCGTGGCCGGCACCCTGGTGGTACTGGTCATGCGCATGCTCGGCGAAATGGCCGTGGCGCACCCCGATACCGGTTCGTTCTCCACCTACGCCGACCAGGCCATCGGCCGTTGGGCCGGGTACACCATCGGCTGGCTGTATTGGTGGTTCTGGGTGTTGGTGATCCCGATCGAAGCATTGGCGGCGGGGCATGTGCTCAACGCCTGGTTCCCCGATATCCCGAGCTGGATCTTTGCCTTGGCATCGGTGCTGTTGCTGGCAGGCACCAACCTGTTCAGCGTGGCCAAGTACGGCGAGTTCGAGTTCTGGTTTGCAATCCTGAAGGTAACTGCGATTCTGGGCTTTATCGGCCTGGGCTTCGCAGCCCTGATGGGCTGGTTGCCGAACCGAGAGGTCAGCGGCCTGAGCACCCTGATGGCTGAGCATGGCGGCTTTGCGCCCAAGGGTTGGGCGGCGGTGGTGGGGGCGTTCATCACCGTGATGTTCAGCTTTATCGGCACCGAGGCAGTGACCATCGCCGCCTCCGAGTCCAGCGACCCTTCACGCAACATTGCCAAGGCGACCCGCTCGGTGATCTGGCGTATCAGCACCTTCTACATCCTGTCGATCTTCGTGATCATCTCGGTGGTGCCGTGGAATGACCCACAGCTGGCGGTGGTCGGCTCGTACCAGCGCGCACTGGAAATCATGAACATCCCCAACGCCGGCTTCATGGTCGACCTGGTGGTGTTGGTGGCCGTGACCAGCTGCATGAACTCGTCGATCTACATCGCCTCGCGGATGATGTATTCGCTGGCCAAGCGCGGCGACGCCCCGGCCTTCCTCAACAAGACGTCCAAGGTTGGGGTACCGCGTGCGGCAGTGTTCGGCAGCACCCTGATCGGCGCCGCCATCGCCATCCTCAACTACTTCGCACCCAAGGGCGTGTTCGAGTTTTTGCTGGCCAGCTCCGGTGCCATCGCGCTGCTGGTGTACATGGTCATCGCCATTTCACAGCTGCGCATGCGCCGCCGCCTGGAGCGCGAGAACACCGAGCTGAAGTTCCGCATGTGGCTGTTCCCGTACCTGACCTGGGCGGTGATCATCTTCATCGCGGCGGCGTTGGCGGTGATGATGTACACGCCTGAGCACCGGGCGGAGGTGAGTTCTACGTTGGGCCTGGCGATCGTGATTTCCTTCTTGGGGATTGTCACGTCGCGGGGGCATGCGCAGGTGGTGGGGGCGCGGTCGATGGGGTAGTGGGTTTACCTTGCTGTGAAGCGAAGGGCGCCAGTGGATGGGCGCCCTTTTTTGTATCAGCACTGCTGACACATTTTTCCCGGAGAAAGTCTCACCGCTGGTGAGACAAATGATGCCGTTCTATTTTCATGAAATTAGCTGAAAATAAATGAGGTGGTTTCTCATTCTCGTACGACCTCTAGGGAAGGCCGGAATACAGGCCAGTCTGCTGACCCCCTTTACGGAGCGAGAAAATGAGTTCGTCACTGGTACCACAGCGCCATCCTTTGAACCGTGCCATTCAGGGTGCACTGTTGGGTTTGATCGTCAGCAGCAGCGCGCTGCCGGCGCTGGCGCAAGATTCGGCCGATGGCCAAAGTAGCCAGGTTCAGCAGTGGAACATTCCAGCAGGCCCACTGGCACCGGCGCTCGACCGCTTCGCGCGTGAGGCGGGTGTCAGCCTGTCCTACGACGCCGCCAGCGTCGCCAACCACACCACGCCGGGTGTGAGTGGCACGTTCGATACCTCGACCGCACTGACCCTGCTGCTGCAGGGCAGCGACCTGCAGATCGAACCACAAAGCGCCAATGCCTACCTGCTGCTGCCTCAGGCAACGGCCGCCGGCCCGCTCGAACTCGACGCAACCTCCGTGGACGACTACCGCCTCGCGCCGGTCATCATCAATGCCAAGGTCAAGGCAGAAGCCGACGACGACATCAACTCGGTTGTAGCCAAGGAATTGTGGGTTGGCGGTAAAGTCGCCACCAGCATCCTCAACACCCCGGCGTCCGTGTCCGTCGTCACCCGCAAGGAAATGGAACAGCGCAGCGTCAGCACCACCGAAGAAGCGCTGCAGTACACCCCCGGCGTGGTCAGCGACTACTACGGTTCGGACGACCGCAACGACTACTTCCTGATCCGCGGCTTCCAGGCCACCACCTACCGCGACGGTCTCACCTTGAGCTCGATGCGCGGCGTGCGCGAAGAGCCGTTCGCCTATGAACGCATCGAAATTCTGCGCGGCGCCAACTCCACCCTGTTCGGCCCGGCAGACCCAGGCGGCTCGGTGAATTTCGTGAGCAAGAAGCCGCGCTTCGAATCCTTCGGCCAAGGCTACGTGACCTACGGCTCGTACGACCATGCCGAAACCGGCATCGACGTGGGCGACGCCCTGAACGAAGACAAGACCGTGGCCGGCCGCTTCACCGCCAAGATCCAGAACAGCGACCGCGAATACGACCACTCGCAAGACGACAGCCGCTTCGTGATGGGCGGCCTCACCTGGGCGCCAACCGACTTCACCTCGGCCACCATGGTGCTGGACTACCTGAAAACCAACAGCTCGCCCAACAGCGGCGGCTACCCGCTGGACAAGGAATACGACCGCAGCGATTTCTTCGGTGAACCCGGTTACAACTTCCACGACGTCGAGCGCACCAGCCTTAGCGGCAACATTACCCACGACTTCGACAACGGCTTCGTGCTGCGCAGCAACCTGCGTTACAGCGAGTTGACCGACGATTTCGGCTACACCTACCTGAGCGACAACGCCTCCCGGGTTGGCACCACCATCCCGCGTTACATCTTCGGTACCGACACCGATGCCGACCAGTTCAACGGCAACGTGATGCTGCAATACGACGCCCAGTTCGAGAACATCGACAGCAGCACCATGGTGGGCGTGGAGTACCTCGACTCCACCACCACGCAAAGCTCCATCTACAGCCTTGCCAACTCCATCGACATTGCCAACCCGGTGTACACCGGCGTGCCTAGCGGCGTTTCGCCGTATACCCGCAAGAAGAACGATGCCAAGACCAAGGCTGTGTTCATGCAGCAGAACCTTTCGTTTTACGACCGCGTGATCGCTACCGTGGGTATGCGTAACGACTCGATGGACCTGTCTACCAAGGAATACATCGGGACATCGGGTAGCCAGAGCGACAACTTCTCCGAAACCTCCTACCGCGCTGCGCTGACCTACATCGTCAACGACGAAGTTTCTACCTACGTGAGCATGGTGGAGTCCGTTTCGCCGCCGCAGGTTGGCGTTACCCCGCAGACCGGCAAGCAGTACGAAGTGGGCGTGAAGTACTCGCCTATGGGCATGGATGCGCTGTTCTCTGCGGCGGTTTATGACCTGACTCAGGAAAACGTGACCATTGCGGTGGTGTTGCCGAGCGGGATTATCGAGCAGCAAACCGTTGGTGAATCGCGCGTGCGTGGTCTGGACCTTGAGGCCAAGGCGCAAGTCACGCAGAACGTGAGCGTGATTGGTGGGTACTCGTATATGGAGTCCGAAGTGATTCGGGGGTCTTTGTACAACGGCAGTTCGTTGAAGGGTAATGAGTTTGCTACGGCGCCGAAGCATTCGGCTTCGCTGTGGACCTACTATGATCTGCCGGGTACTGACGTGAGCGTTGGGCTGGGGGCGCGGTATGTGGGGGCTTATTACATGGATGCGGCAAATACCTCCAAAAGCGACGGCACTACGTTGTTTGACGCTGCGTTGAACTACAAGATTGCCAAAGGGACGGATTTGGCGGTGAACGTCAGCAACCTGTTTGATGAGCAGCATGTGGTGGGGTCGGGGACGGCGAACTACTACAACCCGGGGCGGGAGATTACGGCTAAGGTGAGTTATAGCTGGTAAGGGATGTGATGATATGGCCGCTACATGATTTGTCTTGTAGCGGCCAGTCAAGCACAGCGGTGACGGCTTCAGCGCCTCATGCCTAGTTCGGCATCATCCAGCAGTGCTTTGCCCAAGGCGCAAAGGTAGTGCGCGGCCCAGATCAGCTTAGGTTTGTCTTCCATCAGTCCGTCGATGGTCAAATCCCGCGCATAGCCCATAAGCTCCGAGGCCTGTTCGCGAGCGAACTGGCATGGGATGCCTGGCTCGATGCAAAACAGCGGTTGGGTTTGGTTGTCGCCTTGGAAGAACTTGGTCTTGCCAGCAGTGGTTTTCGCATTGTCTGTGGTCATTCTTCGATCCCTGAATAATCGGTTGCTTGAGCTGGCCTGATTGCCGCTTTGAACTCTGCGTGTGGGGCGCTTCAGTCGGCAATCCAGCCAACTCGTTAACGGCAAGGCCTAGTGTTGCAACCTTGAATCTGTCGGCATTTGTACTTGGGCCAATGACGACTCAAGCAATTTGCGCAAGGTTTCAAGCTCGTGCACTGCTGTCATGATCAGCAGCGAAACCGGTGATTTGGGCTGCATCAGCACCGCTTGCTGGGCGACAGTTTCTGCACACAGCGCATAGTCCAAGGCCGTGATGAGCGTGTCTTCCAAAGCGTGGAGGTAGTGCGGGGGATCGGGAACGATCTTCAGCATGGTGTGGCTCCTGTCGTGATGGAGCGGCCACCAAACGCGGCTAAACGAATAGGTGGCAGCTGTACGCGGGTTAGCCGACCGGGACGTCAGGCACCCGGCGCACCCGAAGGTGCCCCACGTACAGCCGCCATAAAGGCGCCAATGCCGATTGCTCGGTATTGCACGGCTGTGGTGTCCGACGTATTCGGGCGGCTAACCCGGTCGTTGATTGGCAACGACTGGCCGAGACTAGGTTCCACGGTATGCGTGTGCAATGGAAAACAGGCGTTGGGATTATCTTTGGGAAATGGCCTACGAGAAAGTGGTCAAATCTGACCTTTTCGGCCGCTTACCGTAACAGGTTGTTACTCTGGGCTGATCGGCAGTGCGCGAGTTACGTCGGTCTGACCAAATTCCAGGCACAAAAAAAGACGTCCGAGGATGTCTTTAATCGTAAATTTGGTGGGCCGGGGTAATTTGAATTGAGCATCTAACCACTTGAAATTAAAAGGAATAGCTCGGTTAAATTTTCTTCATGGAATACCATTTGGAATACCGGCCTTTGAAATTTCGGGATATCGACGAGCACCTTGAATTGTAAAGGACCGTTCATTTTGCTTGATCGAGACCAATTACTGATTCTGTACCTGGACCGCTGCCACGACTGTGGAGCCTGGCTTGGGCTGATCTTAAGGCTATGAAGGCGGGTTACTGTGCTGCCCTGGGCCTACCAGGTTGCCGTGAGGGCCCGCGGTGCCCTGAGGATACAGCACCGCTCCGGACGTTACGACGTTGGCGGTCGAAGTGGTAGCGGCCGTGCCCGTAACGCCGGGAGAAGGGCTACCTTGCGAGGGGCGCCTGAAAGGCCTGTAGTAGAGCGCTTCTAAAAAACAATTCGAAATCAAAAGAAGCTAGGCACTCTACTCGTAGTGTATCCTCTGCCATGCAGAAAGATTCGGAGCCCCAGGCTCAAACGTACCAGATAGGCAGCAGATAAAGGGCAGCGAAGGAGCTTTATTCACATGGCTAAGGAAGCGCAAGCGCGCATCAAGATCAATCTGCTTCTAGCTTCGGCAGGTTGGCGTTTCTTTGATAGCTCTGAAGCGAAAGCCAACGTAGCACTTGAGCCCAACGTTAAGCTCCGTCGTGACCAAATAGATGATCTGGGTCAAGACTTTGAATCTACGAAAAATGGTTTCGTAGATTTCTTGCTTCTTGATGAGCAAAGCTTTCCTCTCGTAGTGCTAGAGGCAAAAGCTGAAAGTAAGAATCCGCTTGTTGGAAAAGAGCAGGCGCGAAAGTATGCTAAGTCGCTGAACTGCAGGTTTGTAATTCTTTCGAATGGAAATCTTCATTATTTTTGGGACCTCCAGTATGGGAGCCCTCAAGTAATTACCTCATTCCCGACGCCGGAGTCATTGAGACTTCGTGGGAAATTTGAGCCGGACCAACGCCGTTTAATTACGGAACCCGTAGGGCGGGACTATATTGCTAATACTCAGTTGCCAGGGTTCGAAAAAACTGCTAGCTGGATAAACGCTGCTGAGCGCGAAGGGTTCATCAAAAAAAACAAGCTGCGCTTTTTACGTGAGTATCAGCGTAAAGCTCTAGCAGCTGTTCAAGATGCGGTAGCAGATGGTGCGACCAGATTTCTTCTGGAAATGGCGACGGGAACGGGGAAGACACTTACGTCTTCTGCAATAATTAAACTGTTTCTCCGGACGGGAAATGCTCGGCGTGTTCTGTTTCTAGTTGATCGGCTAGAGTTAGAGGAGCAGGCAGTAAAAGCATTCAAGGAATACTTAAGAAACGACTATTCCGCGGTTGTCTATAAACAGCGTCGGGATGATTGGCGAAAAGCTGAAATTGTGGTGACGACTGTTCAGTCTCTGCTTTTTAATAATAAATATTCGCGTTTGTTTTCTCCAACTGATTTTGATTTGGTTATTTCTGATGAAGCGCATAGGTCCATTGGTGGAAACGCCAGAGCCGTGTTTGAGTATTTCATTGGTTATAAGTTGGGTTTGACTGCCACGCCGCGTGATTATCTAAAGAATTTTAGTGGTGATAACTCTACTGCACGTGATCCTAGAGAGCATGAGCGTAGGGTTATGCTGGATACGTATCGAACTTTCGGATGTGATACTGGGCAACCAACTTTTAGATACTCATTGCTTGATGGGGTAAAAGAAGGCTTTTTGATCAATCCTCTAGTCGTAGATGCTCGGACCGATATCACGACGAAACTCCTGTCCGATAAAGGTTACTCTGTAATGGCGCCGGTAGGTGTCGACGGTGAACAGGAACAGAGCTTTGTATCTAAGGACTTTGAGAAAAAATTCTTTTCAGAGTCAACTAATGAAGTTTTCTGTCAAACGCTTTTGGCGCACGGTCTGCGTGATCCAATATCAGGCGAGTTTGGCAAGACAATCGTTTTTGCAGCAAGCCAGAATCATGCGTCAAAGCTAACGCAGATTCTCAACGTCCTGGCTGATAAAATCTGGCCCCATAAATATAGCTCTGATTTTGCTGTCCAAGTCACGTCTGATGTCACCGATGCCCAGCAATACACTATTAATTTTACCAATAATAATCTTTTGGGGTCTGCTAATTTCGAGGCGTTGTATAAGACTAGCAAGGCTAGGATCTGTGTGACAGTAGGTATGATGACTACGGGTTATGACTGTCCAGATATTTTGAACTTGGCCCTCATGCGTCCGGTTTATTCGCCATCGGATTTTGTTCAGATTAAAGGTCGCGGAACCCGAAAACATAATCACGTAGATTGTCTTGTGGCAGATAGTCATAATGAATATCCTGGAAATGTAGAGAAGACGCAGTTTAAGTTTTTCGACTACTTCGCAAACTGTGAATACTTTGAAGAAAAATTCAATTATGACCAGGTGTTGAAGCTCCCGGCGAGAAGCAGTGACGGGAGCGGGCAATCTGACGAAGCGACTCCGCCTCACGGAATTTACCAGTATACTGGAGATGATGCGGTTTTGCAGGTTGCAGAGCAGCAAGTCGGTTACGCGGGGATGAAAGTTGATCGGATGTTTTTCGAGAAATTCGAGAGCAAAGTTTTAGAAGATCCGATTTTGGTGCAGCAAGTGGAAAATGATCAATGGGACAGTGCGGTTTCTCATGTTATAGATCGCTTGTTTGATAAGCCTGATGAGTACTTTAATCTTGAGAAACTGCGAAGTGCCGCAGGTGTTGATCGTCGATTAAGCTTGAAGGAAATTCTTCAGAAAATATTTGGCCTCATCCCATATTTCAAAAGCAAGGATGAGCTTTTGGAGGATGAGTTTAAAGAGTTTTTGCTTGCAAATCAGGATAAGATTAAGCAGGATCAAGGAAGCGCGGTGCTGGCAATGAAATATTTTTTCAAGGCCTACGCAAGTGATGCAGCTCTCCGGGCCATTGTAGACTCTAAACGTTTCGGGGAACTCTACGTTAACCCGGCATTTGGTATGAATGACCTCGAATCCGTTCCGCCGGAGTGGCGCGGTGAAATACCTGAGTATGTAAAGGATTACGTACCGTTGAATCAATTTATGTGAAGACTTATGGCCGAACATCCCGGCTGAGTGAGAATTAAAACACCATGTTGGACACAGATACTAAAAAACGCATTGATTCTTGCCGCGATATATTGGTAGGGAAGGTGCCTGACCCTAAGAGTCAAGTTGAGCAGATTACAATTGCTCTGATTTATAAGTTCATGGATGATATGGACGCTCAATCAGAGCTGTTTGGGGGTAAGAGAGGTTTTTTTGTAAATGGCTTCCAAAAGTTTGGTTGGAGTAAGCTTCTCGCCCCTGGTTTAGGTGGGCAAGAGACATTAAATTTATACTCTGAAGCTATTAGTAAAATGACGGAAAATACCCATTTGCCGTCGCTGTTTCGAGATATTTTTAAGAACGCATACCTGCCGTACCGGGATCCTGAGACCCTCAAAGCTTTTTTGAAGGAGATTGATGGGTTTTCCTATGATCATTCTGAGCGACTGGGAGATGCGTTCGAATACTTGCTTTCAGTATTGGGAAGCCAGGGAGATGCAGGCCAATTTCGTACTCCGCGGCATATCATTGATTTTGTTGTACAAGCTGTTGACCCAACAAAAAATGAACGGATTCTTGATCCGGCATGCGGTACTGCAGGTTTTTTGATTTCAGCTTACAAGCACATTTTGCGCGAGAATTCACCTGCTATTGAGCGTCTGCGGCCCCAATTGGCTCACGGCGCATCAGTAGCTGAAACATCTATTGAAAGCCCCTCTCATTACAGTGGAAGCCTGCTAACGCCTTCTGAACGGCAGAGAATTCACGAAAGTATTAGGGGGTATGATATATCGCCAGACATGGTCAGAATCTCCTTGGTGAATTTGTATTTGCACGGGTTTCGTTCGCCGCTGGTGGAGGAGTACGATACGCTGACTCAGGAAGATCATTGGTCAGAATATTACGATACTATTTTGGCTAACCCGCCTTTTATGACGCCCAAAGGTGGGATCAAACCTCACAAAAAGTTCTCGCTACAGTCTAAGCGTGCTGAGCTTTTGTTCTTGGATTATATAGTTGGTCACTTGTCTCCGGATGGTAAGGCAGGCGTAATTATTCCTGAGGGGATAGTGTTCGTAAGTCAGTCTGCTTATACTAATATGCGGAAGCGGCTTGTTCGAGATAATGAACTTCTTGCAGTTATTGAACTCCCTCACGGCGTCTTCAAGCCGTATGCGAGTGTTAAGACTCATGTGCTCATTGTTGATAAGCAGCTGGCAAAACAGACCGATAAAGTTCTTTTTATTAATGTTAAGTCTGACGGGTATACCCAAACTGATACTAGGCAGTCTATCGACGCGGACGATTTGCCCGACGCTTTAAGGGTGCTGGAGGATTTCAAGCAAGGCTTGCTACATGTCAGTCGACCGAGCGGAGATTGCCCTTATGTCCTAGTTAGCAAGACGCATATTTTATCGTCTGCTAATTGTCATTTGGTCGGGCGATGGTACATGTTGGAGCGACGTCTTGAGGATCTTCGTGCACGTATGCCCGGAGCTAAGAGTATTGGTGAGATTTGTGAGCTACATAGAGGCCAAAACTCTAATATGAGCTCCGCACCAGGCGAGTTTCCGCTCGTAGTGCCGGCTATCGAACGAAAAACATCATTGAATTATACATTTGACTTCAAAGCTATCTGTATTCCTCTGGTTTCATCGTCAGGGCATGGTAAGGCAGATATAAAAAGGCTTCACTATCAGGAGGGGAAGTTTGCTCTGGCTGATACTATGTGCTGCCTGAAATTGAAGGATACAGAACTAGTTGAGCCAAGGTATGTGTACGAGTATCTGTCTAAATACAAAGACGAACTGCTAGTCCCGATGATGGGTGGGGCAACGAATGTTACTTTAAATGAAAGTGATATTAAAAAAATTCTTATTCCAATTCCACCAATCGACGAGCAGCGTAGGATTGTTAGAGGAATTCTGGCAGAAGAAGCTGCCCAGCGATTGATAAGTGTTCGTAGTGAAGTAGAGTTTGGTATTACACACTCTGATGAAATTGTATCTGCTTTAGATGTTCAAATCTCTAGCTTGCATGACATCAGTGTTGCTAGCCCAAGCTTGGAAATTATATGAGTTTCTATGGCGGTTGCGCTAGCTGAAAGCGTTTCCGATTTATGCCATAGGCTGCTTGTTGCGCTACTTCCCGATCGTGAGAGGGCCTCTCGATCGGGGGGGCTAAAGAAACTCTCTTGAAACCCTGTCCCGCCCTCTTTGTTTTAATACATGACATGTCGACGCTTATTTTGCGATGAGGATGAGCTGTCCTAGGCTTTTATATCAAATGCAGCGTTTCTTTTGGTTGTGCTTGAAAGAGTCTGAAGTTTTTAATATCGAAAGCAATCGTGAGGGCTCATTGTGCCCAAGCCGCTTCCAGATCAGTCTGATGGTGAGGCAATAGTAATATTTGGTGTAATCGGAATGGTTTTTCAGGTGTTGAGTGAGGAACCAATGCACATGCTTAAGCTGCCAGGACCATGGATTGCCACGTTACCAGCGTTGTTGGATAGCTTCTTGAATGAGGAGTGCTTGCCGCAGATGCCGTTCCTGCGTGGACTGTGAGCCATCCAATACACCACTCAAGAACAGCGCCATATCGAAGGGCTTGGTCATGTACGACCTCCAATATAGCTTGAAACTACATCAATACGATTATGCCCAAGCTCGCGGCTGATTTTTAAGCGAGCCTTCTGATCAAGGCTACGATCCATCAAGTAGCTATGTCCACTATGGACCGGTGCAGCGTAGTCCGTGATTTGCTCGTACCGTTCGCAGGCGTAAGCTGAACGTAATTCGTGGAATCCCTTCAGTCCGCACTCACGCAGGATTTTGCGGGCAGGAAGCACGGACTGATGTAAAAATGTGGCGTAGGTCTCTGCTCGGTCCAATAAGTTACGGCTACCGATAGGCGATGCTTTACGAGCTAACAGGAGTGCTGCGTTTACTTGCTCATTCGCGATGATCCAACGCTGTGCTGATGCTCCTGATCGGCCACCTTTGGTGCCATCCTGGATATTGATGCGGCCTAGGCGTTCGGCTTCGCTGCGCAGGCGGGGTAGGTCTGCCAGAATAGCTTCGCGCAGGCGCATACCGGTTGTACGGGCCAACATGACAATCGCGGCCGCCCGCTCGTACTTCTGTTCGACCAACACCTGCGCCACGTGCCGCACTTGTTGAAGGTCTTGCCCATCTGGCGCACGCTTGCGTACGGTAGATCGCTGTTGCCCTATCGCCTCGCTTGGGCTAGCGATTTTCACGTTCTCATCACCGCGCAGCGCAGCAAGGGTGCGGTTGACGCTGCTCAGGCGGTTCTGCGCGGTGGCGATGCACAATGCGCCCTGCTGGATTTGTCGGCGCAGGTAGGCAGCGTAGTCATTTAGCGTCTGTCGATCGATCTGGCGAGCATCGTTGTAGTCAGGGCCTTCCTCCGACCGACACCAGCGAACGAAGGCTTGCCAGCGATCGCCATGCGCTTTGACGGTGGCGAAGTGGCCCCCGGCATACAGATCTTCTAGTGCCTGTCGACCGGCATAGCTCAGTTGGCGGCCATAGCCAAAGTTACGACCGTCACGCCGACCGAGCAGCGCCATCTTCTTCACCGCTTGTAGTTGTTTGTAGAAAGAGCAGCAGGGCTTTCCAGTGGGGGCTGATGCTGTCCAACTGCCCCCAGTGTGTTGGGCGGATGAGGAGGGCATTTTCGCTGTGTTGCAGCAGAGCCCCTTCCTCTCGCAACTGCTCGATGAGCCGAACGAGGTCGATTGACGTAGATGTTGGAGTGGCGACAGCGGCGACACTGGCGACGACCCCCGCCGTATCTGGATTGGCACGTGGCGACAAAGTGGTGACGGTGGTGGCGACACACCGTAGCTCGGTCGGAGAGTGATGTTGCGCCCGATAGCGGCGTACGGCCTCAGTGAGGCGGAACATGGCGCACCTCGAATGTCTTTCCGTCGGTGTTCAGCCACCGATGATCAATCAATACCACCAGCAACGCGGCGGTGTGTGGGGTGCTTTTTCGGGCAAAGCGAGGGCCTTTGCGCGTGAGGTCACGGATGTTGAAAGGAGGCCAATTCTTCTGTACTAACCAGCGCAGCAGGCAATCTGCCTCTGCGCGAAGCTTATTCAGTGGTTCCTGTTCAGTCAGTCGTTGATTCTCGGCCAGGTAGTAATCCATCAGGGTAGAGGCGCGCTGAATGTGCACTTCTTCCAACACAGTCGACTCCTCAACCACCGCCATCACGCCAGCCATGCGTAGAACGTTCGCGGCGGCTTTTCCCGCAGCCGCTTGCACGTTGACCAGCTCGCCGAATTCTCCAGACTCGCATTCAATGGTGTCGTGAATGGCAATCCATGCTTCACGGGCGCGGTTGGTTAGCTCTAGGGTTACAGGGTTGAGGCCGCCGTCTTTATGGCGTGACCAAGGCTTCTGCATCAGCGCGGCAATGCGCTGCTGGTATAGGTGCACCCTTGGATCTCGGGTCAGGTCGATGGCCTTGTATAGCCGCTGTCCAACCAGGCGCTCTGGCCAACTGATCAGGCAGCGCCCCAGGATGCCCTGATCTTTAATATCAGCATCCTGAAGCAAGCGGTCTGCCAGACGGGGTTGAAGCATCAAATGCATGCTGAGGCGGCGATCATAGGCACGCAGACTTTCCCCTGCCATCGCGCGCGACCGATCAATCGGGCTGCCGTCCCACAGGGTCGACAAGTGAGTGATCGCCTTGATCATGTTGTCCTTGCTCATGGTGCTGCTGCCCAAAAACTGTCCGCCTTCATCGCTGAACAGCCCCATGCTCGGCAAACCATGGCACAGGCCTTTGACCAGGCCTTCAATGGTTGGCTCAGCGCTGAGCAGTCTCGGTTGGACAGGTTCAGGTTGGGCGTCCAGCGCTAGCTGTGCTGACTTTCTCGAGGTCGGTGATTTCGCAGTGGTGATCATCGCAGCGCGGTGCGCCTTGAGTTGTTCGCCATAGACCATCCATTGCTGTCTCTCCCAGTCGCGTACGGCCTGCAGCGCAACATGGTCCACCGCGCTTTTGCGATCACCTGAGCAAGCCACGGTCAGCAAGTACAGCGACAACGGATAGATTCGGCCGTCGAGGTGGACATTGGCGTGCGCCTGGCTCGCCAAAGCTGCCGTGGCCAGAACGGATTGCGCGGCCATGGCGCAGGGTACGCCGATCACATCGGCCATGCGTTCCACAGCAGGCCCCAATAGATCGCCCAGCGCCGCGACCGGGTAGGGTAGGGGCGTAATCTGCTGTTCCAACAAAGGGCGTGGCGGCCCTTGAACTTCGCGCAGTTGCATAGCCTTCCTCCATAGATTGCCGACCTCTCCCCCACGTCATCCCGCCAAGAATGCTGAGTGTTATCAGGGATCAAGGCCCCTGCGACCTGTGGGGAATGTCCTCTACGCGGGACTGGCGGCTCCTTACGTCCAGGAGCAAGGGCATCTCATGATCTGGCCTCCTGAGCACCGTTACCGGTGGGCGGGTGGAGGCTGCATTGGCTGACGAGACCGGTGCCGCGAGATCCTGAGTCAGCTGCAAGCAGCAATGCGATGACCGGGGCATGCCTGACTGTCAGTCAGGTGCAGTCCATTCCTTGGTCTGCGGCACCATCATCTACAGCGCTGTTGCTGGTGACATCGGCGTTTGTCACGCCAATTGTCACGAGGGGGATTGCCGCAAAGCCATGTGCGATGAGGGCTGCAGCAGTGGTAGGAGCGCCCGTCTCTTTTCTGGAAAAAGAGACGGGCGAACGGTTGGCGCAAAACGTTGGCCGAGCAGGTTCGTTGCTGCAGGGCTAAAGGGTTAGCGGGCAGCCGCACTAGGCGGATTGTTTAGAGGGCGTCCATCATTCTGGCGAATGACCGTGCGAGCCTCCGGGCGCGAATCGCACTTTGGGATGAACCACCGGGTAAGCGGCATGACCTTGAAGGCTCTGGTCATCTGGGGTGCTGCCTAGGGCAGCGCTTTGAATCTTCGTTCTATCGGTCACCGCGGCACGGGTCAATTGGTGAAGGGCACATGGAAATGCGCCAGATTCTTACTCTGGCGTGCTTTGGAAGTCGGTGGCTGTCAGTGGCGAAGTGGCCGTTTGTCGCTTTTCTAGTGTTAGCCCGTGAGCATGGGGATGCGAAGCCTCCCCATGCTCACGGGCTTAGCCGGAGAAGCCAAAATCGAGGCGAGTTGGCGACTGTCGCCATCCGCTCAGACGGCAAGGATGTAGATTGAACGCGGTCTGTCGCCAATGTCGCCGTTGTCGCCGCCCTATCGGATGGGTACTACGTTCCGATCCCTAGCCACATTCATCGCGCTGGCCGAGAGATTGCCCGTCGACGCCTTCAGAATGTACTCGCTCCACCAAGCCATCATCGGCCGCCGTCGCTCGATGTAGTCGGCTCGGTTGTAGGCACTGCGCACCTCATCCTTGTCGACGTGCGCCAACGCCACTTCTATGAGCTCCGGGTCCCACCCATGTTCATTCAATATGGTGCTGGCCATCGAGCGCATGCCGTGGCTGACCAAGCGGTCCTGGAAGCCCATGCGTTTCAACGCCATGTTGGCGGTCTGGCTATTGGCATGAGTACGAGGGTTTCGGTCTGCCGGGAAGACGTATTCGCGATGACCACTGTGGGACTTCAGTATCTCCAGCAATGACATGGCTTGATCGCTCAACGGGATGCTGTGCGGGCGGCGCTTCTTCATCCGCTCCGGCGGGATGGTCCAGACACGCCTTTCAAAATCGATGTCTGCCCAACGAGTAGTCGCCGCCTCGACGGGGCGAGTCATCGTGTGCAACTGCCATTCGATCAGGCATCGGGTGGTGCGCTTGATACTGGCGTTCGCGATCTCCAGCATGAGCTCGGGGAGCTCTTCAGGTGGAAGCGCAGCCATGTTTTCTTTCTTCGGTTTCTTGAACACCGCACGAATTCCATTGAGCGGATTCGCGTGTATAAGGCCGGCGTTCACCCCATAGGTCATGATCTCGTTGAGTCTTTGGCTCAATCGCTTCACAGTTTCGAGGCTGCCTTTAGCCTCGATTGGGCGGAGGATTTTGATGACCATCGGGGCGCTGATTTCCGAAATCGGCGTTGTCTTCAAATCGGGGAACACGTGCAGCGTGAGCGACCGCCAAATGTCCTCGGCGTAGGCGGGGGTTACCGAGTCTTTCTTCAGCTCGAACCAGGCGGTGGCCACCTTCTCGAAGGCGTGCTCGGTCTCAGCAAGCTTGGCTTGCCTTACCTCATCACGTTGGACCTTGGGATCAATACCCAGGGCAAGCAGCTCGCGCGCCTCGACAGCTTTTTTCCGAGCATTGGCTAGTGAGAGGTCGGGGTAAGGGCCGAGTGCCATGTTGATACGGCTTCTGGTCAACGGTTCGCGGTAATTGAAGTTCCACATCATCGAGCCGCTGGCTCTGACGCGAAGCTGTAGGCCGTCACCATCGCTGAGGACGAAATCTTTACCAGTTGCCTTGACCGCCTTGAGCTGGCGGTCGGAGAGACGGCTTGCTTGAGTAGGCATGAGAGCTACCTCCGGCACCGTTTTGGTATCCTAAAAATAGCACCAGGTAGCCCGGGATACCACCTGGGATACCAAACCGTCTGGAACTCAAAAAACTTCCATGGCCCTCAAAAGAGCTGTAAGTCATTGATTTTAGTGAGTTACAGGCACAAAAAAAGACGTCCGTGGACGTCTTTTTTTGATCATTTGGTGGAGCCGGGGGGATTTGAACCCCCGTCCGCCAGTACTCCGCTGTCGGTACTACATGCTTAGCCGTGTCTACTGAGTTAATCCGCAGCCGCCCGACGGGCAGGGTGCTTTGGACGAGTTGGGTAAGTTTTAGTCGCTTTGCCCCCAACGTGCTACACGACGATCCTGTTCTGTATGACAATCATTTCGGGTTTACAGGCATCCCCTGATGATTGCTGGAGCCGAAGCTACCAGGAGAGCGGGCTCAGCTGCTTACGCAGCGAGAGCGTAACCCTCGTAGTTTTCGTCATTGGCAACTATAGAAAGTTGCAACAGTGGATTTACGAGTTCTGTTACCAACTCGGCATGCACCTAGAGTTTCGCTACCGGCGTCGAATCCTGATCGGCCCCACACTAGCTCTAAGCTAACGCACCTTACGGCACGTGAGGCGGAGTATACGCCATTGCGCGGGCGACGTCGACAGGCGGTCCCGTCGCCCGCATCAGGGCTTAAGCCCCGCCGCTGCCGCCTGCAGAGCCGCTACCTTTCTCGGTTTTTTCCAGGCGCTCCAGCACTTTGCTGGTAATGGCGATGCATTCTTTGGTGTCGCCCGAGGCTTGGGCGGCTTTGGCTTTGTCGACGTGCTCGGTGAGGGCTTTGTCCAGGCCTTCGGAGGTGGCGCCGGCGGTGGCCATGCTGTCGTCGATCTTCTGCAGGTTGGTGGTGCACAGGTCGTCGGCAGCAAACACCGGGGAAGCCAGGAGGGTAGCGGCCGCGAAGAGGGCCGAAAGCGCGGTACCTTTCATGGGTGTCTCCTTGAAGGCCTCTGGAAGGTGGGCCTGTAAGGGTGGACTGTGGCGTTTTGCCAAGGGTTCAATCGGGTTGTGTTGGGGGTATTTGGGGTTGTAGGTGCGAATTCATCCGCGAGACTGGTGACGCGGTGGGTGGCACCGGCTGTGCCGGTGATCGCGGATGAATCCGCTCCTACAAGGGGGTGTGGTTGCAGGGCTAGTTGGGTTTGTTCAGGCCTTTCTCCATATCGTCGATCAGGGCTTTGGCCATTTCGCTGAGAATGCGCGCGGCGCTACCGGCCTTGCGGTCGTTCTCCATTTCGGCTTCGGTGGTGAGGTGCTGGATGCAACCGAGCAACACCGAGAGTTGGCTGAAGGCGTGGTCGAAGGGGATGCCGGGCTGGAGGCGGAACAGGTCGAACGTCTGAGTGCCGGCGGTGGTGGCGGTTTTCAGTTTTTCGATCATGTGGTCACCCTCGCTGCTCTGGGGTGCAGAGGCTGTGTAAGGCATGCTCGATCAACGCTCTGGAGGTTTCGGAAGCGTGGGCGGCATTGCCTAGCATGTTCAGGCCGGGTTCACCGCTGTGGTTGCGGCAATGTTCGTCGATGGTTTCGGCAACGCCGCGCAGCAGTTCGCTGGCGTGGGCGAGGGCGTCCGGTGCGGGGATGTCGCTGTGCACGGAAAGGTAGGGGCTGTTGATCAGTTTGAAGCGGGGTGGGTCGGGGACGATCTTTTTCATGGTGCAGTTCCGATTTTGCTAAATGGGAGCTGCCACTCGTCTTCCTCTCACAGAATAGGGTGGCAACCGAACGCGGGGTGAGAGACCGGCAAAAATCGGTAAAACCCGGCCAGGCCGAAGCCTGCCCGCGTTACGGCTGCCATAGCAGTACTACCGAAATTTGCGGGCTCTCACACCCAAGCCGCCAAAAAATGACGACCCAGGGAAGTTAGCCCTGATGCTCATGAGCAACAACAGCGAAACGGCAGCGTGGGTCGTAGGATAATTCCCAAAGTGCTTGGTTTTGAAGCATTTGGTTGCAGGTTCGGAAATGTCTTACGGCTTCAGCGTGCTCGCAGTCCTCTGTAGGAGCGGATTCATCCGCGAACCGGGCGACGCGGTGGATGGCACCGGCTGCGCCGGTGATCGCGGCTGAAGCCGCTCCTACAGGAGTTGCGCAAGCTTTGGGCTCAGATACTGCGCGGGCGGGTGACGCGGTCTACCAGGTAAACCAGGCCGTGGTAGTCGATGCCACTGTGGCTCGACAGGCCAATTTCGCACGTGCGGCTGGTGGAAATACCTTCGCTGCAGTACTGCACCGCATCCTTCAAGCTGCGCAGCGAGTGGGCATTGAGCTCTGGTGTGGTGAAGCCTTTGTCACCGGCAAACCCGCAACAATGAATGCCCTCGGGGATGACCACCTGCTTGCTGCAGCGCCGCGCCAGGTCGATCAGCGCCTGGCTTTCGCCAAGGTGCTGGGTGCTGCAGGTGACGTGCACGGCCACCGGCTCTTCCTGGGGGGTGAACTCCAGCTTGTCCAGCAGGTGGGTGCGGATAAAGCGCACCGGGTCGTACAGGTCCAGGCGGGTGTCGCCCAGGTCTTGCGCCAGGCGCAGCGTGCAGGGGCTGGTGTCGCAGTAGATCGGGTCCAGGCCGCCGCGGCTGGCGTGCAGCAGGGCGTTAATCAGCTCCTGACGCTTGTGTTCGGCCTGTTCGGGGTAACCCTTGGAGGCGAACGGCTGGCCGCAACACAGGCTGTCGGCGTTGTCGGGGAACACGACTTGGTAACCGGCCTTTTCCAGCAGGCCACGGGTTTTGTCGAGCAGCGAGCTTTGCTCGCGGTCGGCGTAGGCCGGGCCCATCACGCGTGACACGCAGGCGGCCAGGTACACCACACGGGGGCGGGCGTCGTTGCTGGCCGGGCCGAAGGCTACCGTGCGCAGGGGCTGCGGCATGGCCGGGGTCCACTGGGGCAAGCGGCCTTTGCTGGCGTTGCTCAGGCGTGTGCTCAAGCGGCCAAGGCGCGGGGCACCGAGCAGTTTGCGGGCGGTGTTGGCGGCGGTCAGGGTCAGGCGTGCGCCGCCCAATGCGGTTTGGAAGTGGTCGGCCAGCCAGTCTGCGGCCTTGGCATGGTCGGCGGCTTGGTCGCGTAGCTTTTTCACCAATTCGCCGGTGTTGATGCCAACCGGGCAGCGCTGGGCGCACAGGCCTGTGGCGGCGCACGTGTCGATGCCTTGGTACTGGTAGGTTTGCAGCAGTTCGCGGGTGTCGGCACCGGCGCGCTTTTTAGCCTGGATATCCCGCCACATGACAATGCGCTGGCGTGGGCTGAGGGTCAGCCCTTTGGATGGGCACACCGGTTCGCAAAAGCCGCATTCGATGCACTTGTCGACGATTTCGTCAGCAGCAGGCAGCGGCTTGAGGTTTTTCAGGTGGATGTCCGGGTCGTCGCTCAGCACCACGTCGGGGTTGAGAATGCCGTTGGGGTCGAGCAGGCGTTTGAGCTTCCACATCAACTGGTAAGCATCATGCCCCCATTCCAGCTCCACGAAAGGCGCCATGTTGCGCCCGGTGCCGTGCTCGGCCTTGAGCGAGCCGCCAAACTCCACGGCCACCAACTGTGCCACGTCGTCCATGAAGGCCTGGTAGCGGGTGACTTCTTCAGCGCTGTTGAAGCCCTGGGTGAACACGAAGTGCAGGTTGCCTTCCAGCGCGTGGCCAAAAATGATCGCTTCGTCGTAACGGTGCTTGTCGAACAGCAGGATCAGGCGGTTGACGCCTTCGGCCAGTTGCTCCACGGGGAAGGTCACGTCTTCGATGATCACCGTGGTGCCGGTTTGGCGCACAGCGCCAACAGCGGGGAAGGTGTCTTTGCGGATTTTCCACAGCTGGTTGTACACCGCCGGGTCTTCGCTGAAATCTACCTTTTGCTCCAGCGGGAACTCGGCAATGGAGGCCATGACCTGATGCAGTTGTTCGTGCAGCAGGCTCTGGCTGGCCGCGCGGGACTCGATCAGCAGGGCGCAGGCGTTGTCCGACAGGCCCTTTACCCAAAGCGGCATGCCCGGCATGTTCTGCACCGAGCGCAAGCTGCGACGGTCGAGCAGCTCGACGGCAGACACCGGCTGGCGCTTGAGCACAGTTACCGCGCGGCAGCAGCTTTCCACGCTTGGGAACACCAGCAAGGCACTGGCCTTGTGCGGGTGGTCGGGCACGGTGTTGTAGGTGACGGCGCTGATGAAGCCCAACGTACCTTCAGACCCGACCAACAAGTGCTGCAGGATATCCAGCGGTTGGTCGTAGTCCACCAGCGCGTTCAGCGACAGGCCCGTGGTGTTCTTCAGCCGGTACTTGTGGCGAATGCGGTCGGCCAGCTCAAGGTTGGCGCGGGTTTCCCGGCCCAGGCGTGCCAGCGACTCAAGCAAGCCAGCATGGCTGCGTTCGAAGGCTGCCACGCTTGCTGGGTCTTCGCTGTCGAAACGCGTGCCATCGGCCAGCACCAGGCGCAGGCCGGCCAGGGTGTGGTAGGTGTTCTGGGCGGTGCCGCAGCACATGCCGCTGGCATTGTTGGCGACGATGCCGCCGATTTTGCAGGCGTTGATCGAGGCCGGGTCGGGGCCGATCTTGCGGCCGAAGGGGGCCAGCCAGGCGTTGGCCTGGGCGCCGATGACGCCGGGTTGCAGGCGGATTTGTAAACCCTGGCCGCGGATTTCCTTGCCGCCCCAGTTGTCGCCCAGCACGATCAGCACGGAGTCGGTGATGGCCTGGCCAGACAAGCTGGTGCCAGCGGCGCGGAAGGTCACCGGCACGCGGTCGCGCTGGGCCAGCTGGATCAGCCCGACCACTTCGTCTTCGGACTCGACGCGCACCACCAGCTTGGGGATCAGCCGGTAGAAACTGGCATCGGTGCCGAAGGCCAACGTGGACGTCGGGTCGTCAAAGCGGCGTGCTGGAGGGATCAGGCGCTCGACATCACGCAAAAACGCAACGGGCAGGCTCATGCAATCTCCTTGCGGGGCCATGGCGTCTGTCGCGCCACGTGCCCCGGTCATTCAGGCGGTGTTTCAGGCAGGTACTCAGGCACCCAGTTCGCGCACCAGCGAGTCGCGGGTGATTTCGCTGATGGATTTGGCGCCAGTCAGCACCATGGCCACGCGCATTTCCTTCTCGAACAGTTCCAGCAGGTTTTTCACCCCGGCCTGGCCATGCACGGCAAGGGCCCAGAGGAAGGCGCGGCCGATCAGCACGGTGTCGGCGCCCAGGGCAATCATGCGCACCACGTCGAGGCCGCTGCGGATGCCCGAGTCGGCAAGAATTTTCAGGTCGCCCTTCACCGCGTCGGCAATGGCAGGCAGGGCGCGGGCGCTGGACAGCACGCCGTCCAGCTGGCGGCCGCCGTGGTTGGACACCACGATGCCGTCGGCACCGAACTTGACCGCGTCACGGGCGTCGTCGGCGTCGAGGATGCCTTTGATGATCATCGGGCCGTCCCAGAATTCGCGGATCCACTCCAGGTCTTTCCACGAGATCGACGGGTCGAAGTTGTTGCCCAGCCAGCCGATGTAATCTGCCAGGCCGGTTGGGTTGCCACGGTACTTGGAGATGTTGCCCAGGTCGTGCGGGCGCCCCTTCACACCGACGTCCCATGCCCATTCGGGGTGGGCCATGGCTTGAAGTACGCGGCGCATCGGGCCGTTTTTGCCGCTCATGCCGGAATGGGCGTCGCGGTAGCGGGCGCCGGGCACGGGCATGTCGACGGTGAACACCAGGGTTTTAACGCCTGCTGCCTTGGCGCGCTCCAGCGCATTGCGCATGAAACCGCGGTCTTTGAGCACATAGAGCTGGAACCACATCGGCCGGTTGATGGCCGGGGCCACTTCTTCGATCGGGCACACCGACACGGTGGACATGGTGAACGGGATGCCATGGGCGGCGGCGGCTCGGGCGGCCTGCACTTCGCCACGGCGGGCGTACATGCCGGTGAGGCCGACCGGGGCCAGGGCCACGGGCATACTCAGGGTTTCGTCGAACAGTTTGGTCTCAAGGCTCAGCTCGGACATGTTCTTGAGCACGCGTTGGCGCAGGGCAATGCTGGCCAGGTCCGACACGTTATGGCGCAGGGTGTGCTCGGCATAGGCGCCGCCGTCGGCGTAGTGGAACAGGAAGGGTGGCAGCTTGCGCTGGGCCGCGGCGCGATAGTCGGTGGAGGCAGAAATGATCATGGATTCTCGCAGCGTGGGTTGAAGGAGATGCCGGGCGCTCTCGGGCGCCCGGCCCCTTTCACTTTAGTGATGAACCAGCATGCCGGTCAGCCAGTAGGCCTGAACCAGGGTGATCAGGCCGACGATGGTGGCGAAGAACAGGCTGTGCTTGACGGTGAAGCGGAACAGATCGGATTCCTTGCCGACCAGGCCGGTAGCGGCGCAGGCCACGGCGATCGATTGCGGCGAAATCATCTTGCCGGTCACGCCGCCGCTGGTGTTGGCAGCTACCAGCAGGGTGTCGCTGACGCCAATCTGGTGCGCGGTGGTGGCCTGCAGCGAGCTGAACAGGGCGTTGGACGAGGTGTCCGAGCCGGTCAGGAACACGCCCAGCCAGCCGAGGAACGGCGAGAAGAACGGGAAGGCGGCGCCCGTGCCGGCCAGTACCAGAGCCATGGTCGAAGACATGCCTGAGTAGTTGGTGACGAAGGCGAAGGCCAGCACCATGCCGATGGACAAGATCGGCCAGCGCAGCTCCCAGAACGTTTCTTTGAAAGTGGTAAGACCAGTTTTGAAATTGATCTTCAGCACCGCCATGGAAATAAGCGCGGAGAGGAAGATTGCAGTACCGGTGGCGGAAATCGGGTCCAGCTTGAACACCGCTGGCATGGCGGTCGGCGCGGTGACGATCGGCGCGGTTTTGACCACCAGTTGGTCCAGGTGCGGGATGGCGAAGTTGAACACGAAGTTGTACATCGCGCCGCCTGGGGCGAAGGCTGCCTTGAACGGTTTGAGCGTCCAGATGGTAACCAGCACGGTCAGGATCAAGAACGGCGACCAGGCTTTGAAGATTTCGCCAAAGCTGTAGGGGCTAGGCTGGCTGCCGCTTGGCTGTACGACCGCGGCGCCGACGCTACCCTTGGCTTGTGCGAACGAACGCTTGGGCTGCCAGACTTTCAGGAACAGGGTCAGGGCAATCAGGCTGGCCAGGGCAGAGGTGATGTCTGGCAGTTCCGGGCCGATGAAGTTGGATGTGAAGTACTGGGTAACGGCGAAGCTCAGGCCGGCAACCAGGGCGGCAGGCCAGGTTTCTTTCACGCCGCGCAGGCCGTCCATCATGAACACCAGCCAGAACGGCACGAACAGCGACAGCAGCGGCAGTTGGCGGCCGGTCATGGCGCCGATGTGGAAGGCGTCGATGCCGGTGACCTGGCCGGCCACGATGATCGGGATGCCCAGTGCGCCAAAGGCTACCGGGGCAGTGTTGGCGATCAGGCACAGGCCAGCGGCATAGAGCGGGTTGAAGCCCAGGCCCACCAGCAGCGCGGCGGTGATGGCTACCGGGGCGCCGAAACCGGCGGCGCCTTCGAGGAATGCGCCGAAGCAGAAGCCAATCAGCAGTACCTGCAGGCGTTGGTCGTCTGTAATCGACAGTACCGAACTGCGAATGACCTCGAACTGGCCGCTCTTGACCGTGAGTTTGTAGAGGAACACCGCGGCAACGATGATCCAGGCAATTGGCCAGAGGCCATAAAGGAAGCCATACCCGGCGGCAGCAAGGGCCATGTCCACCGGCATCTGGAAGGCAAAGATGGCCACCAGGATCGACAGGGCGAGGGTAATGCTGCCCGCAACGTGGCCTTTGAGGCGGAACACGGCGAGGGCCAGGAAGAAGAACACGATAGGGATGACCGCCGCCAGTGCGGACAGGCCGAGACTACCAAGCGGGGTATAGAGTTGTTGCCAGGTTTGCATATGGGGTGGCCCCTAATTGTTGTTGGTCAGCACTGGCATTGGATAATTGGTAAGACCAATTTACAATGGCTGGTCGCTAGGTTAAAAGCGCTGTCGTGGGTGTGTCAATTTGTCCGAGGCAAAACTTTGGTCGTGTGCCGATGAGCGGGCAGCTGTTTGCCTTGGAAAATGCGCGTCTGAATGGTGCTGGCGCAGGCTGGATCGGCGAGAATAGGCGCCCCCGGATGATTGCCAGGGGTTTGTGGAGAGCATGTGATGGTTTTTGATCAGGTCCGCCAACGGCGCCTGTCCGACGACATTGTCGATCGGTTGGAAGGGATGATTCTGGAAGGCACGCTGACCTCCGGCCAGCGGCTGCCGGCCGAGCGCGCCCTTGCCGAGCAGTTCGGTGTGTCGCGGCCGTCATTGCGTGAAGCAATCCAGAAGCTGGTGGCCAAGGGGTTGCTGGTCAGCCGCCAGGGTGGTGGCAATTATGTAGCCGAGTCGCTGGGTTCGACGTTCAGCGACCCGCTGCTGCAATTGCTGGAGCACAGCGCCGAAGCGCAGCGCGACCTGCTGGAGTTTCGTCACACGCTTGAGGCGTCATGTGCTTATTACGCAGCTCAGCGCGCGACCGAGCCTGACCGTGCGCGGCTCAAGGCTGCTTTCGATACGTTGCAAGACTGCTACTCGCGTGCGGACGAAGTGACGCGAGCGGAAGAGGGGGCTGCCGATGCGCGCTTCCATCTGGCGATTGCCGAAGCCAGTCACAATGCGGTGCTGCTGCACACCATCCGCGGGTTGTTCGACCTGCTCAAGCGTAATGTGGTGACCAATATTGGCGGTATGTACCAGCAGCGTACCGAGACGCGGGACATGTTGATCAGCCAGCATCGGGAGCTGTATCAGGCGATTGTCGAGGGCAGGGCGGACGAGGCGCGAGAGATCTCCAGCCGGCACATTTTGTATGTGCAGGAGGTGCTGGAAGAGGCGCATGAAGAAGCGCAGCGCGTGGCGCGGGCGGAGCGGCGGAGCGGGCGTTAAGTTTGCGGAGGCTTATCGCGGATAAATCCGCTCCTACAGGGTGCGTACCCTGTGTTGTAGGAGCGGATTGATCCGCGATGCAGGCGCCGCCAATCGGGAAGGCCTACTCTTCCTTCCCTTTGTTGCGCACCGCACGCTGCAACTCGCGGTTGGAATCACGTTCGCGCATGGTGTCGCGCTTGTCGAATTCCTTCTTGCCCTTGCCAAGCGCGATTTCGCACTTGATCAGGTGCTTGCTCCAGTACAGCGCCAAGGCAACACAGGTGTAGCCTTTTTGCGCCACGGCCGCCTCTACGCGCTCAAGCTCGCGCTTGTTCAGCAGCAGCTTGCGGGTGCGCATGGGGTCGGCGATGACGTGGGTGCTGGCGGCAGTCAGCGGGGTGATGTGGCTGCCGAACAGCCAGGCTTCACCGTCCTTGAGCAGCACGTAGCTGTCGGTCAGGTGGGCCTTGCCGGCGCGCAGGCTCTTTACTTCCCAGCCGGACAGGACCAGCCCGGCCTCGAACTTGTGTTCGATGAAGTAATCGTGTCGCGCTTTCTTGTTCTGCGCGATGGTCCCGGTCGGATGTTTCTTTTGTTTAGCCATAGGGGCGGCATTATAGGCAAGTCAATGCGTCGTCCGCTATGGGATTTCGGTGTGCTTGAGCCACTGCAATGAATACCGGACAATACAGGCCCTGTCATACGCACAGAACCTGTTTTCGGCACGCTGCGAAGCGCCGCCACCCAGCCTTGGAAGTGACGCCTGGATGACTACCCATATTCAACGCTCCGCCCTGCTGCCGTACCCTGCCCAGGCGCTTTACGACTTGGTCAACGATGTCGCCAGCTACCCTGATTTCTTGCCCTGGTGCTCGGCCTCGACGGTGATCGAGGCTAGCGATACGCACATGCGTGCAAAGCTTGAGGTGGCCAAGGGCGGCATGAGCCAGCAATTTGTAACGCGCAATGTGCTGGTGCCGGGGCAGTCGATCGAGATGAACCTTGAAGAAGGGCCGTTCAGCCAGTTGCATGGCGTGTGGGTGTTCAAGCCGCTGGGCGAAAAAGCCTGCAAGATCAGCCTGGATTTGTCGTTCGACTATGCCGGGCCGATTGTGCGCGCCACCTTGGGGCCGCTGTTCAACCAGGCGGCCAATACGTTGGTGGATGCGTTCTGCCAGCGTGCCAAGCAGTTGAATGGCTGACAGCCGCTAAACCCAGCGTCCACAAAAAAGCCCGGGCCATGGCCCGGGCTTTTTGTTACCTGCAATTACTGCGGCGAGGTTTCCAGCGGAGCGGGAGTCGGAACCGGCGTGGTTTCGATGGTATCGATCTCGCGCTGGATGGACTCTTCCACCGAACCTGGCTTGGCTGGCTTCTCGGCGGGTTGCGGAGTGGCCTGCTGCTCTGGTTGGGTGCCTGGGCTGACGGTAGTGTCGCTGCTGCCGCCGAGGATTTCCTGGTCCTTGCTGACGCCTGGCATGAAGTCACCCGACAGGCTGACCAATTGGTCGCTGTCGTTGAAGAAGATGCTCATGCGCTCCTGCTGGCGCTTACCGCCACCTGGCTGGATGCTGTACAGGTAATCCCAACGATTGGTGTTGAAGGTGTCCTGCAGCAATGGGTTACCCATGATAAACCTTACTTGCCGTCGGGTCATTCCGGGGCGCAATTGGTCTATCATGTCTTGCGTGACGACATTGCCCTGCTGGATGTCGATTTTGTAAACCCCGGGAAACGAGCAACCGGCGAGTGCGAGCAGTCCCACGAGGGTGAGGCTGGTTAGCAAGAGCTTGGTGTTTTGCATCGGTGGGCGACTTCCACTATCTTGGCTGGACAACGTAAACCCCGATCATACCCGTATTAAGAGAAGCTGCGAAGCAGCATCGGCGAGAAAGCTGACCATGGTTGAAAATAGCGAACTGCGCAAAGCCGGTCTCAAGGTTACCCTGCCTCGAGTCAAGATCCTTCAAATGCTCGACTCTACCGAGCAACGTCACATGAGTGCCGAGGATGTTTACAAGGCACTGATGGAGGCTGGCGAGGATGTCGGCCTGGCCACCGTTTATCGCGTACTGACCCAGTTCGAAGCAGCTGGCCTGGTGGTGCGCCACAACTTCGACGGCGGCCACGCGGTGTTCGAGCTGGCTGATGGTGGCCACCACGACCATATGGTCAACGTGGAAACCAGCGAAGTCATCGAATTCATGGATGCTGAAATCGAGCGCCGTCAGAAGGAAATCGTGGCCGAGCACGGCTACGAGCTGGTGGACCACAACCTGGTCCTCTATGTGCGTAAGAAGAAGTAACGATTTAATCGTTATGAACGACAAAGGCGACCCTAGGGTCGCCTTTGTGCTTTATGGGGCTCAGGCCTTGCCGGAAACCACCATCTTGCGTGCGTGTGCCAGCGACTCCTTGGTCAGGTCGATACCGCCCAGCATCCGCGCCACTTCCTCTACCCGCTCGCGTTTGCCCAGGCTGGCCACGGCGGTGTGGGTAGTGTCGCTGTTGCGCACCTTGTGCACGAACAGGTGGTGATGCCCCTGTGCTGCCACCTGCGGCAGGTGCGTCACGGTCAGCACTTGGCCACGCTCGCCCAGGCGGCGTAGCAACTGGCCGACGATCTCGGCCGTCGGGCCGCCGATGCCCACGTCGACTTCGTCGAACACCAGGGTTGGAATGCGTGAGGTTTGCGCGGTGATCACCTGAATCGCCAGGCTGATGCGCGAAAGCTCGCCGCCCGAAGCCACTTTGGCCAGGCCTTTGAGGGGCTGGCCCGGGTTTGCGCTGACCAGTAGTTCGATCTGCTCCAGGCCGTGAGGTGAGAGTTCGCGGCCTTCGTTTGGCGTCAGCTCGATGCAGAAGCGGCCGCCGGGCATGCCCAGGCGCTGGATTTCCTGCTCCACGGCGAGTGCCAGTTGGTGGGCAGCCTGTTGTCGCAGGGCGCTCAGCTCTGTCGCCTTCTCTTGATAATGCTGGGCGTAAGCCCGCAGTTCCTCGCCGAGTCGTTCAAGTGACTCGTCGCTGGCATTCAAGCTTTCGATTTCTTCCATCAGTTGCTGCTGCAGGTGCGGCAACTCGGTGGGGTGGATGCGGTGTTTGCGCGCCAGTGTATAGATAGTGTCGAGCCGTTCCTCCAGAGCCTGCAGGCGCATGGGGTCGGCGTCGAAGTTGTCGAGGAAGCGGTTGAGCTCGCCCATGGCTTCCTCAACCTGAATCTGCGCACTGGCAATCAGGTTGGCCGCCTCATCGAGTGCTTTGGGGGCATTGCTGGTTGCGCCCAGGCGATTAAGGCTGGAGGTAAGCGCGCTGAGTACGTTGCCCGAGTCGCTCTCGCTGCACTGGTCGATCACCTGCCGACAAATGCCGAACAACGCTTCGGCGCTGGTCAGGTTCTTGTGCTCCTGCTCCAGGTGCTCCAGTTCGTTTTCAACCAGGCCCAGGTTGTCGAGCTCTTCCAGCTGGTAGCTGAGCAGTTGATGGCGGGCGCGTTGCTCGTCGCCCGAATTGGTCAGGCGCTCGATTTCCAGGTGGGTCTGGTTCCAGCGCTTGGCGGCCAACTGAACCTGTCGGGCCAGGTCGATGGCGCCGGCGTACTCGTCTACCAGGCGGCGATGGGTGTCGGTCTTGAGCAGCGACTGGTGTTCGTGCTGGCTGTGAATGTCGATCAGCAGCTCGCCAAGTGCCTTCAAGTCGCCGAGCGGGCAGGGCGTGCCATTGATGTAGCCGCGGCTGCGCCCTTCAGCGGTAATCACCCGGCGCAGGATGCACGGGCCTTCGCTTTCCAGGTCGCGTTCGGCCAGCCAGGTACGTGCCTCGGGGATGTCCACCAGGTCGAATGTGGCGAGGATGTCTGCCTTGTCGGTGCCTGGGCGTACCACGCCACTGTCGGCACGGTCGCCCAGGGTCAGGCCGAGCGCGTCGAGCATGATCGATTTGCCCGCGCCGGTCTCGCCGGTGATGACGGACATGCCGCGGTCAATTTCGAGGTCGAGGTGCTCGACGATGGCGTAGTTGTGAATGGACAGGTGCACCAGCATGAGGGCGGCTCCCGAAGCTCAAGTCTGGTTATTTATACAGTACTTTTTTCTGGCCTGCCAATGCCTCATCAAACAATTCGTAACCCGGCTGAAAACCACCTTGCCCCTTGAACCCTGTTTTTCCGGCCCCATATAGCCGGCAGACACGGCGAGCTTTGCTCGTACAACAGAAATTGCGCAGGAGAGTACCCATGGCTGACGAACAGCTGAACGAGAAAGACCTTAACGCCGAAGAGGCTGGTGCAGCGACTGTCGATGCCCGCGTCCAGGAACTAGAGGAGCAGCTGGCCGCCGCCAAGGATCAGTCCCTGCGTGCTGTTGCCGACGTGCAGAACATTCGCCGTCGTGCCGAGCAGGATGTAGAGAAGGCGCACAAGTTCGCGCTGGAAAAATTCTCGGCAGACCTGCTGCCGATCATCGACAGCCTGGAGCTGGCCCTGGCGCACTCCAGTGCCGAGGATGAGAACGTCAAGCAAATCCGCGAGGGGGTCGAGCTGACCCTGAAGATGTTCCAGGACACCCTCAAGCGCTACAACCTCGAAGCCATCGATCCGCACGGCCAGCCATTCAATCCTGAGCACCATCAGGCCATGGCCATGCAGGAAAGCGCCAATGTCGAACCGAACAGCGTGCTGAACGTGTTCCAGAAGGGCTACCTGCTCAATGGCCGCCTGCTGCGCCCAGCGATGGTTGTGGTGAGCAAGGCGCCGGCCGCGCCGCAACCTTCGATCGATGAGAAGGCTTGAAATCCACCGGGGCATCCCCATCTAGGTGTCAAGCCTTCAAGTATTACCGCAGTTGGCCAAAGTAGTCGCTGCCACCAAATTCAAGTTTCGGGAGAGTTAACATGGGCAAAATCATCGGTATCGACCTGGGGACCACCAACTCGTGCGTCTCCATTCTGGAAAACGGTAACGTCAAGGTCATCGAAAACGCCGAAGGCGCGCGTACCACCCCTTCGATCGTGGCCTATGCCAACGACGGCGAAATCCTGGTCGGTCAATCGGCCAAGCGTCAGGCGGTTACCAACCCGCACAACACCCTGTTCGCAGTGAAGCGCCTGATTGGCCGCCGCTTCGAAGAAGATGTCGTGCAGAAAGACATCAAGCTGGTGCCTTACAAGATCGTCAAGGCAGGCAACGGTGACGCCTGGGTCGAGGCTTCTGGCAAGGAAATGGCTCCGCCGCAAATCAGCGCCGAAGTCCTGAAAAAAATGAAGAAGACCGCCGAAGACTACCTCGGCGAGCCAGTCACCGAAGCGGTCATCACCGTTCCGGCCTACTTCAACGACAGCCAGCGTCAGGCTACCAAGGATGCCGGTCGCATCGCTGGCCTGGACGTAAAACGCATCATCAACGAGCCAACCGCTGCTGCACTGGCTTACGGCATGGACAAGGCCAAGGGCGACCACACTGTCATCGTTTATGACCTGGGTGGCGGTACCTTCGACGTATCCGTGATCGAAATCGCCGAAGTTGACGGTGAGCACCAGTTCGAAGTGCTGGCTACCAACGGTGACACCTTCCTGGGTGGCGAAGACTTCGACATGCGCTTGATCGACTACCTCGTCGACGAGTTCAAGAAAGAGTCCGGCATGGACCTGAAGAACGATCCACTGGCCCTGCAGCGCCTGAAAGAAGCCGCTGAAAAAGCCAAGATCGAGCTGTCCTCGGCACAGTCGACCGACGTCAACCTGCCGTACATCACTGCAGATGCCACCGGTCCTAAGCACCTGAACGTGAAAATCTCCCGCGCCAAGCTGGAGTCGCTGGTCGAAGACCTGGTCAACCGTACCATCGAGCCTTGCCGCATCGCGCTGAAAGACGCCGGCATCGACGCCAGCAAGATCGACGATGTGATCCTGGTGGGCGGCCAGACCCGTATGCCAATGGTCCAGAAAGCCGTTGCCGACTTCTTCGGTAAAGAAGCGCGCAAGGACGTCAACCCGGACGAAGCAGTCGCCATGGGTGCTGCCATTCAGGGTGCGGTTCTGGCTGGTGACGTGAAAGACGTTCTGCTGCTCGACGTAAGCCCGCTGACCCTGGGTATCGAAACCATGGGTGGCGTGATGACTGCGCTGATCGAGAAGAACACCACCATCCCGACCAAGAAGTCGCAGGTGTTCTCGACTGCCGACGACAACCAGGGCGCTGTGACCATTCACGTGCTGCAGGGTGAGCGTAAGCAGGCTGCGCAGAACAAGTCGCTGGGCAAGTTTGACCTGGCTGACATCCCGCCAGCTCCGCGTGGCGTGCCGCAAATCGAAGTAACCTTCGACATCGACGCCAACGGCATTCTGCATGTTGGTGCGAAAGACAAGGCTACCGGCAAGACCCAGTCGATCGTGATCAAGGCCAACTCCGGCCTGTCGGACGACGAAATCGAGCGCATGGTGCGTGACGCCGAGGCCAATGCCGAGGAAGACCGCAAGTTCGAAGAGCTGGCCGCTGCCCGTAACCAGGGTGATGCGCTGGTGCACTCGACTCGCAAGATGGTCGCTGACGCAGGTGACAAGGTCACTGCTGAAGAGAAAACTGCCATTGAGGCTGCCGTTGTTGCTCTGGAAGCTGCCGTTAAAGGCGACGACAAGGCTGCCATCGAAGCCAAGGTAGAAGAGCTGTCCAAGGTGTCGGCTCCTGTTGCTCAGAAGATGTACGCCGAGCAGCCACAGCAGGCTCAGGGTGGTGCTCAGCAGCAGGCCGAACCAGAAGCCAAGCACGATGACGTGGTTGACGCCGAGTTCGAAGAAGTCAAAGGCGACGACAAGAAGTAATCGTTGCATGTTGTCGGCCAGTTCACCGCCGTTTGGCGGTGAACTGGTAGGATGTCGCCGCGCGGGGGCTTGCTCCCGCGTTGGTGTGTCTGGAATACGAGAATTTTTACAGGATCTGTCAACGCAATGAATGCTGGCAGGTCCTGCGGCACAGCGCGTAGCGCAGAGGTATGCCGAACGCCCTCAAGAGTGCAAATGACCTATGGCAAAGCGTGATTATTATGAGGTCCTGGGTGTCGAGCGTGGCGCCAGCGAAGGTGATCTCAAAAAGGCTTATCGCCGCCTGGCGATGAAGTATCACCCCGACCGCAACCCGGGTGACAAAGAGTCGGAAGAGCAGTTCAAAGAGGCCAACGAGGCCTATGAAGTGCTGTCCGATACCAGCAAGCGCGCAGCGTACGACCAGTACGGCCATGCTGGCGTCGACCCTAGCATGGGTGGCGGTGGTGCTGGCTTTGGCGGCGCCAACTTCTCCGACATCTTCGGTGATGTCTTCAGTGATTTCTTTGGTGGCGGCCGTGGCGGCTCGCGCGGCGGTGCCCAGCGCGGCAGTGACCTGCGCTACACCCTGGAACTGAACCTGGAAGAAGCGGTACGCGGCACCACGGTCAGCATTCGTGTGCCTACGCTGGTCAATTGCGCGCCTTGCGATGGTTCGGGTGCCAAGAAGGGCTCGACCCCGGCTACCTGCCCGACCTGTGGCGGTATCGGTCAGGTGCGTATGCAGCAGGGCTTCTTCTCAGTGCAGCAAACCTGCCCGCGCTGCCATGGCCAAGGCAAGATCATCACCGACCCTTGCGGCTCGTGCCACGGTGAAGGCCGTGTCGAAGAGTGCAAGACCCTGTCGGTGAAGGTGCCGGCTGGCGTCGACACCGGCGACCGTATTCGCCTGTCCGGTGAAGGCGAGGCCGGTACCCATGGTGGCCCGACTGGTGACCTGTATGTGGTGATCAACGTGCGCGAGCACTCGATCTTCCAGCGTGACGGCAAGCACCTGTACTGCGAAGTGCCGATCAGCTACACCGATGCCGCCTTGGGTGGTGAGTTGGAAGTGCCGACCCTTGATGGTCGCGTTAAGTTGAAGATCCCGGAAGGCACCCAGACTGGCAAGCAGTTCCGCCTGCGTGGCAAGGGCGTTGCCCCGGTGCGTGGTGGTGCGGCGGGAGACCTGCTGTGCCGCGTGGCGGTAGAAACCCCGGTCAACCTCAGCCGCCGCCAGCGCGAGCTGCTCGAAGAGCTGCGTGCTTCGCTTGAGGGTGACAGCACCCACTCGCCCAAGGCCAGCGGCTGGTTTGAAGGCGTGAAGCGCTTCTTCGGCGATCTCTGACAAGGAACAGGCTATGCGACGTATTGCAGTGATGGGCGCAGCAGGGCGGATGGGCAAGACCCTCGTCGAGGCTGTGCAGCAAACCCCGGGTGCCGGGCTGACGGCGGCAATCGATCGCCCGGACAGCTCGCTGGTTGGCGCTGATGCAGGTGAGTTGGCGGCCCTTGGCCGGATCGGTGTGTTGCTGTCCGATGACCTGGCGAAGGTTGTTGACGAGTTTGATGTGCTGATCGACTTCACTCATCCGTCAGTGACGCTGAAGAACCTGGCGTTCTGCCGCAAGCACGGCAAGGCGATGGTGATCGGCACTACCGGTTTCACCGTTGAAGAAAAGCAGTTGCTGGTCGAGGCGGGCAAGGACATTCCGATCGTGTTTGCTGCCAACTTCAGTGTTGGTGTCAACCTCAGCCTCAAGCTCCTGGACATGGCGGCGCGGGTGCTGGGTGATGATGTCGATATCGAGATCATCGAAGCGCACCACCGGCATAAAGTCGATGCTCCGTCGGGTACCGCGCTGCGCATGGGTGAGGTGGTTGCCAATGCGCTGGGTCGTAACCTGCAGGAGGTGGCCGTGTATGGTCGTGAGGGCCAGACTGGCGCGCGCGATTGCAAGACCATCGGCTTCGCCACTGTCCGTGCTGGCGATGTTGTAGGTGACCATACCGTGCTGTTTGCCGCTGAAGGCGAGCGCCTGGAAATCACTCACAAGGCTTCCAGCCGCATGACGTTCGCCAAAGGTGCGGTGCGTGCTGCGCAGTGGCTGGATGGGCGCGAGCCTGGCCTGTACGACATGCAGGACGTGCTCGAGCTGCGCTAACCTGCTTTTTGTGGGAGCGGCGCCCCGGCGAGGCCGCTCCTACAGGGGGTGTGCGGTGCCTTAGAGGTCGGTCTGTCGCAATCATGTGTATTAGAGACACATATGCGGTAGACCTAAAACGCACTTTTCTGTAAGCTACAGCTTTAGTGTGTCCACTAAAAGCGCGCAGCGAATTGAATTCAGCACATGAAAGCGGGGTGACGTGTCCATACGTCACTCCGCTTTTTTGCAACCTGCGATCGCCCTTTCATGCTTGATTTACGGGAGGTCTTCTTGACAAAGCCAGCCATACTCGCCCTTGCCGATGGCAGTATTTTCCGCGGTGAAGCCATTGGTGCCGACGGCCAGACCGTTGGTGAGGTGGTGTTCAACACTGCTATGACCGGCTACCAGGAAATCCTTACTGATCCTTCCTATTCGCAGCAAATCGTTACCCTGACCTACCCGCACATCGGCAACACCGGCACCACGCCGGAAGACGCCGAGTCGAACCGTGTCTGGTCCGCTGGCCTGGTCATTCGCGACCTGCCGCTGCTGGCCAGCAACTGGCGTAACACCCAGTCGCTGCCTGATTACCTGAAGGCCAACAACGTCGTTGCCATCGCTGGCATCGACACCCGCCGCCTGACCCGTATCCTGCGTGAGAAGGGCGCCCAGAATGGTTGCATCCTCGCCGGTGACAACATCAGCGAAGAAGCCGCCATCGCCGCAGCCCGTGCATTCCCGGGTCTGAAGGGCATGGATCTGGCCAAGGTCGTTTCCACCAAAGAACGCTACGAGTGGCGCTCCAGCGTGTGGGAGCTGAAAACCGACAGCCACCCGACCATCGATGCTGCCGACCTGCCGTACCACGTGGTTGCGTTCGACTACGGCGTCAAGCTGAACATCCTGCGCATGCTGGTCGCCCGCGGCTGCCGCGTGACCGTGGTGCCTGCCCAGACCCCGGCCAGCGAAGTACTGGCACTGAATCCGGACGGCGTGTTCCTGTCCAACGGCCCTGGTGATCCCGAGCCTTGCGACTATGCCATTCAGGCCATCAAGGAAATCCTGGAAACCGAGATTCCGGTGTTCGGCATCTGCCTCGGTCACCAGCTGCTGGCCCTGGCCTCCGGCGCCAAAACCGTGAAAATGGGCCATGGCCACCACGGTGCCAACCACCCGGTTCAGGACCTGGACACCGGCGTGGTCATGATCACCAGCCAGAACCACGGCTTTGCCGTTGACGAAGCCACCCTGCCGGGCAATGTCCGCGCCATCCACAAGTCGCTGTTCGACGGCACCCTGCAGGGTATCGAGCGCACCGACAAGAGCGCGTTCAGCTTCCAGGGCCACCCTGAAGCGAGCCCAGGCCCGACTGACGTCGCGCCACTGTTCGATCGTTTCACCGATGCCATGGCCAAGCGCCGCTGAGCATCCTGCATCAAGGCCCCGGGGCGGCTGTTGCCGCGCCCGGAAGCGCCTGACCCAGATTGTTCAAAGCGGCTTGCCGACTGACCCGCGGATTTGAGTGACAACCATGCCAAAACGTACAGACATTAAAAGCATCCTGATTCTCGGCGCTGGCCCGATCGTGATCGGCCAGGCCTGCGAATTCGACTACTCCGGCGCCCAGGCTTGTAAAGCCCTGCGCGAGGAAGGTTTCCGCGTCATCCTGGTGAACTCCAACCCGGCCACCATCATGACCGACCCGGCCATGGCCGACGCCACCTACATCGAGCCGATCAAGTGGCAGTCGGTGGCCAAGATCATCGAGAAGGAGCGCCCGGACGCGGTGCTGCCGACCATGGGTGGCCAGACCGCACTGAACTGCGCCCTGGACCTGGAGCGCCACGGCGTTCTGGAGAAGTTCGGCGTAGAGATGATCGGTGCCAACGCCGATACCATCGACAAGGCTGAAGACCGTTCGCGCTTCGACAAGGCCATGAAGGACATCGGCCTTGAGTGCCCGCGTTCGGGTATCGCCCACAGCATGGAAGAGGCCAATGCGGTGCTGGAGAAGCTCGGCTTCCCATGCATCATCCGCCCATCGTTCACCATGGGTGGTACCGGTGGCGGCATCGCCTACAACCGTGAAGAGTTCGAAGAAATCTGCACCCGCGGTCTGGACCTGTCGCCGACCAAAGAGCTGCTGATCGACGAATCCCTGATCGGCTGGAAAGAGTACGAGATGGAAGTGGTCCGCGACAAAAAGGACAACTGCATCATCGTCTGCTCGATCGAGAACTTCGACCCGATGGGTGTGCACACCGGCGACTCGATCACTGTAGCCCCGGCGCAGACCCTGACCGACAAGGAATATCAGATCATGCGCAACGCCTCGCTGGCGGTGCTGCGTGAAATCGGTGTGGAAACCGGCGGTTCCAACGTGCAGTTCGGTATTTGCCCGAACACTGGCCGTATGGTCGTCATCGAGATGAACCCGCGTGTATCGCGTTCGTCCGCCCTGGCTTCCAAGGCAACCGGCTTCCCGATCGCCAAGATCGCCGCCAAGCTGGCCATTGGTTACACCCTCGATGAGCTGCAGAACGACATCACTGGCGGCCGCACTCCGGCTTCCTTCGAGCCGTCGATCGACTACGTCGTCACCAAGCTGCCACGCTTTGCCTTCGAGAAATTCCCGAAAGCCGACGCCCGCCTGACCACCCAGATGAAATCCGTGGGCGAAGTCATGGCCATCGGCCGCACCTTCCAGGAATCCTTGCAGAAAGCCCTGCGCGGCCTGGAAGTCGGTGCCTGTGGCCTGGACCCGAAAGTCGACCTGGCCAGCCCGGAAGCCGCCAGCATTCTCAAGCGCGAACTGACCGTGCCAGGTGCAGAGCGTATCTGGTACGTCGCCGACGCCATGCGTTCCGGCATGACCATCGAAGAAATCTTCGAGCTGACCGGCATCGACCTGTGGTTCCTGGTGCAGATGGAAGATCTGATCAAGGAAGAGGAGAAGGTCAAGACCCTCGCCCTGTCGGCCATCGACAAGGACTACATGCTGCGCCTCAAGCGCAAGGGCTTCTCGGACCAGCGCCTGGCCAAGCTGCTCGGCATTACCGACAAGAACCTGCGCCGCCACCGCCACAAGCTGGAAGTGTTCCCGGTTTACAAGCGCGTTGACACCTGCGCCGCCGAGTTCGCCACCGACACCGCCTACCTGTACTCCACCTATGAGGAAGAGTGCGAGGCCAACCCGTCGACCCGCGACAAGATCATGATCCTGGGTGGTGGCCCGAACCGTATCGGCCAGGGTATCGAATTCGACTACTGCTGCGTACACGCAGCCCTGGCACTGCGTGAAGACGGGTACGAGACCATCATGGTCAACTGCAACCCGGAAACCGTCTCCACCGACTACGACACTTCCGACCGCCTGTACTTCGAGCCGCTGACCCTGGAAGACGTGCTGGAAGTCTGCCGCGTCGAGAAGCCGAAAGGCGTCATCGTCCACTATGGCGGCCAGACCCCGCTGAAGCTGGCCCGTGCCCTGGAAGAAGCTGGCGTGCCGATCATCGGTACCAGCCCGGATGCCATCGACCGTGCAGAAGACCGTGAGCGTTTCCAGCAGATGGTTCAGCGCCTGAACCTGCTGCAGCCGCCAAACGCCACCGTGCGCAGCGAAGAAGAAGCCATCAGCGCCGCTGGCGGCATTGGTTACCCGCTGGTCGTGCGCCCGTCGTACGTACTGGGTGGTCGCGCCATGGAAATCGTCTACGAGCTGGACGAACTCAAGCGCTACCTGCGCGAAGCGGTGCAAGTGTCCAACGACAGCCCGGTGCTGCTCGACCACTTCCTCAACTGCGCCATCGAGATGGACGTGGATGCGGTGTGCGACGGTACCGACGTGGTAATCGGCGCGATCATGCAGCACATCGAACAGGCCGGCGTTCACTCCGGTGACTCCGCGTGCTCGCTGCCACCTTACTCGCTGAGCAAGGAAGTGCAGGACGAAGTCCGCGTTCAGGTCAAGAAAATGGCCCTGGAACTGGGCGTGGTCGGCCTGATGAACGTTCAGCTGGCCTTGCAGGGCGACAAGATCTACGTGATCGAAGTCAACCCGCGTGCTTCGCGTACCGTGCCGTTCGTGTCCAAGTGCATTGGCACTTCGCTGGCAATGATCGCTGCACGCGTCATGGCTGGTAAGACGCTGAAAGAATTGGGCTTCACTCAGGAAATCATCCCGAACTTCTACAGCGTCAAGGAAGCCGTCTTCCCGTTCGCCAAGTTCCCAGGGGTTGACCCGATCCTCGGCCCTGAGATGAAATCGACCGGTGAAGTCATGGGTGTTGGTGACAGCTTCGGTGAAGCCTTTGCCAAAGCCCAGATGGGTGCCAGCGAAGTGCTGCCGACTGGCGGTACTGCCTTCATCAGTGTGCGTGACGACGACAAGCCACAAGTGGCAGGTGTCGCTCGCGACTTGATCGCCCTGGGCTTCGAAGTGGTCGCTACTGCGGGCACCGCCAAAGTGATCGAGGCGGCTGGCCTGAAGGTGCGCCGTGTGAACAAAGTGACCGAAGGTCGCCCGCATGTGGTCGACATGATCAAGAACGACGAAGTGTCCTTGATCATCAACACCACTGAAGGCCGCCAATCGATCGCTGATTCCTACTCGATTCGTCGCAATGCGCTGCAGCACAAAATTTACTGCACTACCACTATTGCGGCCGGTGAAGCCATCTGCGAGGCGCTGAAATTTGGTCCAGAAAAGACCGTTCGTCGCCTGCAAGATCTGCATGCAGGATTGAAAGCATGAGTATTACCAAATACCCGATGACCGTTCAGGGCGCTCGCGCCCTGGAAGAGGAGCACCTGTTCCTGAGCAAGACCGAGCGCCCGCGCCTGAGCCAGGCGATTGGTGAAGCGCGTGAGCTGGGTGACCTCAAGGAAAACGCCGAATACCATGCCGCCCGTGAGGAGCAGGGTATGGTTGAGGCGCGTATCCGCGACATCGAAGGCCGCCTGCAGAACTCGGTGGTGATTGACGTGACGACCATTGCCCATACAGGGAAGGTCATCTTCGGCACCACCGTGGACCTGGAAAACACCGAAACGGGTGATCAGGTGACTTACCAGATCGTTGGTGAGGATGAGGCCGACATCAAGAAGGGTAAGCTCTCGGCAGGCGCGCCGATTGCCCGTGCCATCATCGGCAAGGAAGAAGGTGATATTGTCGTCGTCAAGACGCCTAGTGGCACGGTCGAGTACGAGATTGTCGAAGTCAAGCACATCTGACCGGCGCCTGCGGGCGCCATCCCTTGAAGGGATCCTCTGGCAGCTGGCCCAGGTGTTCTGGGTTGGCGGCTTGTGGGTGTTCCACGTGGGGCTGGTGCCTGCGCTCAAGGTCAGTGGCCTGGCGCCGCTGCTAGTGCAGGATATCGCCGGGCAGATCGACCGCTGGTTGATCGGCGTGGCGTTACTTGGCTTGTTGACCCAGCTGGCTGTGCTGGCGAGGGTGGACGGCCTGGCGGCCTGGTGGCGGCAGTTTCGTGGCCAGATGCTGTTGCTCGGCTTCGGTGCCTGCGTAGGGTATTACACGTTGCGCTATGGCATTTCTGTAGGCGAGCGGTGGCAGATGTTCTGCTTCCTGGTGCTGGGCTTCTCCGGCATCGTGCTGGTGGCCCAACCGGTCCCGGTCAGGGCGCGTTCGCCGCGCCACTGACCGGAGCTACCGTTACTTGTAACGGTGGATGTTGGACAGCTGCTTGTTCGGCTGTGGGTTCTTGCGGTAGATCAGGGCTTTCTTGCCGATGGTCTGCACCAGCTCGGCACGGCCAGCCTTGCACAGTTCGGCAATGGTTTCGGCGCGTTCTTCGCGGTCTTCCGAGCGAATTTCGACCTTGATCAGTTCATGGTCGACGAGCGCGCGTTCCAGTTCGGCGATGACGCCTTCATTCAAACCGTTGCCAGCAACGATCAGGACCGGCTTCAGGTCATGACCAATGGACTTGTATTGCTTCTTCTGCTCGTTATTGAGCGGCATAATCTGACCCTTTCCGTCTGATTCTGTAAAATTGACCGGCATTTTACCCGAGGGCCACCGGCTCCGCCCAGTCAATCACGACGCATATCATCGAGGTGCCCCGTGGTACAACGTTCCAAAAGCAGCGCAAACTGGCTGCGAGAGCATTTTAACGATCCTTTTGTGAAGCAGGCGCAGAAGGACGGCTACCGTTCGCGCGCGAGCTACAAACTGCTGGAGATTCAGGAAAGGGACAAACTGATCCGCCCGGGCATGAGCGTGATCGACCTTGGCGCGGCCCCTGGTGGTTGGTCGCAGGTGACCAGTCGTCTGATTGGTGGCCAAGGCCGGTTGATTGCCTCCGACATCCTGGAAATGGACTCTATCGCCGATGTGACCTTCATCCAGGGTGACTTCACCCATGATGAAGTGCTGCAGCGAATTCTCGAGGCGGTCGGTGATTCGCACGTAGACCTTGTGATTTCCGACATGGCCCCCAATATGAGTGGTACGCCCGCGGTGGACATACCGCGTGCCATGTTCCTCTGCGAGCTGGCCCTCGATCTGGCGTCCCGCGTGCTCAAGCCCGGCGGTGACTTCCTGATCAAGATTTTCCAGGGCGAAGGTTTTGACGTGTACCTGAAGGACGTGCGCAGCAAGTTCGACAAGGTGCAGATGCGCAAGCCCTCTTCGTCGCGGGACCGTTCCCGCGAGCAGTACCTGCTTGGCAGGGGTTTCAAGGGGGCATGAAAGGCGTGAAACGGGGTGGCCGATAGTTAATTCCAATCGGCCACTACGTCAGGATCGTCCGAACTTCGTGTAGTCTAGGTTTCACAAAGGGTTACAGACGGTGCCTGCGGATGCGTGGGTAATGTAGTAAGTTAGGGCGATGAATATCATGCGAGGCACGGCTGCGTCGTGCGCCGGCCTCAGAGGGTAGCGAATTGAACGACATGGCAAAGAATCTGATCCTGTGGTTGATCATCGCGGCTGTCCTGGTGACAGTGATGAACAACTTCTCCAGCCCTAACGAGCCGCAGACCCTCAACTACTCCGACTTCATCCAGCAAGTGAAGGATGGCAAGGTCGAGCGTGTGACCGTCGACGGCTACATCATTACCGGCAAGCGCGCCGATGGCGACAACTTCAAGACCGTGCGCCCGGCCATTACCGACAACGGCCTGATCGGCGACCTGGTCGACAACCACGTGATCATCGAAGGCAAGCAGCCTGAGCAGCAGAGCATCTGGACTCAGTTGCTGGTGGCGAGCTTCCCGATCCTGGTGATCATTGCCGTGTTCATGTTCTTCATGCGCCAGATGCAAGGTGGTGCAGGCGGCAAGGGCGGGCCGATGAGCTTCGGCAAGAGCAAGGCGCGCCTGCTGTCTGAAGATCAGGTCAAGACCACCCTGGCTGACGTCGCGGGTTGCGATGAGGCCAAGGAAGAAGTGGGTGAGCTGGTCGAGTTTCTGCGCGATCCGGGCAAGTTCCAGCGCCTGGGTGGCCGTATTCCGCGCGGTGTGCTGATGGTTGGCCCACCCGGTACCGGTAAGACCCTGCTGGCCAAGGCCATCGCCGGTGAAGCGAAAGTACCGTTCTTCACCATCTCCGGTTCCGACTTCGTCGAAATGTTCGTCGGCGTGGGTGCCAGCCGTGTTCGTGACATGTTCGAACAGGCCAAGAAACACGCACCTTGCATCATCTTCATCGACGAGATCGACGCCGTTGGTCGCCACCGTGGCGCTGGCATGGGCGGCGGTCACGATGAGCGTGAGCAAACCCTCAACCAGTTGCTGGTAGAGATGGACGGTTTCGAGATGAACGATGGCATCATCGTCATCGCGGCTACCAACCGCCCGGACGTGCTTGACCCGGCGCTGCTGCGCCCCGGTCGTTTCGACCGCCAGGTGGTGGTCGGCTTGCCGGATATCCGTGGCCGCGAGCAAATCCTTAAAGTCCACATGCGCAAGGTTCCAATTGGCGAAAACGTCAATCCGGCAGTCATTGCTCGTGGTACCCCAGGTTTCTCCGGTGCCGACCTGGCCAACCTGGTCAACGAAGCCTCGCTGTTCGCCGCGCGTGCCAACAAGCGCCTGGTCGAAATGAAAGAGTTCGAACTGGCAAAAGACAAGATCATGATGGGCGCAGAGCGCAAGACCATGGTCATGTCCGAAAAAGAGAAGCAGAACACTGCTTATCACGAGGCTGGCCACGCTATCGTTGGTCGGCTGGTGCCGGAGCATGACCCGGTCTACAAAGTGTCGATCATTCCGCGCGGCCGCGCCTTGGGCGTGACCATGTTCCTGCCGGAAGAAGACCGTTACAGCCTTTCCAAGCGTGCACTGAACAGCCAGATCTGCTCGCTGTATGGCGGCCGTATCGCTGAAGAGATGACCCTGGGCTTCGATGGCGTCACCACCGGTGCTTCCAACGACATCATGCGTGCCAGCCAGATTGCGCGGAACATGGTGACCAAGTGGGGCCTGTCCGAAAAGCTGGGCCCGCTGATGTATGCGGAAGAAGAGGGTGAAGTCTTCCTCGGCCGCAGTGCAGGTAGCCAACACGCCAGCGTTTCGGGTGAAACCGCCAAGCTGATCGACTCCGAAGTGCGCAGCATCATCGACCAGTGCTATGCGACGGCCCAGCAGCTGCTGACCGACAACCGCGACAAGCTGGATGCCATGGCCGAAGCGCTGATGAAGTACGAAACCATCGACGCCGACCAGATCGACGATATCATGGCCGGCCGTACCCCGCGCGAACCGCGCGACTGGGATGACGACTCGGCTACGGGTGGCTCCGCGACTCAGGGCGACCGCCCGGAATCGCCGATCGGCGGCCCGGCGGCTCAACACTAAGGGCAGTTATGAGCTCACAGCTGTACCCAACCCGGTTGCCTTGTGGCAACCGGGTTCTTGATTTATCCCGCACCCATGTCATGGGTATTCTCAACATCACTCCCGATTCCTTCTCAGATGGCGGGCGCTTCAATCAGCGTGATGAAGCGTTGCGTCACGCAGAAGCGATGGTGGCGGCTGGCGCTACGCTGATCGACATCGGTGGCGAGTCGACTCGCCCTGGTGCGCGTGCGGTGTCGGTTACCGAAGAGCTGGAGCGCGTGGCGCCGATGGTGGAAGCCATCAACAGCCGGCTCGATGTGGTGATCTCCGTCGATACCTCCACGCCTGCCGTGATCCGTGAGTCGGCGCGCCTCGGCGCCGGGCTGATCAACGATGTGCGGGCACTGGAGCGCGATGGCGCTCTGGATGCTGCGGCAGATACCGGGTTGCCTGTGTGCTTGATGCACATGCGCGGCGAGCCGGGGAACATGCAGGACGATCCGCATTATCAGGATGTGACAGCCGATGTTACGCGCTATCTTGAACAGCGGATGGCTGCATGCGCGGCTGCCGGGATCGACGCTGACCGCATCATTCTTGACCCAGGCTTCGGCTTCGCCAAGACCTTGGCGCACAACCTCAGCCTGTTCAAACACATGGAGGCGCTCTATCGCCTCGGGCGCCCGCTGCTGGTGGGCGTTTCACGCAAAAGCATGATCGGCCTGACGCTGGATCGCCCGGTCGGCGAGCGGCTGTATGGCAGCCTTGCGCTGGCGGCATTGGCCATGACCAAGGGGGCCAGCATCCTGCGTGTCCATGATGTGGCCGAAACCGTTGATGTGGTGCGCATGATCGCTGCAGTGCAGAACGCCGAATAAGAACACTGGAGTTCCTATGAGCAGAAAATACTTTGGTACCGACGGCATTCGTGGCCGCGTCGGCGAATACCCGATCACGCCGGACTTCATGCTGAAGCTGGGCTGGGCGGCGGGCATGGCGTTCCGCAAGCAGGGTAACTGCCGCGTACTGGTTGGCAAGGACACGCGTATCTCGGGCTATATGTTCGAATCTGCCCTTGAGGCCGGCCTTTCTGCCGCCGGGGCGGATGTGATGTTGCTTGGGCCGATGCCAACACCTGCCATTGCTTACCTCACTCGTACCTTCCATGCCGAAGCTGGCATCGTGATCAGTGCCTCGCACAACCCGCATGATGACAACGGCATCAAGTTTTTCTCGGGGCAGGGCACCAAACTGCCCGATGAAGTCGAGCTGATGATCGAAGAGCTGCTGGATCAGCCCATGACGGTGGTCGATTCCAGCAAGCTGGGTAAGGTTTCCCGCATCAATGATGCCGCTGGCCGCTACATTGAGTTCTGCAAAAGTAGCGTGCCAAGCAGCACCAGCTTCGAAGGCCTCAAACTGGTGGTCGACTGTGCCCACGGTGCAACCTACAAGGTCGCACCCAGTGTGTTCCGCGAGCTGGGGGCCGATGTAACCGTGCTGCATGCGCAGCCTGATGGCCTGAACATCAACGAAAACTGCGGTTCGACCCATATCGAATCGCTGCAAGCCGCGGTGCTGATCGGCCATGCCGACCTGGGCATAGCCTTCGACGGCGATGGCGATCGTGTGCTGATGGTTGATCACACTGGCGCCATCGTTGATGGCGACGAATTGCTCTTCATCATTGCCCGGGACCTGCAGGAGCGGGGCAAGTTGCAAGGCGGCGTGGTAGGCACGCTGATGAGCAACCTTGGGCTTGAACTTGCACTCAAGGATCTGGATATCCCGTTCGTGCGCGCCAAGGTAGGCGACCGCTACGTCATGGCCGAGTTGCTGGAGCGTGACTGGTTGGTAGGTGGCGAGAACTCGGGGCATGTTGTGTGCTGCAACCACACCACTACAGGGGACGCCATCATCGCAGCACTGCAGGTGCTGATGGCGCTCAAGCGCCGCGGTGAAACCCTGGCCCAGGCCCGTCAAGCCCTGCGTAAGTGCCCGCAAGTGTTGATCAACGTGCGCTTCGCGGGTGGCGGTGTCGACCCTCTTGAGCACCCTGAAGTGAAGGCTGCCAGTGCCAAGGCAACCGAGGACATGGCTGGTCGTGGGCGTGTGCTGCTGCGCAAGTCCGGTACCGAGCCATTGGTGCGGGTAATGGTGGAAGGCGATGATGAAAATCAGGTGCGCACCCACGCCGAAGCCTTGGCCAAGCTGGTCGGCGAAGTTTGTGCCTGAAAGAGGCTTGCCAGCGCAGATCGGGTTGGGTAAGATCTGCGCCCACTTTGACCGTTGAGGTAAAGCATGCGTCGCCCCATGGTAGCTGGTAACTGGAAGATGCACGGTTCCCGCGCCAGCGTCGCTGAGCTGACCGAAGGCTTGAGTAATCTGGCCTTGCCGAGCGGAGTGGAAGTCGCGGTGTTCCCGCCGGCTTTGTTCATCAATCAAGTAGTTGATGGGCTGGCAGGCAAGGGCATTACCGTAGGCGCACAGAATTCAGCTGTAAAGCCCGAACAGGGCGCGCTGACCGGGGAAGTTTCACCGAGTCAGTTGGTTGAAGCAGGTTGCAAGTTTGTGCTGATTGGGCACTCCGAGCGTCGCCAGATTATTGGTGAAACCGAGGAAGTGTTGAAAGACAAGTTTGCAGCTGCTCAAACTAGTGGTTTAATGCCGGTGCTCTGCGTAGGGGAAACTCTCGAAGAGCGTGAGGCGGGCAAGACGCTGGAAGTTGTCGGGCGTCAACTAAGCAGTATCATCGACGCGTTCGGTGTTAAGGCTTTTGCCAATGCAGTAATTGCCTATGAGCCTGTTTGGGCGATTGGCACAGGTTTGACGGCTTCACCGCAACAAGCTCAGGATGTGCATGCTGCCATCCGTGCTCAGTTGGCGGCCGAAGACGCCGAAGTTGCCGCAAGCGTGCAGCTTCTCTACGGCGGCAGCGTGAAGGCAGCCAATGCGGCTGAGCTGTTCGGCATGCCGGATATCGATGGGGGGCTCATTGGTGGAGCGTCCCTGAACGCAGACGAATTCGGTGCAATTTGTCGCGCCGCAGGAAACTGAACAAATGCTGGAAACAGTTATCGTTGTTTTTCATCTGTTGGCAGCGCTCTCGCTAGTAGTGCTGGTGCTGTTGCAACAGGGTAAAGGTGCGGAAGCAGGTGCATCTTTCGGCGCAGGTGCTTCTAATACTGTGTTCGGAAGCCAAGGCTCTGCAACCTTCCTGAGTAAATTGACTGCTATACTCGCTGCCACTTTCTTTTTGACAGCACTTGGGTTAGGATACTTCGCGAAGCAACAAGCTCACCAGCTGAGCCAGGCGGGTCTCCCGGATCCAGCAGTACTGGAAGTGAAAGAGCAGCAAAAGCCGGCAGTTAATGATGATGTACCGGTGCTCCAAGAACAGAAGAGCAACACTACCAATGCTGGTGATGTTCCTCCTCCATCTGAAGAGCAGAAGTAACGGGTTTCAAGTAGTAGTATTGCCGAGGTGGTGGAATTGGTAGACACGCAACCTTGAGGTGGTTGTGCCCATAGGGTGTAGGGGTTCGAGTCCCCTTCTCGGTACCAATTAAAGCTTGAGAGCCCGCATTAGCGGGCTTTCTCGCAGGTGAAGGTTCGGATTTGACCCTCAGCAGGGTTCAGTCTTATACTTTCGCCCCAGCTTTGTCGCGGGGTGGAGCAGCTTGGTAGCTCGTCGGGCTCATAACCCGAAGGTCGTTGGTTCAAATCCAGCCCCCGCAACCAGCTTCAGCAGAGCCCCTTTTCAGGGGCTTTTTGCTAGCCGAACAGTTTACGGCGTCGTTGTCCAACGGCGCTTTCAGGGATGGGCGCTTCGCCCATTTTTTATTTGCACAGCATGCACGAGGGGGTTCAGGTGTCGAGCAAGCTAGAACAGTTGCAGGCCTTGTTGGCCCCGGTTGTCGAGGGCCTGGGTTATCAGTGCTGGGGGATCGAATACGTATCCCAGGGTAAGCATTCAGTCCTGCGTATCTACATCGACAAGGAAGGCGGCATTCTGGTGGAGGACTGCGAAGCGGTCAGCCGTCAGGCCAGTGCCATCCTCGACGTAGAAGATCCGATCAGCAGTGAATATACCCTTGAGGTGTCCTCTCCAGGCATGGATCGCCCACTGTTCACTCTGGAACAGTTTGCCTCGCATGCCGGCGAACAAGTGAAGATCAAGCTGCGTACGCCCTTCGACGGTCGTCGTAACTTCCAGGGCCTTCTCCGCGGTGTGGAGGAGCAGGATGTTGTGGTCCAGGTGGACAACAACGAGTACCTGTTGCCGATCGACTCGATCGACAAGGCCAATATTATTCCCAGTTTTGACTGAGACGTGCCGGGCCCGGCGGACTTTCCGGGCCCAATGGCTTGCGCAAGGCGAGGCGTACGATGAGCAAAGAAGTACTGCTGGTTGTTGAATCGGTATCCAACGAAAAAGGTGTACCGCCCGGCGTCATTTTCGAAGCGCTGGAAGTGGCCCTGGCTACTGCAACCAAAAAACGTTTTGAGGACGAAGTCGACCTGCGTGTGGAAATCAACCGCCACACCGGTAGCTACGAGACCTTCCGTCGCTGGACCGTGGTCGATGAAAACGACCTGGACGATCCTGCGATCGAAACCTGGCTGGACAAGATCAAGGACTCCCATCCTGAAGCCAAGATTGGCGACGTGATCGAAGAGAAGATCGAGTCCATCGAGTTCGGCCGTATCGCCGCCCAGACCGCCAAGCAGGTCATCGTGCAGAAGGTCCGCGAGGCCGAGCGCGCCCAGGTGGTAGACGCCTACCGCGAGCGTGTGAACGAGATCATCTCGGGCACCGTCAAGAAAGTAACCCGTGACAACGTCATCGTTGACCTGGGTAACAACGCCGAGGCCCTGCTGGCCCGCGAAGACATCATTCCACGTGAGACCTTCCGTGTTGGTGTGCGCCTGCGTGCACTGCTCAAGGAAATCCGCACTGAGAACCGCGGCCCTCAGCTGATTCTGTCGCGTACCGCGCCGCAGATGCTGATCGAGCTGTTCCGTATCGAAGTGCCGGAGATCGCCGAAGGCCTCATCGAAGTCATGGCCGCCTCCCGTGATCCGGGTTCGCGTGCCAAGATCGCTGTCCGCTCCAAGGACAAGCGCATCGACCCGCAAGGTGCCTGCATCGGCATGCGCGGTTCGCGCGTCCAGGCCGTATCCGGCGAGCTGGGTGGTGAGCGTGTGGATATCGTCCTCTGGGACGAGAACCCGGCGCAATTCGTTATCAATGCCATGTCGCCGGCTGAAGTGGCGGCGATCATTGTTGACGAAGATGCCCATGCCATGGACATCGCCGTTGGCGAAGACAACCTGGCCCAGGCCATTGGCCGTGGTGGTCAGAACGTTCGCCTTGCCAGTCAGCTGACTGGCTGGACCCTGAACGTAATGACCGAGAAGGATATCCAGGCCAAGCAACAGGCTGAAACCGGCGACATCCTGCGTAACTTCATCGATGAACTGGAAGTCGACGAGGAGCTGGCACAAGTGCTGGTCGACGAAGGCTTCACCAGCCTCGAAGAAATTGCCTACGTACCGTTGGAAGAAATGCTCAACATCGATGGCTTTGACGAGGATATCGTCAATGAGCTTCGCGCTCGGGCCAAGGACCGTTTGTTGACCAAGGCCATCGCTACCGAAGAAAAACTGGCAGATGCCCACCCGGCCGAAGACCTGCTCTCCCTTGAGGGCATGGACAAGGACCTGGCAGCGGAACTGGCGGTGCGCGGCGTGGTTAACCGCGAAGACCTGGCCGAGCAGTCGATTGACGACCTGCTCGACATCGACGGCATCGACGAAGAGCGTGCCGGCAAGTTGATCATGGCCGCCCGAGCCCACTGGTTCGAGTAATTAGGCGCGGCCTGAGGAGAGAAGTGCATGACGCAAGTCACGGTGAAAGAACTGGCCCAAGAGGTCGAGGCACCGGTAGAGCGCCTGCTGCAGCAGATGCGTGAGGCAGGTCTGCCGCACACCGACGCCGGTCAGGTAGTGACCGACAATGAGAAGCAGACCCTGCTGACTCATTTGAAGAGCAGCCACAAGAGCAAGGCGGAAGAGCCGCGCAAGATTACCTTGCAGCGCAAGACCACCAGCACCCTGCGTGTCGCCGGTAGCAAGAGCATCAGCGTAGAAGTACGCAAGAAGAAAGTATTCGTGCAGCGCAGCCCGGAAGAGATCCAGGCTGAGCAGAAGCGTGAGCTGGAAGAGCGCCGTGCGGCTGAAAATGCTGCTCGCGACAAGGTCGAGGCCGAGGTTCGCCAGCGCAATGAAGAGCAGGCACGCCGTCAGGCAGCCGAAGCGCCTGCCGCAGCACCTGCGCCAGTGGCCAAGGCAGCACCGGCTCCGGCCGCTGCCCCGGCACCCGCTCCGGTAGTTGCCGACGCCCCGGCGTCCGAAGACGCCGCTGCCCGTGCTGCCGAGCGCAAGAAAGACGAGACCCGCCGCAACGAAAGCCGCACCCGTGATGACGATCGTCGTCGTGGCGAGGCTCCGCGTGTGTCGATCAAGGTCAAGGTCAAAGAGAAAGAAAAGGCACCAACTCCGCGCGCTGCTCCACGCACTACCGACGAAGAGAGCGATGGCGCTCGTCGTGGCCGTGGTGGCAAGAGCAAGCTGAAGAAGCGTAACCAGCATGGCTTCCAGAACCCGACCGGTCCTGTCATTCGTGACGTGACCATCGGTGAGACCATCACGGTTTCGGAGCTTGCACAGCAGATGTCGGTCAAGGCCGCTGAAGTCGTCAAGTTCATGTTCAAGATGGGCACTCCGGTCACCATCAACCAGGTGCTTGACCAGGAAACCGCTCAGCTGATCGCCGAAGAACTGGGCCACAAAGTGACCCTGGTCAGCGATACCGCCCTGGAAGACTCCCTGGCAGAATCGCTGAAGTTCGAAGGCCAGACCGAGTCGCGTGCGCCGGTTGTTACCGTGATGGGTCACGTTGACCACGGTAAGACCTCGCTGCTCGACTACATCCGTCGTGCCAAGGTTGCGGCTGGCGAAGCCGGTGGCATTACCCAGCACATCGGTGCGTACCACGTGGAAACCGACCGCGGTATGGTCACCTTCCTCGATACCCCAGGCCACGCTGCGTTCACCCAGATGCGTGCCCGCGGTGCCAAGGCCACCGACATCGTCATCCTCGTGGTAGCGGCTGACGACGGCGTGATGCCACAAACCCGCGAAGCCGTTCAGCATGCCAAGGCTGCTGGCGTTCCACTGGTTGTTGCAGTGAACAAGATCGACAAGCCGGGTGCCGACCTCGATCGCATCCGCAACGAACTGGCCGTCGAAGGCGTTACCTCCGAGGACTGGGGTGGTGACACTCCGTTCGTCAAGGTTTCGGCGAAGATGGGCACCGGCGTTGACGAGCTGCTCGAAGCTGTTCTGCTGCAAGCCGAGATTCTCGAACTGACCGCCACTCCGACCGCCCCAGGTCGTGGTGTTGTGGTTGAATCGCGCCTGGACAAGGGCCGCGGCCCGGTTGCCACCATCCTGGTTCAGGACGGTACTCTGCGTCAGGGCGACATGGTCCTGTGCGGTTCCAACTATGGCCGCGTTCGCGCCATGCTCGACGAGAACGGCAAGCCTGTGAAGGAAGCCGGCCCGTCGATCCCGGTCGAAATTCTCGGCCTGGACGGTACCCCGGAAGCCGGTGACGAGCTGTCCGTGGTTGCCGACGAGAAGAAGGCGCGTGAAGTAGCCCTGTTCCGTCAAGGCAAGTACCGCGAAGTCAAGCTGGCCCGTGCTCACGCCGGCAAGCTGGAAAACATCTTCGAGACCATGGGTCAGGAAGAGAAGAAGACCCTCAACATCGTCCTCAAGACCGACGTGCGCGGTTCTCTGGAGGCTCTGCAAGGCTCGCTCGGCGGCCTGGGCAACGACGAAGTTCAGGTACGCGTGATTGGTGGCGGCGTCGGTGGTATCACCGAGAGCGACGCCAACCTGGCGCTGGCTTCGAATGCAGTACTGTTCGGCTTCAACGTGCGTGCCGATGCCGGCGCGCGCAAGATCGTCGAGCAAGAAGGTCTGGATATGCGTTACTACAACGTGATCTACGACATCATCGAAGACGTCAAGAAGGCCCTGACCGGCATGCTCGGCAGCGATGTTCGCGAGAACATTCTGGGTGTCGCCGAAGTGCGTGACGTGTTCCGTTCGCCGAAGTTCGGCGCCATCGCTGGCTGTATGGTCATCGAGGGTACCGTTTACCGCAACCGTCCGATCCGCGTACTGCGCGAGGACGTGGTTATCTTCGAAGGCGAGCTGGAATCGCTGCGTCGCTTCAAGGACGACGCTGCCGAAGTGCGTAACGGCATGGAGTGCGGTATTGGCGTCAAGAGCTACAACGACGTCAAGGTCGGCGACAAGATCGAAGTCTTCGAGAAAGTCCAGGTTGCTCGTACCCTTTAAGGGCGAGCAGGGCGCCAGCCCCCGCCCCAGGGCGGTGGGTTGCGCCTCGGTAGGTAACGCCCGGTCAGGCATCAGCCTGACCGGGCGTTTGCCGCTTTAAGTTACAGGTAGCAAGAATGGCAAAAGAATACAGCCGTACCCAACGAATCGGTGATCAGATGCAGCGCGAGCTGGCAGAGCTGATCCGCCGTGAAGTCAAAGACCCGCGCGTCGGCCTGGTGACCATCACCGCCGTCGATGTCAGCCGAGACCTGGGCCACGCCAAGGTCTTCATCACCGTCATGGGTGAAGAAACGCCGGACGCCGTGCAGCAATCGCTCAAGGCGCTGAACAGTGCCGCCAGCTTCTTGCGCCTGCATTTGGGCCGCTCGATGCAACTGCGCAGCGTGCCTCAATTGCACTTCCACTTCGATGAAAGCGTCAGCCGTGGTGTCCACCTGTCGGCGCTGATCGAGCGTGCGGTGGCCGAAGACCGCCTGCACAAGGATGCTGACAAGCCGGACACCGAGGAGTAAGCGGTGGCCCAGGTCAAACGAATCCGCCGCAATGTCAGCGGCATCATCCTGCTCGACAAGCCGCTGGGCTTTACCTCCAACGCCGCGTTGCAGAAAGTCCGTTGGCTGTTGAACGCCGAGAAAGCCGGCCACACGGGCAGCCTCGATCCGTTGGCCACCGGCGTTTTGCCTCTGTGCTTTGGTGAGGCAACCAAGTTTTCGCAGTACCTGTTGGATTCCGACAAGGGCTACGAAACCGTCATGCAGATGGGGCAGACTACGACCACGGCCGATGCTGAAGGTGAAGTGCTGCAGACTCGCGAGGTGACCGTTGGTCGCGCCGATATCGAGGCTGTGATCCCGCGTTTTCGCGGTGAAATCCTTCAGGTACCGCCGATGTACTCTGCTCTCAAGCGTGATGGCCAGCCGCTGTACAAGTTGGCACGTGCAGGAGAGGTAGTGGAGCGTGAGGCGCGTTCTGTTACTATTGGCCGCTTGGAGTTGCTTGAGTGTGAGGGCACCCGTGCGCGGCTGTCGGTTGGCTGCAGCAAAGGCACCTATATCCGCACTTTAGTGGAGGATATCGGCGAGGCCTTGGGCTGTGGTGCTTATGTCGCAGAGCTGCGTCGGACCCAGGCCGGGCCGTTCGCGCTGGCACAGACGGTGACCCTCGAGGAACTCGAGCAGGCCCATGCCGAAGGCGGCAACGAAGCGCTCGATCGCTTCCTGATGCCGAGCGACAGCGGGCTGCAGGACTGGCCACTGGTGTGCCTATCCGAGCACAGTGCTTTCTACTGGCTGCATGGCCAGGCAGTGCGTGCGCCGGACGCCCCGCAGTTTGGTATGGTCCGCGTACAAGATCACGATGGTCGCTTCATCGGTATCGGTGAAGTGAGCGAAGACGGGCGCATTGCGCCGCGTCGGCTGATTCGGTCGGAATGACCGAAACCACTGGCCAAGGCTTAGGCTGAAGCGAGTGGTACCGAGGGTGGCTGTCAGTAGGCACGGTCACACCTCATTTTATTAATACAGGGCATTGTCCCTGGCCTATTGGACCCCGCTTGCGGGATCCGTTTAATCAGGAGAAGCCTCATGGCCCTCAGCGTTGAAGAAAAAGCTCAAATCGTTGCCGACTACCAGCAAGCTGCTGGCGACACTGGTAGCCCGGAAGTTCAGGTTGCTCTGCTGACCGCGAACATCAACAAGCTGCAAGGTCACTTCAAGGCCAACGACAAAGACCACCACTCGCGTCGTGGTCTGATCCGTATGGTTAACCAGCGTCGTAAGCTGCTGGACTACCTGAAGGGCAAAGACACCACTCGTTACAGCGCCCTGATCGGTCGCCTGGGCCTGCGTCGCTAATAGCGGCCTGGTCAGTGGTGTGCATGGCGTGTCGCATGCGTCGGCAAGGCTGCTTTGCAGCGTTGCCGTCGGGCACGCCACGCGTATCTCCGAGGTTGGCAGCCTGGCTTCGCTGAGCGGATTTCCGCACAGCTGCCAGGCTCCCAGCCTCGTGTTGTATCTGGACGGTCAATGGGGCCGATTCCCCGTTCTGCCCAAGAATTCGCAAGAAACCAGTTCCCCCAGAGCCACTGAAAAAGGTAGGAAACCGTGAACCCGGTAATCAAGAAATTCCAGTTCGGTCAATCGACCGTTACTCTCGAAACGGGCCGTATTGCCCGTCAGGCGACCGGCGCTGTGCTGGTTACCGTCGACAACGATGTCACCGTGCTGGTGACCGTGGTTGGCGCCAAGCAGGCCGACCCAGGCAAGGGCTTCTTCCCGCTGTCGGTCCACTACCAGGAAAAAACCTACGCTGCCGGCAAGATCCCAGGTGGTTTCTTCAAGCGTGAAGGCCGTCCTTCCGAGAAAGAGACCCTGACCTCGCGCCTGATCGACCGCCCGATCCGCCCGCTGTTCCCTGAAGGCTTCATGAACGAAGTCCAGGTCGTCTGCACCGTGGTTTCCACCAGCAAGAAGACCGACCCGGACATCGCTGCGATGATCGGTACCTCGGCTGCCCTGGCAATCTCCGGCATTCCGTTTGAAGGCCCGATCGGCGCTGCCCGTGTTGCTTTCCACGAAAGCACCGGCTACCTGCTGAACCCGACTTACGAGCAACTGGCTGCCTCGAGCCTGGACATGGTCGTGGCCGGTACCTCTGACGCCGTGCTGATGGTTGAATCGGAAGCCCAAGAGCTGACCGAAGACCAGATGCTGGGCGCCGTGCTGTTCGCCCACGACGAATTCCAGGCCGTTATCCAGGCTGTCAAAGAACTGGCTGCCGAAGCCGGTAAGCCGACCTGGGACTGGAAACCGGCTGTTGCCAACACCGAGCTGTTCAATGCCATCCGCGCCGAGTTCGGCGAAGGCGTTTCGCAGGGCTACACCATCACCGTCAAGGCCGACCGTTATGCGCGCCTGGGCGAGCTGCGCGATCAGGCGATCGCCAAGTTCTCCGGTGAAGAAGGCCAGCCATCGGCATCCGAAGTCAAAGAAATCTTCGGCGAAATCGAATACCGCACCGTTCGCGAAAACATCGTCAACGGCAAGCCGCGCATCGATGGCCGTGATACCAAGACCGTTCGCCCGCTGAACATCGAAGTCGGCGTACTGCCGAAAACTCACGGCTCGGCACTGTTCACCCGTGGCGAAACCCAAGCCCTGGTCGTTGCGACCCTGGGTACTGCCCGTGATGCCCAGCTGCTGGACACCCTCGAAGGCGAGAAGAAAGACCCGTTCATGCTGCACTACAACTTCCCGCCGTTCTCGGTTGGCGAGTGTGGCCGCATGGGTGGTGCTGGCCGTCGTGAAATCGGTCACGGCCGTCTGGCCCGTCGCTCGGTCCAGGCCATGCTGCCTGCCGCTGACGTGTTCCCGTACACCATTCGTGTGGTTTCGGAAATCACTGAGTCCAACGGTTCCAGCTCCATGGCTTCGGTCTGCGGTGCTTCCCTGGCACTGATGGACGCCGGTGTGCCGATGAAGGCGCCGGTTGCCGGTATCGCCATGGGCCTGGTAAAAGAAGGCGAGAAATTCGCAGTTCTGACCGACATCCTGGGTGACGAAGACCACCTGGGCGACATGGACTTCAAGGTTGCCGGTACCGCCAAGGGTGTTACCGCGCTGCAGATGGACATCAAGATCAACGGCATCACCGAAGAGATCATGGAAATCGCCCTGGGCCAGGCCCTGGAAGCGCGCCTGAACATCCTCGGCCAGATGAACCAGATCATCGGTGAGTCGCGTACCGAGCTGTCGGCCAACGCCCCGACCATGATCGCGATGAAGATCGACACCGACAAGATCCGTGACGTTATCGGTAAAGGCGGCGCCACCATTCGCGCCATCTGCGAAGAAACCAAGGCTTCGATCGACATCGAAGACGACGGCTCGATCAAGATCTTCGGCGAAACCAAGGAAGCTGCTGATGCTGCCAAGCAGCGCATCCTGGGCATCACTGCAGAAGCTGAAATCGGCAAGATTTACGTGGGCAAGGTCGAGCGTATCGTCGACTTCGGCGCCTTCGTGAACATTCTGCCGGGCAAAGACGGCCTGGTGCACATCTCCATGCTCAGCGATGCGCGCGTAGAGAAAGTCACCGACGTGCTGAAAGAAGGCCAGGAAGTAGAAGTGCTGGTACTGGACGTGGACAACCGCGGCCGTATCAAGCTGTCGATCAAGGACGTTGCCGCAGCCAAGGCTTCGGGCGTCTAAACGACTGATGTAAAACAGAAAAGGGCCTTAGGGCCCTTTTTTGTTGCCTGCCAGGAACCTTTTGCGGACTTGCATCTTGCACGCAGCACTACAGCGCAGATTGCAAATTGCACGACATCCTGATTGTGATTGTTTTTATAAGTATTTGATTTATAAGGAATATAAACAAAATCAAAAGCTGGCACAGCGCGTGCAACTACCTTCATACCTGCCGCCAGGACACACGGCGCAGACCTTTCGAAAAACAGGAGTGACCCACATGAAGAAGTTCGCCATTGCTGCCGCTACTGCTACCGCTCTGACCCTGACCATGGCTAACGCGGCTTTTGCCCAACAGTCGACCCAGGCCCCGATGACGCTGGCGGCCGGTGAGGTGACCAAAGCCAAGGAAGCTACCTCCGATACTTGGATCACCACCAAGGTCAAAGCTGACCTGATGACCGAGAAAGGTGTGCCAGGCAGTGACATCAAGGTTGAAACCAACAAAGGTGTTGTGTCGCTATCGTCCGAAGTGGCCATCACCGATGCACAGAAAGAGATGGCTGTAGCCATCGCCAAGAAAATCAAAGGCGTTCAGGCCGTATCGGCTGATGGCCTGAAGTCCGAGTAAGGGATGTCCCGTCGGCCAAATGGATTTGGCCACCTATTCACGAAAAGCCCCGGCCCCAAGCCGGGGCTTTTCGTTGGTATCAGTAAACCGGGTTGCGGGCGATGACATCACTCTCGAAGCACTCTTGTTCGATGATCAGAGGTTCGACCAGCGGCCGGCTGTCGCGGAAGTGCGCCGTTTGGGTATGCGCCTCGTAGGCTGCGTCGTCCTGGTAGATTTCGTAGAGATAGATCACATCCTGGTCCAATCGGTCCTGGGACACATCGAACACCAGGCAACCCGGTTCTGAAGCCACCGACGCAGCGGCGTTGACGTTGATGGCCGATAGGAATTGATCGGCGCAACCGGGCTTAACGCGTGTCTTGATGAACAAACTGTACACAAGCAGATCCTTTTGTTTTAAATTCTAATCAGAATTGTATACAAAAATGGAGCTGCGCCAATGTCTGATTTACCTACCCGCCCTGGCCGCTTGAATGGCCTGCGTCACATTGCCTTGCTGGTACCTAACCTGGAGGAGTGCGAGCGGTTTTATGTCGATGTGATGGGCATGGAGGTGTTGAACCGTGCCAACGAAGACCTGGTGTACCTGACTTGCGGCAACGATAACCTGTCACTGGGGCGCGGCGCGGGTGCTGCGAATGGCCTGCAGACGTTGGATCACTATGGTTTTATCGTCGACAGCGTCGAGGAGCTGGAGCAGTGGTACCAGTACTTCAAGGCGGTGGGTGTTACCCTGCTGGACAGGCCGTTCAACCACGGGGATGGGGCGCGCAGTTTCCATTTGCTGGACCCGGCCGGCAACAAGGTACAGCCGCTGTATCACCCAGCGGTGTCGGGGCAGCGGTTGGCTTGAACCTGTGCCGGCCTCATCGCGGCTAAAGCCGCTCCTACAGGGATTGCGTAAACCAACGCACACGCTATCCCTGTAGGAGCGGCTTTAGCCGCGAAGAGGCCGAGCCTGCTGGCAGAAATTATTCAGCATCCAGATGCATTGGCGTAACCACACGCCCATCTTTCTCAGCCTGTCCCAGGCTGGTATCAATGAAATACACCCGGTCATCCTCCAGCTTGCCCTTGTCGACCAGGTAGTCCTTGATGCTGCTCGCCCGCTCCTGCCCCAGCGTACGCAGCAGGGCGGCACTTTCTGCCCACGACTTGATGACTGCCTCGCGCAGTTTGGTGGTGCGTTCGTCGCGGCTCAGCTCTTGCCATTCTGCCGGCGGTTGTTGCTTCAGACGGGTACGGTAGATGCCTTCGAGCATGGCTGGCTTGTCGCTGTCGTCGACCACCAGCATCGACGCGTTTGCCGGCACTTTGTCACCCCGGCGCTGCAGGATCTTGTACCAGGTGGCCTGGTATTCGCGTTCCAGGCGCTGCTGGGCAATCAGTGGCCCGTCACTGCTCTGGGCACTGGTGCCTTCGATCTCCAGGCGTAGTTCAGGGCGTTGGCTCAATGCCGCTGCAAGCTTGTCCAGCGCCGAGCGGGCATCGCCGCTAAGTTCGCTGGAACCGGGGGCGAAAGCTACGGTACCCAAGTCTTCGGAGCCACCGCCTGCAATCAGCCCGCCAATGAACTTGAATGGTGCCTGGGCTGCGCGCAGCACCAGGTTGCGCAGCGTCTGCCAAACAATCGGCATGACGCTGAATTGCGGGTTGTTGAGGTCACCGGTTACCGGCAGTTCGATCGAAATCTTGCCTTCGGTGTCTTTGAGCAATGCCACCGCCAGGCGGATGGGCAGGTCCACAGCATCCGGGCTGTCGACTTTCTCACCCAGTTGCAATTGCTCGACCACCACCTTGTTTTCGGCCTTCAGCTGGCCGTTGGTGATCAGGTAATGCAGGTCCAGATTCAGCCTGCCCTTGCGGATGCGGAAACCGGCGAATTTGCCGGAGTAGGGCGTCAGCGTGGTCAACTCGACCCGCTTGAAACTGGTGGCGATGTCCAGGCTGGCCAGCGGGTTGAACGGGTTCAGCGCACCTTTGATGGTGACCGGTGCATAGCGGTCCACCTTGCCTTTGATATCGACCTTGGCAGGCGCCGGCTTGCGGTTGTCGATGGTGCCGATCTGGCCGTTGAGCTGTTGCACAGCGGTGGCGAAATTAGGTGTGAGCGTGAGGTCGGCAAAGTTGGCTGAACCGTCGTTGATGCTGATCTGGCCGATGCGGATGCCGAGTGGCTTGCTGGCACTGACGGATTTGCTCGAATTGGCGGCCGGGGCGCTTGCCGGTTGTGGAATCAGCAGGTCATCGACGTTGGTGGTGCGGTCTTCGTTGATGATGAAGCGGGCGTAAGGTTGTAGCAGGGTGACCTTGTCGATGGCCAAGGCATCGCCATGCACGTAGGAAATGCCATCCACATCCACCTGCTGCCATTTGACGAAGTCGCGGTCTTTGATCGTATCCAGGGTGTGCAACTGGCTGACCTGGGCCTTGCCGCCCACAGTGAATGCCAGCGGTTCGGTGCTTTTGAGGTCGACCTTGAGGTCGCTGGCAAACATGCCGCTGCGCAGCTCCAGGCGGATGAACGGGCTGATGTACGCTTGGGCGATACGCAGGTCGATGTCGCGGGTGCTAACATCCAGCTTGGCCGTGACCGGCGCCAGGTTGACTTGGCCAGCAGCCTGCAGTTTGCCCTGTTTGCCAATACCCGTGTCCAGCTTGAGGGTGAAGGGCGACTGGTTGAGGCTGTCGAAACCCTGCATGTCGAGGTTCAGCGGGCCGACATCCAGTGCCACCGGCTCTTTCTGGCTGCGGTCGGCCAGATGCACGAGGTAGTTGCGCAGTTGCACGTCTTTCAGCAGTACTTGCCAGGGTTTGCTGGGCTCTTTGGCAGCCTTTTCCTCGGACGTGGGCTCGGCGGCGGCCGGTTCGGCCTTTTCCGCCGGTGTGGCCTTGGACGGTTGGCTGGCGAACAGCTTTTGCCAGTCGAGCTGGCCGTCAGCTTCCAGTGCTGCCCAGGTTTCAAGCTTTTCACTGTGGACTTTGCCCACCGTCACCAGCTGTTTGGCCAAGTCGATGGACGTTTCGCTCACCTCAAGGTTGGCCAGGCGTGCCAATGGCCGCCCGTCAGGCGCTTTGATAGCGAAGGGGGCGATGCGTAACGAGGTTTTATCCAGCAGCAGCTCGGTGGTTTTGGACAGGTTTAGCTTGTAGTGGGTGTCGAGGTTGAATACGCCATCTTCAAGTACCAGCGGCACGGCATCCCGAACATAGGGCCAGAACAGCTTCATCTTGCCGTCGGTGACCTTGAGCGTGCCTTCCGACGCAATAGGGGCCAGGCTCAACGTGCCGCTCCAGTCGACTTGCCCGCCGTTGGGGCCCTTGGCCACCAGCGTCATGTCGGCGTTGTCGTCTGGCAGGGTGCTGAGGTTTTTCAGCTCCAGGTTCATGTCGTCGTAGATGAATTCGATCGGCTCGCTCGGGCGCTGGTCAGCAAAATGCAGGTAGCCGCCACTGAGCTTGATGCTGCCGATGCGCAACGGGAATGGGTCGCTTGGCGGCGCTTCGGGTTTAGCTTCGCTGGGGGGCAGTTTGAACAGTTGCGTGAGGTTGAGCGTGCCATCTTTGGCAAAGACCACCTCGTTGCGTGGCTTGTCGAGTTCGACAGCCTGCAGGTGCAGGGCACCGCTCCACAGGCTGTCGAGGGCCAGGTTGGCATACAGCCGCTCAAAGCCCACCTGTTCCTTGCCGGGTTCGCCGATCTGCAGGCCCCACAAGGTCAACTCAAGGCTGAAAGGGTTGAGTTCAATGCGTTGCAGCTGTGCAGGCACCGTGGCGTATTGAGCCAGTTGCTGGTTGGTGATGCGCAGGGCGACACCGGGAAGAATGAAGAAACCAAGCAGGCTGTAGAGCGCTACCAGAGCCAGCACGGCGCCGAGGGCGCGAGTCAATCCTTTGTACATGTGTCGCATCGTCTGTCGGAGCAGGAGTGCTTGGAGTATGGCACGTTAAATCGGTTCCGCTGAGGCGACCAATTCCGATCATTCAATGCCCATTCGACGCTTCGCACGGTGGGCGGAGCCGTCACGCATGGCCCAGCGCAGTATGGGGGCGGTGCGTTTCAGGCCCAGGCGGATCATGCGCTGCTGCAGTGGGCTGTACTGGAGGCCCAGCATGGTTTGCGCCCATTCCGGCATCAGGTCGATACCTGCTTGCAGCATCAGTTTGCCCACCGGTTCGGCAAGGCGGCTGGGCGCTGGGGCCTTGAGCAGGATGTCGACCACCTCAAGGCTGCGCGCGTCGCAACGCAGTTGTGGGCGCATGCATTGCATGTACGCTTCGACCTGTTTGCGGGAGCGCGGCACGTCCCTGGCCCCCAGGCGTACGGCGATCAGGGCGATTTCATCGTAATAGGCGTCTTGATCGGCGAGCGACAAATGAGGGTCTTGGTAGCGCAGGTGGGCTGCCAGGAAGCTGCTGACCTCGGCCACATGCACCCAGGTCAGCAAATCGGGGTCGCTGGCAGCATAGGGCCGTCCATCCAGTGCGGTCCCTGTGACCTGCAGGTGAATGGTGCGCACCTTCTCGATCAGCCATTCGGCATCGCGGGTGGAGCCGAAGGTGGTGCCGGAAATGAACTGGCTGGTACGGCGCAGGCGCCCGAGCAGGTCTTCACGGAAGTTGGAGTGGTCCCACACACCCGCGAGTGCAAGCGGATGCAGCAGTTGCAGCATCAGCGCGCTGATACCGCCAACCAGCATGCTCGGGAAGTCACCATGCACCCGCCAGCTGATGCTGTGCGGGCCGAACAGGCCCGGGTCGCCTTTGGGGGACTCCAGGTCGAGCTGGCCGAGGGCCAGCCCGGTAAGGCTCATGACCTGGGTTTCAATGCGGCGGCGTAGGGCTTCCATGGCGACCTGTCGTTCAGGGCGGGCATGGGGGCGCCGCCAGCTATTGATTGAGGCGTTTGTCGATCAACCCTTGAACCACACTGGGGTCGGCCAAGGTCGACGTATCGCCCAGGTTGTCGAGTTCGTTGCAGGCGATCTTGCGCAGTATACGCCGCATGATCTTGCCCGAGCGGGTCTTGGGCAGAGCCGGCGCCCACTGGATCAGCTCGGGCTTGGCGAAACTGCCTATTTCCTTGCTGACCAGAGCCAGCAGTTCGGCCTTCAGCGCGTCGTCCGGTGTAACGCCGTTCATGGTCGTGACGAAGGCGTACACGCCCTGGCCCTTAAGGTCGTGGGGGTAGCCGACCACGGCCGCCTCGGCCACGCTGTCGTGCAGCACCAGCGCACTTTCCACCTCGGCTGTGCCAATGCGGTGGCCGGATACATTGATCACATCATCAATACGCCCAGTGATCCAGTAATCGCCATCCTCGTCACGGCGGGCCCCGTCTCCGGTGAAGTAGTAGCCGGGCATGGGTTTGAAGTAGGTATCCACCATGCGCTGGTGGTCACCATAGACGCTGCGTATCTGCCCGGGCCAACTGGCCTTGATAGCCAGCAGGCCAGCCCCGGGCCCTTCAATCAGTTTGCCCTTGTCGTCCAGCAGCACCGGCTGCACGCCAAACATCGGCTGTGTGGCGCAGCCGGGCTTGAGCCGTTCCGTACCAGGCAGCGGGGTCAGCATAATGCCGCCGGTCTCGGTCTGCCACCAGGTATCCACGATGGGGCAGCGCTTTTGCCCCACTTCTTCGAAGTACCACTCCCAGGCTTCCGGGTTGATCGGTTCGCCGACGCTGCCCAGCAGGCGCAGGCTCTTGCGCGAGGTGCTTTGCAAAGGGCCGGAACCTTCGCGCATCAATGCGCGCAGGGCAGTGGGGGCCGTGTAGAAAATGTTCACCTGGTGCTTGTCGACTACCTGCCAGAAGCGCGATGTGTCGGGGTAGTTGGGCACCCCTTCGAACATCAGTGAAATGGCGCCATTGGACAGCGGGCCGTAGACGATGTAGCTGTGGCCCGTAACCCAACCCACGTCGGCGGTGCACCAGAACACCTCGCCGTCGCGGTAGTCGAAAACCACCTTGAAGGTCATGGTGGCTTGCAGCAGGTAACCGGCTGTTGTGTGCAGCACGCCTTTGGGTTTGCCGGTGCTGCCGGAGGTGTAGAGGATGAACAGCGGGTCTTCGGCATCCATCGGCTCGGGCGGGCAATCGTCGCCGGCATTTTCGGTGGCTTTGTGATACCAGAGGTCGCGCCCCTCGCTCCAGGCCACATCGCCACCGGTGCGCTGCACCACGAACACACTGCTGACCGCCGGGCAACTGGCCAGTGCTTTGTCGACGTTCTGTTTGAGTGGGATGCGCTTGCCCCCACGAATGCCCTCATCGGCAGTGATGACGGTGCGGCAGTCGGCATCAAGAATGCGGTCACGCAGGGCGTCCGGTGAGAAGCCACCGAACACTACCGAGTGAATGGCGCCGATACGCGTGCACGCCAGCATCGCGTAGGCGGCTTCTGGGATCATTGGCATGTAGATGCACACCCGGTCGCCTTTCTTCACCCCGCGTGCTTTCAGGGCATTGGCCAGGCGGCAGACTTCGCGATGCAGCTCGCGGTAGGTGACGGGTTTGGAGTCCTTGGGGTCGTCGCCTTCCCAAAGCAGGGCTGTTTGTTCACCGCGCTTGGCCAGGTGGCGGTCAATGCAGTTGTAGCTGACGTTGAGCTGACCGCCGTCGAACCAGCGGGCCATGCCTGTTTTCAGGTCGCTTTGCTGCACGCTCGACCAGGGTTTGATCCAGTCCAGGCGTTTGGCCTGCTCGGCCCAGAAGGTGTCCGGGTGATCGACTGACTGGCGGTAGAGGCGGCGGTAGTCGTCGTCGGAGAGGGTGGCCGACTGGCTGACGGCCAAGGCCTGGGGGTACTGCTTGATATCGAACATGGCGGGTGGTCCTGCTCTTGTGAGGGGCGATGGACAGCAACGGCTATTCGATAAGACAGTGTAGTGCGTGGGGGTGTTCCGATGGTTATATGTAGGCAGGTCAGGCCTCATCGCGGCTGAAGCCGCTCCTACAGGAAACGCGCAAGCCTGTAGGAGCGGCTTCAGCCATCACAGGTCAACCGCGATGGCGGCCGCGGAAGTAGTTGATCAGGCCTTGAGTAGAGCCATCTTCGGCACTGTCTTCCAGGCTGCCGACCAGGCGCTGGTAAACACCTTTGCCCAGCTCTTTACCCAGCTCCACACCCCATTGGTCGAAGGCGTTGATGCCCCAGATGACGCTCTGCACGAACACCTTGTGCTCATACATGGCCACCAGTGCGCCCAGGCGACGTGGGCTGATACGCTCGACTACCAAGGTGTTGCTCGGGCGGTTGCCCGGGATCACCTTGTGCGGGGCCAGCTTCTCGATGTCTGCCTCGTTCAGGCCCTTCTGGCGCAGTTCTGCTTCGGCCTCTTCGCGCGTCTTGCCCTGCATCAGCGCCTGGCTCTGCGACAGGCAGTTGGCATAAAGCCACTGATGGTGGTCAGCCACCGGGTTGAAGCTCACCACCGGGACGATGAAGTCCGCCGGGATCAGCTGGGTGCCTTGGTGCAGCAACTGGTGGTAAGCGTGTTGGCCGTTGCAACCTACGCCGCCCCAGATTACCGGGCCGGTATCGGTTTTCACCGGTGTGCCGTCGGTCAGTACACTTTTGCCGTTTGACTCCATGTCCAACTGCTGCAGGTGCTTGGTGATGTTGCGCAGGTAGTGGTCGTACGGCAGGATCGCGTGGCTCCGGGCGCCCCAGAAGTTGCCGTACCAAACGCCAAGCAGGGCCAGCAGCACCGGCATGTTCTTGTCGAACGGCGCGGTCTGGAAGTGCTGGTCCATGGTGTAGGCGCCCGACAGCAGCTCCTTGAAGTTGGCAGTGCCAATGGCCAGTGCAATCGGCAGGCCGATGGCCGACCACAGCGAATAGCGCCCGCCTACCCAGTCCCACATCGGGAAGATGTTCTCTTCACGGATGCCGAAGGCCACCGCCGCGGCCTTGTTGCTGGAAACGGCAATGAAGTGGCGATACAGCTCGGCTTCCGAACCACCCTGAGCCAGGTACCAGGTACGTGCGGCCATGGCGTTTTTAAGGGTCTCGAGCGTGTTGAACGACTTCGACGACACGATGAACAGTGTGGTTTCGGCGCGCAGGCTGGCCGACAGCTCATGGAACTCACTGCCGTCGATGTTCGCCAGATAGTGGCAGCGCACACCGCGCTGGGCGTAAGGCAGCAGGGCTTCGGACACAAGCTCAGGGCCGAGGAACGAGCCACCGATACCGATGTTCACCACGTCGGTGATCGGCTTTTCGCTGTAGCCACGCCACAGGCCGTCGTGGATGCGGCCCACCAGCTCGGTGATCTGGTTGAGCACCTTGTGCACTTCCGGCATCACGTTCACGCCGTTGACGCTGAGCTTGTCGCCCACCGGGCGGCGCAGGGCGGTGTGCAGAACCGGGCGGCCTTCGGAGCCGTTGATGATTTCACCGCTGAACATCGACTTGATCGCGTCCTGCAGGCCGACCTCTTCGGCCAGCTTCACCAGCAGCTCACGGCTTTCTTCGGTGATGAGGTTTTTCGAATAGTCGAGGAACAACCCGCAGCTGCTCAGGGAGAACTGGTCGAAGCGCTTGGCATCGGCAGCGAAGGCTTCGCGCATGCTGAAGCCTTGCATGGCGTCGCGGTGTTGCTGGAGTGCCTGCCAGGCAGGCAGGGCCGTAACATCGTGGGGTGTACGGTAATACGCCATTGCGCAGAATTCCTTGATGCGTGGTGTGGCCTTGGACAGGGCAGTGGTTGCCGGGTTCAGGCTGGCCATCATTATAGGCAAAGGTCTGGCGCTGGGAATGGGGGGGAGGGAATTTGGTGGCTTTGCGTAATGCCAGTCAGTTAAGCCGATTGGGGCCGCAGAGCGGCCCCATGACCTTATGCGGTCTTCTCGTCCAAATGCAGATATAGGTTGTCGATCAACCGAGTGTTACCCAAATAAGCGGCTACCAGAATGACGAGATCCCGATCGCCAAAGGCCGCAGGGCGCAGGTTGACCGCATGCCGCACCTCCAGATAGTCCGGGCGCAAGCCGGCGGCGACCAGCTGTGCCTTGCCTTCTTCAATCAATGCCGGGAAATCCACCTGCCCATGGGCGATGGCGTTACCGATGTGCTTGAGTGTGCGATACACCACAGGCGCCGTGGCACGTTGCTCGGGCGTCAGGTAACCGTTGCGCGACGACAGCGCCAAACCGTCCTCGGCACGCACGGTCGGCTCGCCGATGATTTGGATCGGCATGTTCAAGTCACGCACCATGGCGCGAATTACCGCCAGTTGCTGGTAGTCCTTTTCACCAAACACGGCAAGGTCTGGCTGCACCATGTTGAACAGTTTGCTGACCACGGTTGCCACGCCTTCGAAATGACCCGGTCGGCTGGCGCCACACAGGCCTTCGGACAGGTTGGGCACGCTGACGCGGGTCTGCACGCTCATGCCATCCGGGTACATCTCTTCGACGGTAGGCGCGAAGAGCAGGTTGCAACCGGCTTCTTGCAAGCGCTGCTGGTCGGCAGCCAGGGTGCGTGGGTACTTGTCCAGGTCTTCGTTGGCGCCGAATTGCAGCGGGTTGACGAAGATGCTGGCCACCACGAAGTCGGCCCGCTGGGCGGCCCGGGTCACCAGTGTGGCATGGCCATTGTGCAGATTGCCCATGGTCGGCACGAAGCCGATGTGCTTGCCTTGCCCGCGCGCTTGCGCAACGGCTGCGCGCAGCTCGTGGACGGTGTTGACTGTGATCATGCGCTGAACCCGTGTTCGATGCCCGGGAAGCTGACCTCTTTGACCGCTTTGACGTAAGCGGCGAGTGCGCCCTGGATGTCAGGCTGGCCAAGCATGAAGTTTTTGACGAACTTCGGTACCCGGCCACTGAGCGACAGGCCGAGCATGTCGTGCAGTACCAGCACCTGGCCATCGGTGGCGCTGCCTGCGCCAATGCCGATTACCGGAATACCCACTGCCTGGGTGATTTCCGCAGCCAGCTCGCTGGGCACGCATTCAAGCAGCAGCATGGCAGCGCCAGCCTGTTCCAGTGCGATGGCGTCGGCGCGCATCTGGCGGGCTTGTGCCTCCTGGCGGCCTTGTACCTTGTAGCCACCCAGCACATTGACGGTTTGTGGGGTCAGGCCCATGTGCGCGCACACCGGCACGCCTCGTTCGGCCAGCAGGCGAATGGTTTCGGCCAGCCAGGCAGCGCCTTCGAGCTTGATCATCTGGGCGCCGGCCTGCATCAACGTGGCGCAGTTGGCAAAGGCTTGTTCAGGCGTGGCATGGGCCATGAACGGCAAATCGGCGAGGATCAGCGCGCCGTCGTTGCCGCGTTTGACGCAAGCGGTGTGGTAAGCCATTTCTGCCGTGGTGACGGGCAGGGTGCTGTCATGGCCCTGCAGGACCATGCCAAGGGAGTCACCCACCAGCAACACTTCGACACCGGCCTGGCTGGCAGCTTTGGCGAAGGTCGCGTCGTAGCAGGTCAGCATGGTGATCTTTTCACCCTTGGCCTTGAGGCCGTGCAGGGTGGTCAGGGTAACGTCAGGCATGTAGGAAAATCCTCGTTCAGGCGCTATAAAAAACGACTGCAAACAACGGGTGTAGTCATCTTCCGGAGCGGCACATCATCGTGTGTGATGTTCGGGCTCAGGTCCGTCCGGGCCTAAATACGGGTATGCGGCACTTTGGTGCCACACGGGACGCCTATAGTCGTGAGCGAGGTGTGGGAAGTCAATCACCCTGTTACCGCATTGTTACTAACAAGGTGTTACTGGCGTTACCGGCCTGCGAAACGCCCGTATTACAGGCGTTCCAGCCCGACGAACGGGCAATTTTGCAGTAACTGCGCGAGGGCGCGACCGTCGGCCAGCAGGAAATCGGCGGGTACTAGTTCGGCCAGCGGGTACAGCACGAACGGGCGGGCATGCATGTGGTAATGCGGCACTTGCAGGCGCGGTACGTCGATGACCTGATTACCGAACAGCAGGATGTCCAGGTCGAGTGTGCGTGGGCCCCAGCGCTCCATACGCACACGGCCCTGGTCATTTTCGATGGCTTGCAGCGCATCGAGCAGGGCCAGCGGTTCAAGCGATGTATCCAGTGCGGCGACGGCGTTGGTGTAGCGAGGCTGGCCAGGCAGCAGCGATTCGCTGGTGTACAGCGCCGAGGCTGCCGCCAGGCGAGAGCCGCTCACCTGGTCGAGCGCCTGCAGTGCACTGCGCAACTGTTCGGCAGGTTCGTCCAGGTTGCTGCCCAGGCCAATGAAGGCGCGCGTGGTCACTCGAATGCCTCTTCGCCACCACGTTTACGCTTGCTGCCACTGCGCTTGCGTTTGCGCGGGCCGGCACCGGTGCCTTCATCACGGCTGCCCAGCTCGCGGATCATCTCGCGGCGCTCGCTGTCGTGGGCGTCCTGATAGTCGGTCCACCACTGGCCGAGGTCATCGGTTTCTTCCCCGGCGCTTTCGCGCAGTAGCAGGAAGTCGTAACCGGCACGGAAACGCGGGTTGTCGAGCAACACATCGGCGCGTTTGCCGCTGCGCCGTGGCAGGCGCTCCTGCATGTCCCAGATTTCGCGGATAGGCAGGGTGAAGCGCTTGGGGATGGCAATGCGTGCGCACTGTTCGGCGATCAGGTCGTGCGCCGCGCCATTCATGGCGGGGATCGGCGGCACGCCTTGGCTTTGCAGGTGCAATACGCGGCTTGGCAGGGCAGGCCAGAGCAGGGCGGCGAACAGGAAGGCCGGGGTGACCGGCTTGCCTTGTTTGACGCGCAGGTCGGTGTTGGTCAGGGCCTGGCTGATCAGCGTGTGCGTGTAGGTCGGGCGCTCTTCCAGCGCGTGGGCACTGGCAGGGAACAGCGGCTCGAACAGCTCCAGGTCGACCAGCATCTCGAAGGCAATGGCGCCTTGCCCGGAGAGGAACAGCTTGAGGCATTCCTCGAACAGGCGTGCCGGCGGGATTTCGCGCAGCATCGGGGCCAGTTTGCGGATCGGCTGGAAGGTGTGCTTCTCGATGCCGAAATCGAGTTTGGCAGCGAAACGCACCGCGCGCAGCATGCGCACCGGGTCTTCCTGGTAGCGATGGGTCGGGTCACCGATCAGGCGCAGCAGGCGGTTGCGAATGTCGTGCACGCCGTTGGCGTAATCGAGAATGCGCTCGTTGACCGGACAGTAGTACAAGGCATTGATGGTGAAGTCACGGCGTTGCGCGTCTTCTTCCAGGGTGCCGTACACGTTGTCGCGCAGGATGCGGCCGCTCGCGTTGTGCGACGAGCGGTGGCTGTCACCCTGGTCCTCTTCCGAGTGAGGCGCGCGGAAGGTGGCGACTTCGATGATTTCACGGCCAAAGTGCACGTGGACCAGCTTGAAGCGGCGGCCAATGATGCGCGCATTGCGAAACTCTGCGCGTACCTGCTCTGGCGTGGCGCTGGTGGCAACGTCGAAGTCTTTGGGCGTGATGCCAAGCATCAGGTCGCGGACACAGCCACCGACCAGGTAAGCCTGGTAGCCCGCACTCTGCAGGCGCTCGACGATGTTCACCGCATGGCGGCTGAACTGGTGGCGCTGCAGCGAGTGTTGGCTCTTGTTGATCACCTCAGGCGTGGTGCGCCTGTGGTGCTGGCCCGGTACGGGAGGGCGGAACGACTGGAACAGCTTCTTCAGCATGGGATGCACTGTTTGAAGGAATGTTCGGCCAAGAATAGGAGAATGGCCGCATGATGGGCGGGGATTCTAGCATTTACTCTGGGAATGGTGTAGGCGGTAGCAGGATGGCCTGCCAGAAGGGAGAAACGACAAGGGGAGCCTAAGCTCCCCAAGAAGTCGTTGCGTGCTCTTATTGTTTTTTTGCTGGGCTTCTTGTTTTTGTTGAGTGCCCTGCCCACAAATCTCAAAGCTTGTGGACGACCCCCAATCCAGGGGTTAAGAGCAAACGGATTGCTTTGGCCGCTGATGTCATGCTGATCAATCGATCCAACCAGTTCAGGCGCTGCTTTTTAGTGCAGTTTTTGTTGTTCTCTGCCTGGTCGTGGGGCAAGCCCCAAACACGCATCCTCTCCAAAAGAATCAGTTAGCTGCGCCTCCGCCGTCTTGTTTTTATTGTGCGTGAGCCGTTTCGTCTTGTTCTTATTCTGAGTTGCAGTGCTTGTTATTGTTCTTGTACTGGATATATAGCAGATGCCGTGCCAACTTTTGCAAATTCAATGAAATCAAGGGTTTGGCGGGTTTTGGCATGCGTGTGAAGGCGGGAAAAATCAAAATTTCGTTACCGTACGCCTCGGGAACTGTTACGGCGGGGCAGGGTGGGTAACAGATTGTGCGGGGCTGGGAGGGTGTTACCGGTGTAGGCCCCTTCCTGGGCGAAGGGGCCGATACAAGCTTACTCGCTGGTGGCGTTGCTCTTGCGGCGCGGAATCCCCAGGCGCTGACGGCGTTCCCACAGGCACTTGCGGCTGACGCCCAGCTTGCGGGCCAGCTCGGTCTCGGTCATGTGGTCCTGGTGTTCGAGCACGAAATGCTGGAAGTAGTCTTCCAGAGACAGGTCTTCGGTCGGCTCGTGGCTGGCACTGCTGGCGCTGCTGCTGGCCGCGATCAGGGCGTTGTCGAGGATGTCGTCTTCTTCCAGGTCACTCAGCTCGATATCGATGCCCAGCAGCTCTGCGGAAATTTCTGCGCTCTCGCTCAGAATTACCGCGCGCTCCACTGCGTTCTCCAGCTCGCGCACGTTACCCGGCCAGCTGTAGTGACGAATGGCTTGTTCTGCCTCGGCCGAGAAATGCAGGTCGTCCCGACCAATGCGGGCGCTCTGGCGGGCGAGGAAGGCGTTGGCGATTTCGTTGACGTCGCTGCCACGCTCACGCAGGGCTGGCAGTTTCAGGGCAATCACGTGCAGGCGATAGTAAAGGTCTTCACGGAACTGCCCGGCCTTGGCCAGGTTTTTCAGGTCGCGGTGGGTGGCGGCGATCAGGCGCACATCAACCTTTTGCGACTGTACCGAGCCGACCCGGCGAATTTCGCCTTCCTGCAGTACGCGCAGCAGGCGGGCCTGGGCTTCGAGGGGCAGTTCGCCGATTTCGTCGAGGAACAATGTACCGCCGTCGGCAGCCTCCACCAGGCCGGCACGCCCGGCGCTGGCACCTGTGAAAGCGCCTTTTTCGTGGCCAAACAGCTCCGACTCGATCAGGGTTTCGGGGATGGCTGCGCAGTTCACTGAAATCATCGGCGCCTTGGCCCGGCGCGACAGGTTGTGCAGCGCACGGGCAACCAGTTCTTTACCGGTGCCGGACTCACCCTGGATGAGCACGTTGGAGTCAGTAGGCGCGACCTTGCGGATCTTGCTGTACATGTCCTGCATCGGTGGGCAGGAGCCGATGATGCCGATCTCGCCATTGGCAGCCGCAGGGCTGCTCTTGTCGGTCGGCGCCGCTTTGCCATTGCTGCGGGCCTCAGCCACAGGGGCGGAAGCCGGAGCGTTCTGGCGATCACGCAGAATGCGGGCCACCGCCTGCAGCATTTCGTCGTGGTCGAATGGCTTGGCGATGTAGTCCACCGCGCCCATTTTCATCGAGTCCACCGCCGAGCGCAGGCTGGCGTAGCTGGTCATGATCAGCACCGGTGTGCCTTGGCCGAGCTTGATCAGTTCGGTGCCTGGCGCGCCTGGCAGGCGTAGGTCGCTGACGATCAGGTCAAAGGTGGCAATGCTGAAGCGTTCCTGGGCTTCCTGTACCGAACCGGCTTCGCTGACTTGGTACTGGTTCCGTTCGAGCAGGCGGCGCAAGGCCGAACGGATGATGGTTTCGTCTTCGACGATCAGAATGTGCGGCATTGATTCAATTCTCTCGACGGTCTCGAATTTCAGGGGACGTCGCTACGACATGCCGGGGCAGGGTTACGCGAATCCGGGTGCCACGTTGCCGTTCGATATCGGCCGGGCTGTCGATGGTGATTTGCCCATAATGCTCTTCCACGATGGAATAGACCAGAGCGAGCCCCAGTCCGGTTCCCTCGCCCGGGTCCTTGGTGGTGAAGAACGGTTCGAACAAGCGGTCCATGATGTTCTTCGGTATCCCGCTGCCTTCATCCTCGACGATCAGGTCGACGGTGTGCTCGCTGACTTCACTGCGCACCCGCACCGCGCTGCCGGGCTTTGATGCGTCGCGTGCGTTGGAGAGCAGGTTGATCAGCACCTGGGCAAGGCGTTGGGGATCCCCCTCGGCCCAATGGTCCGGGTCGCAGAGGTTGAAGAACTGTACTTCGAAATTGCGCCGGTTCAACGCCAGCAGACCGATGGCGTCCTGCGCCACTTCGGCCAGGCATACCGGCTCTTCGCTGTTCTGGTGGCTGCCGCCGGCGTGGGCGAAGCTCATCAGCGACTGGACGATGCGCGACACACGTTTGGTCTGTTCAAGGATCTGGCTGGACAGCTCGATGATTTCGCCATCGCCTTCACGCTCTTCGCGCAGGTTTTGCGCCAGGCAGGCAATGCCGGTTATCGGGTTGCCGATCTCGTGGGCCACGCCCGCCGCCAGGCGGCCAATGCTGGCAAGGCGTTCGGAGTGCACCAGCTTGTCTTCCAGGGCCTGGGTTTCGGTGAGGTCTTCGACCAGCAGCACCAGGCCACTGTTACCGGGGGCGAGGGGCTCATCGATGGCGGCCTTGTGCAAGTTGAGCCAGCGAGGCTGGCCGTCCAGTGCCAGGCGTTGTTTGTGCAGGTGTTCGTCGGGGACGTTGATGAAGCCTTGCAGCAGGCCGCGCCATGGCTCGGAAATGGTCACAAGCCGCGAGCCAACCACATGCTTGGCGGCAATACCGGTCAGCTCTTCCATGGCCTTGTTCCACATCAGGATTTCCTGGTCCTTGGCCAGCGAGCACACGCCCATGGGCAGTTCTTGCAGGGTTTGACGGTGGTAGCGGCGCAAGGCGTCAAGCTCGGCGGCCAGGCCGGTCAAGCGCGAGTGGTAGTCTTCCAGGCGGCTTTCGATGAAGTGGATATCTTCGGTAACGTAGTTTTCGTTACCGGATTTGTACGGCAGGAAGGTCTCGACCATATCCTGCGCCACGCTTGGGCCCATCAGGCCCGAGAGGTTGGCCTCGATGCGATCACGCAGGCGGCGCAAAGCGTAGGGGCGGCGCTCGTCGAACGGCAAGTAAAGGTCGCGCAGCGCCTGTTCGACTTCCTTTTGCGCAGCCTTGGCGCCCAGCGGCTTGGCCAGTTGCGTGGCGAACTCCTGAGGTGAGGCGGCGTGCAGTTCGCGGCGTTGCGGGCGGCGCACGTTGTCCACGGCGCAGGCTTCGGCGGCACTGACTTCTTCGGTGCTGGCGTTGGTGAACAGCGAAATCAACGTGAACAGCAGTACGTTGGCTGCAAGCGAGGCGATTGCCGCCATGTGCCAACTGGTGTCGTCGAGCACATAGATCATGTCCAGCAGCGGAATATAAAAGCCCTGCAGGTTGCCCAGCAGCGGCAGCAGCATGGTTACCATCCACACCAGCGTGCCAGCCAGCAGGCCGGCGATGAAGCCGCGGCGGTTGGCGGTTGGCCAGTACAGTACCGACAGCACGCCAGGCAAGAATTGCAAGGTGGCGACGAAGGCGACGATACCCAGGTTGGCCAGGCTCTGGTGGTTGTTCTGGGTCAGGTAGAACATGAAGCCGGCGGCGATGATGGCGACGATCAGTGCCCGGCGGGTCCATTTCAGCCAGCGGTAAATGTTGCCTTCGGCCGGCGGCTGGTACAGCGGCAGCACCAGGTGATTGAGCGCCATGCCCGACAGCGCCAGGGTAGTGACGATGATCAGCCCGCTGGCCGCTGACAGGCCGCCAACATAGGCCAGCAGTGCCAACGCTTCGTTGTTGGCGGCGATGCCCAGCCCCAGGGTGAAGTATTCAGGGTTGGTACTGGCCCCAAGCCGCAGGCCGGCCCACAGCACCAGCGGCACGGCCAGGCTCATCAGCAGCAGGAACAGCGGCAGGCCCCAGCTGGCGCTGACCAGCGAGCGCGGGTTGAGGTTTTCGGTGAAGGCCATGTGATACATGTGCGGCATGACGATGGCTGAGGCGAAGAACACCAGCAGCAGGGTGCGCCATGGGCCTTCTTGCAGCGGTGTGTGCAGTGCCGCCAGGGCCGTCTGGTTCTGCAGCAGCCAGACTTCAAGCCCGTGCGGGCCACCAAATACGCCGTACAGTGCATACAGGCCAATGCCGCCCAGCGCCACCAGCTTGATCACCGACTCGAAGGCAATGGCAAACACCAGGCCTTCGTGCTTTTCACGGGTGGCGATGTGGCGTGAGCCGAAGAAGATGGTGAACAGGATGATCAGCACGCAGAACGCCAACGCCACCCGCGCCTTGACCGGTTCGCCGGTGAGGATGCTGATCGAGTCGGCCACGGCCTGGATCTGCAGGGCAAGCAGGGGGAGCACACCAATCAGCATGATGATGGTGGTCAATGCGCCGGCCCAGGTACTGCGGAAGCGAAACGCCAGCAGGTCGGCCAGTGATGACAGCTGGTAGGTGCGGGTAATCTTCAAGATCGGGTAAAGCAGCACGGGTGCCAGCAGAAACGCCCCGGACACGCCCAGGTAGCACGCCAGGAAGCCATAACCGTACTGGTAGGCAAGGCCCACCGAGCCATAGAAAGCCCAAGCGCTGGCGTATACCCCGAGTGAAAGCGTGTAGGTCAGAGGGTGGCGAATGATCGAGCGAGGGATCAGCCCGCGCTCGCTGATCCAGGCCACGCCGAACAGCACCATCAGGTACGCGGCGCTGATCAGGATCATCTGGGTCAGGCTAAAGCTCATCGGCATCTCGTTGGCTCTGCAGGATGAAGGTCACGACGATCAGGATCAGCCAGAGCAGGTATGGGCGATACCAGGCACCGGTTGGTTCGATCCACCAGTCCATGATGGCCGGGGAGAACAGGTAGATCCCCACGACCAGAAGCAGGACCAAACGATAGATGTACATGCTGGCCTCGATGGTTGGGCGCTGCGGGCTTGGACTTATTATTGGCGCAAATGGCTGGGGCGATGCTAGCGGGAATCGGTAGTGTTCGCCAAGGGTTTGAATTTGCTGGGCTTTTGATTTTGAGAGGTGGGTTGCCTGTTCTGGCCTTATCGCGGATGAATCCGCTCCTACAGGGCCGGAGTTACGTTGTAGGAGCGGATTCATCCGCGATGAGGCCGGGCCTGCCTTACAACAAATCAGCCTCCGGTACCGTCGCACGCTGCACGATGGCCTCCGGCCTCCAGCGCTCACGCGCAACCGCCAGCACCTCAGCTGGCGTGGCCAGCAGCAATTGCGCATCGGTCACCTGCCCCAAAGCCCGCAAAGCCCGTAACAACAAAGGCGTTGCCTGACCCTCCTCCAGCGGTGGCGAGCGATACGACTTGCCCAATTTATGACCATCCGGCTGAACGATCAGCGGAATATGCAGGTACCGCGGTTGCGAAAATCCGAGAAGCTCTTGCAGGTAAAGCTGGCGCGGCGTGTTGTCGAGCAAGTCGGCCCCGCGCACGATGTCGGTAACACCCTGCCAGGCGTCATCCAGCACCACTGCCAGCTGATAGGCATACAACCCATCGCGGCGCTGAATGATGAAGTCGCCCACCTCACGCCCCAGATGCTGCTGGAATTCACCCTGAACCCGGTCGGTGAAGCGGTAGATCAGCTCCGGCACGCGCAAGCGGATGGCAGCGCCTTCACGTGCGTGCCCGGCGTTGCGACAGGTGCCGGGGTAAATGCCGTTAAATCCCTCCAGCTGTTTGCGCGAGCAGGTGCAGGCATAGGCCAGGCCCATGTTGAACAAGCGGTCGACCACGGTGGCATAGGCATCATGGCGCTGGCTCTGGAACACCACCTCACCATCCCACGCCAGCCCGTAGCGCTCCAGCGTCTGCAGGATGGCATCACGGGCGCCGGGCATTTCCCTTGGTGGGTCGGTGTCTTCCATGCGCAGTAGCCAGCGGCCGTTGACGGCGCGTGCATCAAGCCACGAGGCGAGGGCGGCGACCAGCGAGCCGAAGTGCAGAAAGCCGCTGGGTGTGGGGGCGAAGCGCCCGATGTAACTGGAGTCGGTCATGGGCATGTGTGACATATAAATGAAACGGGGCGCTTTAAGCGCCCCGTTCGGGATGGATCAGAATCAGCCTTTACCGACTGTCTTTTCCTTTTTCTCGGCGATTTCCTTGCAGTCGAAGCACAGGTCGGCAGTCGGGCGGGCTTCCAGGCGGCGCAGGCCGATTTCGATGCCGCAGGACTCACACCAGCCGTAATCTTCGTCCTGGATCTTCTGCAGGGTTTTGTCGATCTTCTTGATCAGCTTGCGCTCGCGGTCGCGGTTACGCAGCTCCAGGGCGAATTCTTCTTCCTGGCTGGCGCGGTCGGCCGGGTCGGGGAAGTTGGCTGCTTCGTCCTTCATATGGGTCACGGTCTGATCCACGCTAGTCATCAACTCAAGCTTCCAGGCGCCCAGAAGCTTGGTGAAATGCTTGCGCATGGGTTCCCCCATGTACTCTTCGCCCTTGGTCTCTTTATAGGGCTCTACACCGTACATGGTCTGACCGGGTTTTTGCTTTTCTACGGTGGACATGAATAGACCGCCTCTCACTCATCTGATCCAATGCGCAGGATGCTCCATCTCCGGCACCCGCCGGCCCTGCGACTGCGAGCCGCCGAACTTACCAGATAGATCGGGGGTGCGCTACCCCGCCCGATTCTACGTGTTGACAGCGCCCTGAAGCGTACGTTCGGTGCCGCGCAGCGGTAGAATCACCAGTTTAGACCCATTTGAGAGAAGGTCATGGCCCACCCCTACAGTGCGCGAAGCCGCGCCATCGAACCCTTTCACGTCATGGCACTGCTGGCGCGGGCCAACGAGCTGCAGGCGGCGGGGCACGATGTTATCCACCTGGAAATCGGCGAGCCGGATTTCACCACGGCAGCGCCCATCGTCGAGGCGGGGCAGGCCGCATTGGCCGCCGGGCATACGCGCTATACCGCCGCACGCGGGTTGCCGGCGCTGCGTGAAGCAATCGCGGGTTTCTACGATACGCGTTATGGGCTGGATATCGACCCGGAACGTATTCTCATCACGCCCGGCGGCTCTGGTGCCCTGTTGCTGGCCAGCAGCTTGCTGGTAGACCCTGGCAAGCACTGGTTGCTGGCCGACCCAGGATACCCCTGCAATCGTCACTTCCTGCGGCTGGTAGAAGGTGGCGCGCAGCTGGTGCCAGTGGGGCCAGAGGTGAATTATCAGCTGACCGCCGACCTGATCGAACGCTACTGGGACAAGGACACCGTAGGCGCCTTGGTCGCTTCGCCTGCAAACCCCACTGGCACTGTGCTGGGGCGTGAGGAACTGGGCAGCCTGTCCAATGCCACCCGTGCGCGAAATGGCCATTTGGTGGTGGATGAGATCTACCACGGCCTGACCTATGGCATGGATGCGCCGAGTGTGCTTGAAGTGGACGACGAGGCTTTCGTCCTGAATAGTTTTTCCAAGTATTTCGGCATGACCGGTTGGCGGCTTGGCTGGCTGGTGGCGCCACCCAATGCGGTTGCTGACCTGGAAAAGTTGGCGCAGAACCTGTACATCAGCGCGCCAAGCATGGCGCAACATGCCGCCCTGGCGTGCTTCCAGCCCGACACCCTGGCAATTTTCGAAACGCGCCGCGCCGAGTTTGCCAAGCGTCGCGATTACCTGTTGCCTGCCCTGCGTGAGCTGGGCTTCCGCATTGCCGTGGAGCCGCAGGGGGCGTTTTACCTGTACGCCGATATCAGCGCTTTTGGCGGTGATGCCTTTGCGTTCTGCCAGCATTTTCTGGAAACAGAGCATTTGGCATTTACCCCAGGCCTGGATTTTGGCCGCCACCAGGCTGGCCATCATGTGCGCTTTGCCTACACCCAGAGCCTGCCGCGTCTGGAAGAGGCAGTGCAGCGCATTGCCCGCGGCCTGCAGAGCTGGCAGGGCTGATGGTGTTTTTTCCTCCACTTGAAGAAGGGCGCCTGCTGCGTCGGTACAAACGCTTTCTGGCGGATATCGAACTGGCCAACGGTGAGCAACTGACCATTCACTGCCCTAACACTGGCTCCATGCTCAATTGCATGCGTGAAGGGGGGCAGGTTTGGTTCAGCCGCTCAAACGACCCCAAGCGCAAGCTGCCAGGCACCTGGGAAATCAGCGAAACGCCACAGGGCCGGCTGGCTTGCGTCAATACCGGGCGGGCCAATGCCTTGGTTGAAGAGGCCTTGCGTGCGGGTGTGATTCGTGAGCTGGCCGGTTTTACTGCCCTCAAGCGAGAGGTTGCATACGGTGAGGAAGGCAGCCGCGTGGATTTTCGCCTGGAGTTCGCGCAAGGGCCGGCTTATGTCGAGGTCAAGAGCGTGACCCTGGGCTACCCGGACTCCGCCGTGGCGGCGTTCCCCGACGCCGGGACCCAGCGCGGCGCAAAGCACCTGCGTGAGCTGGCAGCACTGGCGCGGCAGGGTGTGCGCGCGGTGCAACTGTATTGCGTGAACCTTACCGGCATCGAAGCCGTGCGCCCAGCCGAAGAGATTGACCCCGCCTATGCCAAGGCACTGCGCGCCGCTGTTGCCGATGGCGTGGAAGTGCTCGCCTACGGCGCGCGCCTGGATGCCAAGCAAATTGTCATCGACCGGCCATTGCCGGTACTGATCACCCCATGAGCCAGATGCCCTGGCTGTCTTCCTGACAGCCCAGGGCCTCAAGCATCTCGCCCTCACAAGGGCCGGCAACGCATTCGCCGCTCTCGATCAGGAACAGTGCACCGTGATGGGCACAGTGGATAAGGCTGGCGCTGTCATCCAGAAAAGCATCTGCTGCCCAGTTCAGGGGGATGCCCCGGTGTGGGCAACGGTTACGGTAAAGCAGCACCTGGCCTTGGCGGCGTACGCCGAACAGTTCGGTGCCGTCTACGCTGAAGGCGCGGCTGTGGCCTTCGGCCAACGCGTCTGACGTACATAGAAAGTGCATTAATGGGGACGACTCGTGAAACAAACGGATGGCTTGACGCTTCAATGCGAATAATTATCAAATTGCCCGCATTGGCTGCGCTGGCCTTCTATGGTGCGCAGTTCCGCCGCTCGCCACAAGGCGTTTGGCCCGCCTCCAGAAGGAACCCGATGATGCGCCGTCCTGCTGCCTTGCTCGCCTTGTGCGCGGCTCTGTTAGTTTCCAACCAGGCTTTGGCCGATCAACTGCCGCAGCGTTGGGTAAGCGCGGGTGGGGCGTTGAGTGAATGGATCACCGAATTGGGTGGGCAACCGCGGTTAGTGGGTGTCGACACTACAAGCCAGAACCCGGAAGCCTTGAAAGCGCTGCCGAGCATTGGTTACCAACGCCAGTTGTCGGCCGAGGGTGTTCTCAGCTTGCGCCCGGACATACTGGTTGGCACCGAAGAAATGGGGCCGCCACCTGTGCTGGCGCAAATCCGCAAAGCGGGCGTGAGGGTAGAGTTGTTCTCCAGCAAGGCAGAAGTGGCCGCAGTGGATGAGAACCTCAAGCACCTGGGCAGCCTGCTCGGCGCTGAGCAGAAAGCTGCGCAGCTTACGGCGGATTATCATCAGCAGCTTGAGGCGTTGCAGGCGCAGATCAAGCAGGCTCAGGCGAGCAACAAGGTACCGGGCGTGTTGCTGTTGGTTGGCCACGCGGGCGCCAAACCGCTGATCGCCGGGCAGGGCACTGCCGGGGACTGGCTGTTGCGCGAGGCTGGGGCGCGAAACCTGGCCGAGCATCAGGGTTACAAGAACTTCTCCAACGAGTCGCTGGCTGCGCTGGACCCTGATGTGGTGGTGTTCTCCGATCGTGCCCTAAGCGGTGAACAGGCGTTGCAAGCCCTGCTGAAGGAAAACCCGGCACTCTCGGCCTCGCGTGCGGTACGCGACAAGCGGTTGGTGTCCCTTGATCCGACGCTGCTGGTCGGTGGCCTGGGGCCACGCCTGCCGGCGACCTTGCGCGATCTGGCTGCAGCGTTCTATCCGGCAGCCAAGGTCAGCCTCACGCAATGAGACATCGCGTTCAACCTCGTACATTGATTGTTTGCCTGAGCCTGTTGTGCCTGTTGTCGGTATGGCTGTCGCTGGCGTTGGGGCCTGTCAGCCTGCCGCTGTTCGATACCCTGCGTGCGGGCCTGCGTTTATTGGGGTTGCCAATAGCTGGCGATGGCCTGGAGCAGGCTGAAATGATCCTGGGCCAGATACGCCTGCCCCGCACACTGCTGGGGTTGGCGGTTGGCGCGGTGCTGGCGCTTTCCGGCGTGGCGATGCAGGGGCTGTTTCGCAACCCGCTGGCCGACCCTGGCCTGGTAGGGGTGTCTGCCGGGGCGGCGATGGGGGCGGCGGTGGCCATCGTGGGTGGTACCTGGTTTGGCGGCATGCCGGACGTTCTGGCGCCTTACTTGCTATCGCTGTGCGCTTTCATCGGCGGGCTTGGTGTAACTGCGCTGGTTTATCGCCTGGGGCGACGCGACGGGCAGACCAATGTTGCCACTATGTTGCTGGCGGGTGTGGCGATGACTGCTTTGGGTGGCGCTGCGGTGGGTTTGTTCTCCTACCTCGCCGATGACGCTACCTTGCGTACTTTGACGTTCTGGAACCTGGGCAGCCTCAACGGCGCCAGTTATGACCGGTTATGGCCGCTGCTGCTCGTCGTAGCTGCCGTGGCGGTTTGGCTGCCTCGCCGGGCACGAGCACTTAATGCCCTGCTGCTGGGTGAGTCAGAAGCACGCCACTTGGGTATCGAAGTGGAACGCCTCAAGCGAGAGCTGGTGTTCTGCACGGCATTGGGCGTTGGCGCGGCGGTTGCGGCAGCCGGGCTGATCGGTTTCATCGGCCTGGTAGTCCCGCATCTGGTGCGGCTGCTGGCCGGGCCTGATCATCGTGTGGTGCTGCCTGCATCGCTGTTGGCTGGCAGCGTGCTGATGCTGCTTGCCGATCTGGTCGCCCGGTTGGCGCTGGCGCCTGCCGAACTGCCGATCGGTATCGTCACTGCCTTCATCGGCGCACCGTTTTTCCTGTATTTGCTGATTCGAGGGCGCAGTTGATGTTGCAAGTCGAAGGCCTCTACCTGCGCCGGGGTAGCAATGAAGTCCTGCACGATATCCATTTGCAATTGAAGCCGGGCCAAGTCATTGGAGTGCTTGGCCCCAATGGTGCGGGCAAGAGCAGCCTGCTGGGTGTGTTGTGTGGTGAGTTGGCTCCTGACCAAGGCCTTGTGACCCTGAAGGGCAAGCCATTGGCAGACTGGGCCGGGCAAGAGCGCGCACGGATGCTTGCGGTGTTACCGCAGGTTTCCAGCCTTGGCTTCTCGTTCCGGGTAGAGGAAGTGGTGAGCATGGGGCGCATGCCACACGACAGCGGCCAGGTGCGTGACGCCGAGATTGTTGAAGAGGCGCTGCGCGCTGCAGATGCCTGGCACCTGCTGGGCCGCAGTTACCTTGCGTTGTCGGGCGGTGAGCGTCAGCGAGTGCACCTGGCGCGGGTGCTGGCCCAGCTATGGCCGGGGGAGCAGGGGACTACACTGCTGCTGGATGAGCCCACATCAATGCTCGACCCGCTGCATCAACACACCACCCTGCAAGCGGTACGCCGTTTTGCCGATCGAGGCGCCGCAGTGCTGGTGATCCTGCATGACCTGAACCTCGCCGCACGTTACTGTGATCGCATCCTGCTGCTTGAGAGCGGTCGTTGCCATGCTGTGGCATCGCCCGAGCAAGTACTGACGCCGGGGGCCCTGAAAGCCGTCTTCGGCATCGATGTACTGGTGCAGCCCCATCCGGAGCGGGGCCATCCGCTGATCATCACTCGCTAGGAGGCATTGCCCATGCGTCATCCTCGGTTGTGCGGCCCGTTGCTGTGCCTGTTGCTGATGTTGGGTGGTTGCCAGGCCAGCCTGCCACCCTTGCCCGAATGGCAGAGCACAGAGGGCCGGGACAATGCCGAGCTGGGACAAATTCACGATCTCGCCAGCGGGCAGGTCATCAGCCCTGAACAACTGGTCGAACGCCTGACCGTTGCGCAGCAGGTTCTGGTGGGGGAGAAGCATGACAACCCCGATCATCATGCCCTGCAACTGTGGTTGCTGCGGGCGCTGCAGGCGCACCGTAAACAGGGCAGCCTGCTGTTGGAAATGCTGCAGCCCGAGCAACAAGCGCGGGTAGATGCCCTGCAAGCAAAGGCACAACTGCCACATGACCTGCCCAAGGCGTTGGCCTGGCAGGCGGGTTGGGATTGGCAGCTGTATGGCCCCATTGTGCGGGAAGCCCTTCAAACGCATGTTCCGTTGCTGGCAGCCAACCTGTCCACCGATGAAATGCGCCAGGTTTATCGGCAACCTAAGCCGCTGCCGGGGGCGCATTCGAATGCGCCAGCGGTGAAGGATGCATTACTGCAGCAGGTGAAGGACGGCCACTGTGGTCTGCTGCCCGATAGCCAGTTGCCGGCGATGCTGGCGGTGCAGCAGCAACGCGATCGGCGTATGGCCGAAAGCATGCTGGCTGCGCCTGAGCCAGCATTGCTGCTCACGGGTGCCTATCACGCACGCAAGGATCTGGGCGTGCCGCTGCACTTGCATGATCTGGGGGTAAAGGGCGTGAGCAAAGTGCTCATTCTGGCTGAGGTCGGGGACACAGTAGAAGCTGGCGCGGCAGACTTCGTCTGGTATACGGCGGCCATGCCAGAGCAGGATTATTGCGCTCAACTGCTCAAGTAATTTCAGGCAAAAAAAGACCCGGCAAATTGCCGGGTCAATAACCGTGATTAGCCTGATGAGGAGATAATCTGAGAGTCCGAACCAGGGGCTCTTAGTTTATCCAACCAGTCTCGCGACCAGTTGTGATAATCATAACGATTCTCATTTCGACGTCAATCCCCTTTCTGCAATTATTTTGAATTTTTTTGTGCAAGGCTTTTGGCATCGAGTTGCTGGTTGAGGGCCTCCTTGCGCTCAGCGGGCAGATCGTTCCAATGCATGTCCAGCAATGCGCCTTCAATGGCGTACAACAGCACTTTGGAGGCTCGGAACCCTCGCGTTTTAACCGCTTGATAGGCACCCACCGCACCGAGGCGACGCAAATCCGACGCGCTGTGGATGCCTGCCGCGTGTAACCACTGCGCAGAGGTTTTGCCAAGATTCTTCAGATGCTGCAATTCATCGTTCATCGAGCCTCCTTGCGATGGCTGAACGGGTCTTGTGGGATAAATCGCGAGCAGGTCAGAAAGGAGTGTAGCGGGGGATGGGAATTGCGCGGCCTTTTGCCATCGCGGGCGACGAGAAGCAGACGTGGTACTGGTAGGGGCGGGCTTGCCTTGCGAAGAGGCCAGCCCGCCAATTACTGAACTTACAGTTCCGGGAACCGCTTGCGAATCTGGTCGATCACCTGATCCATGCTACTGGCGGTTTGGGTATCAACCTGCGTGCTCTGCGCCAATTCTTGCGCATCCAGTGGTTCACGGCTGGCCTGCTGTGCTTTGACCACATCCAGCGTCGCATCCGAGGGGTCGGTATTTTCTGCCTGGCGCTGTTCCAGCCAGCTGGCAATGACCGCCTCAGGAGCATGGCAATCAAGGATCAGGAACGGTACGCCTGTCTCGCTCGCCACGGCAGCTGCAGCTTCACGCTGTTCGCGCTTCAGATAGGTGGCGTCCAGCACCACCGGGAAGCCGGCACGCAGGATTGTGGCTGCCAGCGCATGCAGGTGTTGATAGGTTTTCAGGCTGGCATCCTGGTCATAGATGCCAGCATTCTGCCGCCCGGCGTCGATTGGATTCTGCTCCCCGAACAGCCGCTTGCGCTCCACGTCAGAGCGCACACGCACAGCGCCTAGCGCTTCAACCAGGCGCATGGCCACGTGGCTCTTGCCAACAGCCGACACGCCATGGGTGATCGCCAACAGGCGTGACGGGATGGCGCTGTAGCTCTCTGCCAGGTTGGCATAGTTGCGGTAGGTGCGCAGGGTAGTAGCGCGCTGCACACCGTCTGCATTGGCAGGCATGCTGAACAGGGCGACCTTGGCGCGAACCAGGGCGCGGTAAGCCTTGTAGAAGTTCAGCACTTCAAGCCCTTGGTAATCCCCGGTCAGTTCAAGGTATTGGCTGATGAAGCGCCGAGCCAGGCACTTCAGGCCGCGGTCTTCCAGGTCCATGGCAAGGAAGCCGGTGTCGGCCCAGACGTCGGTCATGCGGAACGGTTCGTTGAACTCGATGCAGTCGAAAATCACGACCTTGCCGTCGATCAGGGTCGCGTTACCCAGGTGGATATCACCGTGGCATTCGCGGGTGAAACCGTCGCGCTTGCGCTGTGCGAACACATCCTTGAGGCGCTCAAAGCTGCTTTGCGCCCAAGCTTGCAGGTTATCCAGCTGTTGCAGGTCGGCCTTGTCGGTGAGGAACGGGCGGATCTGCTCAAAGTTCTGCTCAACCGGTGCCATGACGCTTTCCGGTGAACCGTAGGGCTTGTCGGCACCTACTTTGGGCGTTTGCAGGTGAAACTCGGCGACTTGCCTGGCCATCTGGTCAATGTGGCCAGCATTCAGTTCTCCGTTAGCCTGCAGCGTATTGAGCATCTGGCCTTGAGGGAACTGGCGCATTTTCAGCACATACTCGATTGCCTCGCCTTCACCGCCGACTTGTGGGGCTTCAGCACTGCCGGTGATCGGTAACACATCCAGATACAGACCGTCTGTCAGGCGCTGATTCAGGCGCAATTCCTCGTTACAGAAATGCTGGCGCTGATCCAGTGCGGTGAAGTCGAGAAAGCCGAAGTTCATGGGCTTCTTGACCTTGTAGGCGTACTCGCCAGTGAGCAATACCCAGGAGATATGCGTCTCGATGAGCTGGAACCCGTCCACGGGATGAGGGTAGAGGGCAGGGTTCTGCAATGCGGTGATCAGAGCTTGGCTCACGTGAAATCCTTCCTGGGGTAGGGAATTCGAAAGCGCCATTATGGTCAATGGTGCCGCCCCTGCCTACCGCCAGAGGGCGCCTGCCCAGCCTTTACAAAGTGCGTATAATCCGCCGCCATGACTCGAACCCGAAATTCCCGTACCCCTCAGAAACGCCCGACCGGCCGCTCCCGCGCCTGGCTGGGCTGGGCTTTGAAGCTCAGCCTCGTCGGTTTGGTGATCGTTGCCGGCTTCGCGGTTTACCTCGATGCCGTTGTGCAGGAGAAGTTCTCCGGCAAGCGCTGGACCATCCCGGCCAAGGTGTATGCCCGGCCGCTGGAGCTGTTCACCGGTCAGAAACTGAGCAAGAACGACTTCCTCACCGAGCTGGACGCACTCGGCTACCGGCGCGAAAGCGCGGCCAATGGGCCTGGGGCAGCTGCAGTCAACGGTAATACCGTTGATCTGAACACCCGTGGCTTCCAGTTCTATGAAGGCATGGAGCCTGCGCAGTTCGTGCGTGTGCGCTTTTCCGGCGATTATGTCGCGGGCCTGTCGGGTGCCAACGGCGGTAAGCTCGATGTGGTGCGCCTTGAGCCGCTGATGATTGGCGGTATCTACCCCAAGAATCTCGAAGACCGCATCCTGATCAAGATCGACCAGGTGCCGCCGTACCTGCTCGAAACGCTGGTGGCGACGGAAGACCGCGATTTCTACAGCCACTTCGGTGTATCGCCCAAGTCCATCGCCCGTGCGATGTGGGTCAATACCTCGTCTGGCTCGATGCGCCAAGGTGGCAGTACGCTGACCCAGCAGTTGGTGAAGAACTTCTACCTCACCAGCGAGCGCAGCCTCAGCCGCAAGCTGACCGAAGCGATGATGGCCGTACTGCTGGAAATGCACTACGACAAGCGTGAAATCCTTGAGGCCTACCTCAACGAGGTGTTCGTCGGCCAAGACGGCCAGCGCGCCGTGCACGGCTTCGGCCTGGCCAGCCAGTTCTTCTTCAGCCAGCCGCTGTCGGAGCTCAAGCTGCACCAGATCGCCTTGTTGGTGGGCATGGTCAAGGGGCCGTCCTACTACAACCCGCGTCGTTATCCCGAGCGTGCGCTGGCACGCCGCAACCTGGTACTCGACCTGGTAGCGGAGCAGGGCGTCGCCAGCCAGGAAGCGGTGGATGCCGCGAAGAAAATGCCACTGGGTGTAACCAAGCGCGGCAGCCTGGCGGACAGCTCGTTCCCGGCTTTCCTCGACCTGGTAAAACGCCAGTTGCGCCAGGACTACCGTGACGAAGACTTGACTGAAGAAGGCCTGCGCATTTTCACCAGCTTCGACCCGATCCTGCAGATGAAAGCCGAAACCTCCATGGCCGAAACCTTCAAGCGCCTGGCTGGGCGCAAAGGGGCGGATGAGGTCGAGTCGGCGATGGTCGTGACCAACCCGGAAACCGGTGAAGTCCAGGCGCTGATCGGTAGCCGTCAGTCCGGTTTTGCCGGCTTCAACCGCGCCATCGACGCGGTGCGGCCGATCGGCTCGCTGGTCAAGCCGGCGGTCTACCTGACCGCATTGGAGCAGCCGAGCAAATACACCCTGACCAGTTGGGTGCAGGACGAACCGTTCTCGGTCAAAGGCAAGGATGGCCAGGTGTGGCGCCCGCAAAACTATGACCGCCGCCCGCACGGTACGATTTACCTGTACCAGGGGCTGGCCAACTCCTACAACCTGTCGACCGCCAAAATTGGGCTGGAAGTGGGTGTGCCCAATGTCATCAAGACTATCGGTCGCCTGGGCGTGAATGTCGACTGGCCAGCTTACCCGGCGATGCTGCTTGGCGCTGGTGGCATGTCGCCGATGCAGGTGGCAACCATGTACCAGACCATCGCCAACGGCGGCTTCAACACGCCGATGCGCGGTATTCGCAGTGTGTTGACGGCTGAAGGTGAGCCGCTCAAACGCTACCCGTTCCAGATCCAGCAAACCTTTGACCCGGGCTCGATCTACCTGGTGCAGAACGCCATGCAGCGTGTCATGCGCGAAGGTACTGGCCGGTCGGTCTACAGCGTGTTGCCAAGCTCACTGACCCTGGCGGGCAAGACCGGTACCAGTAACGACTCCCGCGACAGCTGGTTCTCTGGCTTCAGCCAGGACTTGTTGGCGGTGGTGTGGATGGGCCGTGACGACAACGGCAAGACGCCGTTCACTGGCGCCACCGGTGCGCTGCAGGTATGGACCAGCTTCATGAAGAAGGCCGACCCGCTACCGCTGGACATGCCGCAGCCAGACAATGTGGTGCAGGCCTGGATTGACCCCTACAACGGTCATGGATCCGACGGAAGCTGTCCGGGTGCCGTGCAGATGCCGTATATTCGCGGGAGCGAACCGGCTGCCGGGGCGACCTGTGGCGGTGAGCAAAACCCTGCCGAGCAGGTTATGGACTGGGTCAAGGGCTGGATGAATTAAGCACTGGCTGCATTGATGAGGTGTGAATTGAACAAGTGGCTGTTTCCTGCCGTGACGGCGCTGGCTGTGCTCCAGGGCTGCTCCAGCGTTCCGCGTGGCAACATCCCGGTTGTGGACTCGAGCACTCGCGTATCCAACAGCGAGCGCGTCACCGCCAACCGTTCTGCGGCTGGCATGAGCAACGGCACTGCCCAGGCACAATCGCTGCCTGAAGATTCCGGCGTGACCGTAATGATCCCGCAGGGTGCAGGCGCCACCGGGATCCAGACATTCCCGGCGGGCAGCACAGCAGCGCCGATCAGCAGCGCGCCGATCACGCCCGGGCCGATCACTGGCGGCCCGATGACCACCAACCCGAACCCGATTGCCGATGAACCCTTCGACATCGCATCGATGAATAGTACGCCGGCAACCAACAGCGCGCCCACCGGCATACCGCGTAGCACTGCAGCAGCAGGTGGCCTTTCTGCCGACGAGCAACTCGATGGCCCGGTGCTGGCGCTGTTGACCACTGCTCAGTCGCAGCAGGGCAGCGGTGATTTCAACGGCGCAGCCTCCAGCCTGGAGCGTGCCCAGCGCATTGCCCCACGCGAGCCGCAGGTGCTGTACCGCCTGGCGCAGGTTCGACTGTCACAAGGTGACGCGGCGCAAGCCGAGCAGTTGGCTCGCCGGGCGCTGAGTTACGCCAACGGCCGCCCAAGCCTTCAGGCTGAGCTGTGGAACACCATCGCCCAGGCTCGCGAAAAGCAGGGGGACAGCGCGGGTGCAGCACTTGCGCGGCAAAAAGCGCAGGTCAGCTCGTAATGATTGAGCAACGCATTCTCGACATCGCAGACCACCTGCTGCTTATCGAAAACGAGCTTAAGGTGCAGGGCTGGTGGGATGATGAACCTCCCAGCGATGAGGCGCTGGCCAGTACCGTGCCTTTCGCCGTCGACACCATGAGCTTCGAGCAGTGGCTGCAATGGATCTTCCTGCCCCGCATGAAAATCATTATCGAATTGGGCCACCCGCTTCCAAATGCCTCCGGCATCCTGGTAATGGCGGAAAGCGTGTTTACCGATCGTCCGGAAGAAAGTCGCGAGCTCCGCCGACTATTGGCAGCATTCGACCAATTGATAGCGCCATCCGCCTGATTTCCTCTATTTTTCCTACAAGGGCCGCTATTTGTGGCCCTTTTTTGTTGAAAACGTACTATTTCTGCTGCTGACTAGGTTTTTAGTGGTGCTGGGAATTCATCTTGAGGAAAATTTGGCAATAATTTTTCTTGACTTAATGCCTCCGAATCAGAAGAATCCAGATTCCGCTTTAGAGGGACTGCCAGAAGCAGACCCGCTAAGCAGATCATGAGGTGCACACCCGCGCCGACCTGTTACACCCCGCAACGCGTTACCTCGCGCTGGGTGGGAAAACCCCGCAACACTCTGGGGCGCTCCCAATACTTGCTCAGTCAGTGCTGACGTTCGCTCATGCTCTGCTTGGCAGTAAACCTATTAAGACCCGTCCACTAGGGACGGTATTCTGGCGTTTTAGAGGTGAACAACGTGGAGCTTTTATCTGGCGCTGAGATGGTCGTCCGCTTCTTGCGTGACGAAGGCGTTAAGCACATCTACGGGTACCCTGGTGGTGCTCTCCTGCATGTTTATGACGCGCTGTTCAAAGAACCGGAAGTGGAACACATCCTGGTTCGTCACGAGCAGGCGGCAACCCATATGGCAGACGGCTACGCCCGCGCCACCGGCAAAGCCGGTGTGGTGCTGGTAACCTCCGGCCCGGGTGCGACCAATGCCATTACCGGCATTGCCACTGCCTATATGGACTCGATTCCGATGGTCATCCTTTCCGGCCAGGTGCCTAGCACCATGGTAGGTACCGATGCCTTCCAGGAAACCGACATGATCGGTATTTCGCGGCCGATCGTGAAGCACAGCTTCATGATCAAACATGCCACCGAGATCCCGGAAGTTCTGAAAAAAGCCTTCTACCTGGCGCAATCCGGCCGTCCAGGCCCGGTCGTGGTCGACATTCCAAAAGATATGACCAACCCGGCCGACAAGTTCGAATACGTTTACCCGAAGAAGGTCAAGCTGCGCTCCTACAGCCCTGCGGTACGCGGCCATTCCGGCCAGATCCGCAAGGCCGCCGAAATGCTGCTCGCGGCCAAGCGCCCGATCATCTACGCCGGTGGTGGGGTGATTCTGGGTGGCGGCTCCGAAGCGCTGACCGAAATCGCCAAGTCGCTGAACCTGCCAGTTACCAACACCCTCATGGGTTTGGGCGGCTTCCCGGGTACTGATCGCCAGTTCCTCGGCATGCTGGGCATGCACGGCAGCTTCACTGCCAACATGGCCATGCACAATGCCGATGTGATCTTCGCTGTCGGTGCGCGTTTCGACGACCGCGTGGTCAATGGGCCAGCCAAGTTCTGCCCGAACGCCAAGATCATCCATGTCGACATCGATCCTGCTTCGATCTCGAAAATGATCAAGGCCGACGTGCCGATTGTTGGCCCGGTCGACAGCGTGCTCAGCGAAATGCTCACCATCCTCAAGGAAATTGGCGAGCAGCCAGACAAGGCCGCGCTGGCCACCTGGTGGAAGCAGATCGACGAATGGCGTGGCGACGGTGAACTGTTCCCTTACGACAAGGGCGACGGCAACGTCATCAAACCGCAGAAGGTCATCGAAACCCTGTGCGAAGTGACCAATGGCGATGCTTTCGTCACCTCGGACGTTGGCCAGCACCAGATGTTCGCGGCGCAGTACTACCGCTTCAACAAGCCTAACCGCTGGATCAACTCCGGCGGCCTGGGCACCATGGGCTTCGGCTTCCCGGCGGCGATGGGCATCAAGCTCAACTTCCCGGATCAGGACGTGGCTTGTGTGACTGGCGAAGGCAGCATCCAGATGAACATCCAGGAGCTGTCCACCTGCATGCAATACGGCCTGCCGGTGAAAATCGTCAACCTGAACAACGGTGTATTGGGCATGGTGCGTCAGTGGCAGGACATGGCCTACAACGGCCGTCACTCCCACTCCTACGTCGAGTCGCTGCCTGACTTCATCAAGCTGGCCGAGGCCTATGGCCATGTGGGCATCCGCATCACCAGCCTGAAGGACCTCAAGCCGAAGCTGGAAGAAGCCTTTGCGATGAAAGACCGCCTGGTATTCATCGACATCGCGGTTGACCGCAGCGAGCACGTCTATCCGATGCAGATCAAGGATGGCTCGATGCGTGACATGTGGCTGAGCAAGACGGAGCGTACCTGACATGCGGCACATCATCTCCCTGCTGCTGGAAAACGAACCCGGTGCTCTGTCCCGTGTGGTCGGCCTGTTCTCCCAGCGCAACTACAACATTGAAAGCCTGACCGTGGCACCGACCGAAGACCCGACCCTGTCGCGTCTGACGCTGACCACCGTTGGCCATGACGAAGTGATCGAACAGATCACCAAAAACCTGAACAAGCTGGTGGAAGTAGTCAAGCTTGTCGACCTGTCGGAAAGCGCCCACATCGAGCGCGAACTGATGCTGGTCAAGGTCAAGGCCACCGGTGCCCAGCGCGCCGAAATCAAGCGCACCACGGATATTTTCCGTGGCCAGATCGTCGATGTGACTGCCAGTGTGTACACCGTGCAACTGAGCGGCACCAGCGACAAACTGGACAGCTTCATTCAGGCCATCGGCACCGCGTCGATTCTCGAAACCGTGCGCAGCGGCGTTACCGGCATTGCCCGTGGCGACAAAGTGCTCAGCATCTAAATTCAAAAATTAGCGATGGCTCCGCAGGGGCCGAGATATAACCAGGGGTAATTTCATGAAAGTTTTCTACGATAAAGACTGCGACCTTTCCATCATTCAGGGTAAGAAAGTCGCCATCATCGGCTACGGTTCTCAGGGCCACGCTCAGGCGTGCAACCTGAAAGACTCCGGTGTAGACGTTACCGTCGGTCTGCGTAAAGGTTCGGCTACTGTTGCCAAGGCAGAAGCCCACGGCCTGAAAGTTGCCGACGTTGCCACCGCTGTCGCTGCGGCTGACCTGGTGATGATCCTGACCCCGGACGAGTTCCAGGGCGCGCTGTACAAGAACGAAATCGAGCCGAACATCAAGAAGGGCGCCACCCTGGCCTTCTCCCACGGCTTCTCGATCCACTACAACCAGGTTGTTCCGCGTGCCGACCTCGACGTGATCATGATCGCGCCGAAAGCTCCGGGCCACACCGTGCGTTCCGAGTTCGTAAAAGGCGGCGGTATCCCTGACCTGATCGCTATCTACCAAGATGCCTCGGGCAACGCCAAGAACGTCGCTCTGTCCTACGCTTCGGGCGTTGGTGGCGGCCGTACCGGCATCATCGAAACCACCTTCAAGGACGAGACCGAAACCGACCTGTTCGGTGAGCAGGCTGTTCTGTGCGGCGGTACCGTTGAGCTGGTCAAAGCCGGTTTCGAAACCCTGGTTGAAGCTGGCTACGCGCCGGAAATGGCCTACTTCGAGTGCCTGCACGAACTGAAACTGATCGTTGACCTCATGTACGAAGGCGGTATCGCCAACATGAACTACTCGATCTCCAACAACGCTGAGTACGGTGAATACGTCACCGGCCCGGAAGTCATCAACGAAGAATCCCGCAAGGCCATGCGCAACGCTCTGAAGCGCATCCAGGACGGCGAATACGCGAAGATGTTCATCTCCGAAGGCGCCACCAACTACCCATCGATGACCGCCAAGCGTCGTAACAACGCTGCTCACGGCATCGAAATCATCGGCGAGCAACTGCGCTCGATGATGCCTTGGATCTCGGCAAACAAAATCGTCGACAAGACCAAGAACTAAGTCTTATCGAAAGATTAAAAACGCGGCTTCGGCCGCGTTTTTTCGTTCTGTCGGCCAGCATCTGGTATAAAGCAGGCCAGTGGCTTGCCGTCAGCACCTGTTTCGCAGGCCCGTGTCAAACATTTTCCACCCTGTTGCAAGGTACCCTCCATGAGCGAACGTCCCGAAGAGCCGAACAAGCCCTCCGACGCCGAAAGCCTGCTACCTGTCGATGAGCACGTTGAAGAAGGGCATGACGCCGAAGGGCGCAAGGTGCGCCACCGCGGCGTTTATCTGCTGCCCAACTTGTTCACCACCGCCAACCTGTTTGCCGGTTTCTATTCCATCATCAGCTCGATGAGCGCCCTTAGCGCCGGCTCGCCGAGTGAGGCAAGCAAGTACTTTGCGCTTTCTGCCATCGCCATTTTCATTGCCATGGTGCTGGACGGCCTTGATGGCCGCGTGGCACGCATGACAAACACCCAGAGTGCCTTCGGCGCAGAATATGACTCGCTGTCAGACATGGTTGCCTTTGGTGTTGCCCCGGCGTTGCTGGCCTTCGGCTGGGCGCTGGGTGACATGGGCAAGGTCGGCTGGATGGTCGCCTTCATCTATGTAGCGGGTGCTGCTCTGCGTTTGGCGCGCTTCAACACCCAGGTCGGCACTGCCGACAAGCGCTATTTCATCGGCCTGGCCAGCCCGGCCGCTGCTGGCGTGGTTGCGGGTACGGTGTGGGCATTCAGCGACATCGGCATACAGGGCTCCAAATTGTCCTTCCTGGTGGCTTTGCTGGTGGCTGCGGCAGGCATGCTGATGGTCAGCAACATCAAGTACAACAGCTTCAAGGAGCTGGACCTTAAAGGCCGTGTGCCCTTCGTCGCGATCCTGGCGGTGGTTTTGGTGTTTGCCGTGGTGTTCAGCGACCCGCCACGCATTCTGCTGCTGATCTTCCTTGCCTACGCGGCTTCGGGGCCGATCCAGTACCTGTTGCGTATGCGTCGTCGTAAAGCGTGACAACGATTTAATGATGGAATAACCCTCCGGCTCCATAGTCTTACTGGTACATCCCTCAACCAGTGCTGTGGAGCCGCCATGCTCATCAAGCTACCCAGGTCATCCGAGTGCAAGGCATCGGAGATCACCCCTGAAGGCATTTATCTTTCTCGACGGAATCTGCTGGGCGCCTCCCTGGTAGGGCTGGCTGTGGGTGCGTTGCCGCGCCTGGGGCATGCTGGCGAGGCGTCGCGCTACGCCGATGTTGAGGCAGGTAACGCCGCGCCATGGTTCAGCGAAAAGCTGGCGGGTACCCAGTGGCAGGCAGTCACAGTGAGGGATGAGGCAATCACGCCATTCAAGGATGCAACCCACTACAACAACTTTTACGAGTTTGGCCCGGACAAGGGCGACCCGGCCGCCAATGCGGGTAGCTTGAAAACCGAGCCATGGACGGTGGTGGTGGATGGAGAGGTGGGCAAGCCGGGGCGCTATGCGCTGGAGGAATTCGTCAAACCCTATGGCCTTGAAGAGCGCATCTACCGGCTGCGTTGTGTGGAGGCCTGGTCAATGGTCATACCTTGGTTGGGTTTTCCGCTGGCGCAGGTGCTCAAGCATGTTGAGCCCACTTCGAAGGCGCGCTATGTCCGCTTCGAGACGCTGCAGGATCCACAGCACATGCCGGGCCAGCGCTCGGGTTTTGCCCTGATCGACTGGCCTTATATAGAGGGGCTGCGCATTGACGAGGCGATGAATCCGCTGGCGATTCTGGCGGTCGGCATGTACGGGCGGGAGTTACCCAATCAGAATGGCGCGCCGCTGCGGTTGGTGGTGCCCTGGAAGTATGGCTTCAAGAGTATCAAGTCGATCGTGCGCATCAGCCTGGTTGAGGAGCAGCCGCGCACTACCTGGGAAAGCATTGCACCGGACGAGTACGGTTTTTATGCCAACGTGAACCCGGAAGTGGATCACCCGCGTTGGACCCAGGCCCGGGAGCGTCGCCTGCCAAGTGGCCTGTTCAGCCCTAACGTGCGGCAGACGCAGATGTTCAATGGCTACGCTGAAGAGGTGGCATCACTTTATGCCGGGCTCGATCTGCGGAAGAACTACTGATGCGTTATCCCTGGTTCCGATTGGCCATTTTCGTCGTGGGTTGCCTGTTTCCGGTGTGGTGGTTGTATGAAGCAGCGATGAACATGCTGGGGCCAGACCCAGGGAAGATCATGATGGATCGCCTGGGGCTGGGGGCGTTGATATTTCTTCTGGTGACCTTGAGCATGACCCCCCTGCAGCGGCTGACAGGGTGGTCGGGCTGGGTGGCAGTGCGGCGCCAGCTGGGGTTGTGGTGCTTCGCCTACATCGTGTTGCACTTGCTGTGCTACCTGTTCTTTATCCTCGGTTTGGATTGGGGGCAGTTTGGTGTCGAGCTGCGCAAGCGGCCTTACATTATTGTGGGGGCGCTAGGCTTCCTTGGGTTGCTGGCGCTGGCGCTGACCTCCAATCGCTTCAGCCAGCGTCGGCTGGGTGCGCGCTGGAAGAAGCTGCACAGGTTTGTGTATGTGATCCTTGGGTTGGGGTTGCTGCACTTTCTGTGGATTGTCCGCTCCGACCTCAGAGAGTGGATGATCTATGCATCGGTTGGGGCATTGCTGATGCTGCTTCGTGTTCCGGTGATAGCGCGCGCGCTTCCTCGTCTGCGCGGGCAGGGCAGGGCACTTTGAAATTAATCAGAATAAAGTGTTGACGCGCTTTCGAATCTCCTTATAATGCGCCCCACTTCCAGCGTAGCCGGAACGAAAAACTCCTTGTTAATCAACAGGTTGAGCGATTCGGTCGAAAGTGGAAGGTTGTAAAGAGGTGGTTGACAGCGTTTTCGAATGCTGTATGATTCGCCTCCCGCTACGAGAGATCGCAGCGAGTCAAGTGTTTGAAGCTAAACGAGTTTCTCGCAAAAAACTTCAAAATAAACGCTTGACAGGCAATGAGGAAAGCGTAGAATGCGCGCCTCGGTTGAGGCGAAATGCTCTTAACCAAACGCTCTTTAACAAATTGAATCAAGCAATTCGTGTGGGTGCTTGTGAGTACGGACTGATAGTCAATAAGATTATCAGCATCACAAGTGGCCATGCGAGAAATCACATAGTCATTTGAGATTGCTGAGCCAAGTTTAGGGTTTCTTAAAAACCCAAGCAGTATTGAACTGAAGAGTTTGATCATGGCTCAGATTGAACGCTGGCGGCAGGCCTAACACATGCAAGTCGAGCGGATGACGGGAGCTTGCTCCTTGATTCAGCGGCGGACGGGTGAGTAATGCCTAGGAATCTGCCTGGTAGTGGGGGACAACGTTTCGAAAGGAACGCTAATACCGCATACGTCCTACGGGAGAAAGCAGGGGACCTTCGGGCCTTGCGCTATCAGATGAGCCTAGGTCGGATTAGCTAGTTGGTGGGGTAATGGCTCACCAAGGCGACGATCCGTAACTGGTCTGAGAGGATGATCAGTCACACTGGAACTGAGACACGGTCCAGACTCCTACGGGAGGCAGCAGTGGGGAATATTGGACAATGGGCGAAAGCCTGATCCAGCCATGCCGCGTGTGTGAAGAAGGTCTTCGGATTGTAAAGCACTTTAAGTTGGGAGGAAGGGCAGTAAGTTAATACCTTGCTGTTTTGACGTTACCGACAGAATAAGCACCGGCTAACTCTGTGCCAGCAGCCGCGGTAATACAGAGGGTGCAAGCGTTAATCGGAATTACTGGGCGTAAAGCGCGCGTAGGTGGTTTGTTAAGTTGGATGTGAAAGCCCCGGGCTCAACCTGGGAACTGCATCCAAAACTGGCAAGCTAGAGTACGGTAGAGGGTGGTGGAATTTCCTGTGTAGCGGTGAAATGCGTAGATATAGGAAGGAACACCAGTGGCGAAGGCGACCACCTGGACTGATACTGACACTGAGGTGCGAAAGCGTGGGGAGCAAACAGGATTAGATACCCTGGTAGTCCACGCCGTAAACGATGTCAACTAGCCGTTGGAATCCTTGAGATTTTAGTGGCGCAGCTAACGCATTAAGTTGACCGCCTGGGGAGTACGGCCGCAAGGTTAAAACTCAAATGAATTGACGGGGGCCCGCACAAGCGGTGGAGCATGTGGTTTAATTCGAAGCAACGCGAAGAACCTTACCAGGCCTTGACATGCAGAGAACTTTCCAGAGATGGATTGGTGCCTTCGGGAACTCTGACACAGGTGCTGCATGGCTGTCGTCAGCTCGTGTCGTGAGATGTTGGGTTAAGTCCCGTAACGAGCGCAACCCTTGTCCTTAGTTACCAGCACGTAATGGTGGGCACTCTAAGGAGACTGCCGGTGACAAACCGGAGGAAGGTGGGGATGACGTCAAGTCATCATGGCCCTTACGGCCTGGGCTACACACGTGCTACAATGGTCGGTACAGAGGGTTGCCAAGCCGCGAGGTGGAGCTAATCTCACAAAACCGATCGTAGTCCGGATCGCAGTCTGCAACTCGACTGCGTGAAGTCGGAATCGCTAGTAATCGCGAATCAGAATGTCGCGGTGAATACGTTCCCGGGCCTTGTACACACCGCCCGTCACACCATGGGAGTGGGTTGCACCAGAAGTAGCTAGTCTAACCTTCGGGAGGACGGTTACCACGGTGTGATTCATGACTGGGGTGAAGTCGTAACAAGGTAGCCGTAGGGGAACCTGCGGCTGGATCACCTCCTTAATCGACGACATCAGCCTACTGATGAGCTCCCACACGAATTGCTTGATTCAGATGTAAAGACGATGCTGTAACGCAACCCTGTTATAGGTCTGTAGCTCAGTTGGTTAGAGCGCACCCCTGATAAGGGTGAGGTCGGCAGTTCAAATCTGCCCAGACCTACCATTACATGGTTCAGCCGTAAATACGGGGCCATAGCTCAGCTGGGAGAGCGCCTGCCTTGCACGCAGGAGGTCAGCGGTTCGATCCCGCTTGGCTCCACCACTTTTGCAGTACTTGATCAGAACTTAGAAATGAGCATTCAGTTTGAATGTTGATTTCTGACTTTTGTCAGATCGTTCTTTAAAAATTCGGATATGTGATAGATATAGACTGAACACCAGTTTCACTGCTGGTGGATCAGGCTAAGGTAAAATTTGTGAGTTCTGCTCAGCAATGAGCGAAATGCGAATTTTCGGCGAATGTCGTCTTCACAGTATAACCAGATTGCTTGGGGTTATATGGTCAAGTGAAGAAGCGCATACGGTGGATGCCTTGGCAGTCAGAGGCGATGAAAGACGTGGTAGCCTGCGAAAAGCTTTGGGGAGTCGGCAAACAGACTGTGATCCAGAGATCTCTGAATGGGGGAACCCAGCCAGCATAAGCTGGTTATCTTGTACTGAATACATAGGTGCAAGAGGCGAACCAGGGGAACTGAAACATCTAAGTACCCTGAGGAAAAGAAATCAACCGAGATTCCCTTAGTAGTGGCGAGCGAACGGGGACCAGCCCTTAAGCTGGTTTGAGATTAGTGGAACGCTCTGGAAAGTGCGGCCATAGTGGGTGATAGCCCCGTACACGAAAATCTCTTGCCAGTGAAATCGAGTAGGACGGAGCACGAGAAACTTTGTCTGAACATGGGGGGACCATCCTCCAAGGCTAAATACTACTGACTGACCGATAGTGAACCAGTACCGTGAGGGAAAGGCGAAAAGAACCCCGGAGAGGGGAGTGAAATAGAACCTGAAACCGTATGCGTACAAGCAGTGGGAGCCTACTTTGTTAGGTGACTGCGTACCTTTTGTATAATGGGTCAGCGACTTATATTCAGTGGCGAGCTTAACCGAATAGGGGAGGCGTAGCGAAAGCGAGTCTTAATAGGGCGTTTAGTCGCTGGGTATAGACCCGAAACCGGGCGATCTATCCATGGGCAGGTTGAAGGTTAGGTAACACTGACTGGAGGACCGAACCGACTACCGTTGAAAAGTTAGCGGATGACCTGTGGATCGGAGTGAAAGGCTAATCAAGCTCGGAGATAGCTGGTTCTCCTCGAAAGCTATTTAGGTAGCGCCTCATGTATCACTGTAGGGGGTAGAGCACTGTTTCGGCTAGGGGGTCATCCCGACTTACCAAACCGATGCAAACTCCGAATACCTACAAGTGCCGAGCATGGGAGACACACGGCGGGTGCTAACGTCCGTCGTGAAAAGGGAAACAACCCAGACCGTCAGCTAAGGTCCCAAAGTCATGGTTAAGTGGGAAACGATGTGGGAAGGCTTAGACAGCTAGGAGGTTGGCTTAGAAGCAGCCACCCTTTAAAGAAAGCGTAATAGCTCACTAGTCGAGTCGGCCTGCGCGGAAGATGTAACGGGGCTCAAACCATGCACCGAAGCTACGGGTATCACCTCTGGTGATGCGGTAGAGGAGCGTTCTGTAAGCCTGTGAAGGTGAGTTGAGAAGCTTGCTGGAGGTATCAGAAGTGCGAATGCTGACATGAGTAACGACAATGCGAGTGAAAAACTCGCACGCCGAAAGACCAAGGTTTCCTGCGCAACGTTAATCGACGCAGGGTTAGTCGGTCCCTAAGGCGAGGCTGAAAAGCGTAGTCGATGGAAAACAGGTTAATATTCCTGTACTTCCAGTTATTGCGATGGAGGGACGGAGAAGGCTAGGCCAGCTTGGCGTTGGTTGTCCAAGTTTAAGGTGGTAGGCTGAGATCTTAGGCAAATCCGGGATCTCAAGGCCGAGAGCTGATGACGAGTTGCCTTTAGGCGACGAAGTGGTTGATGCCATGCTTCCAAGAAAAGCTCCTAAGCTTCAGATAACTGGGAACCGTACCCCAAACCGACACAGGTGGTTAGGTAGAGAATACCAAGGCGCTTGAGAGAACTCGGGTGAAGGAACTAGGCAAAATGGCACCGTAACTTCGGGAGAAGGTGCGCCGGTGAGGGTGAAGCACTTGCTGCGTAAGCCCACGCCGGTCGAAGATACCAGGCCGCTGCGACTGTTTATTAAAAACACAGCACTCTGCAAACACGAAAGTGGACGTATAGGGTGTGACGCCTGCCCGGTGCCGGAAGGTTAATTGATGGGGTTAGCGCAAGCGAAGCTCTTGATCGAAGCCCCGGTAAACGGCGGCCGTAACTATAACGGTCCTAAGGTAGCGAAATTCCTTGTCGGGTAAGTTCCGACCTGCACGAATGGCGTAACGATGGCGGCGCTGTCTCCACCCGAGACTCAGTGAAATTGAAATCGCTGTGAAGATGCAGTGTATCCGCGGCTAGACGGAAAGACCCCGTGAACCTTTACTATAGCTTTGCACTGGACTTTGAATTTGCTTGTGTAGGATAGGTGGGAGGCTTTGAAGTGGGGACGCCAGTTCTCATGGAGCCATCCTTGAAATACCACCCTGGCAACTTTGAGGTTCTAACTCAGGTCCGTTATCCGGATCGAGGACAGTGTATGGTGGGTAGTTTGACTGGGGCGGTCTCCTCCCAAAGAGTAACGGAGGAGTACGAAGGTGCGCTCAGACCGGTCGGAAATCGGTCGTAGAGTATAAAGGCAAAAGCGCGCTTGACTGCGAGACAAACACGTCGAGCAGGTACGAAAGTAGGTCTTAGTGATCCGGTGGTTCTGTATGGAAGGGCCATCGCTCAACGGATAAAAGGTACTCCGGGGATAACAGGCTGATACCGCCCAAGAGTTCATATCGACGGCGGTGTTTGGCACCTCGATGTCGGCTCATCACATCCTGGGGCTGAAGCCGGTCCCAAGGGTATGGCTGTTCGCCATTTAAAGTGGTACGCGAGCTGGGTTTAGAACGTCGTGAGACAGTTCGGTCCCTATCTGCCGTGGACGTTTGAGATTTGAGAGGGGCTGCTCCTAGTACGAGAGGACCGGAGTGGACGAACCTCTGGTGTTCCGGTTGTCACGCCAGTGGCATTGCCGGGTAGCTATGTTCGGAAGAGATAACCGCTGAAAGCATCTAAGCGGGAAACTTGCCTCAAGATGAGATCTCACTGGGATCTTGAATCCCCTAAAGGGCCGTCGAAGACTACGACGTTGATAGGTTGGGTGTGTAAGCGCTGTGAGGCGTTGAGCTAACCAATACTAATTGCCCGTGAGGCTTGACCATATAACACCCAAGCAATTTGCGCATGCCTCTGAACAAGAAGCGCCAAATTGTGGTGGTGAAGACGAAAGACCCGAAGATTCGCAACATCACAAATCGCATATCCGAATTCGCTAGGCTGTCCAGCTGGACATTCTGGCAACAGAATTTCTTGACGACCATAGAGCATTGGAACCACCTGATCCCATCCCGAACTCAGCAGTGAAACGATGCATCGCCGATGGTAGTGTGGGGTTTCCCCATGTGAGAGTAGGTCATCGTCAAGATTCATTTCGCAAAACCCCTATCTGCGCGAGCAGGTAGGGGTTTTGTCTTTTCTGGCCTTGTTGCCATGATATCGTTCCCCCTAGCCCGCAACGCCACTCAGAGAGCGCTCAATGGCCCACGCCAACCCACTGCAGCCAGGTTTCATGATCGTCCACGGCAACCGTCTCGATGATCTGCGCAGCCTGGTAGTGAGCTGGATGCGGCGTTATCCACTCGCCCCGCTGGAAAACGAAATCGCGCTGGTACAAAGCAACGGTATTGCCCAGTGGCTTAAATTGGCCCTGGCCGAAGACCCGCAGGAAGATGACCAAGGCGGTTGTGGTATTGCCGCTGCAATCGATGTGCAATTGCCCGGCAGTTTCATGTGGCAGCTCTACAGAAAGGTGCTAGGGCGCGATCAAATCCCTGAAGTGTCCCTGCTCGACAAGGCGCCCCTTACCTGGCGGCTCATGCGGCTACTGCCCAACCTGATCGAGCGCCCCCACTTCGAGCCGCTGCGTCGCTTTTTGACCGACGACACCGACCTGCGTAAACGCTACCAACTGGCTGAGCGCCTGGCCGACCTGTTTGACCAATACCAGGTCTACCGCGCCGACTGGCTCAAGGACTGGGCAAAGGGGGAGCACATCCTCAATACTGCCCGGGGCGAACGGAAGCCCCTCGCCCCCGGTAACCGCTGGCAGGCCGAACTGTGGCGCGCATTACTCGAAGACGTGGGTGAAGAGGGCATGGCCCAGAGCCGTGCAGGCGTGCACCAGCGCTTCATCGAGTGCATCAGCACGCTGGAGCAAGCGCCTGCCGGGCTGCCTGCCCGCGTCATCGTATTTGGTATTTCGTCCTTGCCCGCGCAGGCGCTGGAAGCGCTGGCCGGCCTGGCGCGTTTCAGCCAGGTGTTGTTGTGTGTGCACAACCCTTGTCGCCACCACTGGGCAGACATCGTTGCCGACAAAGACCTGCTGCGTCACCAGTACAAGCGCCAGCAGCGCAAGCAGGGCATGCCGATGCAACTGGACGACGAGTCTCTGCACCAGCACGCCCACCCCCTGCTGGCGGCATGGGGCAAGCAAGGCCGCGATTACATCAACCTGCTCGACAGTTACGATGATCCAGGCAGCTACCAGGGCGTTTTCAGCGACGGCCGCATCGATCTGTTCAGCGAAGGTGAACACAAGACGCTGCTCAACCAGTTGCAGGACGATATCCTCGAGCTACGCCCGCTGGCAGAAACACGTGAGCTTTGGCCAGCGGTCGATACGGCCAAAGACCGTTCCATGCGCTTTCATATCGCACACAGCGCCCAGCGCGAAGTAGAAATTCTGCACGACCAGTTACTGGCTCGCTTCAGCGCCGACCCTACGTTGCGCCCGCGTGATGTCATCGTAATGGTCCCGGCGATCGATACCTACGCCCCCCACATTCGCGCAGTTTTCGGCCAAGTCCCACGCAACGATCCGCGTTACATACCTTTCACCCTGACGGATCAAGGCCAACGTGGCCGAGACCCCTTGCTGATCGCCCTTGAGCACCTGCTTAAACTGCCAGACAGCCGATTCGCCGTCAGTGAAGTTCTCGACCTGCTGGACGTCCCCGCTGTACGCGCCCGTTTTGGTATACGCGAAGGCGACCTGCCAACCTTACATCGCTGGATCGAAGGCGCCGGCATACGCTGGGGTCTCAATGCCGAGCAACGCGCCACCCTGGGCTTGCCTGGGGGGCTTGAACAGAACAGTTGGCGTTTTGGCCTGCGGCGCATGTTGCTCGGGTATGCAGTTGGCGTGGGCGAAGGCTGTGACGGTATCGAACCCTATGACGAGATCGGTGGCCTGGATGCAGCCCTCATAGGCCCGCTGGTCGCCTTGCTTGATGCCTTGGATGTCGCCAACCAAGCCTTGTCCCAGCCGGCTACAGCGGCCCAATGGGGCGAGCGCCTGAATGCTTTGTTGCAAGTGTTCTTCCTGGCCGAAGGTGAGCACGATGAGTTCCTGCTGATGCAGTTGCAGGAGCTGCGAGACAGTTGGCTGCAAGTTTGCGAAACCGTTGGCCTGCAAGACCTGCTGCCCCTCACCGTGATACGCGAGGCTTGGCTCTCCGGCCTTGATCAGGGCAAGCTGTCCCAGCGCTTTCTGGCAGGTTCTGTCAATTTCTGCACCCTCATGCCCATGCGTGCCATCCCGTTCCGTGTGGTGTGCCTGCTGGGCATGAACGACGGTGACTACCCACGCGCCCAACCACCGCTGGACTTCGACCTGATGGCCAGCGATTACCGCCCAGGCGACCGCTCTCGCCGCGAAGACGACCGCTACTTGCTACTTGAAGCGCTGCTGTCTGCACGTGACCAACTCTATGTCAGTTGGGTGGGCCGAAGTATCCGCGATAACAGTGAGCGCCCGGCCTCCGTATTGATTGGTCAGCTACGTGACCATTTGGCCGCGGGTTGGCGCCTGGCGGGCGCCGATGCCCTGTTGCACGCGTTGACCCAGGAACATCCGCTGCAACCCTTCAGCCCGCGTTATTTTCAGAAGGGCAGCGCACTGTTCAGTTATGCCCACGAATGGCAGCTATTGCATCAACAGACGGCTGATGCAGTAGGGCCAGAGCTCGTGCTGCCGCCTTATGTCAGCGATGAAGCACTTACCCTGACCCAACTACAGGATTTTCTGCGCCATCCTGTACGGCACTTCTTCAGCCAGCGCCTCAAGGTCTTCTTCGAAGCACTTGAGGCACCAACGCCTGATGAGGAACCGTTTGTCCTCGACGCCCTGCAGCGTTACAGCGCCAGTGAAAGCCTGCTCGGTGCAGCCCTGAGCGACCCCGACAATGCGCAAGGTGCGCTGCAAAAGCAGGCACGCCGCCTGCAGGCATGCGGTCTGCTGCCGTTGGCTGGCTTTGGCGAGCTGTTGCAGGCCGAATTGGTCCAGCCTTTGCCCGACCTGCTGCAGCGTCATCGACAACTGCTGATGCGGTGGCCAATCGTGGTTGAAGGAGCGCTTCCCGTCCATTTCGAGCAAGGCAGTCATCGCCTCGAGGGTTGGCTTGGCCGGGTGTACCAGGCAGATGATCAAAGCCTGTTAAGTATCACCACAGTGCCAAACACCATCAGTGCAGGGCGCAACAACGTCAAGTGGCACCGCCTGATCCCCAGCTGGGTGATGCACTTGGCGGGCTGTGCAGCAGGGTACCCGCTGCACAGCGCGTTGCTGGCGAGCGACGTTACGCTGCTGCTTGGCCCTTTGCCGCAAGATCAAGCCATCGAGCAACTCAGCCAGCTGCTGGTTTCACGCCAGGCCGCGATGAATTCGCCTTTGCCGATAGCCGCCAAAACCGCCTTCGCCTGGTTGGCCCAAAGTGACCCTGACAAAGCGATCGCTGCGGCAGTACGTGCCTATGAGGGCGACGGCCGCACCAGTTTTGGTGAGCGTAGCGAGAGCATGGCTTTGGCACGCCAATTCAGAGACTTCGCAGCGCTCAGTGCTGATGAAACCTTCGAAGGGTGGTGCGAAACCCTGTACCGGCCCATGTTCAGCGCAGCCTGGCAAACCTTGGCTAACCCGGAGAGTGGCGCATGAGCCAAGACCGTCCCCTGGCACTGAGTTTCCCCCTGCACGGCAGCCAGCTGATCGAAGCCAGTGCCGGTACCGGCAAAACTTTCACCATCTCCGCGCTCTACCTGCGCCTGATTCTCGGCCATGGGGGCGAGCAAGGCTTTGGGCGTGAACTGTTGCCGCCGCAAATCCTCGTGGTCACCTTCACCGACGCCGCCACAAAAGAGTTGCGCGAACGAATTCGCACGCGTCTGGCCGAAGCTGCACGCTTCTTCCGCGGCGAACTGCCAGAGGCTGATCCGCTGTTGCACCAGCTGCGCGGCGATTACGACGAAGCACTCTGGCCGCGCTGCGCCAGCCGCCTGGAAATTGCCGTTCAGTGGATGGACGAAGCTGCGGTGTCGACCATTCACGGCTGGTGCCAACGCATGCTGCGTGAGCATGCCTTCGACAGTGGAAGCCTGTTCACCCAAAGCCTGGAAACCGACCACAGCGACCTGCTGGGCCAAGTGGTCCGCGATTACTGGCGACGCTTCTGTTACGGCATGCAAGGTGAGGCGTTGGCCTGGGTGCGTGGTAACTGGGTCAGCCCCGATGCATTGTTACCGCGTATCCGGCCGCTGTTCGGGCGTGTGAGTGCTCAGCACGACGACCTTGAGCCTCAGGCACTGATCGACGAGGCGCTGCTGCAGCGCACCGGGCAGTTGAGCCAGCTCAAAGCCCCATGGCGTCAGTGGGCCGATGAGTTGGAGCAGATTTGCCGAGATGCCGTTGCAGCCAAACAGGCCGATGGCAGAAAACTGCAGGCCCGGTTCTTCGAGCCCTGGTTTGAGAAGTTGCGCGCCTGGGCCTCGGATGATCAGGCCGCAGAGCTTGACCTTGGGACGGGTTTCACCCGCCTGACCCCAGCTGGCATGGCCGAAGCCTGGAAGGGCGATGCACCTCCCCAGCACCCGGCACTGGAGGCCATGCAGCATCTGGCGCAGCAGTTGCAGTCGCTACCCGGCCCGGAGGCCAGCGTGCTCGAACATGCCGCCGCCTGGGTGTCGGCACGCTTCGAGGTTGAAAAACGCCGGCGTGCCGAAATGGGCTTTGACGACATGTTGCTCCGCCTGGAGCGCGCCTTGGGCAGCGAGGCCGGCGAGCGTTTGGCAGGTTTGATTCGCGAGCAGTTCCCCGTAGCGCTGATTGACGAGTTCCAGGACACCGACCCGGTTCAGTACGGAATCTTCGAAAGCATCTACCGCATCAGCGAAAACCGCCCAGAGACTGGCCTGTTCATGATTGGCGACCCCAAGCAGGCGATCTACGCCTTCCGTGGTGCCGACATCTACACCTATCTGTCGGCCCGGCGGGCTACCGCCGGCCGCCTGCACAGCCTCGACACCAACTACCGCTCCAGCCAGGCCATGGTAGCTGCGGTGAATCAGGTATTCCTGCACGCAGAGGGCCGCGAGCAAGGCCGGGGTGCATTTCTGTTCCGTGAGAACAATGACAACCCCCTGCCTTTCGTGGAGGTGCACGCAAAGGGCCGCAGTGAGCAACTGCTAATCGAAGGGCAGCCTTGCTCAGCTTTGCAATGCTGGCTGCTGGAAAGCGACGAGCCGGTTTCGAATTCGGTTTACCGGCAGCGCCTGGCCGCCAGTTGCGCCAGCCATATCGTCACCTTGCTCAACAGCGGCCAGCAGGGCGTCAGTGGCTTCAACAACGCCCAAGGTGAACTTCGCCCCTGTCTGCCCTCGGACATTGCAATCCTGGTGCGTGATGGCCACGAGGCCGAGCTGATCCGCGCCGAGCTGGCGGCCCGGCACGTGCGCAGTGTGTATCTGTCCGACAAGGACTCGGTTTTTGCAGCCCAGGAGGCGCATGACCTGCTGGCCTGGCTAAAGGCCTGCGCCGAGCCTGATTCCGAACGCTTGCTCAAGGCCGCTCTGGCGAGCCTCACACTGGACCTTTCACTGGTTGAACTGGACCAGCTGAACCAGGACGAGCGGGTGTGGGAAGGCTGGGTCATGCGCTTTCGTCGCTACCGTGACACGTGGCAGCGTCAAGGCGTTTTGCCCATGTTGCGGCATCTGCTTCATGACTTCCAGTTACCGCGTACCCTCATCGGCCGCAGCGACGGTGAGCGCGTACTGACCAACCTGCTGCATCTGGCCGAGTTGCTGCAACAGGCTGCTGGCGAGCTGGACGGTGAGCAGGCGCTGATCCGCCATTTGTCCGAACACCTGGCCAATGCCGGGCAAGCCGGTGAAGACCAGATCCTGCGACTGGAAAGTGACGAGCAACTGGTCAAGGTGGTGACCATCCACAAGTCCAAGGGCTTGGAATATCCCTTGGTCTACCTGCCATTCATTTGCACTAGCAAGCCAGTGGACGGCAGCCGCTTGCCATTGGCCTGGCACGACAGCCTAGGTAATGCGCAGCTGACTCTGACCCCAGATGAAGCGCAGATAGCCTTGGCCGATGATGAACGCCTGGCCGAAGACCTGCGTTTGCTCTACGTTGCCCTTACGCGCGCCCAGCATGCCTGCTGGCTAGGGGTTGCCGACCTCAAGCGCGGCAACCAGAAGAGCTCGCAACTGCACCGCTCGGCGCTCGGTTACCTGCTGGGCGGTGGCCTGCCCCTGCAAGGGTCAGGGCAACTGGATGAGTGGCTGCAACAGTTACTGGCCAAATGCGCCCAGATCACGACCCCGGGCCTGCCCGAGGTCGACGATGTCGCTTACCGCGTGCCGCGCGCCGAGCATGAGTTGTTGCCGGCCCGCAAGCCACGGCGGGCGGCCTCCGAACACTGGTGGATCGCCTCCTACAGTGCCCTTCGGGTTGGCGAGCAGACACTCGGTGCAGACAGTTCCCAGGCGCAGCAACTGCTGGATGATGAACTGGTCGATAGCCAAACCCAGCGTGAAGTGCCGGCCGAAGGAGGGGATATTCATCGTTTCCCGAGGGGGCCAAACCCCGGCACCTTCCTTCATGGCTTGCTTGAATGGGCCGGCCGTGAAGGCTTCGCCGAAGTCGCCGCCAACCCCAAGCTGATAGAGCGTACGGTCGGCCAGCGTTGCAACCGTCGTGATTGGGCTTGCTGGATTCCTACGCTCAGTCAATGGCTGCAAACACTGTTGCAGGAACCGCTGCCTGCCGGTGGCACCACCGTCACCCTTGAGCAGCTGCAGCATTACCAGATCGAAATGGAGTTCTGGTTCGCCAGCCATCAGGTAGACGCCGTTCAACTCGACCGCCTGGTGGCGCGCCATACCCACCCTGGTTCTGCACGACCGGCCGCTGAGCCAACAGTGCTCAATGGCATGTTCAAAGGTTTCATCGACCTTGCCTTTGAACTGGAAGGGCGTTACTACGTGGCCGACTACAAGTCCAACTGGCTGGGCCCGGACATTCTGGCCTACGACCATCAGGCCATGGAAAAAGCCATCCTCGAGCACCGCTACGATCTGCAATACGTGCTCTATCTGCTTGCCCTGCATCGCCAACTGCGCACCCGGCTTGCCGATTACGATTACGACCGCCACGTGGGGGGTGCCCTGTTCATCTTCCTGCGCGGTGCCAGCAGCAGTGGTCATGGCGTGTATTTCGCCAAGCCACCCCGTGAGCTGATCGAAGCGCTGGACGCCCTGTTCCGGGGCGTCAATCAGCCTGAGCAGCAGGACCTGTTTGCCGGAGTCGCGCCATGAGCCGCACCCTCGATGACCTTTTGCCGACGCCCTTGCAGGCCGAACACTTGCAGGCGCTGGCCCCCCAACGCAACAGCGGCGACCTGTTGCAATTGCTCGACCGCTGGGTCGAACGCGGCTGGCTGCGCGCACTGGACAGGGCTTTTGTATCTTTCCTTGAAGAACGCGCGCCTGGCAGCGACCCGCTACTGCTGCTGGCTGCTGCCCTGGCAAGCCATCAGCTCGGGCACGGCCACGTGTGCCTGGACCTGCAGCAAACCCTCGCCGAGCCGGATTTTGCGCTGTCGCTACCCCCGGAAGGCGATGCGCTGACAGGCCCCTTGCTGCTGCCATCGCAACTGCTCGGCACGCTAAGCCTTGCAACCTGGCATCAGCGCATTGCGGCCAGCACGCTGGTAGCCACTGGCGATACCCCCGGCCAGCATACGCGCCCCTTGGTGCTCAGCGGTCAGCGGCTGTATTTGCGTCGCTACTGGAGCTATGAGCGGCAGATCGACCACACGCTGCGTCAACGGTTGAGCCAGCATGAGGGTGCCCCGGCAGACTTGTCGATGCGCCTGTCGCACTTGTTCGATGAAGGCGCCCTGGCCGGCCAGATCGACTGGCAAAAACTGGCGTGCGCCCTTGCGACCCGCGCCGGCTTCAGCATCATCACCGGCGGCCCTGGCACCGGCAAGACCACCACGGTAGTGCGCCTGTTGGCCCTGTTGCAGGCGCCAGCGGTTGAGCAGGGCAGGCCTTTGCGCATTCGCCTGGCTGCCCCGACTGGTAAGGCTGCCGCGCGTCTGACCGAGTCCATCGGCCAACAGGTTGAGCGCTTGCAAGTCAGTGCAGAAGTGCGCGGGCATATTCCTACCGACGTCAGCACCGTTCACCGGTTGCTGGGTAGTCGCCCGGGGTCACGGCACTTCCGCCATCACGCAGGCAACCCATTGCCGCTGGATGTGCTGGTGGTGGACGAAGCTTCGATGATCGACCTGGAAATGATGGCCAACCTGCTAAACGCGCTGCCACCCAAGGCCCGCCTCGTGCTGCTTGGTGATAAGGACCAGTTGGCATCGGTGGAAGCTGGTGCGGTACTGGGCGACCTGTGCCGCGATGCCGAGGAAGGTTGCTATTCGCCTGCCACCCAAACTTGGCTGGAGCAGGTAGGTGGGCAGTCGCTGGCTGGCAGTGGCCTGACGGCGGGTGATGCACAACGCAACCCATTGGCCCAGCAAGTGGTGATGCTTCGTTACTCCCGGCGCTTTGGCGAAGGCAGCGGCATCGGCCAACTGGCCCGCCTGGTCAACCGCCAGCAGGCGAGGGAAGCGCGTGATCTGCTTACCCTTCCTCCTGCTGATGTCTTTGGCCTGGCCTTGCGCGGCGAGCAAGACCGAGCCTTCGATCGCCTGCTGCTCGATGGCCTCAACCGCGGCACCGAAGGCCCGCAAGGCTACCGCAGCTACCTGCGCGCCATTGGCCGCTACCGTCCGGCTCCCGGTACACCCTTCGACGACCCGCGCTGGGAGCAATGGGCAGCCAAGGTCTTGCACAGCTTTGAAGATTTCCAGTTGCTGTGCGCGGTGCGCAAGGGGGCTTGGGGCGTGGAAGGCCTCAACGAGCGGGTAGCGCGGGTGCTGCACAACGCCGGGCTGATCGACAGCCAGCAGCCCTGGTACGAAGGCCGGCCAGTGCTGGTCACCCGCAACGACTACGGCCTGGGCCTGATGAACGGAGACATTGGCATTGCCCTGCGCCTGCCAGACGAGCATGGCGATGCCCTGCTGCGCGTAGCCTTCCCGCGCAACGATGGCAGTGGCGGCGTGCGCTTCGTGCTGCCCAGCCGACTGAACGAAGTGGAAACGGTGTTCGCCATGACCGTGCACAAGTCCCAGGGCTCGGAGTTCAGCCACACCGCGCTGGTGCTGCCGGACGCGCTCAACCCGGTGTTGACCAAAGAGTTGGTCTACACCGGCATCACCCGGGCCAAGCATTGCTTCAGCCTGATCGAGCCGCGTCAGGGCATTTTCGAGGAGGCTGTCATGCGCAAGGTCCGGCGTATTTCCGGGTTGATGCTGGAGCAGGTTTGACTCGCCCAGGCAACTTCAAGGCTCTTGGCCAAACCGCATCTCACGGCTATCCCCCATCAACAACGGCACATTCGCCTCCGTCACCCCGCGAATGTAATCCCACAACAACGTAATCCGCTTCAACTTGCGCAAGTCCTCGCGGCAGTACATCCAGAACTGCCGCGTCACCTCTATCTGCTCTGGCAACACCGTCACCAATCGCGGGTCCTGCGCCGCCAGGAAGCACGGCAAAATCGCCAGCCCACGCCCCTGCAACGCCGCCGTGTACTGCGCAATCACGCTGGTGCTGCGCAAATGTGCATTGGCATTGGGTATCAAGTTGGCCAAATACAACAGCTCCGAACTGAACGCCAGGTCATCCACATAGCTGATGAACGGGTGCTGCACCAAGTCGCTCACTTGCCGGATTGGCGCATGGCTGTCCAGATAACCCTGAGTCGCATACAACCGCAGCCGGTAGTCACACAGCTTGCAGCACACATATGGCCCATGCTCGGGCCGCTCCAGCGCGATGACGATGTCCGCCTCGCGCTTGGACAGGCTGATGAAGTGCGGCAGCGGCAGGATATCCACCGAAATGGCGGGGTAGGCGTCGACAAAGTGGCTCAGCTGCGGCGTGACGAAGAAACTGCCGAAGCCCTCCGTACAGCCCATGCGCACATGCCCCGACAGCGCGACACCCGACCCGGACACCTGCTCGCAGGCCATGTGCAAGGTGCTCTCGATTGACTCCGCATAACTCAGCAGGCGCTGGCCTTCTGCCGTCAGCACAAAGCCGTTGGTGCGCGACTTCTCGAACAGCAAAGTGCCCAGCGCTCCCTCCAGTGAACTGATGCGCCGCGACACCGTGGTGTAGTCGACGCCCAGCCGCTTGGCCGCGCTGCTGGCTTTGCGTGTACGTGCGACTTCAAGGAAAAACTTCAGGTCGTCCCAGTTCAGCGCACTGAGAGAGGTCAGGTCTTTTTGCATGTTGATCCGGTTTTTTTGTGCGTTCTTGTTGGATGTTTGCACATCTATACTCGAAAAAAGCCCCATGACGCCACCACGCGTTTGCCCGGCGCTGGCGATCTCGTCCTGACAATAATTCCAAGGAGAACGCAGATGAACGCACCCCAATCCCCCGACCAGACCAAGGTCGAGCAGGTCAAGCTGTTGATCGACGGCCAGTGGGTCGAGTCGAAAACCACCGAATGGCGCGACATCATCAACCCGGCCACCCAGCAGGTGCTGGCGCGGGTGCCTTTTGCCACTGTCGAAGAAGTGGATGCCGCCGTCGCTGCCGCCCAACGCGCCTTCAAGACCTGGCGCGATACCCCGATCGGCGCACGCATGCGCATCATGCTCAAATTGCAGGCGCTGATCCGCGAACACAGCAAGCGCATTGCACAAACCCTCAGCGCCGAGCAAGGCAAAACCATCGCCGATGCCGAAGGCGACATTTTCCGTGGCCTGGAGGTGGTGGAGCACGCGGCCTCCGTCGGCACCCTGCAGATGGGCGAATTCGCCGAAAACGTTGCAGGCGGTGTCGATACCTACACCCTGCGCCAGCCGATCGGCGTGTGCGCGGGCATCACTCCGTTCAACTTCCCGGCGATGATCCCGCTGTGGATGTTCCCCATGGCCATCGTCTGCGGCAACACATTCGTGCTCAAGCCATCCGAGCAGGACCCGCTGTCGACCATGATGCTGGTCGAGCTGGCGCTGGAGGCTGGTGTACCGGCGGGAGTGCTGAACGTGGTGCACGGTGGCAAGCAAGTGGTGGATGCGATCTGCACCCATCAGGACATCAAGGCCATTTCCTTCGTCGGTTCCACCGAAGTCGGCACCCATGTGTACAACCTGGCCAGCCAGCACGGCAAGCGCGTGCAGTCGATGATGGGCGCCAAGAACCACGCCGTGGTGCTGCCAGACGCCAACCGCGCGCAGGCCATCAACGCCTTGGTGGGTGCGGCCTTCGGCGCTGCGGGCCAACGCTGCATGGCCACCTCGGTTGCGGTGCTGGTGGGCAAGGCGCGTGAGTGGCTGCCAGACATCAAGGCTGCGGCGAGCCAGCTGAAGGTCAATGCTGGATGTGAACCTGGCACCGATGTGGGCCCTGTGGTTTCCAAGCGTGCCAAGGAACGTGTACTGGGCCTGATCGAAAGCGGTATCAAAGAGGGCGCCACGCTCGAACTCGATGGCCGCGGCGTGAAGGTGCCGGGTTATGAGCAAGGCAACTTTGTCGGCCCAACCCTGTTCTCGGGCGTGAAGACCGACATGCAAATCTACACCCAGGAGATCTTCGGCCCGGTGCTGGTCACCCTCGAAGTCGACACCCTCGACGAAGCCATCGCGCTGGTCAATGCCAACCCGTTCGGCAACGGCACCGGCCTGTTTACCCAAAGTGGCGCAGCCGCGCGCAAGTTCCAGAGTGAGATCGACATCGGCCAGGTCGGTATCAACATCCCGATCCCGGTGCCGGTGCCGTTCTTCAGTTTTACCGGCTCGCGTGGCTCCAAACTCGGCGACCTTGGCCCTTACGGCAAGCAAGTGGTGCAGTTTTATACGCAGACCAAAACCGTCACCGCCCGCTGGTTCGATGATGACAGCGTCAATGACGGTGTGAACACCACCATCAGCCTGCGCTAAGGAGTACGCCATGCGAATTGCATTCATCGGCCTGGGCAACATGGGCGCGCCCATGGCCCGCAACCTGATCAAGGCCGGGCACCAACTGAACCTGTTCGACCTGAACAAGACCGTGCTGGCCGAGCTTGCCGAACTGGGCGCGCAGGTCAGTGCCTCGCCCAAGGATGCGGCAGCCAGCAGTGAACTGGTGATCACCATGCTGCCGGCAGCGGCTCATGTGCGGGCTGTTTATCTCAACGAAGAAGACGGCGTGCTGGCCGGCATTCACCCCGGTACGCCAACCGTGGATTGCAGCACCATCGACCCTCAGACGGCGCGCGATGTGTCCAAAGCTGCAGCGGCAAAGGGCGTGGACATGGGCGATGCGCCGGTGTCCGGCGGCACCGGCGGCGCGGCGGCGGGCACATTGACCTTCATGGTGGGCGCCAGCAGCGAGCTGTTCGCCACCCTCAAGCCGGTGCTGGAGCAGATGGGCCGCAATATCGTGCACTGTGGCGAGGTGGGTACGGGGCAGATCGCCAAGATTTGCAACAACCTGCTGCTGGGCATCTCGATGATCGGGGTGTCCGAAGCCATGGCACTGGGCAATGCGCTGGGGATAGACACAAAAGTGCTGGCCGGCATCATCAACAGCTCGACCGGGCGTTGCTGGAGTTCCGACACCTATAACCCATGGCCGGGCATCATCGAAACCGCGCCGGCTTCACGCGGTTACACCGGCGGGTTTGGTGCAGAGCTGATGCTCAAGGACCTAGGCTTGGCCACCGAGGCGGCGCGCCAGGCACATCAGCCGGTGATTCTTGGGGCGGTGGCCCAACAGCTGTATCAGACGATGAGCTTGCGCGGGGAGGGAGGTAAGGACTTCTCGGCGATAGTTGAGGGTTATCGGAAGAAGGATTGACGAGCGAGGACTTCATCGCGGGGCGGGCGGCGTTCTCTCTGCAACTGCGCACCAGAGGGAAGACCGCACGAGCCGCGATTTTTTTGCTAATTCCGCCGCTGTATCTATTGCTGTACTTGATATCACGTCAAACGTAATAGTCTATCGGCGATGTGTAGGATGATTAAAGCGCAAAAAGATAAACCAAGACATATCCAAGTGGTTCGCAGTAGAATTTTCATTGGGTAAGGGAAGTTTTTTATCTGGTCTGCATCCGCTAATCCTCTATGGATATAGAAATTCGGTGTGGTTAGCATCCCCGCAATCATGCTCAGACGCATGGCATTTCCGAGCATGCCTGCTCTTGAATAGACTCGTTTGTTTCCCTGTATAAACTTACAGTTCGCAAGGGAGGCCTCGATTTTAGTGATGTGAAATATTGCGACATAGATTAACGTGCACACGGAAGCGCAGATGAAGGTTATCAAGATTGCTGCCGTGATAACCATTATGGTATATGTCATCGCATCACCTCATATACAAGTTCACCTGCTTTGCCTGCCCATTCTTTTCCTATTTCACCTCCCAGCATGCCACCCAATGCCCCACCAATAACTCCACATGCAAGCGTTCCCCCACCGCCTGTTGCCAAGCCAAAGGCGACGCAAACCTGACCTAGTGCGTACCCGCCCAGAAAGGCTCCGCCACTGGTACCACCAAGGGCTCCTACTAATGATGCCCCATAGACGTATTGCGCTTTCCTACACTCGTCTTCTCTACCAAAAGTGCAGGCTTTGTGAATGTCGAGGCTAGTAGCAGAAACTTCCAGTGCGACGCCTATGTAAGTTCCCTTTTTGACCAAATTAGCAGCCTTCGCCACCCCCGCCACCTTGTTCGCATACCCGGCAATCTCCCCCGTATGCAAAAAACTCTTCGTGGAAATCCCCAGCGTCCTTTTGATAGACCCAGCGTTCCTCAACCCTGAGCCATACGCCGCCAGCTTCCCCAGTTGCTCCTCCAACCTCATGAACAACGCCGAACGCTTGGCATAAAACTGGTCCCGCGCCCCCGTTGCACCAGCCCCAAGATACTGCTGATACAGCTTCTCGATCTCCATCAACGTGGCTTCGATTGCCTTCAAGTGCTTGCTCCACCCTTCACTGACTACGCCCGCGCCCATGGACGCGTGCGCAATCAGGCTTTTGAGGGTTTCGAAGTTGTCGATGAAGAAGTTATCCACACCCTGGCCGTTGCGCATCAACCCCATGTGCACTACAGCGGCCTGGCGCATCATCCAGGCCTCCTGGCTGGTACAGGACGCGGTGGTTGGGTCGCCGATGATGATCAGTTCGCCATTGCGCACGACCGTATTGGCCACGTGTGCATTCAACACGTCGAACTTATCCAGCGAGTGGCCTGTCAGCGCAAGGTCGGTCTTTAGCCGGTGGTAGTTTTGCAGCTTGAGGTTGATGAACGTGCGGGCTTCGGACATGGCGGTACCCTCACGCGTATTTCTTGTTGCCGATGCGGTCCCAGCCACCGGCGATGTTGCCGCCGCCGCTGCCATCGATGCGCTGTTGCTGGGTATAGGTGGTCTTGATGCGGCCATAGTTCAGCTGCACCACCTCCACGGGCACGCCGCTGTCCACGCTTTGCGAATACTCGGCGATGATCACTTCCTCAAGGATGATCTCGAAGTATTTGAGCTTGTCACCACCGGCGCGGCAGAGCGCCAGTTTCACCTCCTTCAGGTGCTGACCGGTGCAGCCGGCCTCCATCAGTTTGCAGCTGGCGCTGTCGAGGTATTTGGTGAAAGTGAAGTTGGTCACCGTTGTGCGGCCAGACGTAGCGCCACCGGCGGAACTTGCAGTGGCAGATGTGCTTTGGCTGATGCCAAAGTCGTAACCGAGCACTTCGATCCATTTTTTGTACTGCTGGTCCAGTGCTTCGCCTGGAATATTGTCGATCTGAATATATGCGTCGAAAGCCATGCTGACCTCTCCCTGGCAATTTAAATAGTTGGGCAATAGTGCCCGGCCAACAAACCCTAGGCCTGTATTCAATTGATGGCAATACCAGAGATGCAATTCGGAAATGGACTACAAAACTCAGGATAAATCTGATGTGCGGAGTAACAAGTTGTTGCGAGCTGTATGAGTTGTTACTTGTTTAACGTTTAAACTAAACATCATGTTTAAGTTTCCTACAAGCGCTTGCGCACACCTGTAGGATTGGCCGTGCCGGGGCGCCGGACCGGTCGGAATGGGCTGCAAAGCAGCCCCAACAACCTCAGGCAAGCATAAAATACTTATCAATAGTAACCAGCGGCGCCGTGGCGGGCACCGGGCTGATCGCGAAAATCTCCAACAACCTGCTACTGGGTATCTCGATGATCAACATATCTGAAACCATGGCGCTAGGCATCGACACCAAGATGCAGGCCGGCATCATCGCGGGGCGGGCGGCCTTCCCTCTGTAACTGCGCATCAGAGGAAAGGGTAGCTGTACTGCGTTTTTTTGCGCGCTAGGTGGGCAATGGAGGTAAATAGTGCGCGAAAATACCTAACGCTGAGAGTGCAGCAATTAAGGTTAATATTACAACTCCAATTGTAATAAGGAGAGCTTTTATTTTTGATGGTAAATTGTTGATTTCATAAAGATTAATCAGGTTTTTCCGGGTGTAGAGTCTAGGGCTGAGGAGAATGAAGGAGATATTTGTCAATCTTATGACTTTCCCGATCAAGCCGGCGTGCAGCCAAATTTTTCTTTTTCCGGTTACCATGTCGCAGTTTGGTAGAAAGCTCTCAATGTAATCAATTTTGCGATGGGCGATAAAGGCTATCGCAGCCAGGGTTGCGAAGCCTGAGGCCGTGAATATCAAGGCGCATACTAGAAAGGCTAAGTGGATAGTGGTCATCTTATTACAGCTTCATAGAGTATTTCCCCAGCTTTGACTCCAACTTGATTCCCCAGCTTACCGCCAACCAGTCCGCCTACCGCGCCACCGAATACCCCGCAAGCAAGTGCTCCGGTTCCCCCGGACACGACTCCCAAAACCACGCTGCAAGCCGTACCAATAATAATCTCACCACCCATTGCCCCAAGTGTCGTACCTACCAAACCTACGGACAAAGAGCTAATCTCGACATAAGTCGCCTTTCTGCATTCCTCCTCGCGCCCTAGCGCGCAGGCTTTATGAATTTCCAGTCCGGTGGCTGCGACGTCTAACGCAATTCCTACATGCGTCCCTTTCTTGATCAAATTAGCAGCCTTCGCTACCCCCGCCACCTTGTTCGCATACCCGGCAATCTCTCCCGTATGCAAAAAACTCTTCGTGGAAATCCCCGGCGTCCTTTTGATAGACCCAGCGTTCCTCAGCCCTGAGCCATACGCCGCCAGCTTCCCCAGTTGCTCCTCCAACCTCATGAACAACGCCGAACGCTTGGCATAAAACTGGTCCCGCGCCCCCGTTGCACCAGCCCCAAGATACTGCTGATACAGCTTCTCGATCTCCATCAACGTGGCTTCGATTGCCTTCAAGTGCTTGCTCCACCCTTCACTGACTACGCCCGCGCCCATGGACGCGTGCGCAATCAGGCTTTTGAGGGTTTCGAAGTTGTCGATGAAGAAGTTATCCACACCCTGGCCGTTGCGCATCAACCCCATGTGCACTACAGCGGCCTGGCGCATCATCCAGGCCTCCTGGCTGGTACAGGACGCGGTGGTTGGGTCGCCGATGATGATCAGTTCGCCATTGCGCACGACCGTATTGGCCACGTGTGCATTCAACACGTCGAACTTATCCAGCGAGTGGCCTGTCAGCGCAAGGTCGGTCTTTAGCCGGTGGTAGTTTTGCAGCTTGAGGTTGATGAACGTGCGGGCTTCGGACATGGCGGTACCCTCACGCGTATTTCTTGTTGCCGATGCGGTCCCAGCCACCGGCGATGTTGCCGCCGCCGCTGCCATCGATGCGCTGTTGCTGGGTATAGGTGGTCTTGATGCGGCCATAGTTCAGCTGCACCACCTCCACGGGCACGCCGCTGTCCACGCTTTGCGAATACTCGGCGATGATCACTTCCTCAAGGATGATCTCGAAGTATTTGAGCTTGTCACCACCGGCGCGGCAGAGCGCCAGTTTCACCTCCTTCAGGTGCTGACCGGTGCAGCCGGCCTCCATCAGTTTGCAGCTGGCGCTGTCGAGGTATTTGGTGAAAGTGAAGTTGGTCACCGTTGTGCGGCCAGACGTAGCGCCACCGGCGGAACTTGCAGTGGCAGATGTGCTTTGGCTGATGCCAAAGTCGTAACCGAGCACTTCGATCCATTTTTTGTACTGCTGGTCCAGTGCTTCGCCTGGAATATTGTCGATCTGAATATATGCGTCGAAAGCCATGCTGACCTCTCCCTGGCAATTTAAATAGTTGGGCAATAGTGCCCGGCCAACAAACCCTAGGCCTGTATTCAATTGATGGCAATACCAGAGATGCAATTCGGAAATGGACTACAAAACTCAGGATAAATCTGATGTGCGGAGTAACAAGTTGTTGCGAGCTGTATGAGTTGTTGCTTGTTTAACGTTTAAACTAAACATCATGTTTAAGTTTCCTACAGGCGCTTGCGCACACCTGTAGAATTGGCCTTGCCGGGGCGCCGGACCGGTCGGAATGGGCTGCAAAGCAGCCCCAACAACCTCAAGCAAATACAAAATACTTACGAACAGTCTCAACCACTTCCCAAGTCCCCTTCATCCCCGGCTCAATCACAAAAACATCCCCCGCCTTTAAATGCTTGGGTTCTTCACCTTCCGGGGTGATGATGCAATAGCCATCGAGGAAGTGGCAGAACTCCCACTTCTCGTAGTTCACTTCAAACTTGCCTGGGGTGCAAATCCAGGTACCCATGATTTTGCTGCCGTCAGCCGACAGGTAGGCATTGAGGTTGACGGTGTGCGGATCGCCGCCAATACGCTTCCACTTGGTGGCGTCCACGACCGGCGTCGGGCAGGTTTCGCGCAGGACGGTGATGAAATCAGACATGGCACAACTCCTGGTGACTGGTTGAATGACTCGTCACCATAGGGCCATCGCCCAGGGCGCAGTTGCCTGGGTTCGACGCCCAGCTGCCTGCCCGCGCTATGGCAATGCATTGATCTCCACGGTCACGTGGGCCAGTTCTTCATGCACACTCAAGGCGCGGCGCACGCTGTCGGCGCTCAGTGGCGCCTGGGTGGCCAAACTCAGGATGCAGGCATAGTGGTCCTTGCCCACACGCCACACATGCAGGTCGGTAATGGTCGCCGGTACGGGTAGCTGATCGACGACTTCGCGTATTTCCTCGACCACCGGTGCGTCCATTTCGGCATCCAGCAACACCCGGCTGGTATCGCGCAACAGGCCACGGGCCCAGGCTGCCACCAGTACGGCGCCAACCAGGCCCATCACCGGGTCCAGCCAGCCGGCGCCCCAGAATTTGCCAGCCAGCAGAGCGACGATTGCCAGCACCGAGGTCGCCGCATCGGCGATTACATGCAGGTAGGCCGAGCGCATGTTCAGGTCATGGTGGTGATGAGCGTGGTCGTGGTCGTGATGATGGTCGTGGCCATGGTGGTGGTGCTCCCCCCGCAGCAGCCAGGCGCAGGCCAGGTTCACAGCCAGGCCTACCCCTGCAATGAGGATTGCTTCGTCATAATGAATCGGCCCCGGTGCCAACAAGCGCTCGACAGACTGAAAGGCCATCAACCCGGCCACACCCAGCAGCAACAGGGCACTGGAGAAGCCACCCAGAATCTCGATCTTCCAGGTACCGAACGCAAAGCGTCGGTCAGCTGCATAGCGCCGGGCGGCGGCATAGGCCAGTAGCGACAGCCCCAAGGCCAGGGCATGTGAACTCATGTGCCAGCCGTCGGCGAGCAGCGCCATGGAATTGAAGAACCATCCGCCGGCAATTTCCGCCACCATCATCACAGCCGTAAGCCATACAGCCAGCCGCGTCTTGCGTTCGGCACCGAGGTTGCTGGTGTGGAACTGGTGGCTGTGCTGCCAGTGGTCTGTGGTTTGCGTGGCCATGGTTTATGATGCTCTCGGAAAGTCGTGAAATATACTGTACCCCAGTATACCTATGATGGCGAGAGAGCGAATGGCACATATCCACAAGAGCAAGAAGCAACTGTTGACCCGTGTGCGCAAGATCAAGGGCCAGGCAGCTGCCCTGGAAACGGCGCTGGAGCAGGAAAAAGACTGCCTGGCAATCCTGCAGCAGATAGCCGCCGTGCGTGGTGCGGTGAACGGATTGATGGCCGAAGTGATGGAAGGGCACATCCGCGAGCATTTGGTTGCGGATGGCATGACTGCCGAGCAACGGCAGGAAGAGGCGGACAAAGTGGCGGCGTTGTTGCGCTCCTACCTGAAGTGATACCCCCTGGGGGTATCAGGCCCACCAGTACCGTACGAAGTGGAAAAACACCGGCGCAGCGAAGCACACAGAGTCCATCCGGTCGAGCATGCCGCCGTGGCCTTCGATCATATGGCCCCAGTCCTTCACCCCCCGGTCGCGCTTGATCGCTGACATCACCAGCCCGCCGAAAAAGCCCATGGCGTTGACGGTCAGTGCCATCAACGCGGCCTGCCAGAAGTTGAACGGCGTGATCCAGCACAGCAGCGCGCCGACCAGAGTCGCCAACGCCACGCCCCCGGCCAGCCCTTCTATGGTCTTGGACGGTGACAGGTTTGGCGCCACCTTGTGCTTGCCCAACAGCTTGCCGCACACGTACTGCAGCACGTCGCTGATCTGTACCACCAGAATCAGCCAGGCAATCAGCAGCAGGTTGCGCCCCTCATAACCGGGGATATCCAGCGTAAGCAGTGCAGGCACCGACGACACGCAGTACACCGCAATCATCAGCCCCCACTGTACCTTCGAGGCCCGCTCCAGAAAGCGTGTGGTGTCCCCGCCGAAGCTGGCCAGGATCGGCAGCAACAGAAACAGGTATACCGGGATGAAAATGCTGAAAAGGCCATACCAGTCCATGGCGATCAGCAGGTACTGCACCGGCAACGCCACGTAGAACGCTGCCACCAGCGCCGGGTAGTCGCTGCGCCGGGTGGGGGTGAGGGTCATGAACTCGCGCAGGGCGTAGAACGACACCCCATAAAACAGCACGATCACGCCGTACTTGCCGAACACAAAAGCGATGCCGATGACCAGCACCATCAACCACCAGGCGTTGATGCGGGCATTGAGGTTATCGATCACGGCATGCGGGGCGGGGCCGGCACGCCATTTAAGCAGGCGGCCGATGACACTGGCGAGCAGCAGCAGTGCGCCGATGCCGGCGAACAGGGCAAGGGTATTGTCGTCCATGTCAGGCTTCCTTCGGCGCCAGGTTGAGCAGGGCGTGGCTTGCCCGCTCGAGAAAGGCTTGCTTGCCTTCGTCGGCTTGCAGGTGAATGGGCTCGCCGAAGCTCAGTGTGCACAGCAACGGCAGGGGCAGGGCGCGGCCTTTGGGCATGACCCGGTTAAGGTTGGCGATCCACACGGGCACCAGTTCAACCTCGGGGTTGGCCATGGCCAGATGGTACAAGCCGCTTCTGAACGGCATTAGCGGTTCGTCGCCCAGGTTGCGGGTGCCTTCGGGGAAGAAGATCAACGAGTCGCCCTGAGCCACCGCCTCCAGTATGGGTTGCAACGGGCTGCCCTGGCCTTCGCTGCGTTGCCGATCAATCAGTACGCCGTTGAACACCTTGCGGATCAGGAAGTCGCGAATGCCCGGCTTGGCCCAGTAATCGGCACCGGCAACCGGTCGCGTACGGCGGCGCAAGGGGGCGGGCAGTGACGCCCAGAGCAACACAAAATCGCCATGGCTGCTGTGGTTGGCGTAATACAGGCGTTGTACGGGCTGTGGCGTGCAGCCTAGCCACAATGCCCGTGCGCCGGTGATCAGGCGTGCGGCGGAGGTGATGATGAAAGCGGTCAGGGCAGCGAGCATGGCGCGTTGATTATCCGAAGAAAGGCAATGTCAGCAGGGTAGTCAAGGTCAGCAACAGTTGCAGGCCCAGGCACATTGCCTGACGGCGGAGCAGGGCCAGGGCTGCCTTGCCACGGGCCGGCCAGTCGCGGGCATCTTCGCCATTGGCTTTCAGGCGCAGGTCGTACAAGGCGCGATCCAGCAGGCCGGTATCTGAAGGTAGATCGCCGCTGATACTAAGGCGTGCGAACAGGTCGGCATCCAGCGCAACGCGGACGGCCCAGTACTTGTGCAGCAGGCCCAGGATCAGCAGCGTGGCGCAAAGCATGCTGGCCAACGGTGGGATGGGGGCGCCAAGCAGTGGGGCCAGCCCGTAACCCAGCGCAAGCAGGGTGATGCCATCTGACAGGCGTTCCAGCTGTGCGCCACGGGCAAGCAGGCTGGCTACCACGAACAGGGTCATGGGTGTGTTCCCAGTTGCGAAAGGGCTTGCCGATGGGCTGCCCGCAGGACAATACCTGGCCGAGCTTGGCGGATCAGCGCCTCGGCATCGTCGAGGTTTTTGCAGCGCCCGGTCAGCAGTAGCCAAGCGGCTACTGCACTGGCACTGCGTGAATAGCCCAGGGCGCAGCAGACCAACAGTGGGCCTTGCCGGCGCAGGCTTTCGATGGCTTCGGCGGCCTCGCGCAGCAGGTGGCTGTCGGGGGCAATCAGGTCGAGGGTTGGGAGTGAGATATAGGGCACTTGCGCTGGCCTCATCGCGGATAAATCCGCTCCTACAGGTTTCGCAATGCCTGTAGGAGCGGATTTATCCGCGATGAGGCCAGCACAGGTATTGCACGGCAGCTCGGCGCACAGGTCGACCATTGCTTTGAAAGATTGGCCCTCTCCAAACCCGGGAATACGCCCGAGAAACACCCCGTCACACACCTCATCCGCCTGCGGATGCCGCCATGTCCACAGCCGCGAATTGCCCCACGCCCCGATCAGGTAAGGCGCCAGCAGCCAGCAGGCTGCATTCGACAGCCTCCCGTCAGCCCCCTTCTGAAACCCGCTGGCACCGACCACGCCATAATTGAGTGCAACCAACAGCAATGAGGTGGCAGGCCACAAGAGCCAAAGCCCGCTCCCGCCGAGGGTAAAAGCCAAGCCCGCAATTACAAGCGAACCCGCGGCATAACTGACCGCCACCCACCAGCGCTTTGGTACGCGGGCACAGCCGACATCGCGCCAACGGATACCCCACAGCCATAAGCAGACGAACCCAGCCAGTGCCCCGGTTGGCACATCAATGAAGTGATGCTGCCAGGTGGTCAGCACCGAAACCCCGATCAGCAACATCCAGCCATGCATGACCCAGCGCCATGGCTGGCGCCGCACATGCCGGGCAAACATCGTCCAGATGATCACCAGCAGCGCAATATGGAGCGACGGCGCCTGATTGAAAGGTTTGTCAAAACCCATCAGTACATCGAACAGCCAGCCGAACAGCCCACCCAGCTCCGGGCGTTCGAAGGTAAAGCGCAAGGGCCACAACAAGAAGCACGCAACGCAGATCACCTGCGCACTGAGCAAAGACAGGGCATGGCGGTCCATTTCCTGGCGCGTGCGTGGCAGCAGGAACGACAACCCGTAAAGCACGTCGATCGACCAGTACGGGATGATCGTCCACGGCCACAGCGGCAGGTGGTTTTCCCAGCTGAATACCAGGCTCCCTACATCGCTGCGGCCGGCCGTGTACTGGTTCGTCAGGCCATAGCTGAGGAAGAAGAACGGCCCCAGCAACAGCAGCCAGAACACGCCCCGGCGGATCAACCCGGGTTCACGCGATGGCGTCATTCACGTACCCGCTGCGCCAGGCTGACGGTGAAAATGCCCCACTCATCGACACGCTGGGCCAGTTTGCGAAAGCCCGCCGCTTCGACCAATTGGTCCATCTCGGCCTGGCTGCGACGGCGCATTACCCAGGCTTCGCCGCCGCGATGGCTGGTGAGGGCGCGGGCGATCATCTCCAGCTGCGGGTGCCAGGGCTGGCCGGTGTAGACCAGGTAACAACCGTCTTCGACGGCATCAGCCAACCCGGCGAGTGAATTGCCCACAAGCTCGTTGCTGGCGAAAAGTTCGTACAGGCCGGATACCACCGCCACTGTAGGGCGCGGGGCCAGCCCGACGAGGCTGGCGCGGTCGAAGGCGTCACCCTGAATGAACCGGGCGATCTCGGCCATGCCCTTTTCGGCGATCAGCGCATTGCCTTGCTGCACGTTCAGCTCGCTGTAATCGCGCAGCAGCACCGTGTCGGGCAATTGCTCCAGCGCCTGTAACGCTTCCAGGATGTAGCGCCCGTGGCCGGCGGCGATGTCGACGATATGCACCGGGCGTTGTTGCTCGCGCAACCGTGCAATAGCCTGGCGAAGCAGTTCCTCTACATGCAGCTTACGCTGACGAATGCCGCGCCAGCCGATGGCGTTCAGGTAGTTCTGGTCGATCATCCGCCCAAGCTTGCCCTTGCCTGCAGGCTGGTTACGGTAGACATAATCCAGTGTACTGCCGGAGTCAAAGCCGGTATCGAAGCCAAGTTTCACTCCGGCGGCCAGCCCTTTGCCAAGGCGCAGGCTTGCCCGGGTGGCTCGCCAGTAAAGGTCGCGTGGCGAATTGCGAGGTAACGGTGCTGCCAGGCTTTCGGCCTCGGCGCAGCTGGCGCCAACCTTGTCAGCATCAAGCAGCGTGGGCTGCGCAGTGGGGCTGTGGAAGCAATGTTCGACAAAGCGTTCGATACGCCTCAGTGCATGGGCGCGGTCGCGTTCGCCAAGGGTGTCATGAAAAAAGCCCGGCAGAATGTGCATCTCTTTTCTCGGGCTGCCCAGGCGCTCGAAAAAACGTACCTGCGGTTTGCGCTCGACCACCAGGTCCGCCCCGGAAACCAGCATCTGCGTGGGTACCTGAATGGCCTGCGCGTCAGCGACTACCCGGTCGGCGGCTTCATACAACCCGAGCAGCATGGTCACCGAAATCGGCCGGCTGATCAGCGGGTCTGCCACGTAGGACATGACCCTTTCGGGGTCGTGGGTGAGCAGGCGTGGCTTGACGTAGCTGTTGACGAAAAAGTTGCCGCGCAGTGCCTTGAGCAGTTTCAGGCCGGGGCGGGCGAAAGGTACGTACAGCTTCACCTTGAAGGCCGGCGAGGCCAGTACCAGGCAGCGGACCTTAGGGGCGTAGTCATGCGCCCATGTCGCGATCAGCACCGCGCCGACACTTTGCGCCAGCACTACCACATCCTGCTCGGCCACCCCGTGCCGACCCTGCAAATGCTCGATGAAGGTCTGGACGTCCCTCACGCTGGTGCCAAAGCTTGGGCTGTCACCCCGCGCCCCTGGCGACTGGCCATGGCCACGTGCATCCCAGGCGAAGAAGTCATACCCCGGCATATCCAGTTCATCGGCCAGGTGCGCCATGCGCCCGCCATGTTCGTGGCCGCGATGGAACATCACCACCGCACGGCGCGGCTGGTGTTCGTTGCGGGTGGCGGGCCAGTGGCGGTAGTGCAGTTCGACACCGTCGTGGGTAGAGAAGTGCAGCGATTGCGCTTGGCGCATGGCGAAAGTCCTTGTCCGGCGGCGGAAGGTTCAGCGGGCCTCGGCCAGCCCCTGGCGAACCCGGTTGTAGAGGGTATAGAGCGAGAGCACGAGGATGACCAGCAGCAGGCCGTTGCTCCATGTTGCGTCGAATATCCCGAACGCAATGCCGGCGCCCAGCACGCCAAAGGCAAAGGCCCGGTCGCTCTTGCCCATCGGCCCGTCGTAGCGCCGTGAGGCTCCGGCCAGCGGGCCCATTACGCCGGCGTATTCGCTGAATGTGGCGCTTAGCACGACGATCACGACAAGCGCGGGTGACACCCCGGCGAGCAACGCAAAGGGCAAAGACAACGCGGCATCGGCGATCACGTCGCACAGTTCGTTGAGGTAGGCGCCCAGGCGCGTCTGCTGGTCGAACTCACGGGCCAGCATGCCGTCGATGGCGTTCAGGGCCATGCGCAGCAGCATCCAGACCGGGACCAGTATGAACAGCCAGGTGATATGGCTGAGCCAGGCCAGCAACAGGCCCAGCAGCACCGACACCACGCCAGCGCCGAGGGTGACCTGGTTGGCCGTTACGCCACGGGCGTGCAGGCGCTGTACGGTAGGGCGCAGGAGGGACTGGAAGCGGGGCTTTAGCTGGTAGATCGAGAGCACGGGAAACTCCTTTTCATCGTGTTTACAGGCTAGCGGAGCTTTTATCGATGGTGAGTTTTCTTACTGCGATCAAGGTAAAAACCTACCTTCAGCACTGAACCGTCCGCTACCCGTTAATGGTGTGTTCGGTGTGTATTGCGTTTTGATTTTTATCGTGATTGGTGTGTATGATACACATCGATTGGCAGATGGAGAGCCAATGCGCAGTCGAGATGTGATTCAGATTATTGAGGCGGATGGTTGGTACTTGGTAGATGTGAAAGGGAGCCATCACCAGTTTAAGCACCCCGCGAAAAAGGGTCGGGTTACGGTTCCTCATCCCAAGACAGACCTGCCTAAAGGCACAGTTCACAACATTTTGAAGCAGGCAGGTCTGAAGCAGACCCGTTGCGTAAACAGCCCAAATATCACTGGAGGCTGCCAATGAAATTCCCTGTCGTACTACACAAAGACCACGGCTCGGACTACGGGGTAACAGTACCCGACGTGCCCGGCTGTTTCTCGGCTGGCTGTAATGTCGCTGAGGCTTTGGACAATGTTCAGGAGGCACTGTCGCTGCATTTTGAAGGTTTGGTGGCGGACAATGAGCCACTGCCGCAAGCTCAGGAGATCGACGTGCATGTGGTCAACCCCGATTACGTTGGCGGTGTCTGGGCCGTTGTGGATTTCGATGTGACGCCCTACCTGGGAAAAGCGGTGCGATTCAATGCCACATTGCCTGAGAACTTGCTTCAGCGAATCGATGAAAAAGTGAAGCGTGATCATCGTTACGCGTCGAGGTCTGGCTTTCTCGCCTCTGCGGCGCTGCGAGAGTTGGCACTGGCGCACTGAGACGCGCCTGAATATTTCCACCCACGCCGATCTACGCCATGATGCCCGCCATGGACAACTTCACCGCGTTCTACCAAACCATTGGCCCCGCCCTGTCACTGTTGGTGGTCATCACCTTCCTGCTGGCCGGAGCGGTCAAGGGTGTGATTGGCCTGGGCCTGCCAACCATCGCCATGGGCTTGCTCGGGCTGGCCATGCCACCGGCGCAAGCGGCGGCCTTGCTGATCGTGCCGTCGACCCTCACCAACGTCTGGCAACTGGCCACGGGCGGGCATCTGCTGGCGCTGTTGCGTCGCCTTGGGCCGATGTTGGGTGCGATTTTCGTCGGCACTTTGGCCGGCAGTGCCTGGCTGGGGATCAGCAGTGGCCCGTGGGCGGCCCATGGCCTGGGCGCGGCGCTGCTGGTTTACGCCGTGTATGGGCTGATCGGGCCGCAGTTGCGGCTGGCCACCAGCAGGGAAGGGTGGCTGGGGCCGCTGTGCGGGCTGGTGACGGGCCTGGTGACGGCGGCAACGGGCGTGTTCGTGATGCCTGCCGTGCCTTACCTGCAGAGCCTGGGCCTGAGCCGCGACGAGATGATCCAGGCGCTGGGCCTGTCCTTCACCGTTTCCACCGTGGCGCTGGCCCTTGGCCTGGCGGGGCAGGATGCCTTGGGGGGCGAGGCGCTGGGTGCGTCACTGCTGATGATGGCGCCTGCCTTGTTGGGCATGCTGGCGGGCCAGTGGCTGCGCCAGCGCATCAGTGCAGCGGTGTTCAAGCGCTGCTTCTTCGTTGGCCTGGCCGTGCTCGGTGGCCATTTGCTGCTCAACGGCTAGCGGACGAAGCGCTGAGCATCTCGATCAGCTGGATATCGAACTCGCGCTCCAGGTAGTCCATGCGCTTCTCGAAGAAGGCGGCCATGTGCGGCAGCGCCGAATGTACGTCCAGGGCGGCCTTGCTGGCCCATACCTCGTAGAACACGAACAGGCTCGGGTCTTCCTTGTCGCGCAGCATGTGGTATTCGATGCAGCCTGGCTCCAGGCGGCTTGGCTCCACATATGCACGGAAAAGGGTTTCGAACGCTTCGGCCATTTCCGGACGGGTCTTGGCCTTGAGGATGAACGCGTACTGCTCGGTCATGATTCGCTACTCGCGGGAAGAAGATGAAACGATTCTAAGGCAACAATTCATCACGTATTCGTGATTTTTGGTCAATTGTCTTTTGCCCTGGCCCAGCTGTTTCCCGTGCCTGCGAATCTCTAATCTGCCGACCATTCCTTCTTCTCCCCCGAGGTCAGCATGAAAAAGATCCTTCTGCTCAACGGCGGCAAACAGTTCGCTCACTCCGATGGCCGTCTCAACCAGACCCTGCATGATGCAGCCCTCGCTCACCTCGACCGTGCCGGCTTCGACGTCCAGCAGACCTTCATCGATGGCGGGTACGACATCCAGGCCGAGGTGGAGAAATTCCTTTGGGCCGATGTGATCGTCTACCAGATGCCGGGGTGGTGGATGGGCGCCCCCTGGACCGTGAAGAAGTACATCGACGAAGTCTTCACCGCAGGCCACGGTAGCCTCTATGCCAGCGACGGTCGGACCCGTTCGGATGCCTCGCAGAAGTACGGCAGCGGTGGCCTGGTGCAGGGCAAGCAGTACATGCTGTCGTTGACCTGGAATGCGCCGCAGCAGGCGTTTGAAGACCCAAGCGATTTCTTTGAAGGCAAAGGTGTGGATGCGGTGTACTTCCCGTTCCACAAGGCCAACCAGTTCCTCGGAATGACCGGGTTGCCGACCTTCATTGCCAACGATGTGATGAAGCGCCCGGATGTACCGGCAGCGTTGGCGGCTTACGAGGCGCACCTGATCAGTGTGTTCGGGAAGGCCGAATAAGGGGTAACCTTTAACGGCCCGTTCGCGGGGCGAGCCCCTCCCACGCAAAACTGCCGTAGGCCCAGATGTGATAACCCGATCAGAAGAACTCCAGGTTTTCGTCGCCGTCATCGACTGCGGCTCGATTTCCGCAGCTGCCGAGCAGATGGGCCAGACCCCGTCTGCCGTCAGCCGCACGCTGTCGCGCCTGGAGGCCAAGCTCGGTACCACCTTGGTCAACCGCACCACTCGGCGCATGGACCTCACCGAGGAGGGCCGCTTCTTCCTCGAACGCTCGCGGCTGATTCTGGAACAGATGGACGACATGGAAGAGCGGCTGTCGATGCACCGCCAGACCGCTTCCGGGCGCTTGCGCATCAACGCCGCCGCGCCGTTCATGCTGCATTCCATCGTGCCGTGGATCGGCGAGTTCCGCCGTCAGTACCCCGGCATCGAGCTGGAGCTCAACACCGACGACCTGATTATCGACCTGCTGGAGCAAAGCACCGATGTGGCCATCCGCATCGGCGAGCTGGCTGATTCCAGCCTGCATGCCCGCTCACTGGGCTGCAGCCCGGTACAGATCCTCGCCAGCCCGGCCTACCTTGAGCAGCACGGCACGCCCCAGCGGGTGGAAGACCTGAACGACCATTGCCTGCTAGGTTTCAGCCAACCCGAATCGCTGAACCAATGGCCGCTGCGCCATGCCCATGGCGACCGCTGGCCGATTCGCCCGGCGCTGATCGCCTCCAGTGGCGAAAGCTTGCGCCAACTGGCCCTGGCCGGGGAAGGCATTGTCAGCCTGTCGCACTTCATGACTCACGAAGACATCCGCAGCGGCCGCCTGAAAGTGTTGCTAAGCGACGCCAACAATGGTTATCGCCAGCCCATCAACGCCGTGTACTACCGCAACACGCAATTGGCCCTGCGTATCCAGTGCTTCCTCGATTTCATCCAGCGCAAGCTGGCCATGTACGCCTGCTGAGTTGCCTGAACGCGACAGATACTGTCCACACGCGGCGAAACTTCCTACAGCAGATTGCGCAGTCGACGGGCTTCGGCCTTTACTGAGTGATCAACAAAAACAACACCAAGGAAGTGTCATGCGTATTGTCCTGTTCCAGTCTGTGGCGCTTGGGGCCGCGATCCTGAGCTGTTCTTCTGCCTATGCGGCGACCCTGGAGGGCGGCGCAGTGGCTGCGCCTGATCAATATGGCGCACAGGTAGCTGCCGATATCCTGAAAAAGGGAGGCAACGCGGTCGATGCGGCCGTCGCCACGGCGTTTACCCTCGCGGTCACCTACCCGGAAGCCGGCAACATCGGTGGCGGCGGCTTCATGACCCTGTTCGTCGACGGTAAACCGTACTTCCTGGACTACCGCGAAGTGGCGCCCAAGGCCGCCAGCCGTAACATGTACCTGGATGAAAAGGGCGAGGTCATCGAAAACCTGAGCCTGGTCGGTGCCCGTGCCGCAGGCGTGCCCGGCACCGTGATGGGCCTTTGGGAAGCCCACCAGAAGTTTGGCAAGCTGCCCTGGAGCGAATTGCTGACCCCGGCCATCGGCTATGCGAAAAACGGCTTCAAGATCGCCGAAAAACAGTACCAGTACCGCAACGACGCCCAAGGCCTGTTCAAGACGGCTACAAACTTCAACGACTACTTCGGCAACATGAAAGTCGGCGAACTGTTCAAGCAGCCGGAAATGGCCCAAACCCTTGAGCGCATCGCCGACAAAGGCGTGAGCGAGTTCTACCAGGGCAAGACTGCCGACCTGCTGGTGGCGCAGATGCAGGCTGACAAAGGCCTGATCACCAAGGAAGACCTCCAGGGCTACAAAGCGGTATGGCGTGAGCCGATGGCCCTGAGCTGGCGCGGCAACGTCGTCTACACCGCACCGCCACCAAGCTCTGGCGGCGTCGCCCTGGCCCAGCTGCTGGGTATCAAGGAAGACCGCGCGGCGGACTTCAAGGGTGTGGCGCACAACTCGGCCCAGTACATTCACCTGCTGTCGGAGATTGAAAAGCGCGTGTTCGCCGACCGTGCCGACTACCTGGGCGACCCGGCCTTCACCAAGGTGCCGGTCGACCAGCTGATCGCCAAGGATTACCTGGCCAAGCGAGCCGCGCAGGTGAACCCAAAAGCCATTTCCGAGACCGACAAGGTCAAGCCTGGGCTGGAACCGCACCAGACCACCCACTTCTCCATCGTCGACAAACAGGGCAACGCCGTCAGCAACACCTACACCCTGAACCTGGACTACGGCAGTGGCGTGGTGGTGAAGGGCGCGGGCTTCCTGCTCAACGACGAAATGGATGATTTCAGCGCCAAGCCGGGTGCGGCCAACGCGTTCGGCGTGGTGGGTGGCGATGCCAATGCCATCGAGCCGGGCAAGCGCATGCTGTCGTCGATGAGCCCAAGCTTGATGACCCGCGATGGCAAGGTCGAGCTGGTGATAGGTACGCCGGGCGGATCGCGGATTTTCACCTCGATCTTCCAGGTGATGAACAACCTGTATGACTACGGCATGCCGCTGGAGAAAGCCGTGGCGGCGCAGCGTGTGCACCATCAGTTGCTGCCCAAGGACACCATCTATTTTGACAGCTATGCGCCGTTGACCGGGACGGTGGCGGATGAGCTGAAGAAAATGGGGTATGTGCTGGAGGATCAGGGCTGGGAGATGGGGGATATCCAGGCGATCCGGGTGAATGGGGCGAAGCTTGAGACGGCGTCGGACCCGCGTGGGCGTGGGGTGGGGATGATCGTCAAGTAATACGGTGTGGGCATCATCGCGGATAAATCCGCTCCTACAGGAGCGGATTTATCCGCGAATGCTACTTGAAGGTCAGACGCGGAACTGGCTGACCAACGTCTGCAAATGCCCACCCAGGCGGGCCAACTCCACGCTCGAAGCCGCCGTCTCATCACTGGCCGCCGCCGTCTGCTCCGACACATCCCGCACGTTCAGGATGCTGCGGCTGATTTCTTCAGCCACCGCACTCTGCTGCTCGGCCGCCGCAGCAATCTGCTGGTTCATCGACTGAATGCTCGACACCGTGCTGGTGATGTTCTCCAGCGAAGCCCCGGCCTTGCGCGCCAGCTCGACACTGCTGTCGGTCAGGGTGCGGCTGCCTTGCATGGCATTGGCCACTTGCTGGGTGCCATGCTGCAGACTGGCCACCAGCTCTTCGATTTCTTCGGTGGACTTCTGCGTGCGCTGGGCCAGGCCGCGCACTTCGTCGGCTACCACGGCAAAGCCACGGCCGGCTTCACCGGCACGGGCGGCTTCGATGGCGGCGTTCAGCGCCAGCAGGTTGGTTTGCTCGGCCACCGACTTGATCACGTCCATCACGCTGCCGATCTTCTGGCTTTCCTGTTGCAGCAGGTTCATGGCTTCGGTAGAGCGATGCACTTCGTCGGCCAGGCGTTCGATCTGGCTGATTGCTTCACCCACTACGCGGTCGCCCGCACGCGCTTCGTCGTCGGCGCCGGTCGCCGCGTGGGAAGCCTGCTCGGCGTTACGCGCCACTTCCTGAACCGTGGCGGCCATTTCGTGCATGGCTGTGGCTACCTGGTCGGTTTCGACCTTCTGGCTATTGGCGCCGGCACTGGTCTGCTCGGTGACCGCCGACAGTTCTTCGGCTGCGCTGGCAATCTGGGTGACGCCGTCGCGGATGCCGGTAATCAGGTCGCGCAGGGTAGTGCCCATACGTGCGATGCCTTGCTGCAGCACACCGATTTCGTCGCGGCGGGTTACACGCAGGTCCTGAGTGAGGTCACCACCGGCAATCTTTTCCACCGCTTGCAGGGTTTCACGCAGTGGGCGGGTGATCTGACGGGTGATGATAACGGCGGCCAGTACACCAACCAGCAGTGCCAGCAGCGTGGCGATGGTTTGCAGGCTGCGGGCCTGGGCGCTTTCCTGGTCGCGGCGCTCCAGCTGGATCTTGTACAGCGCGTCGCTGCGCTTGACGATGTCGGCACCCTGTACGGTCATTTCGGCACGGGAGGTGGTGATTTCGCCGACGGCATCACGGAACTGGCGCACGGCGTCGCGGTAAGCCTGTACCGACTGTTCGAACTGTTGCAGGCGGGTAGCTTCCGAAGGCAGCTGGCGCTTGAGGTTGTCGATTTCGACCAGTGCGGACTCCAGCTGACGCAGCGCGGCCTGCTCGTTGGCGGCAGTATTTTCGGCAATGTAGCCGCGTACGTCGATACGCACTTGCAGCAACTGCTGGCGAGTCTTGCTGATCAGCTGGTATTGCTCCAGGCGTACGCTGTCCGCCTCTGGGCGAGCCATGACGTCCTGGCTGAGGGCTTCAAGCGCCTGGTCGGCCTTGGCGGCGGATACGTTCATGGCATCGCGTGCTGCTGTCGAGTTTCGGTAACCGGCGCGCATCTTGTTCAGCGAAACCTTGTAGTCGCTGATGATCTGCCCCAGCTCTTTCAGCAGCTTGACGTTCTCGGGGCTCTTGAAGGTGCTGACCAGGTATTCCTGCTGCTTGCCGAAGGTATCCAGCTTGGCCTGGGTGTTGGCGGCGGAGGCATCATCACCATTGGCGATCATGTACTGCAGGCGCGCCACGCGCAGGTCGGTCAGGTCTTTGTTGAGCTGACCGATGTCGCCCATCCAGTTGCTGCGGTCGATCAGGCTGCCCAGGCTGGTCCAGCCGGTCAGTGCAAGCAGGCCGGTCAGGACCAGCACCAGGCCGAAGCCCAGGCCGAGTTTGAGGTTAACGCTGATATTGGCGAACCAGCTGTTCATGCACGCTCTCCAGAAATGTTTTCGCTCACTTGATCATTGTTCGATCGCGAGGCGTTGTTGTTCTGGATGCCCGCTGAATCGTGCAGGAGTTATCGGCACGCAGCGGCGAAGCTGAAACGCTTTTTCAGCAGAATTGTAACTCCATGAAAACGTTTGCTATTTCAGCGGCCGACTACAGCCTCAAAGGCTACGCGCACTGAATGTATCGCAGCTGTTCACATCCCCTTGGGCAAACCCGGCCTTGAACCAGCGCACCCGCTGCTGCGACGTACCGTGGGTAAACGAATCGGGCACTACGCGCCCTTGCCCTTGTTGCTGTAGCCGGTCGTCACCGATGGCATTGGCAGCGTTCAGGGCTTCCTCCACATCCCCCGGTTCCAGCCAGTTCAGGCGTTGCTGCGCCTGATAGGCCCAGACGCCGGCCAGGCAGTCGGCTTGCAGTTCCTGACGCACCAGCAGGCCATTGTCACCTTCCATGCGTTGCCCATTGCGGCGCGCGGCATCGACCTTGGCCGAAACGCCAAGCAGGGTCTGCACATGGTGGCCGATCTCATGGGCAATCACGTAAGCCTGGGCGAAGTCGCCTGCGGCAGCGAAGCGGGTTTCCATTTCGCGGAAGAACGACATGTCCAGGTACACCCGCTGGTCTGCAGGGCAGTAGAAGGGGCCCACGGCCGCCGAGGCAAAACCGCAGGCGGAGTTCACCTGGCCGCTGAACAGCACCAGTTTTGGGTCGCGGTACTGTTTGCCGGCCTGGGAAAACAGGGCTTTCCAGGTGTCTTCAGTGTCGCCAAGGATCGAGGCGACGAACTGGGCTTGTTCGTCATTGGCAGGTGGCGCAGTGCCGCTGGCGCCGCTGGGCGCTTGCTGTTGCTGCTGTTCCATTTGCCCGGTGAGTTGGCCAAGGATCTGCAGCGGGTCTTGCCCTGTCAGCCAACCGATGCCAACGATCAACAGAATCGCCCCAAGCCCCAGGCCCTTGCCGCCACCAAAGCGCATGCCGCCACCGCCACCGCCTTCGCCACGGGCATCGACCACATTGTCGCTGCGGCGGCCTTTACGCCATTCCATGAACTGATCTCCGGAACGTGAAACATGAAGTCAAAGATTAGTTCACGCCAGCCAAAGGTACTAATGCATAACCGTATGGTTATGGTTACCGCAGTTGATTTCAATATTCATCACGCGCGACCTATCCGAAACTGCAAGTCCGCCTGCCGTGTACAGGCGTTTTGATAATTCCAAGAGAGGAAAACGGCATGCCCGCCCAGGACAACAGCCGCTTCGTGATCCGTGATCGCAACTGGCACCCCAAAGCCCTCACGCCTGACTACAAAACGTCCATTGCCCGCTCGCCGCGCCAGGCATTGGTCAGCATCCCGCAGTCGATCAGCGAAACCACCGGCCCTGACTTTTCCCACCTGCGCTTCGGCCCGCACGACCATGACCTGCTGCTGAACTTCAACAACGGTGGCCTGCCGATTGGCGAGCGCATCATCCTGGCCGGCCGCGTGGTCGACCAGTACGGCAAGCCGGTACCCAACACCCTGGTGGAAATGTGGCAGGCCAACGCTGGCGGCCGCTACCGCCACAAGAATGACCGCTACCTGGCGCCGCTGGACCCGAACTTCGGTGGTGTCGGCCGCTGCCTGACCGACCGTGACGGCTACTACACCTTCCGTACCATCAAGCCCGGCCCGTACCCATGGCGCAACGGCCCGAACGACTGGCGCCCGGCGCACATCCACTTCGCCATCAGCGGCCCGGCGATCGCCACCAAGCTGATCACCCAGTTGTACTTCGAAGGCGATCCGATGATCCCGATGTGCCCGATCGTCAAGTCGATCACCAACCCTGAAGCAGTGCAGCAGTTGATCGCCAAGCTCGACATGAGCAACGCCAACCCGATGGACTGCCTGGCGTACCGCTTTGACATCGTGCTGCGCGGCCAGCGCAAGACCCACTTCGAAAACTGCTGAGGAACCCGCCATGCCAATCGAACTGCTGCCGGAAACCCCCTCGCAAACCGCCGGCCCTTACGTGCACATCGGCCTCGCTCTGGAAGCGGCCGGCAACCCGACCCGCGATCAGGAAATCTGGAACCGCATGGCCACGCCGCAAGCCGAGGGTGAACACATCCTGCTGATCGGCCAGGTGTATGACGGCAATGGCCACCTGGTACGCGATTCGTTCCTGGAACTGTGGCAGGCTGACGCCAATGGCCAGTATCAGGACGCGTACAATCTGGAAAACGCCTTCAACAGCTTTGGCCGCACCGCCACCACCTTTGATGCGGGCGAGTGGACCGTACAGACGGTCAAGCCGGGTGTGGTGAACAATGCTGCAGGTGTGCCGATGGCGCCCCATATCAACATCAGCCTGTTTGCCCGGGGCATCAACATTCACCTGCACACGCGGTTGTATTTTGATGACGAAGCCGAGGCCAACGCCAAGTGCCCGGTGCTCAACCTGATCGAGCAGCCGCAGCGTCGTGAGACGTTGATTGCCAAGCGTTGCGAGGTGGACGGGAAGACGGCGTACCGGTTTGATATCCGTATTCAGGGGGAAGGGGAGACGGTGTTCTTCGACTTCTGATGTGTTTGGGGCCGCTGATGCGGCCCCAAACATTTTTAGCGGCGAACCAGCAGCACCCCACTCTCCATATGGTGGGTATACGGGAACTGGTCAAACAACGCACACCGCTCGATGCGGTGCGTGTCCTGCAATTGCTCGATGTTCGCCGCCAGCGTTTCCGGGTTGCACGAGATGTACAGAATCCGCTCGAAACGCCGGGTCAGCTCGCAGGTGTCCGGGTCCATGCCAGCGCGCGGTGGGTCGACGAATACCGTGCCGAAGTCGTAGCTCTTCAGGTCGATGCCTTCCAGCCGGCGGAACGGGCGCACCTCATTCAATGCCTGAGTCAGCTCTTCAGCCGACAACCGCACCAGGCGCACGTTACCCACGCCATTCTCGTCCAGGTTGCTCAGCGCTGCGTTCACCGATGTTTTGCTGATCTCGGTTGCCAGCACCTGGCGCGCACGGGTAGCCAGCGGCAAGGTGAAGTTGCCGTTGCCGCAGTACAGCTCCAGCAGGTCGTCATCGCGCTCGCCCATGGCCTCGAAGGCCCAGGTCAGCATTTTCTGGTTCACGGCACCGTTGGGCTGGGTGAATGCGCCTTCCGGCTGGCGGTAGCTGAACACACGGCCGGCCACATTCAGTTCTTCAACGGCATAGTCACGGCCAATCACCAGGCGTTTGCCCTTGGAGCGGCCAATGATGCTCACGCCCAGTTCGCTTGCCAGCTGGTGTGCAGCCGCTTCCCAGGCGTCGTCGAGCGGGCGGTGGTAGCACATGGTGACCATCGCGTCGCCAGCCAGGGTGGTGAGGAACTCCACCTGGAACAGGCGATTGCTCAGATCCTCGCTGGCTTGCCAGGCGGCTTTCAGGCGCGGCATCAGCGCGTTGATGCGCTCGCTGGCGATGGGGAAGTCGTCGATCAGGATTGCCTTGTGCTTCTCGCCAGGGGCGAACATCGCATAGTGGCGCTGGCCCTCTTCGCGCCACAGGCGGAACTCCGCGCGCAGGCGGTAGTGCTCGCGCGGGGAGTCGAACACGGCCGGCTCCGGCGCCCCGAAGGGCGCCAGCAGCTCGCGCAGGCGGGCAACTTTGCCCTGCAGCTGCGCATCGTAGGCGGATGGGTCGAAAACGGCACTCATGCGTTGAACCAGCCCAGCTTGATGACGAACAGGATGGAAAGGATCACCAAGGCCGGGTTCAGGTCGCGGTAGCGGCCGGAAATCAGCTTGACGGCGGTCCAGGCGATGAAGCCAAAGGCGATACCGTTGGCAATCGAGTAAGTCAGTGGCATGGCCAGGGCGGTCACGACAACTGGCGCGGCCTCAGTGACGTCGTCCCAGTTTATTTCCGCCATGCCCGAAGCCATCAGTACCGCGACGAACAGCAGCGCCGGGGCGGTGGCGAAGGCTGGCACGCTGCTGGCCAGCGGGGCGAAGAACAGCGCCAGCAGGAACAGTACGGCAACCACGATGGCTGTCAGGCCGGTGCGGCCCCCGGCACTCACACCGGCAGCGGATTCGATGTAGCTGGTGGTGGTCGAGGTGCCCAGCAGCGAGCCGGCCATGGCGGCGGTACTGTCGGCAATCAGGGCGCGGCCCATTTTCGGCATGTGGCCGTCCTTGCCCATCAGGCCGGCGCGTTTTGCAACGCCGATCAGGGTGCCGGAGTTGTCGAACAGGTCGACGAACAGGAAGGCGAAGATCACGCTCACCAGGCCGACATCCAGTGCACCGGCGATGTCCAGTTGCAGGAAGGTCGGGGCCAGCGATGGCGGCATGGAAACGATACCGCCAAATGGAGTTACACCCATGGCGATTGCCGCGACGGTCACGGCCAGAATGCCGATCAGCACGGCGCCGCGTACTTTCAGCGCTTCCAGGCCAACGATCAGGAAGAAGCCCAGCGTGGCGAGGATGGGCGCGGGCTGCTTGAGGTCACCCAGGCCCACCAGGGTGGCCGGGTTATCGACGACGATGCCGGCGTTATGCAGGGCGATCAGTGCCAGGAACAGGCCGATACCGGCTGCAATGGCCGAACGCAGCGGCAGTGGGATACTGTTCACGATCCATTCGCGGATACGGAAGATCGACAGCAGGAAGAACATCACCGCCGACAGGAACACCGCACCCAGCGCCACCTGCCAGGTGTGGCCCATGTGCAGCACCACGGTGTAGGTGAAGAACGCGTTCAGGCCCATGCCCGGCGCAAGGGCGATCGGGTAGTTGGCGATCAGGCCCATGGTCACCGAGCCGATGGCCGCGGCCAGGCAGGTGGCGACGAACAGCGCGCCTTTGTCCATGCCGGTTTCGCCGAGGATGCTCGGGTTGACGAACAGGATGTAGGCCATGGCCAGGAAGGTAGTGACGCCCGCAAGAATCTCGGTGCGCACGTTGGTGTTGTGTGCTTTTAGTTGAAACAGCCTTTCCAGCATGCCCGCTCCCCGAGGCGCCCCCGGCGCCGTGAATGTATCGACCCCAACAGCAAAGCACAGACCGTAGCGGGTGCCGTGATTTTGTGTGGGGTGGAAAAAAGCCGCGCATCATACCAGCATGCTTGGCGGGGGCCTATGGCCGTTGGGGGGATGGGTGTTTCCAAACCTGTGCTGGCCTCATCGCGGCGGTCCGACGCCTCGATGAATCCGCTCCTACAAGCGATGGTATTCCCCTGTAGGAGCGGATTTATCCGCGATGAGGCCCGAACAGGCTACATCAACCGCTGTGCAACCGATCCCGATTGGCCAGTGTCGGGAACAGCTTTATCCACACCCCGGTCACCACCAGCGTACCCACCCCACCCAGCACCACTGCCGGTACGGTCCCGAACCAGTGCGCCGTCACCCCGGATTCAAACTCGCCAAGCTGGTTCGAAGCCCCGATGAACAACCCGTTCACCGCGCTGACCCGCCCACGCATCTCGTCCGGTGTCTCCAGCTGCACGAATGCACCGCGGATCACCATGCTGATCATGTCCGCCGCCCCCAGCACCACCAGCACCGCCAGCGAGAACCAGAACGACGTCGACAGCCCGAACGCGATGGTCGCCACGCCAAACACACCCACTGCCGTGAACATGGTGCGGCCCACCTTGCGTTCCACCGGGAAGCGCGCCAGCCAGAACGACATCAACAATGCCCCTACCGCTGGTGCCGAGCGCAACAGGCCAAGCCCCCAGGGGCCGGTGAGCAGGATGTCCTTGGCGAACACGGGCAGCAGCGCGGTGGCGCCACCCAGCAGTACGGCGAACAGGTCGAGCGAGATCGCCCCGAGGATGTCGGGCCGGCTGCGAATGAAGCGGATGCCGGCCAGCAATGATTCCAGGCTGGCACGGCCTTTTTGCGGTACTTGCTGGCGCGAGTCGAGGCTGAGCATCAGCAGGCAGGCAATGCCGTAAAGCGCAACGGTCGGGCCGTATACCCAGATGCTGCCGAAGGCATACAGGAAGCCGCCCACGGCCGGCGCAACGATGGTCGCCGCCTGGGTCGCCGAGGCCGATGCCGCCACTGCACGGGGGAACAACCCCGGAGGCACGACATTGGGCAGCAACGCCTGGGTAGCCGGCATTTCAAACGAGCGGGTAGCGCCGAGCAGGAACGCAAGGGCAAAGATCAACTCGCGGCTGACGTTGTCGGTGGCGCTGCCCAGCGCCAGCGCCAGGGCAATCAACCCCTGCAGGGTCTGGCACAGGGCGGCGACCTTGCGCCGGTCGTAGCGGTCGGCCACGTGCCCGGTGTGCAACATGAACAGCACGCGCGGGGCAAACTCGACCAGCCCGACCAGGCCCAGATCCAGCACATTGCCGGTCAGTTGGTAGAGGTGCCAGCCGATGGCCACGGTGAGCATCTGAAAGCCGCTGGCGGTAAACACGCGGGCCAGCCAGAAGGCAATGAAAGGGCGATGGTGACGCAACAACTGCGGTGCGGAATCGGACATCGGAAGCAGCAGCCTCGGCGCAGTAGAGGGGCCCGAAGCGTATCATCTGTTTGTAACAAGTAGTTACTGTTTGCTCGAATCGGCACTGTTTCACGCTTTTTAAAAGAGGGTGGGGCAACAGGTCACGCGGCAATCAACCACACGGCCGGTCGGGCTTTTCGGGACTATGCTTCCTAAAAGTCGTTGATCTGGATCAATCGTTGCTTTTGCAACGATCAGGCAACGATTTGGCCTTAGGGCCCGATTCCCTGCGATCGCACAGAACAATTCCAACTCGCCGCACTCGACCACCGTGGGGGCAGTAGGCGCCAGGGCCAAAAGCCTGAACGCCGGATTATCTGAAGAGGAAGCACTATGTTCGGCTTAGAGGCCCTAGATCTCGCCCGAATCCAGTTTGCGTTCACCGTGTCGTTTCACATCCTGTTCCCGGCCATCACCATTGGCCTGGCGAGCTACCTGGCCGTACTCGAAGGCCTTTGGCTGCGCACCCACGAGCAGGTCTACCGTGACCTTTATCATTTCTGGTCGAAAATCTTCGCCGTCAACTTCGGTATGGGCGTGGTGTCCGGCCTGGTCATGGCGTACCAATTCGGTACCAACTGGAGCCGTTTCTCCGACTTCGCCGGTGCGGTCACCGGGCCATTGCTTACCTATGAAGTGCTGACTGCCTTCTTCCTCGAGGCAGGCTTCCTGGGGGTGATGCTGTTCGGCTGGAACCGCGTCGGCCGTGGCTTGCACTTTTTCGCCACGGTAATGGTGGCGCTGGGTACGCTGGTTTCGACCTTCTGGATTCTGGCCTCCAACAGCTGGATGCAAACACCACAAGGCCACGAAATCATCGATGGCCGAGTGGTCCCGGTGGATTGGTTGGCAATCATCTTCAACCCGTCGTTCCCCTACCGCCTGATGCACATGGCCACCGCTGCCTTTGTGGCCACCGCGTTCTTCGTCGGTGCATCGGCTGCCTGGCACCTGCTGCGCGGGCGCGATAACCCGGCGGTACGCAAGATGCTGTCGATGGCCATGTGGATGGCGCTGATCGTGGCGCCTGTGCAGGCCGTGATCGGCGATTTCCATGGCCTCAATACGCTCAAGCACCAACCGGTCAAAATTGCAGCCATTGAAGGCCACTGGGAAAACGTGCCGGGTGAGCCAACCCCACTGATCCTGTTCGGCATCCCCGACATGAAGGCTGAAACTACACACTTCAAGCTTGAAATCCCCGCGCTCGGCAGCCTGATCCTGACCCACAGCCTGGACAAACAAGTGCCGGCAATGAAGGAGTTCCCACCCGAAGACCGCCCCAACTCGACCATCGTGTTCTGGTCGTTCCGGGTCATGGTCGGACTGGGCATGCTGATGATCTTCGTTGGCCTGTGGAGCCTGTGGCTGCGCAAGCGCGGCACGCTCTACAGTTCGCGCCCGTTCCTCTACCTGACACTTTGGATGGGCCCATCCGGGCTGATTGCCATCCTGGCCGGCTGGTTCACCACCGAGATCGGCCGCCAGCCGTGGGTGGTTTATGGGCTGATGCGCACGTCGGAAGGGGTGTCCAACCACAGTTACGCCCAGCTTGGCTTTACGTTGATCGCCTTTGTAGTGGTGTACTTCGCCCTGTTCGGCACTGGCCTGGGCTACATGATGCGCCTGGTGCGCAAAGGGCCGAAAACCGGCGAAGGCGAGGAGCACACCCCCGGAGGCCCGGGCCAGAAACGCACCCCGGCACGGCCGTTGTCCGCCGCCGATGATGGCCATGAGGCCAAGCCCGCCAGCCTGAGCAAGGAGATCTGAGCCATGGGTATCGACCTTCCGCTGATCTGGGCCGTGATCATCATCTTTGGCGTGATGATGTACGTGGTGATGGACGGCTTCGACCTGGGTATCGGCATGCTTTTCCCCTTCGTCAAGGGCGAGCAGGACCGCGATGTGATGATGAATACCGTTGCCCCCGTGTGGGACGGTAACGAAACCTGGTTGATCCTCGGCGGCGCCGGTTTGTTCGGGGCGTTTCCGATGGCCTACTCGGTAGTGCTCGAAGCGCTGTACCTGCCGCTGATCCTGATGCTGATCGGCTTGATCTTCCGGGGCGTGGCCTTCGAGTTCCGCTTCAAGGCCAAGGCCGACAAGCGCCACATCTGGGACAAGGCGTTCATCTGGGGTTCGCTGGTGGCCACGTTCTTCCAGGGCGTTGCGCTAGGGGCGTTCCTGGAGGGGTTCAAGGTGGTCGACCGGCACTTTGCCGGCGGGACGCTTGACTGGTTGACGCCGTTCAGCCTGTTCTGCGGGCTGGGCCTGGTCGTGGCCTACACCCTGCTGGGCTGTACCTGGCTGATCATGAAAACCGAAGGGCCGTTGCAGCGGCAGATGCATGGCCTGGCCAGGCCGCTGGCCTTGGTACTGCTGGTGGTGATCGGTATCGTCAGCCTGTGGACGCCGATTGCCTACCCGCAAATTGCCGATCGCTGGTTCAGCATGCCCAACCTGATCTGGTTCATGCCTGTGCCGCTGCTGGTGCTGGTGACCTTCTATGGGCTGCTCAAGGCGGTAGCGCGCAATGCCCACTACACACCGTTCTTGCTGACTCTGGTGCTGATCTTCCTGGGCTACAGCGGCCTTGGCATCAGCCTGTGGCCGAACATCATCCCGCCATCAATCTCGATCTGGGATGCCGCCGCGCCGCCGCAGAGCCAGGGCTTCATGCTGGTGGGCACGTTGTTCATCCTGCCGTTCATCCTGGGGTACACCTTCTGGAGCTATTACGTGTTCCGCGGCAAGGTTACCCATGAAGATGGCTATCACTAGAAGGCCAAATCATGACCGGTAAACCTGGCCTGGAAGAGAAAAAACCGCTGTGGCAGCGTTTGGGTTGGCTGCTGTTGATCTGGGCGATGAGTGTGGCTGCGCTGGGGGTGGCGGCCTGGGTGATGAGGTTGTTCATGGGGGCGGCGGGGTTGACTACCCATTGAGTTCAAAGGGGGCCGCAAGGCGGCCCATCGCGGATAAATCCGCTCCTACAGGCCACGCGATCGTGTAGGAGCGGATTTCATCCGCGATGGGCCGCAAAGCGGCCCCAGCTTCACTTGCGAGCCTTGAGAATCACGAACTTCGGCGTCGCCGCCACCTGCTCCACGCCCCGGAACAGCCGCGCCAGCTTGCTGTGATAGCCCAAATGGCGGTTACCGACGATGTACAAGGCCCCACCTACCACCAAGGCCTCGCGTGCCTGCTGGAACATGCGCCAGGCCAAAAAATCACCTACCACCTGCTGCTGGTGGAACGGCGGGTTGCACAGCACCACGTCCAGCGACTGCTTTTCAACTCCCGCCAGGCCATCGCCTGCCAGCACATTCACGGCACGCACCCCAAGTGCCGCCTGCCAGTTTTCCCGCGCCGACTGCACCGCCATGTACGACTCGTCCACCAACGTGTACGTAGCGTCCGGGTTGGCCAAGGCACTGGCAATGGCCAGTACCCCATTGCCGCAGCCCAAGTCGGCAACTCGCGCATTACCCAGGTTGCGTGGCAGGTGGGGCAGGAAGGCACGGGTGCCGATGTCCAGACCGTCGCGGCAGAACACGTTGGCATGGTTGACCAGTTCCAGGGCTGGCACATCCAGGCAGTAGCGGGTCGGGTAGGGCGACTTCACTGCAGGGCGGCCTGCCACGCTGGCAGTCAGCAGGCGAGCCTTCTTCTGTGCCAGCGAAGCCTGCACCGGGCCAATGTACTTTTCCATCAGGTCGCCCGCTGCCCGGGGCAGGTGCTTGATCATCGCCCCGGCGATCACCTGTGCACCGGGGGCCAGATGGCCTTGCAGGCGAATCAACTGCTCTTCGAGCAGGGCCAAGGTCTTGGGGACGCGGACCACAACCCGGTCAAACGTACCTTCCCACTGCTCGCTGGCTGGCACGAATGGGACGCTGTCGAATGCCTTGCCGTTGCGGGCCAGGTTTTTCTCCAGAGCCAGGTGGGCCAAGTGGGAGTCGCCGCTGCTGACGACCGAAACATGGCCTGCGAGGCTGGCGGCCAGGGCACCGAAGCTGTCATTCAGGACCAGTACCCGGCAACCCGCCCCCAGCGCCTGCCCATGCAACTGATCGAGCAGGTACTCGTCGGCGGCATCAAAGGCTTGCAGTGGGTCGTTGGCCTGATCCGGCTGGCGGAGCAGGTCGAGTTCGGCGAAGGGGGTGATCAACAGGGGCATGGCATCTGGCTCGGGTACGGGTCTGCCCGTGGGCGGGGTTCGCCACGGGCCGGGTACGCGATTCTACAGGGGTTTGCGCAAGGTCGCAGAAATGACTGTCAGAGCAACCCGCGCATGGCGGCAATGGCGATGGCACCGGCCTTGTTGGATGCATTGGTTTTGGTGATGACGCTGCGGATATGGAAATTAACCGTGCTCGGCGATAACGACAGGATGCGGGCGATAACAGCGGCAGTCTTGCCATCTGCAGACCACTTGAGTACATCGAGCTCCCGTTCGGTGAATTTCGGCGTTGATGGGCAAAGGCTGTTCAGATGGTACTCACTGATGATCGCGTGCAAGGTGTGGCACAGCCACTGCACTTTGCAGCCTTTTTCGTAAAGCTCGTGGATCGACACTTCACCAAACGGCCGTGCGATGCTCAGCTGGCTTTCATGGTGCTGCATATCGTGCAGCGATTGGGTCCAGCCGTGGCGCAGGCCATGTTGGCAGGCTTCCTGGCGGTAATCAGGTGCTTCGCGGTACAGATCATCGGTCCACAGCACGGGCATGGTCGTGGTATGGCTGACACAGGCGGCAGAATCCTGCTTATAGAAGTCTTCGTGCTGATAGCGCTCGACCCACGCGGCTGAATAATTGCTGTAGAGGTAGAGCTTGGGTGCTTGTGCTGCAAGTTGAAGGCGTACTTTAAGGCCCAGGTATTCCATGTCCAGGTCTTGCGCCAGATGCACTGCAACGTCGAACGCACGCTGCGGTGTACTCTCACTGATCAGCTGATGAAGATGCTCGTAGTTCCAAAGAGACATCTGTCACTCCCTCGATTTGGCAGGATCCAATCCGTTTGTATACAAGCAAAGATTGTAGGAAATGTCCGAGTATAGCGTTGGGATTTTTTCGCTATAGCGCACACGATTTTGCGAACCCGAACAGGACGTGTTGCAGTTCCCTTACACGCCAACGGTTTTTATACTGGCGGCTTTGCGCGACACTTGGCGCATGCTTTCCACGGAGCCCCCCATGACCGCCAGTGCCGACAAGTACACCCGCCAGACATTGCTGGATGTGCAACCCCTGACACCGAACCTGTTCAGTCTGCGGGTTTCCCGCGACCCTGGTTTTCGTTTTCGCTCAGGCCAGTTCGCGCGCCTGGGCGTCACCAAAGCGGATGGCAGCGTGGTGTGGCGCGCCTACTCGATGGTCAGTGCCCCGCATGACGAGTTTCTCGACTTCTTTTCCATCGTGGTACCCGGTGGTGAATTCACCAGCGAGTTGAGCCGTCTGGGCAAGGGCGACGCACTGCTGATTGATCGCCAGGCCTTTGGCTTCCTTACCCTGGACCGCTTCATCGGGGGGCGGGATCTTTGGCTGCTGGCTACCGGTACGGGTATTGCGCCGTTCATGTCGATCCTGCAGGACTTCGAGGCCTGGGAGCGATTCGACAATATCAAGCTGGTGTATTCGGTGCGTGAGGCAAAGGAGCTGGCGTATGTGGATGACATCGCCGGGCTGGAGCAGCGCGACTACCTGGCAGAGTTTGCCGGCAAGTTGCAGTTCATTCCGGTGGTGACCCGCGAGGATCACCCAGGAGCCCTGAATGAGCGTATCACCACGCTGATCGAGAACGGTGAATTGGAAAAGGCAGCCGGCCTGGAGTTTTCTCCAGAGCATTCGCGGATCATGTTGTGCGGTAACCCGGAAATGATCGACGAGACACGCAAGGTGCTCAAAGCCCGTGATTTGCAACTGAGCCTGAGCAAGCGGCCGGGGCAGGTGGCTGTCGAGAATTATTGGTGATCATAGGGGCCGCTTCGCGCCCCATCGCGGATAAATCCGCTCCTACACGCGATCTCTTTGTAGGAGCGGATTCATCCGCGATGGGCCGCAAAGCGGCCCCGGCGCTCAGGGCAACCGATTCTGATTTTGCGTCTTCAGCAAATCCCGAATCTCGGTCAGCAGCGTTTCCTGCGGCGTCGGAGCCGGCGGCACGCTTGGCGCCACAGCTTCTTCACGCTTGAGCCGGTTGATCGCCTTAACGCCCATGAAGATGGCAAATGCCACGATCAGGAAGTCGATCACCGTCTGGATGAACTTCCCATAGGCCAGCACCACTGCTGGCACATCGCCTTCGGCCGCCTTCAAGGTAATGGCCAGGTCACTGAAATCCACACCACCGATCAGCAGGCCCAATGGTGGCATGACTACGTCACCCACGAAGGAGGAGACGATCTTGCCGAACGCCGCGCCGATGATGATACCGACCGCCATGTCGACGACGTTTCCTTTGACCGCGAAGGCCTTGAACTCACTGATCATGCCCATGTTCGATTCCTTTGTAACAAATGGTGAGGTGTACAGAGTGTAAGCCACTAAAACGCTTCATGCGTGGCGTATAGGGGTAGTGACTGCGCTTAGAACGAATAGTTTTGTCGCGCTTCGGCGCGTTCGAGGCACGTTCACCTCGGCTATCATGGCCACTTTTTCCAGAGGAACCTGCCCATGGCCAAGGCCAAGCGCTTGTATGGCTGCACCGAGTGCGGCGCGACCTTCCCCAAATGGGCCGGCCAGTGTGGTGAGTGCGGGGCCTGGAACACCCTGGTCGAAACCATGATCGAAAGCGCTGGCGCGGCAGCGCCCAGCGGGCGTGCTGGCTGGACCGGGCAGCAGGCGCAGATCAAGACGCTGGCCGAGGTCAGCGTTGAAGAAATCCCTCGTTTCACCACCAGCAGCACCGAACTGGACCGGGTGCTGGGCGGTGGCTTGGTAGACGGCTCGGTTGTGCTGATTGGTGGTGACCCCGGTATTGGCAAGTCGACCATCTTGCTGCAAACCCTGTGCAACATTGCCGTGGGCATGCCAGCACTGTATGTCACCGGTGAGGAATCCCAGCAGCAGGTTGCCATGCGGTCGCGGCGCCTGGGCCTGCCACAGGATCAACTCAAGGTAATGACCGAAACCTGCATCGAAACCATCATCGCCACTGCCCGGGTGGAAAAGCCGCGGGTGATGGTCATCGATTCGATCCAGACCATCTTCACCGAGCAGCTGCAGTCGGCACCCGGCGGCGTGGCCCAGGTGCGCGAGAGCACGGCCTTGCTGGTGCGTTACGCCAAGCAGAGCGGCACGGCGATTTTCCTGGTTGGCCACGTCACCAAGGAAGGTTCGCTGGCCGGGCCGCGTGTGCTGGAGCACATGGTGGACACGGTGCTGTATTTCGAGGGTGAGTCCGATGGCCGCCTGCGGTTGCTGCGGGCGGTGAAAAACCGCTTTGGTGCGGTGAACGAACTGGGTGTGTTCGGCATGACCGACCGGGGCCTGAAAGAGGTTTCCAACCCATCGGCGATCTTCCTTAACCGCACGCAGGAAGAAGTTCCGGGCAGTGTGGTGATGGCCACCTGGGAAGGTACTCGGCCGATGCTGGTGGAAGTGCAGGCGCTGGTCGATGACAGCCACCTGGCCAACCCGCGACGCGTTACCCTGGGCCTGGACCAGAACCGCCTGGCCATGCTGCTGGCGGTGTTGCATCGCCATGGCGGTATTCCCACGCACGACCAGGACGTGTTCCTCAATGTGGTGGGTGGGGTGAAAGTGCTGGAGACTGCATCCGACCTGGCGTTGCTGGCGGCGGTGATGTCCAGTTTGCGCAACCGGCCGTTGGCCCATGGGCTGCTGGTGTTCGGCGAGATCGGCCTGTCTGGGGAAGTGCGGCCTGTGCCGAGCGGGCAGGAGCGGTTGAAGGAAGCGGCCAAACACGGGTTCAAGCGGGCGATCGTGCCCAAGGGCAATGCGCCCAAGGAGCCGCCAGCGGGTTTGCAGGTAATTGCAGTGACGCGGTTGGAACAGGCGCTGGATGCCTTGTTCGAGTAGAAATCAAACCAACGAAAAAGGGGGAGCCAACGATGCGCATCGGCTCCCCCCACATCACTGCTCAGTCAGTGGTCAATGCTCTGCAACCGCGCTACGCCTGGGCGTCGCGTTGCCATGCTCGTCCATTTCCAGCACCGGCACCTCGTTGCCATCGGCATCGAACAGCTTGCCGTCCTTGAAGTAGTCACCATCACGCAGTGACGAAATGTCCGAGTACTGGATGGTGCGCTCGTACGCCGCGGCAAACACCGACTGCTGGTCGGAGTTGCCGGCCGTGAAGTGGTTGAACATCAGGTTCAGCAAGATGGCCATGATCGCCGCCGAGCTGATGCCCGAGTGGAAGATGGTCTCGAACCAGTTCGGGAAGTGGTGGTAGAAGGTTGGCGCGGCAATCGGGATCATGCCGAAGCCCAGCGAGGCAGCGACGATGATCAGGTTGACGTTGTTCTTGTAGTTGACCTTCGACAGGGTACGAATACCGCTGGCGGCCACGGTGCCGAACAGCACGATGCCTGCACCACCCAGTACCGGGGTGGGTACGGCGGCAATTACCCGGCCCATGATTGGCAGCAGGCCAAGCACCACCAGAATCACGCCGCCGGTTGCCACCACGTAGCGGCTCTTCACGCCGGTCACGGCCACCAGGCCAACGTTCTGGGCAAAGGCGCTTTGGGTGAACGAGCCGAAAATCGGCGCCAGGATGCTCGAAGCCATGTCGGCGCGCAGGCCGTTGCCCAGGCGTTTGGAGTCGACCTTGGTGTCGATGATCTCACCCACGGCAAGGATGTCGGCCGAGGTTTCCACCAGCGTCACCATGATCACGATGCACATCGACAGGATGGCCGCGATGTGGAAGGTTGGCATGCCGAAGTGGAACGGGGTGGGGAAGGCGAACATCGGGCCTTCGGTGACCTTGCTGAAGTCGGTCATGCCCAGTGCCCAGGCGATCAGGGTGCCAATCACCATGGCCAGCAGGATCGACAGGCGCGAAATGGTTGCGCTGCCCAGTTTGCTCAGCACCAGCACGATCGCGAAGGTCAGCGCTGCCAGGCCGATGTTGGCCACGCTGCCGAACTCCGGTGATGCGCTGTTACCGCCCATCACCCAGCGAGCCGCAACGGGCATCAGGGTCAGGCCGATGGTGGTGATGACGATGCCGGTTACCAGCGGCGGGAAGAACTTGGTAATGCGCGAGAACACCGGGGTGATCAGGAAACCGATCAACGAAGCCGCCATCACTGCGCCCAGCACGCCTGGCAAGCCACCACCGCCTTCGCTGCTGAGGATCGCGCCCATGGTCGCCACACCGGCGAAAGACACCCCCTGCACCAGCGGTAGCTGGCAACCGAAGAAGGGCAGGCCAAGGGTTTGCAGCAGCGTGGCCAAACCGCCGGCAAACAGCGAGGCGGCGATCAGCATGCCGATTTCGGCACCGTTCAGGCCAGCGGCCTGCCCCAGGATCAGGGGCACCGCGACTATCCCCCCGTACATGGTCAACACGTGTTGCAGGCCATAAGCCAGGTTGGCACCAAGCCCGAGGTTTTCATCCTCGGGGCGCTTGGCGGGAGACGTGCTAGGGGACGTAGTCATGGAGCAGGCTCTCTGTTTATTGTTGTGTCGCTACTGTAGACATTTCCTACAAATCATTGCCACAACAATTGTATACAATTTTTTGATCGGAGCGCGAACAAGGGTGGCCGCGAGGTGTGCCAAAACACCTTGCAGAACGCGTACCAAGTCATCAAATGCTGTGCTAGAGAGGTGTGTACAAAGCTTTGCTACCCAGTAATAAAGCTGTCTGGGTAGACAAGAAACAAAGTGTGGGGATGCTAATAGCTAGCTAAGAGATTTCATTATTCGATCAATTCGCGCAGTTCACGCATCATTTCGGTGCTGTCTGCCACGTTCAATTCCACAAGACGGTGCAAATGAGTCATCGATTCGATGTCGATGTACAAACAGATGAATCCCAGCCGAGTGGGTTCTTCGTGGCGCAGTTCCACCTGCATCTGCACACGGTTTTGCTTGTCCAGATGAATGATGGCGTCGAAATCCTGTGTCAGGTCGGCATCCCAGGGCTTGGGGCATTCGATCAACAGGCCCTTGAGCGACAGATCGATCAGTTTTACCGGCCAACGGCGATCACCCTGGCGCAGTTCGGTAGGGGCATCAAAGTCGATACGTTGAAAACGGCGACGTTCGTCGTGCTGGCGCATGGGTAAGTCCTCCGGGGTGCATCCTGACTATAGTTATTTCTGTACACACATCAGGTACCGCAATCTGGCCGCAGAGGCTCTAGACCAAAGCAAGTGTGGCAATGCGCGATGACTCGCCCTAGACTCGGTGGGCGGTCTTTTCCAATCCACCAGCTGGAAGTAAACCATGAACAACAATAATAGCCTGCTACGCCACATTCCGTGGCTGGCGCTGGCAGTCATAGGGGCCTGCGCGCTGGGTGTGGTTGCCCTGCGCCGTGGTGAGGCGATCAACGCCTTGTGGATCGTGGTCGCGGCAGTGGCCATTTACCTGGTTGCCTATCGCTACTACAGCCTGTTCATCGCCACCAAGGTGATGCAACTTGACCCTCGACGAGCCACCCCCGCGGTGCTCAACAACGACGGCCTGGACTACGTCCCGACCAACAAACACATTCTGTTCGGCCACCACTTCGCGGCCATTGCAGGTGCAGGCCCGCTGGTCGGCCCGGTACTGGCCGCGCAGATGGGCTACCTGCCCGGCACGCTCTGGCTGATCGCCGGCGTGGTGCTGGCCGGTGCGGTGCAGGACTTCATGGTCCTGTTCCTGTCTACCCGCCGCAACGGTCGCTCGCTGGGCGACATGGTGCGTGAGGAGATGGGCCGCATCCCAGGGACCATCGCCCTGTTCGGCTGCTTCCTGATCATGATCATCATCCTTGCGGTGCTGGCGCTGATCGTGGTCAAAGCACTGGCCGAGAGCCCATGGGGCATGTTCACGGTGATGGCGACCATCCCGATCGCGATGTTCATGGGCATCTACATGCGCTACATCCGCCCGGGCCGCATTGGCGAAATCTCGGTGGTCGGCGTGGTGCTGTTGCTGCTGTCGATCTGGCTGGGGGGCCAGATTGCCGCAGACCCGGTGTGGGGCCCGGCGTTCACCTTCACTGGCGTACAGATCACCTGGATGCTGGTGGGCTATGGCTTTGTTGCCGCCGTGCTGCCGGTGTGGCTGGTACTGGCGCCGCGTGACTACCTGTCGACCTTCCTCAAGATCGGCACCATCGTCGGCCTGGCCATCGGTATCCTGATCATCGCGCCCGAGCTGAAAATGCCGGCGCTGACCCAGTTCACCGACGGCACCGGCCCGGTGTGGAAGGGCACCCTGTTCCCGTTCCTGTTCATCACCATTGCCTGTGGTGCGGTGTCCGGCTTCCACGCGCTGATCTCTTCGGGGACCACGCCCAAGCTGCTGGATAACGAAACCAACGCCCGCTACATCGGTTACGGCGGCATGCTGATGGAATCGTTCGTGGCCATCATGGCCATGGTCGCTGCTTCGGTGATCGAGCCGGGCGTGTACTTCGCCATGAACAGCCCGGCTGCCGTGGTGGGTAGCGACGTTGTGTCGGTCGCGCAAACGGTCAGCAGCTGGGGCTTCATGATTACCCCCGAGCAGCTTGAAGCCACTGCCCGCGATATTGGCGAGCACACCATTCTGGCCCGTGCCGGTGGTGCACCAACCCTGGCGGTCGGTATCGCGCAGATCCTGCACCAGGTGCTGCCAGGTGAGAACACCATGGCCTTCTGGTACCACTTCGCGATCCTGTTCGAAGCGCTGTTCATCCTGACCGCGGTGGATGCCGGTACCCGTGCCGGCCGCTTCATGCTGCAAGACCTGCTGGGCAGCTTCGTGCCGGCCCTGAAGCGTACCGAGTCGTGGACCGCCAACCTGATCGGCACCGCAGGCTGTGTGGCCCTGTGGGGTTACCTGCTGTATCAAGGCGTGATCGACCCGCTGGGTGGCATCAACACCTTGTGGCCGCTGTTCGGCATCTCCAACCAGATGCTGGCCGGTATCGCCCTGATGCTTGGCACCGTGGTGCTGATCAAGATGAAGCGCCAGCGCTATGTGTGGGTCACCCTGCTGCCGGCGGTATGGCTGCTGATCTGCACCACCACCGCAGGCCTGATCAAGCTGTTCGACCCGAACCCGGCCGTCGGCTTCCTGGCCCTGGCCAAGAAGTACAGCACCGCGCTGGACGCCGGCCAGGTACTGGCCCCGGCCAAGGACATCGGGCAGATGCAGCACGTGATCTTCAACGCCTACACCAACGCCGGCCTGACGGTGCTGTTCCTGGTGGTGGTGTTCAGCGTGCTGTTCTTCGCCATCAAGGTCGGCTATGCCGCGCTTGGTCGCAAAGAGCGTACCGACAAGGAAACCCCGTTCCAGGCACTGCCTGACGCTTGAGAGGACTGCAGCAATGTTCAACGACCTGGGTCGACTGGGTAAATACCTGGGGCAGGCAGCCCGCCTGATGGTCGGCATGCCCGACTACGACAACTATGTCGAGCACATGCAGACCAAACACCCGGACAAGCCGGTGATGAGCTACGAGGCGTTTTTCCGCGAACGCCAAGAGGCACGTTACGGCGGCAAGTCCGGGCCCAAGTGCTGTTGAACCGGCACACCGCGTGAGTCTGTGGGAGCCTGTAGGCTCCCACAGTCATTTTCAGCTTCAGGAGATCTTGCGTGCAGACGCCCATTCCCGTAACCGTGCTTACCGGCTTCCTGGGTGCCGGCAAAACCACCTTGCTCAAGCACATGCTCAAAGCCGAGCATGGCCTGAAACTCGCCGTGATCGAAAACGAATTCAGCGAGGCCGGCATCGACAGCCAGCTGCTGGGTGACGAGCCGGTGCAGGTCATGACCCTGGCCAACGGCTGTGTGTGCTGCAGCATCCACGGCGACCTTACACGTGCGCTGTACCTGTTGCTCGAACGCCTGGACAGCGGCGAAATCGCCTTCGACCGCCTGGTGATCGAATGCACAGGCCTCGCCGACCCCGCCCCCGTGGCGCAAACCTTTTTCATCGACGAGGAACTGCGTGACCGCTACATCCTCGACGGCATCATCACCCTGGTCGACGCAGCCCACGCCGACCTGCACCTGACCCAGTCCATCGCCCAGGCCCAGGTCGGGTTCGCCGACCGCCTGCTGCTGAGCAAGACCGACCTGGTCGAACCCCCGGCAGTGGAAGCCTTGCGCGAACGCCTTGCGCGCATCAATGGCCGCGCAGCCATCCGAGTGGTTGAAAACGGTCGCATCGACTTGGCCGAACTGCTTGATGTACGAGGCTTCAACCTCAACCCCGACCTGGGCGCCAATTTCAAGCCAGGCTTGCGGCCGGTGCTCAAACCCGCGACCCCGGACCGTATTTCCACGCTGGTGCTGCGTACCGATGCACCGCTGGACATCGACCGGCTCAGCGACTTCATGAACGAGCTGCTGGAAACACACGGCAAGCAACTGTTGCGCTACAAGGGCGTACTGAACATCGCCGGTGAATCACGCAAATTGGTGTTTCAGGGCGTGCTCAAACTCTACGGCTTCGACTGGGATGCCGAGTGGGCAGACGATGAACCCCGCGAGAGCGTGATGGTGTTCATTGCCGATGAGTTGCCTGAAGCGACGATCCGCGCCGGGTTCGAGGCATTGGCCGCAGGCTGAGCTTCAAACCATTGCGGCCATGAGCTGCGGTGGCGTGTATCGGCCTCAATGCACGGGATCAGCCGTTCGGTGAGCACGGCTGTTTGCCCCACGGCCTTGGCGGTGCGGTACTTGACGCTGTGGATGCACTCCCGGTCGCCGAACTCACAGCGGTTCAGCGCGGTGCCGCCGCAGGGGCCGTTGGCCAAGCCCTTGGGGCAGGTTTCCGGGCAAATGTAGAGGGTGTCTTCCAGGCGGCAGCGGCCACAGGTGTCACAGCCCAGCAGCGGGCGCTTCACGTTGCGCTCCAGCCCGTGCAGCAGGCGGGCGGCTTTGCCCTGTGCCCACAGCGGTTTGCGCACGGCCCAGCCGAAGGCCTTGCTTAACCAGTTGCGGCGGTTGAACAACAGCGCATGGGCGCCGTGCAGCAGGTGATACCGCAATGTTTCCTTGCGCGTAGCCGTGGCTTGCGACTCGCCCTGGCGCCATGCCGCGTGCGGGGGGTGAAAACTGACCGCCGGCAAGCCTGGCATCTGCCAGCTTTCCGCCCACGCGGGTACCCATTGCTCTAGCGACTGAATACATGCCTGCCAATGCGTCAGGCGTTCCTCCAACGTCAGCAGTTGCTTGAGCTCATGAACCCCCGACAGGTGCACCCCGGCGTAGCCCATCAGCTTCACGCCGATGATCTGCAACGCTAGCCGATCAACGCTGCGCGCCTGAGCAAATGCCTTGGACACCGCCACTTCAGCGGCAAGCATGTCGCACATCGACGGCGTCACGGTCACGCCTGCCACATGCTCGAGCATCGTCGCCCGGCCGTGGGTAAGGCTCATCAGGCAGGCAATCAAAGGTTTTGGTGTGGGCTGACGGCTCATCCAACGGATGGCTTCCTGGTGTTTGCCCGCATCGAAGCCCAATTGCAGGGTCAGGAAGTCGGCCCCGGCAGCGAGTTTTTTCTCAGCCTTGAAGTACTGCGCGCCGCCTTCTTCCTCGCGGTACTTGAACGGGTTGAGGGCCGCGCCCAGCAGCCAGTGCGGGCAGGCCTGGCGGGCAATCTGCAGGGCTGCGACCGATTCCAGGTAGCGCACCGGGCGCTCGCCTGGCTGATGCCCCGGCAGGCGGTCGCCGGTGAGCAGCAGCAACTGATCAAGGCCGGCGGCGTCCATGCGCTGCAACTGGGCCAGCAAGTGGTGGCGCTCACGGTCCTTGCCCGAGAAGTGCGGCAGGGCAGGGACCGAGTGGCTGAAGCTGGCGAGGGCATCCAGCGGCGACATGTCCAGCGGGCTGCCGACCCGGTCACCGATGGCCACGGTCATGGGCCAGCCACACAACTGCCCGCGTGCCATGATTGCCTCCATGGCGGCAAAACGCTCTGCTGAAGATTTGGGGACAAACTCCATGACGCAGACGAAAGTGTTATCGCGCAACGCGGATTTGAGCAGGCTCATGGCTTGGGTCATCAGGATGGTTCAGCTTGGCATTGTGGTGCAGGCGCAGGGGCAGGCCGTGTCTGGTTGCGTAGCGTGCTGCTCTGAACAAGACATGTCCATCATGAGATTTACTTAAGTTGATCTCAAATTTTATGAGTTTGTTTCAGTGTGCTCACTGCCGGAAAATGCCCACATTCATTGACGCGCTTTAAGGCAATAACATGGCACTGGCACACATTCTGGGCTTCCCAAACATCGGCTGCGATCCTGAGCTGCGTGCTACCCATTGGCAGTTGCAGAAGGACGCCGGTATCGAGTTGCTGCCGGTCGGTGACCAGAATGCCACGCTGGATTGGGAGCAGTTGTTCGAACAGGTAGCACAGGCCAAGGCCTTGGGCCATGCGGTCAAGCCGGTGATCATCGGCCCGCTGACCTATCTGTGGCAGAGTGAGGCACCCGGTGGAGATCTGGACAAGCTGGAGCAGATCGATCGCCTGTTGCCGCTGTACGACGAGGTGCTTAACCGATTGGCTGCCCAAGGTGTGGAGTGGGTGCAGATCGACGAGCCGATCCTGGCCCACGAGTTGCCGCAGGATTGGAAAAATGCCTACGAGCGTGTTTACAACATCCTGCAGCGCGCGCCGCTTAAAAAGCTGGTCGCCACTTACTTCGGCGGCCTGGAAGACCGGCTCGGGCTGGCTGCCAATTTGCCTGTCGATGGCCTGCACATCGATGTGGTGCGCGCCCCGGAACAGTTCCCGACCATTCTCGACCGCCTCCCAGCCTACAAGGTGCTGTCGCTAGGCCTGGTTGATGGCGACGATGTTGGCCAATGCAATCAGGAAAAAGCCTTGGACATGCTGCGCCATGCCCATGAGCGGCTGGGAGATCGCCTTTGGGTGGCATCGTCGTGTCCACTGCAGCATGTTGAGCGAGCCGCGCAAAAATGCCAGGAAGTCGTGTTGCTGGCCAAGGCTAAGCTGGCAGCCTGATACTGACCCTGACGGATGCATTTTCCTGTAGGAGCGGATTCATCCGCGATGCAGGCGACGCGGTGCAAATGGCACCGGCTGTGCCGGTGTTCGCGGCTGAAGCCGCTCCTACAGGGAAAGCGTCAGAAACCTCGATCAGCGCTCAATCGCCAGCGCCACACCTTGGCCGCCACCAATGCACAAGGTCGCAAGCCCTTTTTTGGCATCGCGCCTGATCATTTCGTGCAGCAAGGTCACCAGCACTCGGCAGCCTGACGCACCAATCGGATGCCCCAAGGCTATGGCCCCGCCATTCACATTCACCCGCCCGGCATCCCACTCCAGCGCTTTGCCCACTGCCAGCGCCTGCGCGGCAAACGCCTCGTTGGCCTCGATCAGGTCCAGGTCCGCCAGTTGCCAGCCTGCTTTGGCCAGGCAGCGCTGGGTAGCCGAGACCGGCCCGATGCCCATGATTGCCGGGTCCACACCCGCACTGGCGTAGGCGGCTATTTTCGCCAGCACCGGTAAACCCAGTGCCTGGGCCTTGCTGGCGCTCATCAGTAGCACTGCCGCCGCGCCATCGTTGAGGCTGGAGGCGTTGCCCGCCGTGACGCTGCCGTCCTTCTTGAACGCCGGGCGCAGTTTGGCCAGCGATTCGGCTGTGGTGCCCGCGCGCGGTTGCTCATCCTGATCAAATACCTTGGGTTCGCCCTTTTTCTGCGGCAGCACGATCGGGGTGATTTCGCCCTTGAAGCGGCCCGCTTCGATAGCGGCCACGGCCTTGCGCTGGGATTCGGCGGCAAAGGCATCCTGTTGCTCGCGGCTCAGGTCATACTGGCTCACCAGGTTTTCCGCAGTGATGCCCATGTGGTAGTCATTGAACGCGTCCCACAGGCCGTCGGTGATCATGCTGTCGATCAGCTGGCCGTGGCCCATGCGCTGGCCGGTGCGGGCCGAAGGCATCACGTAGGGCGCCAGGCTCATGTTCTCCTGGCCGCCGGCAATCACCACCTCGGCATCACCGCAACGAATGGCCTGGGCCGCCAGGTGCAGCGCCTTCAGGCCCGAGCCGCATACCTTGTTCAGGGTCAGCGCCGGCACGCTGTAAGGCAGGCCCGCCTTGATCGCCGCCTGCCGGGCGGGGTTTTGCCCGGCACCGGCGGTGAGCACCTGGCCGAGAATGACTTCGTCGACCTGCGCCGGGTCCAGCCCGGTCTGTTCCAGCAATTGCTTGATCACGGCCGCGCCAAGGTCGACGGCTGGCACTGTGGCCAGGGCGCCCTGGAAGCTGCCGATGGCGGTACGGGTTGCGGCGACGATCACCACGTCGTTCATGTTGTTGTTCTCCGAGCTAGGGGCGTAATGCCCCAAGCATCGGTGGGTTTGGCTCATTTGTTAAGTTTGATTTTCTTTGCCATTGATATCGAATGTTAATGAATCGGCTGCTTACACGGCCGGGCACTGGTGCGTCACGCAATGAATGCCACCACCCCCGGCAGCAATCGCGTCGATGTCCAGTTGCACGATGTCACGCTGCGGGTACAGCGCTGCCAGCAATGCCCGGGCCTTTTCGTCAGCCTTTGCATCGCCAAACTGAGGGGCGATGACCGCGCCATTGATCAAGAAGTAGTTGATGTACCCAGCAGCGAAATCCGGGTTGCCCTTGCTGAACCTGTTACGGCGGCCTTTGGTGGGCGGTGACACGAGGTGCACTTGCAGGCGTCGTCCCTTGGCGTCGGTAGCCTGCTTGAGAATCTCCAGGTGCTTGCGGGTCACGTCGTAATCGTACGAATCCGGGTCGTTGTCCAGGTTGGCGATCACGACGCCCGGCTTGACGAAACGCGCGTAGAAATCCACATGCCCATCGGTGATGTCCTCACCGGCGATGCCGGGCAGCCAGATGATTTTGCTCAGCCCCAGGCGCGCCTTGAGTTCGGCCTCTACCTCGGCCTTGCTCCAGCCTTTGTTGCGGTTGCTGTTGACCCAACTGCTCTCGGTCATGATGCCGGTGCCGTGGCCATCCACCTCGATGCCGCCGCCTTCGCCAACCAGTTCGCTGCGCTGGTAACGAGCCCCTGCCAGTTTGGCCACCCGTTTTGCCAGTTGTGCGTCGCTGCCGTGGCGCTGTTTTTTACCCCAGCCGTTGAAGTTGAAATCCACTGCCGCCAGGGCGCCATCGTCGTCGAGCACGAAGTTGGCGCCGATGTCGCGCATCCAGATGTCGTCCAGCTCGCAAGCCACAAACTGGGTGTTGTGCTCGCCGCAATGTTCGATTGCCAGCTCACGCTCGCTGGCGCGGCAGAACACGGTTACCGGCTGGTAACGGGCGATGGCCTGGGCAATGCGGCCCAAGGCCGCTTGCACGTCGGCGGTGAAGTCTTCCCAGATGGCATCCTGGGCGCCAAAGGCAATGTAGGCACGCTGTTGCGGCTCGCCCTCGTCGGGCATGAACCAGCGCCCGGGTTCTTCGGCGCGGGCCAGCCCAAAGGGCATGCCCAGGCTGGCGCCGAGGCCCGCGGCCAGCGACAGTTGCAGGAAGGTTCTACGGCTTGGCATGGGTCAGTCCTGTGCAGTCTTGAAGCGTGTCCACACCCGCATGCGGGCGCGCATGTCGGCCTGGGGGATGTCACGGCCCGGGATCAGGCGGGCATAGGTGGCTTCGTCGAGGTAGATGTCGGGGTTGTCACGCAGCCTTGGCTCCACCTGCGCGCGTGCCTTGGCACTGGCCGTCGGGTAGCCGGTGAAGTTGGTGATGGCGGCCATGTTCTGCGGGCGCATGACGAAGTTGATGAAACGATAGGCGTATTCCGGGTGCTTGGCGTCGGCGGGTATCGCCATAGTGTCCATCCACACCGTGGTGCCCTGGCGCGGCACGCGGTACTGGAAGTCGATGTGTTTGCCGGCGGCCTCGGCAGTGCGTTGGGCCTGGACCACGTCGCCGCTGTAGCCCAGCGACAGGCACAGGTTTTCATTGACCAGTTCGGTTACAGGTTGCGACTGGAACTTGCGGATGTAAGGGCGCACGGCCTTGAGTAGTTCAGCGGCGGCGGCCAGGTCCTCGCGTTTGGCACTGCGCGGTTCGCGGCCCAGGTAGTTGAGGGCCACGGCGAGCACTTCGTCGGGTGAGTCGATGACCGAGATGCCGCAGTCGGCGAACTTGGCGGCCAGTTCCGGCTTGAACAGCAGGTCGAGGCTGTCCAGCGGGGCGTCTGGCATGCGCTGGCGAATCTTGTCCGCGTTCACGGTCAAGCCAATGGTGCCCCAGGTGTAGGGCACCGTGGCCTGGCTGGCCTTGGGGTATTGGTCGTGCAACTTGCGCAGGCCGGGCTCGATGTCGTCCAGTGCCTGCAGGCGGCTTTTGTCCAGTGGCTGCAGGCTGCCAGCGCGCAGCAGGCGTTCGGCCACGGTGTCGCCGGGGAACACCAGGTCGTAACCGCTGCGCCCAGACATCAGCTTGGCTTCCAGCACTTCGCTGCCGTCCATCACGTCATAGATCACCTGAATGCCGGTTTCGGCGGTGAACTGTTTGAGCGTGTCGGCGGCAAAGTAGTCGGCCCAGTTGTACAGGCGTAACGTGGGCTGGTCGGCGTGGGCCTGGCTGGCGCAAAGCGCCAGGGTCAAAGCGGCAAGAGGGTGCAGTTTCATGCTCAGGCCCTCGCGGCGTGTGGGTGCTGGCCATCCAGTGTCAGCAGTGGCGCGTACATTTCCGGGCGGCGGTCGCGGTAGATGCCCCAGGTCAGTCTGTCTTCACGCATGCGCGCCAGGTCAAGGTCGTGAATCCAGACGCCAGTGGTGTTGCGATCAGCTTCGGCCAGCAATGCGCCCTTGTGGTCGCATATGAATGCCGAACCGTAGAAGCGCATGCTCAGGCTGCTGTCGCTTTCGGCCACTTCTTCACCCACGCGGTTGGCGGCCACCACCGGCACCAGGTTGGCGGCGGCGTGGCCGCGCATGGCGGTTTGCCAATGGTCGCGTGAGTCCAGCCCGGCGGCGCCCGGTTCAGAGCCGATGGCCGTGGGAAACAACAGCACCTCGGCCCCCATCAGCGCCAGGCAGCGGGCGGTTTCGGGGAACCACTGGTCCCAGCAAATGCCAATGCCCAGGCGGCCGAAGGCGGTGTCCCAGACTTTGAAACCGGTGTCGCCGGGGCTGAAGTACTCCTTCTCCTGATAGCCGATGGCGTTGGGGATGTGGGTTTTGCGGTACACGCCCAGCAGGCGGCCATCGGCGTCGGCCACGGTCAGCGAGTTGAAAAAAGCATTGCCGGCGCGTTCGTACCAGCTTAGCGGCAGTACCACACCCAGCTCGGCGGCCAGCGCGGCGAAGCGTTGCAGGATCGGGCCATGCGGGTAAGGCTCGGCGAGCGCCTGATGGCGATGGTCCTGTTCGATGCAGAAGTACGGCGTGGCGAACAGTTCCTGCAGCAAAATCACCTGAGCACCTTGCGCGGCAGCTTGCCGCACCAGTTGTTCGGCTCGGTCGAGGTTGTCGGGCAGGTTCCAGTTGCATGGCATTTGCGTGGTGGCGACGCGCAGCAGGGTCATGGTTGTGCCTCCGGCTGTTGCTGGGTAATGCAATGGATGCCGCCGCCGCCATGGGCAATATGGTCGATGCGCACCGGCACGATCTCGCGGCCCGGGAAGGCATGGGCGAGCTGCGTGGCGGCCTCCTGGTCGGCGGCGATGCCGTAGGCGGGCATGATGATTGCGCCGTTGGCGATGTAGAAGTTGGTGTACGAGGCGCAGAACACCTCGGCATCCGGGTCGGCCGCGGCGCTGGCTTCGTACAGGTCCAGCAGCTCGAAATGGCGGCCATGGGCATCGGTGGCCAACTCCAGTGCGCGCCGGTTTTCCCTCGCGACTTCGGCGTAGACCGAGCCTTGCTCGCGGGTGGCATCCACCAACAGCACGCCGGGGCGGGCGAAGGCGCATACGCCGTCGACGTGGCCGTCGGTCATGTCACCGGTGACGTATTGCGGGTCGCCCGGCAGCCAGATGGTCTTGCTGATGCCCAGGTAGCGGGCGAAGCAGGCTTCGAACTCCGCCTTGGTGATGCCTGGGTTGCGGTTGGGGTTGAGCAGCACCGACTCGGTGGTGATCAGCGTGCCTTCGCCGTCCACATGGATGGCTCCGCCTTCGTTGCACAAGGAAGTGCTGAAACCGTCCAGGCCCAGGTGGTCGAGGATGCGCCGGCCCAGGTTACGGTCCAGGCCATGTTCGGACTTGCCGCCCCAAGCGTTGAAACGCCAGCTCAACCCGGCCACGCCGTGCCGGGGGTGGCAGAGGAAGGTGGGGCCGCTGTCCCGGCACCAGCTGTCGTCCACTGCGAGTTCGATGAGCTCGATGTTGGCCCCGCACAAGGCGCGTGCGCTTTCCAGGGCCGAAGGGTCAACCACCATCTTTACCGGCTCGAAGCGGGCAATTGCAGCAGCCACGCGGGCGTAGTCGCGCTGCACGTCGGCCAGGCTTACGTGCCAGCCGCTTTCCCACAATGCCTGATTGTGCGGCCAGATCATCCAGGTGGCAGCGTGGCGGGCCCATTCGGCAGGCATGCGCCAGCCGCTGTCGAGGGACAGGTCCATAGTGAACTCCGATCTATTAAGGATTTTTATCAACGAAGCCCGCCGTCGCGGGTGTTGGTGACCATGCTATGGCTATGAAGCTTGTGCGACAAACGATAGATTTAGCGCACATCTGATTAGCAGGGCTTATTGATCATGTTGAAACACTGGCCACCTTTGAACGCCTTGCGTGGTTTTGAGGCCGCCGCCCGGTTGGGTAGCTTCCACAAGGCTGCCGAGGCGTTGAACCTGACTCAGTCAGCGATCAGCCAGCAGATCCGCAGCCTGGAAACCTACCTGGAGCAACCGCTGTTCTACCGCAGTGGGCGCAGCGTGAGCCTGACCGATGCGGGGCATGACCTGCTGAGCACCACCCAGTCGATGTTGCAGCACCTGGCGGTTGGCATCCGGCGCCTGGAGCAGTACCGCAAGCCGAACCAGCTGGTGGTCAACACCAGCCCGGCATTCGCCCGGCACTGGTTGCTGCCGCGCCTGGCCGATTTTCATCAGCGCTGCCCGCAGGTAGACCTGTGGCTGTTCACCAGCTTCGAGGTGCCGGACATGGCCAACGAAACCATTGACCTGGCCATCCGCGACGACTTGAGCGCCCAGGCTGAATGCAGTTTCAGCGTGCTGTACCACGACAAGCTGTACCCGGCCTGCCACCCCTCGCTGCTGCAGTCGACCAGCCGCACCACGTTGCACGGTGAGCGGGAAATGGACTGGAGCCACTGGCAACTGGAGGGCGGGGAGGATGTGGGGCAGCAGGGCAAGGGGCTAAACTTTTCGGACCCGGGCTTGCTGCTGGATGCGGCGAGCGAAGGCCTGGGCGTGGCGTTGGTCAGCGAGTTGCTGGCGGCCCGAGCGGTGCAGTCGGGCAGCCTGCAGGCATTGTCGCAACAGCGTGTGCGTGGGCCGGCCTGGGCGTGCCTGGTGCATCGGGACAGCCAGGATGACCCATTGGCCCGGCAGTTTTTGGGCTGGTTGAAGGGGGAACTGGCAACGTAATATGTGTCGGATAACCTGCGGGGGTAGTCTCACCCTCTGATCAAACGGAAACGCCCCTGCTGGCGTTTCCCCGGCATAAACCTGACGAGGTACAGACATTGGCCATCATTCATCCTAAGGTTCGCGGTTTCATCTGCACCACGACTCATCCGAAGGGCTGCGAGCTGAACGTCCGTGACCAGATCGAAGCCACCCGCAAGCTGGGCGTGCGCGAGGATGGCCCGAAGAAGGTACTGGTCATCGGTGCTTCCAGCGGCTACGGCCTGGCAGCGCGCATCACCGCCGCGTTCGGCTTCAAGGCCGACACCCTGGGCGTGTTCTTCGAAAAGCCTGGCACCGAAACCAAGGCTGGCACCGCCGGCTGGTACAACGCTGCGGCGTTCGACAAATTCGCCAAGGCCGAAGGCCTGTACAGCAAGTCGATCAACGGTGACGCCTTCTCCGACGAAGCCCGCGCCAAGGTCATCGAGCTGATCAAAAATGAAATGGGCGGCCAGGTAGACCTGGTGATCTACTCCTTGGCCTCGCCGGTGCGCAAGCTGCCGCAGACCGGTGAAGTGATTCGCTCCGCGCTCAAGCCGATCGGCCAGCCGTACAAGTCGACCGCCATCGACACCAACAAGGACACCATCATCGAGGCCAGCATCGAGCCGGCTTCCGAGCAGGAAATCCAGGACACCGTCACCGTCATGGGTGGCCAGGACTGGGAGCTGTGGATCGATGCCCTGAACGCTGCCGGCGTTCTCGCGCCACAGGCCCGTACCGTGGCATTCAGCTACATCGGTACCGAAATCACCTGGCCGATCTACTGGCACGGTGCCCTTGGCAAGGCCAAGCAGGATCTGGACGAAACCGCTCAACGCCTGGGCAGCAAGGTTGGCGGCAGCGCCAATGTGGCCGTGCTCAAGTCGGTGGTCACCCAGGCCAGCTCGGCCATTCCGGTGATGCCGCTGTACCTGTCGATGGTCTTCAAGATCATGCAGGAGAAGGGTGTTCACGAGGGGACTCAGGACCAGCTGGACCGCATGTTCCGTGACCGTATGTACCGTGCCGACGGCGCTCCGGCGGAGCTGGACGAAAAAGGCCGCCTGCGCCTGGACGACTGGGAACTGCGTGACGACGTGCAGGACGCCTGCAAAGCCATGTGGCCGCAAGTGACCACCGAGAACCTGTTCGAGTTGACCGACTATGCCGGTTACAAGAAGCAGTTCCTCAACCTGTTCGGCTTTGAGCGCGCTGACGTCAACTACGACGAAGACGTGGCGACCGATGTGAAGTTCGACTGCGTCGAGCTGTAAGCAAGTCTTACCTAGGCCGCCTGCACTGGGGCCGCTTTGCGGCCCATCGCGACACGAGGCCGCTCCCACATCGACCGCATTTACCGCTATTTACAGGGAAAATGCGGACCGTGTGGGAGCGGCCTTGCCGGGGCGCCGGACCGGTTGGAAAGGGCTGCGCAGCAGCCCCGGCGATCTTGAGTAAACAACATTCCGGTACAGCCCCCATTTTTTTGCTAGCGTTGGCGCACAACAACAGGAAGCGCGCCATGAGCAGCCTCACCCAGCCCGCCACGCCCTTTCGCCAGGCCGCTGCCGACGGCTACAGCCTCGGTGGTTTCATCTGGCGCCACGCCACACCTGATGCCCAGCGCCCGCTGGTGATCATCAACGCCGCCACCTCCGTACGTTGCCGTTACTACTTACGCTTTGCCGACTACCTGTTCGCCCAAGGTTGCGATGTGCTGACCTATGACTACCGAGGCATCGGTGAATCTCGCCCGCCGTCCTTGCGCGGCTTCAAGGCCTCGTGGAGCGACTGGGGACGGTTGGATTTCGAGGCCATGCTGACACATGCCGCGCAGGCTTTCCCGGGGCAGCCCGTGGATGTGGTCGGTCACAGCTTTGGTGGCTGTGCGGTAGGGCTGGCGCCGTCTGCCGGGTGCATCCGCCGGGTGGTGATGGTGGGTGCGCAGTTCGCGTTCTGGCGCGACTATGCTGCCGATCAACGCTGGCGCCTGTTTGGCAAATGGCACGTGGTAATGCCATTGCTCACGTGGGTGTTCGGCTACTTTCCCGGCAAGCGTCTTGGCTGGATGGAAGACACGCCGGCGGGCGTGGTCCGTGACTGGACAGCGCGCACGCCGCGCTATGAACACCGGCCCAGTGGGCGTGCATTGAGCGCATTACCTTTCGCCGAAGTGCGGGCGGCTACGCTGGCCATCAGCCTGACTGATGACCCGTTTGGCACCGTGGCGGCTACCGAGCGGTTACTGGCTTACCTGACGCAGGCTGAGCGTCGGCATTTACGAATTGCGCCTGTGGATATCTCGGTGGCGGAGATTGGCCATTTCGCGTTTTTCCATGATCGGTTCCGCGAGGACTTGTGGCCGATTGCATTGGGATGGTTGCAGCGGGGGGAGGTGGCTTCGAAGTGGGAAGCAGTTGCATCGCGGATAAATCCGCTCCTACCTTGATTCGTAGGGTGGATTGATCCGCGAAAGGGCCGTCAGGCCAGGCGCTGCAGTGGCTGCCCGGCGAATTTAACGCCCGCCAGGCCATGCTTGATCAACGCACGGATGTTGCCATGGTCGCTGCCCTCGGGCGTGGCAACCACGTCACGGTAGTGCTCACCAAACGCCAGCAATGCTTCTTGATCTGTCAGGCCTTCGAGCAAGGCCAGCCCCAGGGTTTTGCACGAGCCTTCGTTCTGCCCGGCAGCATTTTCAACACCACCGTTGTTGAAGGCTTGCGGCTGGTAGCTGTAGTTGGCGGCAATGAATGCCAAAGTATCGGCAAAGGCATGCTCGCCGCTGGCCAGGCTTGTGCGGAAGGTATTCAGATCAGTCACGTGGTTTTCCTTTTTCAAACGCCGCTTGTTGGTCGGCGCTGGCTTCTTTCTGGTACTGGGCTTTCCACTCGGCGTAGGGCATGCCATACACCGCTTCGCGGGCATCATCCAGGCTGATGTCGACCTGATGCTCATCGGCAGCCGCCTTGTACCATTTGGACAGGCAGTTGCGGCAGAAGCCGGAGAGGTTCATCAGGTCGATGTTCTGCACGTCGGTGCGCTTTTGCAGGTGTTCGACCAGGCGCCGGAACGCGGCGGCTTCGAGTTCGAGCTGTTGTTGCGGGGTCATGGGCGTCTCTCAGGTCATGCGATTCTTGAGGTGGCGGCCACCGTTGATGACCACTTGGCTGCCGGTGCTGTACTGGCTGGCGAGCAGGTATTTGACCGTGTCGATCAGTGGCCCGGCGCCGGGTTCGAATTCCAGCAGGGCCTTTTTCAGGGTTTGCTGGCGGTAGGCCTCGTCACCACCTTCCTTGAGGATGAGCAGGCCCGGCAGGATACCGTTGACGTGCACCTTGGGCGCGTACTTTTCAGCAAATGACAGCACCATGTTCTGCAGCGCGGCCTTGGTAGCGGCGTAGCCGATGTGGCTTTTGCTGCCGCGAGAGGACGTTTCGTCGCAGATGTGAATGATGTCGGCCTTGTCGACCTTGTTCAGCATGGCGCCGAGCGCGAGGTTGAGGTGGTACGGCGCCTCTACGTGCAGGCGGAACATGGTCTCGAGGTTGTCGAGCCCGTCGTCGAGCCACAGCGACGCGTTATGGATGATGGCGCGCAGGCCGTCGTAATGCTGCTGCACGTGGTCGATCAGCGCCTGGCGATCTGCCGCCTGGCAGAGGTCGGCCTGAAACTGCACGATATTCGGGTGCGGGGACTGCGGTTGAAGGCTGCGGCTGGCACTGATCACCGTGTGGCCGGCCTGGGCCAGTTCGAGGGCCAGGGCCAGCCCCACGCGCTGGCTGGCTCCGGTAACGAGGATTGGGCTGTTCATGTGCGGGCGGTCAACTTGTGCGGTCTGTCGTTGCCGCCCAGCATACCCGAAGTCGCGCTTTTTGCGGGGCTTCAGCGGCTGCGTAGCACGTTGTCCGCGGCGGGCGTGGCGTGCAGCCAGCTGCTTAACAGGCGGGTGGACAGCGGGATGAACAGGTAAACCATCAGCGGGGTCAGGGCCAGCGTGCTGAGCATGATGCGAGGCACCAGTTCCAGCCCGGAAAGCCAATGGCCGAAAAGCACATTGAAGAGCAACGAGACCGGGAAAAACGCCAGCCAGATGGCCACCGCCTGCTTCCAGCGCGGAGGTTTTTGCACCGAGCTGGTGCCAAACCAGTCGTCAATACCTGTAGCTCGCCTCTCTTTGGGGCGCCTGAACAGGCCGTTGCCTCGCTGCAACCAGGCACGTCGGGAGGCTGAGTGTTCCCAGGCATGCAGGGTTGGTTCATCGCAGAAGCGGAAAATGATCTGAAATTCGTCGCTGTCACTGGGCGGCGCGAGGATGCCCGAACCGAGGTAGCCGGGGAAGTCGGTGGCCAGTTGCTCGCCTTCATGTAGCCAGGCCAGCAGGTCTTGATAACGGCCGTGGGCGGCGCGGCGTGACACCATCAGTGTGACGGGAGGGGTAGACATTGTGTATCTCCTGGCGGCGGGGCTGGCGGGTAGCTGACCCCTTGGCTGTGTCGCCCGGGGTGGTGGGCGACACTGGCAGGCATGCAAGAATCGGGCGCGGATTATCCGGCAAATGCTTCCTGCCGGGAATATCTGGTAGCAAACGCTTGCTCGCCTTTGGTCGGGCTCGTCGTAGTAGAATGCGCGTTCAATAACCGCGCACAGGTTAACCAGTGCAGATGAACAAACAGGGACGTAACACGGACATCGAGGCAAGCCTTGAGCGCCAGGGCCTGTTCCCGATTCGCGAAGTTTCCCGGCTGACCGGGGTCAATGCCGTGACCTTGCGCGCCTGGGAGCGCCGTTACGGGTTGATCCAGCCAACCCGCACCGACAGCGGCCACCGCCTGTATTCCCAGGCCGATATCGACGATGTGCGGCGCATTCTCGGTTGGCTGGAGCGCGGCGTTGCCGTCAGCAAGGTTGGCAGCATTCTTGCCCGCGGCCAGGCACATGTTCAGGATGCAGCGGCGGTCGGCTGTGCCCTGCAATGGCAGACGCAACTGAGCGACGCCGTGCAACGCTTCGATGCCATCGGGCTGGACCGGCTGTTTGATCAGGTAGTCGCGGCCATGGGTCAGGACCAAGTGTTCACCGAGGTCTGCATGCCTGTTTGGCATGAGCTGGCTGCCGGGCAGAACACCTTCGGGCAGGCCAGTGAATGGTTATTCCTTGATCAGTTTCTGCGTGGGCGAGTGCACTTGCGCCTGCAATTGATACGTCAGATGCGAAGCTGTCATTTACTGCTGGCGCCGCTCCCAGGGCAATGTCTGGAGCTGGAGCTGTTGGTATCCGGGTTGCTGATCAGCGGCAAGGAATTCGGCGTGACCGTACTCATGCCGGGGCAGCCGCTGGAAGAGCTGACACTGATCAGCGAGCGCATCAGGCCGGATGCGCTGATCCTGTTCTCCAACCATGCCCCCACTGTCGAATTGAGCAAACGCCTGATCCGGCTGGCGGGTGGGCTCCATTGCCCATTGTTGCTGGCCGGCGAGGGGGCCGAAATGGCTCAGCTGAACCTGGCGGGTAGCCCGGTAGCGTGCCTTGGGGCAGAACCTGAGTTGATGCGCCGGCGGTTGCGACAGTACCTGGCGGGTCAGCTCGATACCTGAGCGTGCAATTCGGGGTGCGCCCGGCGATGGGCCTGAAGGATGTACTCACGCAGGCGTTCGATCTCTTCGGCCGGGCTGCGGCTGAGGTCGTAAGCCGCAAGGTCCGGGCCGATGCGCCGGCGCAGCCTGCCGCGCAGGTTGATGGCGGGGATGCCGCCAGGTGCGAAGCGCAGGTCGAAGCGCGGCGGGGCTTCTGCAAGGCCACGAACCTCCACCAGTGCGCCTTTGAAGGAAATATCACGTACCAGCAAGCCGGCCGGCTTGCCATGCGCATCGAGCAGCGCGCTCGGCTGGTCCATCGACAGGCGCCAAGGGCGCAGCATGGGGCCGTCTTCGTAGATTTCCGGTGAGCCGATTTGCAGGTGCAGGGCGTGGAACTCGTCTTCCACCAGTTGCAGCGGGAAGCTGATCTGCTGGTTATTGAACTGCGCCTGCAACGTAACCTGCTCGTTGGCGACCAGGCGGGTCAGCAACGATTGGATACGGCGATCGCCGTTGACGCGCAGGCTCGACATCGGGTCGGCCACATTCAACTGCGGTGAGTGCTGCATATCCTGGATGAAATCCAGTTCGTCCTGAGTCAGGAGTGCATCGGCTTGCATGATCGAACTCGGTGGTGGCGATTTCTTCAACGGGATGGACCGTGCCGTGCGTACTTGGTTCAGGGGCGTTCGTCGGAATTCCGACGAGCGTGCAGTTCCGCCAGCTCGCGCTCAAGTTCCACCTGGCGGCTGACGTCTTTCTGGATACCGATGAAATATGTGCGTTGATCTGCGCCGTTCTTGACCGGGGTGATCGAGAGCTCGTTCCAGAATGCGCTGCCGTCCTTGCGGTAGTTGCGCAGCACTTCCCGGCACGGGCGGCCTTCCACAAGGGCCTTGCGAATGCGCGCACGGCCAAGCTGGTCACGGTCATCAGCCTGCAGAAAGCGGCAATCCTGGTAGAGGATTTCATCACGGCTGTAGCCGGTCAGGCGCTCGAAGGCAGCGTTCACGTAGATCAGGATTGTGTCGTCACCTTCCTGTTCGGCGACCACAATCCCGTCGTTGGAAGCATCGACCATGGATTGCAGCAGTTGTGCGTTGATCATGTCCGGGCCATTGGGGGAGGGGACTTTGGTAGAGGCGGCCTTTTGCCACCGCCGGATGCTAGTATCCTACGTTTTCACTCAGTTTCGGAATCCTCTGCCCGATGAAAGTCGCCATTATTTCCGGTTCGGTGTATGGCACCGCCGAAGAAGTTGCCCGCCATGCCGAGTCGCTGCTCAAGGCGGCGGGCTTCGAAGCCTGGCACGCCGCCCGCGCCACCCAGCAGGACCTCGAAGGTTTTGCCCCCCAAGCCCTGTTGGCCGTAACTTCCACAACAGGCATGGGTGAACTGCCAGATAACCTGATGCCGCTGTACAGCACCATCCGCGATACCCTGCCGGCTGCCTGGCGCGGCCTGCCCGGGGCGGTGATCGCACTGGGCGACTCCAGCTACGGCGACACCTACTGCGGTGGCGGCGAGCAGATGCGTGAACTGTTTGCCGAGCTGGGTGTGCACGAAGTGCTGCCGATGCTGCGCCTTGACGCCAGCGAGACCGTGACCCCTGAAGCTGATGCCGAGCCGTGGCTGGCTGAGTTGGCCCAAGCGTTGAAGGCCTGAACATTCAGTTGCGTTGGCGTCCATAGCCGTGACCATTCGTGCCAGTGACTCGCTCGGTCATCAAGCTGGCTGGCAACGCAAGTTTCACCGCAAAGGCTGCTGACTAGACTTCACCTCGACATAGAGAGCACATGAAAGTGCCGAGGTGACATGCAATGACCGCAGCCTTGCCCTATTCCTTCATCACCCTCCAACCGGGACGACTCTGATGCCTTTGGCCGAGATTCCATTGCGCGTCTGGCGTACCCGGGGACAAAGTTTTTCATTCCGGGGCCAGAGCATCCGCTACTGGACCGCAGGGCAAGGAGAGCCTCTGCTTCTGTTGCATGGATTCCCGACAGCCAGTTGGGATTGGCATTTCCTCTGGGCGCCGCTGGCACAGCGCTTCAAGGTCGTGGCATGTGACATGCTCGGCTTTGGCGACTCGGCCAAACCGCTCAATCATCATTACAGCCTGATGGAGCAGGCCGACCTGCAACAGGCGCTGCTGCGCCATCTGCAGGTCGACCAGCCGGTGCACCTGCTGGCCCATGACTACGGCGGCAGCGTGGCTCAGGAGTTGCTGGCGCGGCACCATGAACTGCGCGCCGACATTGCCAGCTGCGTATTCCTCAACAGCGGGCTATTCCCGGAGGCAGGCCAGGTGTTGCTGGTGCAGCGACTGTTGCTCAGCCGCCTGGGCTGGCTGGTAAGCCGCTCGTTCGGGCGGGATGACCTGGTGCGCAATGTTTCCCAGATTTACGGGCCCTGCACGCACCCCAGCGAAAGTGCGCTGGATGACTGCTGGAGCCTGGTTGCCGCCAACCGAGGTACACGCATCCTGCACAAGCTGATGGGCTACCTGCCGGAGCGTGTCCGGCACCGGGAACGTTGGGTTGGGGCCTTGCTGCATGATGAAGTGCCGCTGCGTTTCATCAACGGTGTGGTCGACCCGGTTTCCGGGGCGCGTATGGTCGAGCGCTATCGGCAACTGGTGCCTAACCCCGACACCATTCAACTGCAGGGTATCGGCCATTACCCGCACACCGAAGCACCGGTACAGGTGCTGCGCCACTACCTGGCGTTCCGTGAACAGCCTTTGAGCTACCTGCCCCAGAAAGTCGCCTGGTCCTGACCGGGCGATTATCGTCCCGCGTTATCGCCCGGCATTCAGCCCGGGTGAGCTTGATTGTCCGCTGGCTGGCGCTGGCGGACACTCGACGCATTCAACCTGACCAGGAGCCATGGGCATGAGCGAGCCGGTACGTTTGCAAGACCGTGTGGTAATCGTCACGGGGGCCGGTGGTGGCCTTGGCCGCGCCCATGCGCTGCTTTTTGCTGCGCGTGGCGCCAAGGTAGTGGTCAACGACCTTGGCGGCTCGGCCCAGGGCCAAGGTGCCAATGCTTCGGCAGCGGATCGCGTGGTGGCCGAAATACGCGCTGCTGGCGGTGAGGCAGTGGCCAACCATGACTCCGTAACGGATGGCGGGCGCATCGTCGAACAGGCACTGGACAGTTTCGGCCGCGTTGATGTGGTGGTGAACAATGCCGGCATCCTGCGCGACAAAAGCTTCCACAAGATGGACGATGGTGATTGGGACCTGGTCTACAAGGTTCACGTCGAAGGCGCTTTCAAGGTAACGCACGCGGCGTGGCCGCACATGCGCGAGCAGAACTGGGGGCGGGTGATCTTCACATCATCCACTTCCGGCATTTATGGCAACTTCGGCCAGGCCAACTATGGCATGGCCAAGCTGGGGCTGTACGGCCTGACCCGCACCCTGGCCATCGAAGGCCGCAAGCATGGCGTTTTGGTCAACGCGATTGCGCCCACCGGTGGTACACGCATGACCGAAGGCCTGATCCCGCAGCAAGTGTTCGAGCGCCTCAAGCCAGAGCTGGTCAGCCCGCTGGTGGTTTATCTGGGGAGTGATTTGTGCCAGGACACGGGTGAGTTGTTCGAGGTGGGCGGTGGCTGGGTGGGCAAAGTGCGTTGGGAGCGCAGCCTGGGCGTTGGGTTTGACCCGCATGCAGGTTTTACCCCAGAGCAGTTGGCGGACAACTGGGCCCAGATCGGCGACTTTGGCGGGGCAGTGCACCCACTGGACAGTGTGCAGGCCCTGCAGCAGATGATGGCCAATCTGCAGCTATATCCCACGGGCTGATTTCAGTTCGGTGTTTCCCCCCTGTAGGAGCGGATTTATCCGCGAAGCTGGCGACGCCGTGCATGGCACCGGCTTCGCCGGTGTTCGCGGCTGAAGCCGCTCCTACAGGTATCTGAGGTCATCGCGGGAGTACTCGCCAAACAGCACCACCGCTCTCGAGTTTGCTGCGGTTCGGGCCGCCGATTGCACCGCGAAGAGCCCGAGCTGGCGACACAAATCTCACAGGCATAAAAAAGGCCGCTGCAATCGCAGCGGCCAATCGAGACGTTAGATCAAGGAGCTTCAAAATCAACGTCGGTGAACCTCGCGGGCCTGAAGAAGCGGGGGGTAGTGCCCTTCATGCCGGCCAGTGATCAAAGCATAAGCGCTTGATCCAACGGGAAAAATAGCCCCTTGTGACATTCACCTTTACGTTTCGGGCAATAGTGCGTCAGGCCTTTGGCGCGTAACCCATACGCCAGCTGACTTCGCGTGTTGCCGCCAGCAACTGCTGGGCTGCCGGCCCATGTTCATCGGCATGGAAGATCGACGTCGGCCCCACCACGGTCATCACCGCCGCGATTTGCCCCATGGCGTTGAATACCGGTGCGGACAGCGCATCCACGCCCGGCATCAGCAAGCCGTGCACATGGTGCAACCCGCGCTCGCGGATACCGTTGAGCAACTCGTCGTAATCGCGTGCGCTTTGTTGCAGCGCGGCCAGCTCGCGGTCGCGCAGTTCCCGTGTTTCGCGCTCCGGCAGATGCGCCGCAAACACCAGCCCCGTGGACGAACTCAGCAGCGGCAGTACCGAACCGATCTGGGTAACCACAGTCACCGCACGCACGGCGGGCTCGATGCTGACGACCGTTGCTCCCTGGTTGCCCCAGACGGCGATAAAGCAGCTTTCATTGAGCTCGTCGCGCAGCTGCGAAAGTGGCATCGCCGCCACTTTGAGCACATCGATGCTGCCCAGCGCAGCCATGCCCACGCGCAACGCTTCACGCCCCAACCCGTAGTGATTGGTGGCCGCATCCTGCTCGGCGAAGCCGCTGGCAATCAGGGCCTGCAGGTAACGATGCACCTTGCTGGCTGGCATTTGCACGTGTTCGGCCAGGCGCGACAAGGACGTAGAGGGGGAAAGTTCGGCAAGCGCCTTGAGGATGTCGGTGCCGACTTCCGCCGAGCGGACTTTCTGTTTGCCGTTGTCGGCGCTGGCTTTGACCATGGGTAGGACGCTTCCGAATATCGCGAGTGGCGCCTTTATAACTTGACGCCTGCAAGTGAGCAAATTACGTTATTCGTAATCAGATTATGATAAAAACAAAATCCGGAGGCATCGATGAACCGCGACCTTCAGTACCTGAGCGGCTTCGGCAACGAATTTGCCAGTGAGGCTTTGCCCGGCGCCCTGCCGGTGGGGCAGAACTCCCCGCAAAAGGCGCCCTACGGGCTGTACGCCGAATTGCTGTCGGGCACGGCGTTCACCATGGCCCGCAGCGAACTGCGGCGCACCTGGCTGTACCGCATCCGCCCCTCGGCCCTGCACCCGCGTTTCGAGCGCCTGGCGCGTCAGCCACTGGCTGGCCCCGTGGGCCCTGCCACGCCAAACCGCTTGCGCTGGAGCCCGCAGCCGATACCGTCTGAACCCACCGATTTCATCGAGGGCTGGATGCCCATGGTGGCCAATGCGGCGGCGGAAAAACCGGCGGGTGTGAGCATCTACATCTACCGCGCCAACCGCTCCATGGAGCGGGTATTCTTCAATGCCGATGGTGAGTTGCTGGTGGTGCCGGAGCAAGGGCGACTGCGCATTGCCACCGAACTCGGGTTGCTGGAGCTTGGGCCGCTGGAGATCGCGGTGATACCGCGCGGCATGAAGTTTCGCGTTGAACTGCTTGACGGCGAAGCACGCGGCTACATCGCCGAAAACCATGGCGCCCCGCTGCGCCTGCCGGACCTCGGCCCCATCGGCAGCAACGGCCTGGCCAACCCGCGTGATTTCCTCACCCCGGTGGCGCACTACGAAGAAGTGAACGGCCCGGTGCAACTGGTGCAGAAATTCCTGGGCGAACACTGGGCCTGCGAGCTTCAGCATTCGCCGCTGGACGTGGTTGCCTGGCATGGCAGCAACGTGCCGTACAAATACGATCTGCGTTGCTTCAATACCCTCGGTACGGTGAGCTTCGACCACCCCGACCCGTCGATTTTCACCGTGCTCACCTCGCCAACCAGTGTGCATGGCCTGGCCAACATGGATTTCGTGATCTTCCCGCCGCGCTGGATGGTGGCCGAAAACACCTTCCGCCCGCCGTGGTTCCACCGCAACCTGATGAACGAGTTCATGGGGCTGATCAGTGGCGCTTACGATGCCAAGGCAGAAGGTTTCCTGCCCGGCGGCGCCTCGCTGCACGGGGTAATGAGTGCCCACGGGCCCGATGCCGAAACTTGCGAAAAGGCCATTGCCGCCGAGCTTGCGCCGCACAAGATCGACAACACCATGGCCTTCATGTTCGAGACCAGCCAGGTGCTGCGCCCGAGCCAGCAGGCCCTCGACTGCCCGCAATTGCAGGCCGACTACGATAGTTGCTGGGCCACCTTGCCGAGCACCTTCAACCCGAATCGGAGATAACCCATGAACCAGACCGCCATTGCCCGCAGTTGGGTCGAGCACGCCAACGGGCATAGCGACTTCCCGCTGCAGAACCTGCCGCTGGGCATTTTCAGCCGCCCGGGCGAGGCGCAGCGTTGTGGTGTGGCCATCGGCGATGCCATTCTCGACCTGGAGGCCGTGCTGGCTGCCGGGTTGTTCGATGGGCAGGCCAAAGCCGCCGTGGAGGCTACGCGTGGCGGTGCGCTGAATGCCTTTTTCGCCCTTGGCCGCACTGCACGGGTTGCCCTGCGCGAGCGCCTGCAAGCGTTGCTGGGCGAGGGCAGCGAGCACCAGGCCGCGCTGAACGCTGCGCTTTATCCTGCCAGTGGCTGCCAGCTGCATCTGCCGGCCAAGGTCGGCGACTACACCGATTTCTACGTAGGCATTCAGCACGCCACCAACGTTGGCAAGCTGTTCCGCCCCGACAACCCGCTGCTGCCCAACTACAAGTACGTGCCGATCGGTTACCACGGGCGCGCATCCACTCTGCGCCCATCCGGCACCGATGTGCGGCGGCCCAAGGGCCAGACGTTGCCCGCCGGGCACACCGAACCCACTTTTGGCCCCTGCGCGCGCCTGGACTACGAACTGGAACTGGGCATCTGGGTTGGTCAAGGCAACGAAATGGGCCAGGCCATTCCAATTGCCGAAGCGGATGAGCACCTGGCTGGCCTGTGCCTGCTCAACGACTGGTCGGCGCGGGACATCCAGGCCTGGGAATACCAGCCGCTGGGGCCGTTCCTGTCCAAAAGCTTCATCACCAGCCTGTCGCCGTGGGTGGTTACCGCTGAAGCGCTGGAGCCGTTCCGCTGCGCCCAGCCAGCGCGCCCTGAGGGCGACCCGCAGCCGTTGCCGTACCTGCTGGATCCGCGTGACCAAGCCCGCGGGGCTTTCGACATTGAGCTGGAAGTGCTGCTGCTGACCGAGCGCATGCGCGAGCAAGGGCTGCCGGCCCAACGCCTGGCGTTGAGCAATACCCTGAACATGTACTGGACCGTGGCCCAACTGATTGCCCATCACAGCGTCAACGGTTGCCAGCTGCAACCCGGCGACCTGTTCGGCTCGGGCACCTTGTCCGGTGCCACGCCGGATTCGTTCGGCAGCCTGCTGGAAACCACCGTGGGCGGCAAGCACCCGGTCGAACTGGCCAGCGGCGAAGTGCGCAAGTTCCTGGAGGACGGTGACGAAATCATCCTGCGCGCCCGTTGCAAACGCGAGGGTGTGGCGAGCATCGGCTTCGGCGAATGCCGAGGCAAGATCATCGCAGCCAACTGAGGGGCGGGCCATGGAGCTGTATACCTACTACCGTTCCACATCGTCGTACCGGGTGCGGATCGCACTGGCGCTCAAGGGGCTGGCCTACCAGTCGCTGCCGGTGAACCTGCTCAAGGGCGAACAGCGCGGCGAAGCGTATGCACGGGTGAACCCGCAGGGCCGGGTTCCCGCGTTGCGTACCGAGGGCGGTGACCTGCTGGTGCAATCGCCCGCCATCATCGAGTTTCTCGAAGAGGCTTATCCACAGCCGGCCTTGTTGCCGGCCGAGCCGATAGCGCGGGCCAAGGTACGTGGTGTGGCGGCCATCATCGGTTGTGATGTGCACCCGCTACACAATGTCAGTGTGCTCAACCAGCTGCGCCAGCTTGGCCATGACGACCAGCAGGTCAATCAATGGATAGGCCACTGGATCGAACAGGGCCTGGCGGCGGTCGAGCAACTGATCGGCAACCACGGTTTTTGTTTCGGCAATGAACCGGGGTTGGCGGATGTATACCTGATCCCACAGCTATATGCCGCAGAGCGCTTCAACATCGACCTCAGCGGCTACCCGCGCATTCGCCGGGTGGCAGCGCTGGCGGCTGAGCAACCGGCGTTTGCCCTGGCTCACCCGGCCAACCAGCCGGATACGCCTGCTCAATGAAGCGAACGGTTGGCCGCCGGTAGCTTGCCGATTCGCTCAGACAGCTTCAGGCGTTGCGCCGGGTCATCGGTCAGTAGCAGGGCGTGCTCCAAGTCGAAGCGTTCGGCCTGGGGGCAGTCGAGGTGTTGATAAAGTGATGCGCGGGTCATGTAATCGCTGACCTGCACTGGCCCCAGTTGCATCACCCGCTCGGCGTCGATCAATGCGGCCAGGTGGTTGTCATTGCTGATGTGCAACTGGCGCAGGTTGCGAGACAGCCGCTGGAGCATCTGTGTGGGCGTGGCCGTGCGCAGGTGGTCGGCGGTAAGCGCTACGTGCGGCCCAAACCGGCGAGCGAGCAGCTCACGGCAATCATTGGGGTACAACCGCCGGCCGCCGCACGGGTCCAGCAAATGGTCAGCACCCGGCACCCGCAACAGAAAATGCCCGGGGAAACACACGCCTTGCAGCGGAATGGACAACCGCCGGGCCAGTTCCAGCGCGATGATTGCCAGTGTCAGCGGTTGGCCACGGCGGCGTTGCAGCACCTTGTCCATCAATGCCGCCTGAGGGCGCAGCGGGTGGTATTCGTCTTGTTGAAAGCCCAGCGCGTTCATCTGGCGCAGCAGTGGCTGGGCCAGTTCGTTCAATGGCAGCATCGGCAGGCTGGTGCTGACGTCCCTTTGCAGGTCATGCAGCAGCGCAAGGCTGATTGCGGGCTCGACCTTTCGATCATGCTCCACAGCCATCCACAATGCGGCTTCCAGCAGGGCGACCGGCTCGCGCTCCAGGCAGGCCAGGCAAGCTTGACGTGGGTTCATCGGGATTCTCCGCACACGCTTGAGTAATAGCTGCAGCGCCGGTATTCGTCCAGTGGTCTGCCCGTGCGGCGGTGTTCAGGCGCGTGCCTATACTGGTGGGAGCACCTCGTAGGGGAGCCCGCCGATGTTCGCGCTGATGCAAAGCACCCGTACCCAGTCGCTGCACCTTTTCATCGACCCGCCCACCGGCCTCAAGGCTGTGGTGGCGATTCACAGCGAACAGCTCGGCCCGGCGATGGGCGGTTGTCGCTACCTGCCCTATGCCGATGACGAAAGCGCCATGACCGATGCCATTCGCCTGGCCCAAGGCATGAGCTACAAGGCGGCACTGGCGGGTTTGAGCTTTGGAGGGGGCAAGGCGGTGGTCATGCGCAACCCGCATGTGGAAAACCGCGCCGCCCTGTTTGAAGCCTTTGGCCGGTTCATCGATACCCTGCAAGGGCGCTTCATCATTGCGGTGGACAGCGGTACGTCGACCCTCGACATGGACTGCATCGCCCAGGCCACGCCTCATGTGACCAGTACGACGGCGTCGGGCGACCCTTCGCCACACGCGGCAATGGGTGTTTTTGCGGGCATCCGCGCTACCTCTTCCGCCCGTTTGGGCAGCTCAAATCTGGAAGGCTTGCGGGTAGCGGTGCAGGGGTTGGGCAACGTCGGCTATACGCTGGCCGAGCAGTTGCATTCTGCCGGCGCGGAGCTGTTGGTAAGTGACCTGGACCCAGGCAGGGTTCGGCTCGCGGTGGAGCAGTTCAATGCCCACCCGGTCACTAACGATGCCTTGATCAGCACACCGTGCGACATTTTCGCCCCCTGCGGCGTAGGGCCGGTGCTCAACGGGCAAACCGTAATGCAGTTACGCTGCGCGGCAGTTGCGGGGGCGGCCAACAATCAATTGACCACGTTGCAGGTAGCTGACCAGCTGGAAACCCGCGGGATTCTGTATGCGCCGGATTTCGTGATAAATGCCGGCGGTTTGATCTATGTGGCGTTGAAGCACAGGGGCGAAGACCTGGGGACCATTACGGCGCATCTGGCGCGCATTCCAGAGCGCCTTACCGAGGTTTTTGCCCATGCCCAGGCCGAGAAACGCTCACCTGCGCGCGTGGCACAGATGTTGGCGGAGCGATTGCTGTACGGCCCGTAGGCACGGGCCCTGCGGTTACTCGGCGGTGCCACCTTCCAGCAACTCGGCCAGTGCATCCGGCTGGCTCTTGAACGCCCGCGCGAACACATCGCGGTTCTTGGCCATGTAAATACCCGCTTCCTCAACCTGCTGCTCGGTCAACGAAGGCACTGCTTTATGCAGCACTTCGGCCAGGCGTTCGGCCAGTTCGAGCATCTTGTCGTGACGGTCTGCTTCGGCCTTATCCATGAACAAGCGCTCCGGGTCGCGGCTGCTGCGGTACACCACTTCGACGGCCATTCATCACCTCTATGCCTTTTTGCTGGTTGCGTTGGTCGATAACTGTATGCGCATACAGTAATGGCAATTGCGCCAAGAGCGCAACCCTTCCCGCAAAAAAGCGTAGCGCACAGGTGCCTTGCGGCAATTCGCCGCCTTCCAAGTCTGGGGCCTGGCCCTTTAACTGCATGCCACAAGCGTCACAGGCGTGATGCATCATCCTTCATGTCGTATCGGGGAGTAGGACATCGTGAACATCAAATGGGCTGACAAGGTGCGCAAGGGGCTGCATGGCTCAGCCGACTCGCTGGGCAACCTGTGCGTCGAGGCGTTTCATTACCTGGCGCTGTTCGGCATCGGCGCGATCACGGCCTATGCGGCGGTGATGACCTTCCTGGACATGCTGGGCAAGGGCGGGATCAGTGTCGATGACATCCTGCTGTTGTTCATCTACCTGGAGTTGGGGGCGATGGTCGGGATCTACTTCAAGACCAACCACATGCCCATCCGCTTCTTGCTGTACGTGGCCATCACCGCGTTGACCCGCCTGCTGATAGGCGATGTGTCGCACCACAAGGCACCGGACGAAGGCTTGCTGTACCTGTGCGGTGGCATCCTGCTGCTGGCGTTCTCGATCCTGGTGGTGCGCTACGCCTCGTACCGCTACCCGTCGACCAAGGTGCTGGACGCCAACGGCAAGGAAGTGGACGAGGGCAAGTGACCTTCAGTTGGCCATGAACCGTTGGGGTTCGTGGCGTGGGTCGCGGGTGAGGGCGGCCAGGACCTGCAATGGGTTCTGGCCCAGCTCGATGGCCAGGCCCAGGCGGATGCTGTCGATCACCCGCTGCATGCGCATCGGGTCGTTGCGCTGGGCCTGGCTGATGCGGCGTTTGGCGACCACGCCGGCATCGTCCGACAGGGTCAGCATGATGCTGCCGTCGAGGCTTTCGATGCTCAGGTTGACCCGGTAATCGGGGGCAAAGGCGTCGCTGATCTGTTCAAACGGGTTGTGCATGGTCGGGGGCCTGCAAGCAATGATTGCAGGATTGACCGGGCAAGCGCCGGTTTGGTTCCTGATGGGCACATAGCCAGTATCGCAACTACACTCTTGTAATCGCAGCCGCGACGCATGGCCAGTGGCCGGCAAAGGAGTGCCCGTGGTTCCCTCATCAGCTGCCCGTCAGCGTGGCGCAATCGGCCTCATGGCGGTGACTACCCTGGGCCTGGCGCTGTTGTTCATGCTGGTGGTGATCGACAGTGGCCGGCTTTACCTCGAACAGCGCAAGCTGCAGCGTATTGCCGACATGTCGGCGCTGGAGGCTGCAGGCCAGTTTGCCGTGTGCACGGGCAGCGGGCCACAGGCCACGGCGATTGCCCGCGCCGCCGCAACCCGCAACGGCCACGCGCCCAGCAACCCGCTCACGGCAAGTTGCGGGTTTTTGCAGACCGGCGCCAACAGCCTGCGCACGTTCACCAGCAACAATGACCGCAATGAAGCCATCAGGGTGGATGTGAGCAATGCGGTGCAGACCAGTTTTGCGGCGGGGGTGTACAGCCTGGCGCAGGGCAATGGCGTGCCGTTGACCACCACCTTGCAGGCCCATGCGGTGGCGTCCACACCAACACCGCCCCAGGCGATGCTGACTATTCGCACCACGCTGGCGACGGTTGATTCGCGCCAGTCGGTGTTACTCAATGCCCTGCTCGGCGCCCTGGGCGGTGCCGTTCAGCTGGATGTGGCCGGCTGGCAGGGCATTGCCACTACCCAGCTCAACCTGCTCAAGTACCTTGACCAGCTGGCCGTCGACCTCAACCTCAAGGCCGGCGATTACCAGCAATTGCTCACCGCTGACGCCACTGCCACCCAATTGCTGCAAGCGGCGGTCAAGGTATTGCAGCAGAGCGGTGCGGCGGCCGATGTGGTGACCAATTTGGGCAAGGTGGCGCTGGGTGCCAGCAACAGCACGTTGCTGCAGTTGGGTGATTTGCTCGACATCCAGAATGGCACTGCCCAGGCTGGGCTGGATGCCAGCATCCAGTTGCTGCAGCTGGTGCAGGGGGTGATTCAGCTGGCGGTGAGCGAAAGTGCGGCCACGGCGGATTTGCCCATCAGTGTGCTGGGGCTGGTTAACGGGCGGGTGCGGTTGAAGGTGATCGAGCCGCAGCAGATTTCGGCGGTGGGGGACCCGCGTACGGATGAGTTGCGGGTGCATACGGCGCAGGTGCGGGCGATGATTTCGCTCGAACTGCCGTTGCTCGATACGGTTGCCGGGTTGCTCAATGCGGTGCTGGACCTGGTGGGGCCAATCACCAACGTGCTGAACAACCTGCTCAGCCTCAACCTTGCCAGCACCTTGCAATCGGTTCTCTGCCTGATCGGGGTGCCGTGTACGGTCACCGATATCGTCCTTGTCCCGGACAAACTCTCGCTGGATATCGGGCTGGAGGTTGCCGAGGCCACTACAAGGCTCAACCCGCTATCGCCCGATACGTTCAGTTGCTCCCCAAAACGTCTCACCACTCAGACCCAAAGTTCGGCCGCCAAGATCGCGGTCGGGCGTTTTGAATCCACCAATGCGTTCTTCACCAGCGGCACCACGGTGGTCAAGGCACTGGCGTTGGTGGATATCGGTACCAAGCGCTGTACCCGGCTATTGATACTGCCTGCCGTCTGCGACGCGCGTGTGCCGTTTGCGGGCGGTGGCCTGGGTTTGCGTGTAGACAGCAAGGTCTTGGGCAGTGGCGCCGTCGAACGCCCGCTGGTGTTCCAGGCGCCCAACAGCACGCCACCGAACATTGGCCTTACTCCGGCCTACCTGAACATGCAAACCGCCAATAACAACGTGGTCAACAGCCTCAGCGACACCTTGTTGGGCGTTCAACTGCAAGCCTACAAACCCACCGTCAACAGCGGCCTCGGCGATTTGCTCGTCATCGCTGGCAATGTGCTCAGCGGCGTCAAAGGCATCGTCGACCCCTTGATCAAAAACCTGCTTAGCCCACTGCTCGACCCATTGGTGAACGTGCTGCTCAAAGTGCTGGGCATCGACCTGGTCAACGCCGAAGTCGGCGCCAACCTCAGCTGCTCCGGCGGCCGCGCTCAGCTGGCGCTGTAAAGCGGCAGCCACACACGGAAGCAGGCCCCCTCACGGCTGTTCAGCACTTCCAGCCGGCCGCCCATCGTTTCGACGATGGCATGGCTCACCGACAACCCCAGGCCAGTGCCTGCCCCGGCGGGCTTGGTGGTGAAGAACGGTTCGAAAATACGCGCCACCAGCCTGGGGTCGATGCCGCCGGCATTGTCTTCGACCAGCAGGCACAACTGGCCCTGGCCAATGCGCTGGCTGACGTGAATGCGCGGGCTGGCAACTTGCCGCTCCAGCAAGGCATCGCGGGCATTGACGATCAGGTTGATCAGCACCTGCTCAAGCTGGTCGGGGTGGCCAAGTACTTCAGGCTGCGCCGCGGGTGGCTCCATCTGCACGCTCACCCCTTTGCCGCGCAAACCCTCGGCCAGCATTGCCACGGCGCCTTCAACCGCCGCCCAGCCCGTAAATGGCCGGCCCTCGGCATCGGAGCGCCGCCCGTAGGCGCGCATGTGGTCGACCATGCGCGTGGCGCGGGCTACCTGGGCGCCGATGCGCTGCATTTTGTCCGTCAGGTAGTCGGTATCCACCGCACCGCTTTCCAGGCGTTTGAGCGCATTGCCCGTGGCCAGGCGCATCACGTTAAGTGGCTGGTTGATCTCGTGCAGCAACCCTGTGGTCAGCTCGCCCAACGTCGCCATCTTGGCGCCTTGCAGCAGTTGCCGCTGGCTCTGGCGGACCTCGGTGTTGTCGCGGCCCACTGCCTGCACTTCCTGTAACTGGCCGTGTTCATCGAACAAGCCACGCTCGGCCCACACCCACCAGGCTGTTTTGCGCCCAGGCAGTTGCAGGCAGATTTCGGCGCTGGCCAAGGGCTGCTCGGGGGTCAGCATCGCCAGGCGCTGCAGGAAGGCCGTGCGTTGGCTGTCGGACAGCCACTGGCCGAGGTTCATGCCGGCCAGCTGCGGCGGCGGGCACTCCAGTTGCTCGGCAAGCGGCTTGTTGCCGAACAGCAGTTCAAGGTTGGGGCGGTAGCGGCAGATCATGGCCGGCGAATCCTCTACCAGCACCCGGTAGCGCTCTTCGCTTTGGCGCACCCGTTCGGCCGCTTCAGTCGCTTCGGTGACGTCCAGCCACAGGCCCACCGCTTCTACCGGTTGGCCCAGGTCGTCACGCAACAGGCGGGCTTCGTCCAGTATCCAGTGGTAGCCGCCAAGGTGATCACGCAGGCGGTAGCGGCTGCGGGCCTGGCCGTCGCGCAGTAACGTGCGGGTGCGTTCCAGCCATAGCCAGCGATCGTCGGGGTGCACCGCCTGGCCTGGCTGGCGTGCCTGTTCGCTGTCCGGCGCCCAGCCCAGCAGTGGTGTGAGGCTGGCGCTGAAGAATTCACTGTGCAACGCACCCTCGGTATAGCGCTGCACATAGATTACCGCGGGCGAGCTGGCGATCAGGTTTTCCAGCCGGGCACGCGCGGCCCCGGCCTGCAGCTCTTGAGCCTTAAGTGCGCTGATATCGAGCAGATAGCCCTGAACATGGCGGCCTTGCAACTGGCCGACCCATTGTAGCCAGCGTGGGCTTGCCAGGCTGTTTGCCGGCAGCAGGCGCAGGTTCAGGCTCAGCGCAACACCTTCGCGCAGTTGCTCCAGCGCCATGTGTGCGGCTTCACGGTCAGCCGGGTGTACGCGGGCCAGCCATTGCTCGGCACTGGCTTCGGCCGGCACGCCCAGGCGCAAGGCCAGGGCCGGGTCGAACTGCAACGGCCCTTGCAGGGGCCATGCCCACCAGCCCGCTCCCAACTGCTGTTGCAGCTCATCCAGGTGCCGTGAACGTTGTTGCAGCTGGTGCTGGCGCAAGCGGCTGAGCAAAGGCTCGATCAGCGCTTGCAGCAACGCTGCGACGGTTTCGCTTGCCGGCCGCTTTTGCGCTCCGGCACACAGCAACCAGGCCTGTACCGCGTGGCCGTGCAGGTAGGGCAGGGCCAACAAGGGCAAGCCAGCGCAGGACGACTGCAACAACGGGTTGTCGCCCGCCACCTCCCGGGCGCGCGGCGGCAAGGATTGCAGCCAGGGGCTCAAACGGTCGTCGTCCGCCCAAGGCCAGTCGTGCTCGCTGCTGGCATAGGTGTGCCAGCCGGTACCGCCTGGCAGCATCAGGCGCACAGACCCTGCATGCCAGTACTCGGCCAGGTGCTGCAACTGTGCGGCGGCCGTCTGCATCAGGCGGTCTTCGTCGCAGTCGCGCAGGGCACGGCCAACGTCCGCTGCCAGGTGTTGTTCGGTCAGGTGATGGCCCTGGCGTTCGCGTTCACCCAGTAAGTCGCCGATGTCGAACAACTGCAGCAACCAACCATCGGCCTGGCGCTGCAGCCAGCCCCGCGTGTGCAGAGCAGGGCCGTGCACGGTGGCGAAATCCAGATCAAGCGGTTGCCCTTGCCAGTCGACGGGGTCGCCTTCAAGCACCAGCCAGCTGTGCCGTTGCAGGTAGTCATGCACCCGAGGGGCGCTGTTTGAAGGCGCCGCAAGCACCGTGCGCAATGGCCCGGACAAACGCTGCACGTGCCCCTGCTCATCCAGCCAGAGTTGCAAGCCCACCGCTTGTGGGGCCGGGTCTGCCTGTGCGATGGCCTGGCCGCCCAGCCAGCGATCGAACATGCCGCTCATAGCTGCAGGCTCGCTTCGGCGCGCAGCCGATCCGGCAGGCGCGGCACCTCACCAATCAGGGGCAGCACCAGCATGGGCAACACGTTGGTCAACTTGGTTTTGGGGTAGTTGATGGCCACGGTCAGCAGTTTGTCGGCGCCCAGGGTCACCTGCGCGTCGCTGGCAGCCTGAAAGTTGAAGGCGGAAGGCATCCACTGCAATTGCTGGCTGATCACCTGGCGGGCCAGGTTTTGTACATCGGTGGTGTAGCTGGCGCTGTCCGGGTCCAGCGCGACGCAGCGGCGCACCGCTTCGGCGCTGGCCTGGTTGAATGATTGCAGCATCAGCATGGGCAGGGTGTAGCTGACCAGGCCGTAGAACACGGCGAAGAAGATCATGAACACTGCCGCGAACTCGATGGCCGCTGCGCCTTTTTGCCGTTTTGCCGGGCCTGCTTTCATGATTGCGTCTACCCTGACCATGAATCCTGAGTAACAGCATAGAACCGTTCGACGAACAGGGATGGCCATTTGCCTATGCATAGCCTCGCAGTGCTGGTCTGGCTTGCTCTGTGCGCCGGGCAAGATGCCCGGGAGCGGCAGATTTCCAATGTGTTGACGCTGGGCGCGGCAGCCTGTGCATTGGTTTGGCTGCTGACGACCGGTCATAGTTGGCTCGGTGCTCAGGGCAGCGAAGCTGCGCTGGGTTTCGTTATCGTCCTGTTGCTGACATTGCCCGGCTACATGCTGGGCCAGTTCGGGGCAGGCGATGTCAAATTGCTCGGGGCCCTGGCCCTGGCCAGCAGCCTGGACCACGTGCTCGGCACTTTCATCGGCGCCGGCGTTGTGCTGGTCTTGTGGCTGCTGGTGCGACGCAAAACACGCCAGCCGGGCGAGAAAAGGCCATTCGCGCCGTTCTTGCTGGCGGGCTTTGCCCTCTCGCTCGCCTGGGGCTGGTTGAGCCCGCAGGCTGCTTAATTGTTGCGTTCCGTCATTTTGGTCCAGCGGTAGAAATCCGGGATTTCGTACTTGTAGGTGTCCAGCCAGCGCTGCATGGACTGGTCGCGTTCGCGCGCCGTCTGCACCTGCAACCGTTTGGACGCCTGCTCGCCGCTGGACTGCACGCGCAGCAGGGCTTCGGTGGCCGTTTCGTCCCTGGGTGGTTGGCGCGAATACTCTTCGGCCAGCGCAGCCATGCTGGCCACGCAGCAGGCCAGCACCATCATGTGCTTGATCATGATCACCTCCGCGATAATCAGTTGACCATCATGTCCGGGGCTCTGGCGGAGGCTATCGGGCCTCTGCCGCCCGCCTTGATCTGGCTGGCCCGTGCCTGGGCTTCGGCAAACTGGCCGGGTTTGAGCTGCAGCCGGCCGACCAGGTCGGTGGCCTGCTGCCAGTTGTCCTGTACCAGCGCCAGGGTCACCAGGTTGACCGCAGGCAGCGGGCTGTCGTCTTTCAGCTCGATGGCTGTCAGCAGCTCGAAGCGTGCTTGCTCATAGCGGCCGAGGTTCATTAACACCACGCCCAGGTCATTGCGCACGCGCTCGTCGGTGGGCGCCAGGCGCACCGCCCGCTGCAGGTTCTGCAGGGCCTGCACGTCGTCGCCCCGGGCCGAGGCCAATTGGCCCAGGCCGTGTTCGCCTTCGGCGGCCAGGCAACCGCCGAGCAAGCTGCGGTACAAGGGTTCGGCCTCACTCAGGCCAAGTAGGCGCGACACTTTGGCCTTGCGCAGGCGCACCTGGTCAAAGGTGTTTGGCAGTTGCTGCAAATGGGCGAGGCTGGCGTGCGGGCGCCCGTCGTTGAGCATTTCGTCCGCCAGGTTCAGGGCCAGTTGCTGGTCGGCGTCCGGCTTGCTGCAGCTTGAAGGCGCGAACAACTGGCGCAGCCCCTCGGGCTGCTGCCCGGCGCAACCGGTCAACAACACCAGGCTTGCGCACAACAGGATGGTTCTCATGCCTTACTCCTCATGGGGCCAACGCCCGCGCCAACGCCGAAAAACCCGGCCCGGCGAGGACAATCAGCAACGCCGGGAACAAAAACACCATCATTACTGCCGACATCTTGGCCGACATCATCGACACCCGTTCTTGCAGGCGGGTCAGGCGCCGGTCGTCGAGCAGGGTTTTCAGCGCCAGCAATGACTTCATCGCGCCGCTGCCCTGAGCCAGCAACTGGCGCAGGATCACGCAGGTATCGGTGAACTCGTCCACGGCCAGCAGCTGGGCGACTTTCTCAAGTTCCGGGCCAAGCGCCAGGCCCGAATCCACCCGCTGCAGTACCTGGCGCAGCTCTTCGCTGATGTGCGGGATCAGCGTTCTGCCCTCCTGGCTCAACACGCGCAGCGCCTGTTCAACGGCAAGCCCGGTTTCGAAGAGGATGCGCAGCATGGGGATCATCAGGCTCACTTCTTCGGCGATACGCTGCTGACGACGGGCCGCAGCCACCGCCAACAGGCGCTTGGGCAGCAGGTAGCCGGCACCCAGCGCGCACAGCGGCCAGATCACCCAGTTGGCCGCAGCGCTGCCCTTGAAGCCTTGTTGCAACAGCAGCGTCACCGCCACGGCCAGCAGCGGCAAGCCCAATTGAACTGCTGCAAACAGTGCGCGCTGGCGGCTGCGGCGCCAGCCGATACGTTCGAGCAGGGCCTGGCTTTCGCCATCGAGCTTTTGCAGCCGCTGCCCCCATGGGCTGCTGCCCAGCCAGTGCAACCAGTCGCCCAGGCGTTCCTCGCGGGCTAGCCGCCCTTGCAGCCGCCGGGCCACCAGCACGCGGGCACGCCACTGGCGGATAGCCTGCATGCCGAACAGGCTGGCAGCGATGAATAGGCACAGGGCGCAAATCAGCAGGGCCATGGTCACAAGCTCCTCATCATGCGCCATAGCACCAGGCAGCCGAGCACCTGCAGGGCAAAGGCCAGCAACAGCATCATCTGGCCGCTGCTGTCGCGCCACATGGCCAGCAGGTAATGGGGGTTGGCCATCATGAAGTAGCCGACCATCGCCAGTGGCAACGAGCCAAGAATGATCGCGGTAATGCGCGTTTCACCGGTCATTGCCTTCAGTTGGCGCGCGCCCTGTTCGCGCTCGCGGATCAGCTTGATCAGGTTTTCCATCAGCTCGCTGGCGTTGCCGCCGTAGCGCTGGTTGATCCGCAGGCCGAGGGCGAACAACCGCAGCTCGGCCTGTTTGTGCAGCTCGGCCAGTTCGCTTACAGCGTCGTCCAGTGCCACACCCAGCTGCACGTTGCGCCGCACGCGTGACATGGCCGAGCGCAGTGGTTCACGGCTGCTGTCGATACCGCCCAGCACGGCGTCATTGAGGGTTCGCCCGGCCTTCAGGCTGCGTACGCTGTAGTCCAGCAAACCGGGCAGTTGGTCGACGATTTGCCGCACATGCCGGCGGCTTTGCCAGCTCAGGAACAAGTAAACGAGGGTTGGCAGGCCGATCAGCAGCATCAGCGCGGCCACCCAACCAGCAAGGATCAAGGCCAGCATTACCGGGGCGAGCCATGCCAGTAGCCAGCGCTGTGGCTGGACGTTGACGTTGCCCAGCCCGGCACGCTCCAGCAACGGGTCGAGCCAATCACGCCTGGCCGTGCCATTGCGCACGATGCTGAAGGCCCGCCCCAGGCGTTGCAGAATGCGTTCTTCATGGCGCTTGTACAGGCCGCGGCGCAACAGCAGCAGGGCGACACCCAGCAACAAAGGCGCCAAGGCCAACAACAGAGGGCCGGTCACAGCACGCCCTCTATGCGCAGTTTGCTGCCCGCCGGGTTGGGCGCTTCGCGCAGGAAACTGTCGCCACCCCGGCGATCGAGGCGGAACAGGGTGTTGGTTACGTACACTTCATCGCGCACCCCGACCACTTCCAGCACTTCGCTCACGCAGCGCCGGCCGTCGGGCAGGCGGGTCAGCTGGATCACCACATCCAGCGCCGCACACACCATCTGGCGCAAGGTCTTCTCGGCAATCTGCCGGCCACTGAGGCCGACCAAAGTTTCCAGGCGCAGCAGTGCATCCTGGGCAGTGTTGGCGTGCACCGTGCTCATCGACCCGTCGTGGCCGGTGTTCATCGCGGTGAGCACATCCAGCACTTCGCTGCCGCGGATTTCGCCCAGGATGATGCGGTCGGGGCGCATGCGCAGGGCGTTGCGGATCAGCTCGCTGGCCTTGATTTCGCCATGGCCCTCGGCGTTCGGAGGGCGGGTTTCCAGGCGCACCACGTGGGGGTGGTGCAGTTGCAGTTCGGCAACGTCTTCGATGGTCACCAGGCGTTCGCGGGGGGCAATCATCTGGCTGAGGATGTTCAGCAGGGTGGTCTTGCCGGTGCCGGTGCCGCCGCTGACCAGGATGTTGCAGCGTTTGCCCACGGCGCGCTCGAAGAAGTCGAAAATTGGCTGGTCGATGGCGCGGGTGGCCAGCAGGTCGGCACTCTTGAGCATGTCCTGGCGGAACTTGCGGATCGACAGGCACGGGCCGTCCAGCGCCACCGGCGGGATGATCGCATTTACCCGGCTGCCGTCAGGCATGCGCGCATCGACCATGGGCGAGGATTCGTCCAGGCGCCGACCCAGTGGTGCAAGGATGCGCTGCATCACCCGCTCCACGTGGTGGGCGTCGATAAAGCGCAGGTCGGTTTGCTGCAACAGGCCGGCCCGCTCCACGAACACACGGTGGGGGCCGTTGACCAGGATTTCAGTGACGGTGGCGTCACGCAGCAGCACTTCCAGCGGGCCGAAGCCGGTCAGCTCGTCCACCAGCTCTTCGGCCAAACGCTCCATTTCATAGCGTGACAACGCCAGGCGCAGGCGGGCGACGTAATCGCCCACCTGCTCCAGCACGAACTGGGTCAGCGCCGGGCGGGCGCCCTCAAGCAGGTTGCGGCCGCTGTCCTCGATGGCGTCGATGGCAAAACGGTGCAGCGCACGCTTGAGTGCGTACGGGTCGCCAGAGGCGTGCTGCTGGCCGCCAAAGGGTTGGTCGCTGTTCATTTGCTGCCCCAAAGCCGGCGCAGCCAGGTGAAGGCCGGCGGTGTGAGGTTTTCAGAACGCCGCGCCAGGCGCTCGCCCAAGGCCCGCAGGGCTTGGGTGAGGCTTTCCCGGGGGGCGAGTTCGAACAGGCTCAGGCCCTGGTTTTTCACGTTCAGGCGCACTTCGGGGCTGTAGGGGATGGCCTTGAGCAAGGGTAAACCGTAGCGTTTGGCCAGGGTGTCGGCGTCGGGGGCAACGTTGCCCAGGTAGCGGTCCACCAGCAGGCTGGCATGTTCCAGTTTGATGCCGTGGTCGCGCCACAGGTCGAGCACTTCGAGGTTGCGCCGGCAATCGAGGATGTTCTGGTCGGTGTAGACGATCAGCTTGTCGCAGTGGCTCACCAGCGTGCGCAGGGCTTCGCTGTCGGCGTGCCCGGTCAGGTTGACGACGATGTGCTGGAAGTGCTGGCGCAGGGCGCTGAGCAGCATGTACAGCTCGGCGGCGCTGGTTTGCTGCAGCGGGTCGTCGGTTTCGGCGTAGGTCAGCAGGCGCAGGCCTTTTTTGTCGCGGGTGAAGGCGCTGTCGATCAGCGTGGTGTCCAGGCGGCGCAGGTGGCGCAGGGCATCGCCGAAGAAGAACGATGCTTCCAGGCCAAGCAGGGCCAGGCTGTCACCACGCGGCAGGCCAAGGTCCAGCAACAGGGTTTGCTGGCCGCTTTCCTGCACCACCCGGGCGAGGTGGGTGGTGAGCAACGCGCCGTCGGCACCGCTCTGTACGCCGAACAGCACCGTGAGGCCGCCGAGGCTGGGGTTGCTGGCCACCGCTGGCATGCGTTTGCCCAGGCGGCGCACCAGGCCTGCCACTTCACTGGCGCGTGAGCCATAGGCGACAAAATCGCGGGCGCCGGCGCGCATGGCGTGCAGCACCAACTGGTTGTCCATGCCGTCACCCAGGGCAACGATGGCCAGCATGGGTTTGGCCTCCAGCACGCCTTCGATCAGGGCGCACTGGCTGATCAGTTGTTCGCGGTCCAGGCCGATGAACATCAAGTTGCTGAAGGTGGCGTTGACCAGTGCCAGCAGCTCATCAAGGCTTCCAGCAGTAGCGCCTATCACTTGGCCCTGCGGCGCCAGCGCGCCTTGCAGCCAATGAAGATCCTCTTCATTGCGAGTGATGGCGAGGAATGTGGGGTTCAGGCTTTCGTTCATTGCGATAACCCCCCGTTACCATCGAAGTTGCCGTTCTCCAGGAAGAACAGGCGGCCCCAACTGGGGTCGTAGTTGCGCAGGTTTTCACCGGGCAATTGTGGCAAGCGTGCGTTGGCGGCCAGCGGCTGAACCAGGTGGGGGGTGACGATCATCAACAGTTCGGTGTCTTCGCGTTGCATGGCCGAGCTGCGGAAGAACGCGCCCAACACCGGCAGGCTGCCCAGGCCGGGCAGCCGGTCCACGGCAGAGCGGGTGGTGTTGCTGACCAGGCCGCTGATGATGAAACTCTCGCCATCGGCCAGGGCAATGCTGGTGTCGGTGCGCCTTACCGTAAGCCCCGGCACCTGGGTGCCGGCGATGGTCACCACGTTGCTGTAGTCGAGTTCGCTCACCTCTGGCGCAACCTTGAGGGTGATCCGGCCCGGGCTGACGATGGTCGGGGTTAGCGCAAGGCGCACGCCAAACTCCTTGTACTCGATCGACACGTTGTCACTGCCCGCGCTCGGCACCGGGATGGGGATTTCGCCGCCCGCCAGGAAGCTGGCCGTCTGGCCGCTGAGCACGGTAAGGCTCGGGCGCGCGAGGGTGTAGGCGAAGCCGCTGTTTTCCAAGGCGTTGATCATGGCCAGGAAGCGGCTGCTGCCACCGCCCCAGACGATGTTGAAGACGGTGTCGTCGAGTGGGATCGAGGGCGTTGTGATCGGTACCGAACCGGGTGTGACGGAGGTACTGGGCACCGTGCCAGGCGAGCCGATCAAGCTGTTGTTCGAGCCTTTGAAGAACAGCCGGGCGCCAGCTTCCTTGTACTTTGTACGGCGTACTTCCACAAAACGGATATCCGCCTGCACCTGGCTGGGCATTTGCGCATCCTGAGATGGCAAGAAGCTGTCCTCTGCCATGTCGGCACTGGCCCGGCCTTTGACGAACACCATGGCCCGGTGAGGCGAGGGGGCACACGCCGTCCACAGCATCAGGGTGGTATTGCCCTGGCCCACGGCGGTAATCACCACGCCGCGATCACCGCTGGCCTGCACATCGGCCACCTTTGGCTCGCCCACGGCCACACGGTTGATGCTCAGCGGCAGGCGCAGTTCCTGCTGCAGGCCCTGATCAATCTCGATCACCGAAGGCAGTTGATTGAAGGCTTCGCAGCCTTTGACCGCCGCCTGGGCCTGGGGCATCAGCGCGGCCAGCAGCCCGGTACAACATGCTTGTCTGAGAAAGGAACGGCGCATCACTGCATCCTTACCGGGTCACGGGGTGTTGTTTTTATCGTCAGCCTGGGCGCCACGGATGATGTGCATGGCGGGTACGGCTTTGCTGGTCGCCAGGCTGGCAACGTTGGCCACCGGCGACTGGGAGAGCTGGCTGAAGCGGTAGAGTTCGCGGTTGGCGGTTTCCACCTGCGGTTTGGCATCGGGCTCGGCCCAGTAGCGCGCCAGGCGCTGCTCGTCGGCGCTGCGCACGGCCAGGCGCAAGGTGCCCGCCTGGGCGGCCAGCATCAGGTGGCTGGCCAGGGCTTCGGGTACCGCCAGCGCCACGGTGCGGGTGCCGCCACCGTTGTTCAGGCTGGCTTGCTCACGGCGGGCCTTTTGCTCTTCGGCGGTTTGCGCCGGGCGGCCATCGTTGGCCAGGCCCGTCTGTTCGCCAACGCTGAGCACGCGCAGGGCGGGCAACACGACCTGGGCAGAGGATTGCGGGTTGTTGGGTTCTTCACGCAGGAACAGCAATACGTCCACGTAGTCGCCCGGGCGCAGTTGGCCGGCGGCGCCGACCACTTCGTCCACGCCAACCGCCACGGCCCGTTCGTGGGCGCGGATCATCCGCGCCAATGGCCCGCCAGCCTGAAAGCTGGACTCATCCAGCCAGGTGCCCGCCGCGAGTGGCCGTGTACTGATGCGCCCGATCACCTGTGCGGTTTGCTGGAAGGCCCCGGCCGGCGCAACCTGCAAGCGCTCGACCAGCACATCGTCTTCACTGACGGGGGTATTCGCTGGCAATGCCTTGCGCAGCACGACCACAGCCGTGCGGGGAGGCTCCGGTGGCACGGGGGGCGGTGCTGCCGTAGCAACCGGCTGTTCGGCAGTGGGAGTAATGGGGGCGGGTGCAGGGGCGGGGCGGCTGAGCACGACGCCCCAATAACCGGCCAATAGCGCTGCCAGCAGGAAGAACGCAGCCAGGAATAGGGTCAAGCGACTGCTCATCTCGGCCTCCCTGCACGCGTCGACTGATGGCAAAAAGTTACTATTTCGCTATAGGACGGTAGCGCAGCCATCGCCGTTTGCCATGAGCCAGAGCGGTTTTTTTCAGGGTTGTGATTAAGTCGAGGCAATACAGAGGGTTAGCAATTTTCGTGCGGTTAATTCTTTTGTATTAATGCCCTGCGACTAATCCTTTAATACATTTGCAGTCCGCTACAGCTTGGCGATGCTGATGGCAAATAGGTGTCACTTTGATACCGCCGTCGCCGGCATGTTCGCCGCAAGGAGTTGAGCCATGAAACTGTTCATTCTGCACTGCATGAACTTCCTGCATCGCAAAGACGGTGCGTCCGGTATCGAGTACGCGGTCATCGCGACGATGGTAGCGGTGGTGCTGGCTGCCTTTGTCGGCGACATTTCCACGGCCGTCAACGCCACGTTCACCACGATCAAAAACGCCCTCTGACCGTAAACAGGAGCCAGCGCCATGCAGAACGCTCCCGCGCGCCAACAGATCCTCTTGGTGGATGACGAGCAGGACGTTCTGCTTGAACTGGCCGAGCTCCTCGAGAACGAAGGCTTTGCCTGCCTGACTGCAACGTCGGTGCAGTTCGCCCTGCAACAGCTTACCCGTCACCCGGACATTGCCCTGGTGATCACCGACCTGCGCATGCCGGACGAAAGCGGTATCGGCCTGATCAAACGCATGCGCGACCACACGGCCCGCCTGCATTTGCCGGTAATTGTCATCTCCGGGCAGACCACTCTGGATGATGTGAGCGAACTGCTGCAGTTGCAGGTGGTGGACTTCTTCCGCAAGCCGCTGTACCAGGCGCGCTTGCTGGAAACACTGGAAAACCTGTTCCCCGTGCCCAGGTTGAGGGCCGTCAATTGAGGGTTAATGGCTTTGAATGAAAACGCCCGGCACTTGGCCGGGCGTTTTCGTTGTTGGGTCAGGCTTCCGGGTCACTCAACTCCAGCGCCCCACGCTTGCTGCGTAGCTTCCCGTAGAAGTGCTCCAGCGCGTTGTTCAGTTTGCTGGCGGCACCGTCGACGGCCTGGTCGAGCGAGGTGGCGGTGTGGGTCACGGAAATCGGTTGATGGCCTTTGGGGCGAGCCTCCATCTGGCAGCGTTTGTCATGCGGGCCGGGCTTGGCGCCATTTTCGTCGCGCAGGTGCACCTCGATGCGGGTGAGGTCTTCCTCGTAACGTTCGAGCGTGGCTTCCAGCGTACTGCGGACCCACTCGTTGAGACGGATGTTGCCTTCGATATGGTTGCTGCTGTTGACCTGGATTTGCATGATTCAATCCTTATTCAGCTTGCTCGCATGGAGGCGTGCCTCAGGCCGTTGAGGCCCTGGGTAATGCTTCGCCTCTTGACTCTAAGGTCAGGCAACGGCGCGACGATTTCAACCCCCTGATTGAAAAAAAATGTGTACGGATAAAGGCGCCGCTGCGCGCCGCATCGCGGATGAATCCGCTCCTACAGGCCCTTGTAGGAGCGGATTCATCCGCGATGCGGCGCAAAGCGGCGCCCTATATGCGATCAGAACTCCACGGAAGTCTGCACATACAAGGTCCGCGGCTCACCCACATACTTACCCTTGTTGTTGTCATCGTAAGAACGTGTGTAGTACTCACGGTTGAACACGTTCTTCACCCCCACCGCCACGTTCAGGTTCGACAGCTGCGGGCCAAAGTCGTACCCGGCACGGGTGCTCACCAGCATGTACCCCGGAATGCGACCGGTGCTGCCATCGGCACTCTCGGCGCTGGTGTTGGCGTTGTCTGCGTACTGGCTGCTCTGGAAGCTCGAATCCAGGTCGAGTTTCCATGGCCCTTCGGTGTAACCCACCCCCAGCGTGCCTTTGTGGCGCGACGAGAACGGCACCTGGTTGCCCTTGTTGGGGCCGTCTTCACGAATGGTTGCGTCAACAAAGGCGTAGCTGGCGTGCACATCGAAGCCGGCCAGTGCCGGGGTCAGGCCGTCCAGCGCATAGCGCACGCTGGTCTCGATACCCTGGTGGCGGGTTTCGCCGCGGGCGATCACCGAGTCGTTGGTCTGGTTGCTTTCGTACTGGTTGTCGAAGTTGATCAGGAACACGCCCAGCTCGGCCTGCAGGTCGCCGTTGTCGTAGCGGGTGCCGACTTCCCAGGTGCGCGCCTTCTCCGGTTTGACTTCACCGCTGGTTACGCGGTTGGGCATCTGGCTGTACTGCACGCTGCCGAACGAGCCTTCGGTGTTGGCGTAGAGGTTCCAGGTGTCGGTCAGGTGGTACATCACGTTCAGCGCCGGCAGGGCAGTGTTGTAATCGCCCTGGTAACGCTGGCCGCTGAGCTTGTTGCTTTGCTCGGAGTCGATCATCTCGTAGCGAATGCCCGGGGTGATGGTCCAGCGGCCGATGTCGATGCGGTCGTCCAGGTAAATGGCATGCGCCTCGGTGCTGCCACGGGTGTCACGGTCATTGCGGCTGGCGGTAGTGGGCAAGTCGCCGTTCACCGGTTCGCGGTAACGCAGTTCGTGGCCGGCTTCGTTGATGTAGCGGTAGCCGATGCCCAGCTCGTGCCAGCTGTCACCCAGGGCCACGCCCTGCGAAAAGCGGGTTTCGATACCGCGTACCCAGTACTCGCGTGGCGACAGCGAAACAAAGCTGCCTTGGTCCAGGTAGCCGCTGCGCAGGGTCTTGGTGAAGAAGCTGTTGACGCTGAACTGGCGGTCGTCCTGCTTGTAGTCGTAGCCGAAGTTGAACAGTGTGCGGCGGCCCCAGAACTTGTCTTTCAGGCGCGTGGACTGGTACGGGTCGGCATCGAAGTCGGCGGTGCTCAGGCCGCCGGGCATCTGGGCTTCACCCTCGTAGTACTGGGCCATGGCGTGCAGGCTGTTGGCTTCGTCCAGCTGCAGCTTGCCTTTGAGGATCAAGTCGTCGATCTGGGTGTCGCTGTGTTCGCGCCAATCGCTGCCGCGCACGCCGGAGTACAGCAGGGCGCCACCCAGGCCGTTATCGTTGGTGCCACCGATCAGCAGGTTGGCGCTGTTCTTGAGGCCGTCCTGGCTGGAGGACGGGCTGATCTGGTTTTGCATGGCGGCCTTGAAGGTCGCCTCCTCAGGGATGGCGCGGGTGACGAAGTTGACGATGCCACCAACGTTTTGCGGGCCGTAGCGCACCGCGCCACCGCCGCGTACCACGTCCACCGCGTCCATGTTGCCCATGCTGATGGGGGCCAGCGACAGCTGCGGTTGGCCATAGGGGGCAAACGGCACGGGGATGCCGTCCATCAGCACGGTCGAGCGCGAGGCCAGGCGTGGGTTGAGGCCGCGGATGCCGAAGTTCAGCGCCAGGTCGTGGCTGCCGGTGCCGTTGTTGTCCGGGGCGTTGACGCCGGGGATGCGGTTGAGCACTTCGCGGGCGGTGCTGGCACCGGCGCGCTCGAATTCTTCACGGCGGACTACGTCGCGTGCGCCGGGGTGCTCGAACACGTTGTCCTGGCGGGCTTCGGCCAGCCAGTCGCCGACCACGGTCGAGGCGCCCAGCTCGATCGGCGCGCCAGCCGCAGTGGCCGCCACAGGTTGCAGGCTGAAGGCATTGTCACCCTCCTGTCGCGCTTGCAAGCCGCTGCCGCGCAGCAGGGCGTCGAGGCCCTGGGCCACGTCGTACTGGCCGTCCAGGCCCAGGGTGTTGAGGCCTTGGGTGAGTTGCGAGCCAAACGAGATCAGCGCGCCGCTCTCGCGGCCGAACTGGTTCAGGGCCTCTTCCAGCGAGCCTGCGCCGATGTGGTAAGTGCGGGCTTCTGCAGCGTGCAGGGCGGGGGTGGCAAGGCCGAGGCTGGTGGCCAGCAGCAGGGCCTGAACGAGCGGGGTAGGGCGCAAACGCATGGGGCTGATCCTGTGAGAAGGGGGTTCTGCCTTCTCTGTCACGCGAGGTTCTGGAAATGGCTCAGGTGCAGCCAAAAAAATGTTGGCTTCAGCTGATGCGGGGTTCGACCGTTACCCAATACCGCGTGAAACGTCGTACGCGTACCGGCAATGCGACTTCAAGCATCTGCAGAATCCGGTCGCTGTCATCCAAGGGATACGAGCCGGAAACCCGCAAGTCGGCAACCCGCTCACTACAGCCCAGTTGCCCTTGACGGTAGCGAGCTAGCTCTGCAAGGAAATCGGTCAGGCGCATTTGCGTAGCCACCAGCATGCCGTCGACCCAGGCGCCGCTGTTGCGATCAACGGGCGCAATGGCCTGCCAACCCTGCGCGGTAAAGCGCGCCCGTTGCCCGGCCAGCAGCGACTGGCCGGCGAAAGTCGCTTGGCCACTGAATACCGACACAAGGCTGAAGCCATCGGACTCGCGTACGTTGAAATGGCCGTTATCCAGTTGCAGGGCGCCTTGGCCGGTGCGCAGCATCAAGGGGCGCGGGTCGCTCACCACGTCCAGCGCCAACTCCCCTTCCAGCAATCGCACCAGGCGCTGCTGGCTGTCGAAGCGCACATCGGCGGCGCTGCGGGTGTTGAGTTGCAGCAGGCTGCCATCGTCCAGGTGCATGCGCCGGCGTTGGCCCACCGAGCTGCGGTAATCGGCCATCAATCCCGGCAGCGGGTTGTGCGATTTCAGGCCCAGGCCGGTGGCGCTGGCCACGCCCACCAGCAACAGCGCCTTCAGTGCACGCCGACGCGCCGGTGAAGGTGGCGCCTGCAAGGTGGCATGCACCACCGGCGAGCCGGCCCCGCGCAGGCGCTGGTTGACCTGCTGGATGTGCGCCCAGGCGCGTTGGTGTTCGTGGTCGGCTTGCAGCCAGTGTTGCAGTGCCTGCTGTTGCGCCTGGTCGAAATCGTCGCCTTGGGACTCGATCAGCCAGTGCACGGCCTGCTCGGCCACCTGCGGGGAGAACGACGTATTCACAGGGCGAAGTAGCAGCGCAGGGCGGCTTTATTCAGGTAGCGCTTGACCGTGGCCAGCGAAATGCCCAGCTCGCGGGCGATTTCGGTTTGCCCCAAACCATCCACCTGGGCCAGCAGGAAAACGCGCTTCACCAGTGGCGGCAAACCGTCGAGCAGGCGATCGAGCTCGATCAGGGTTTCGAAGATGATGGCTTTTTCTTCTTCGCTCGGTGCCACGTGTTCCGGCACCAGGGCCAGGGCTTCCAGGTAGGCGCGTTCCAGCTCCTGGCGGCGGAAGTGGTTGCACAGTACGCGCTTGGCCACGGTGGTGAGGAAGGCACGGGGCTCTACGAGTTGCGGGGCTTCACGGGCCTGGAGCAGGCGCACGTAGGTGTCCTGGGCCAGGTCGGCGGCGCTCTGCGGGCAGCCCAGGCGACGGCGCAGCCAGCCGGTCAGCCAGTTGTGGTGGGCATGGTAGAGGCCTTCGACCGTGGAAGAGAGGGCGCTGGACACCGAGGATACTCCGGCGCCTGAATAGCGCAACTGGTAGTAAGAATTGTTCGCATTGTAAATGGGGCTGATTGGATCGGCAATGTGTAAGGGTTGAGATTCTTGTTGGGTCGACGATCGAGCGCCGCCCGCGCGGCGCATCGCGGATAAATCCGCTCCTACGTCTGTTGCAACGTGCCAAACCTGTTGCGCCATGTTTGCCTGCTTTGCGCATGCCTGTAGGAGCGGATTCATCCGCGATGCTTTGCTTATGAGAATTCAAATCATTACTATTGCAGCCCCAAATGCTCCCGGACCCCGCCATGAAGCGCACCGCCGCCGGACTCCACATCAGCTATCGCCTGGCCGTGACCTCACGCAGCCTGGCTGCGCTGCTGGGTGGGTACTTGCTGGCGTCGATGGCCAGTGCCTGCATTACCCTGCTGGCACCGCTGCCCACGGTGGATGCGACCATGGCCGGCATGATGCTGTCGTTCGTGTTCTACCTGTTGGCCTTCATCTGGTGCTTCGCTTGCCGCACAGCGTGGCGTGCCTGGGGCGGGGTGCTGCTGCCGAGCCTGGTACTGGGGCTGGTCAATGGGTACGTCTACTGGATGAAAATGCCATGAAGGAAGGCTTCCGCCAGGCCATGGCCTGGCTGCACACCTGGACAGGCCTGATCTTCGGCTGGTTGCTGTTTGCCATTTTCCTGACCGGCACCCTGTCGTACTTCAAGGAAGAGATCAGCCACTGGACCCAGCCGGAAGTGCGCCGCCATGCGCTCGACCCGGCTGCCAGCCTGGGCATGGCCCAGCGCTACCTGGAAGCCAATGCTGCACACGCGGGCAACTGGCTGATTCGCCTGCCGAGCGAGCGCGAGGCCGCCCTGACCGTGGGCTGGCGTGAGCCAGGCGAGGGCCGCCGTGGCTTTACCAGCAAGAAGCTCGACACCGAAAGCGGCCAGCCGGTAGCGGCTCGCGACAGCCGGGGTGGCGAGTTTTTCTACCGGTTCCATTTCCAGTTGCAGATGCCTCACCCATGGGGCCGCTACCTGGCAACGTTCTGCGCCTTCATCATGTTCCTCGGGCTGATCACCGGGATCATCACCCACAAGAAGATCTTCAAAGAATTCTTCACCTTCCGCCCGGGCAAGGGGCAGCGCTCCTGGCTGGATGGCCACAACGCCATCGGCGTGCTGGTGCTGCCGTTCCACCTGATGATCAGTTACAGCAGCCTGGTGATATTCATGTACATGGTCATGCCGGCCAGCATCATGGCCAGCTACGGCGGTAACACCAATGGCTACTTCAACGAACTGTTCGGCCGCGACGAGGTGCCCAAGGCGGCCAATGTAGCCACACCACTGGTGCCGCTGACCACCCTGTACGCCAAGGTTCAGGAGCAGGTGCCAGGTGCGCGCATGGGCTATATCCAGGTGCACAACCCAGGCGACAGCAACGCCCGGGTGAGTTTTGCCCAGGCCTCCGCCGACAACATTGCGTACAAACGCAGCGCAAACTGGATGTTCGACGGCGCCACCGGCGAGCTGCTGACCCAGGGCAAGCCGGAAACCGCCACGATGATGACCTCGTTCACCTTCGTTGGCCTGCACATGGGCAACTTCGCTGGGCCTTGGTTGCGCTGGCTGTACTTTGTGTTCGGAGTGGCCGGCACGGCGGTGATCGGCACGGGCCTTGTGATGTGGCTGGGCAAGCGTCAGCTCAAACATGCCAAAAGCGAGCGCATGCCCGGCGAGTTGCGGCTGGTGGAAGTGCTGAACATTGCCAGCATGAGCGGCCTGCTGCTGGCCGTGGCCGGGTTCTTCTGGGCCAACCGCTTGCTGCCGGCGGTAATGCAAGGGCGTGCCGACTGGGAAGTGAACACCTTCTTCACGGTGTGGCTGCTGTCGCTGTTGCATGCCGTACTGCGCCCGGGGCGCAAGGCCTGGGGTGAGCAGTTGGCGTTGGGGGCACTGGCTTTTGCAATGCTGCCGTTGCTCAACGGGCTGACCACCGGGCAGGGCCTTGATCATTCACTCGTTAGCGGTGACTGGGCCATGGCCGGGTTTGACATGACAGCGCTGGGCACCGGGCTGTTCCTGGCCTGGACGGCCGGCAAGATGTTGCGCGCACCCAAGCCCGCAGCCAAGCGCACGCCCAAAGCGCCCAAGGCCACGGCCGAAGCGGTCGAGGTGCGCTGATGCTGAGTGTCGCGCTTATCGGTTTTGCCGGTTTCGTTGGGCTTTGCCTGGCGATGGAAAAACACTTCCATGAACTGCTTGGGCGCAAAGCACGCCCTGCTCAGTTGCGTGCTTTGCGCGTCGGCGGCTGGCTGCTGCTGGCGCTCTCGCTTTTCCAGGCGGTTCACCTGCGTGGCTGGGCCCATGGCTTGGTCGAATGGAGTGCAGTGCTGATGGCCGGTGTCACCCTGTGGGTGTTCGGTTTGCCTTACCAGCCGCGGCTGTTGCTGGGGTTGGCTGCGGTCAGCCTGGTGCTTGGCCCGCTCTTCGCCATTTTTGCCGGGTGATATCGTGAGCGAACTGGATAGCGACGGTACGCGCGCGCGGTTTCTGCAGGTGTTTCTGGCCCAGCGTGCGCGTATGGAAGCGCTGGTCAGCCGCCGAGTGGGTTGCCGCGCCACGGCGTCGGACTTGGTGCAGGAACTGTTCCTGCGCTTTTGGCGCCGCCCCGAAGTCAAGGTCGAGGCGCTCGATACCTACCTGATGCGCTGCGCCAGCAACCTGGCCATCGACCACCTGCGCAGCGAAGGCAGCCGCGAACGCACTGCCGAAGCCGCCGTGCCGTTGGACGGTGAAGCCATGGCGCAGGCACCGGAGCAGGCGTTGGAAATCGACCACGACCTGCAACGCATCGAAGCCGCGCTACGTGCCTTGCCTGAGCGCACACGGCAGATCTTCCTGCTCAACCGCATCCACGGCTGCAAGTACGGCGAAATCGCCAAAGCCATGCAACTGTCCCAGAGCGCCGTGGAAAAGCATATGATGCGCGCCCTTGAAGCGTGCAAGGCGAGTGTCGCCGAACCCGCGACGTCACCGCGCAGGCCAGGGAGCGCCCGTCGATGAGCCATCCAGACCTGATCACCACCGACCCGTCCGAAGCAGCTTTGAGCTGGCTGAGCCGGATCAACGAACAGCCCGATGTGGCGCACAGCGCTGCGTTCAAGCGCTGGCTGATGGCCGACCTGCAGCACCGCGAGGCGTATGCCAAAGCGCAGGCACTGTGGCAGCTCAGCGCGTTGCCTGCTGCGAAACTGGCTGAAGAAGAGCGCGAAGGTTTGCAGCAGTACCTTGATGCCATGGCCAGGCCGCAGCGCAAAAGGCGCTGGCCGCACAGGCTGGCGGCAGCGGCCTGCCTGGTGCTGGCGGTGGGTGTGGCGGGCGGCTGGCACCCCATCAATTGGCTGCAAGACCTGCAAGCCGACTTCAGCAGCGGCGGCTCGATTCGCCAAGTGACCCTGGCGGACCAATCGGAGGTGACGCTGGATGCCGACAGCGCCATCGCGGTCGACTTCCAGCACGGTGAACGTCGCGTGCGCTTGCTGCATGGGGCGGCGTTCTTCCATGTCACGCACACCGGCAAACCGTTCATCGTGGAGGCTGCCGGTGGCGAAGTGCGCGTGCTGGGCACCCAGTTTGAAGTGCGTGACCAGGGCGATGGCGCGCGGGTGACGGTGCGTGACGGGCGGGTGGCGGTCAGCCCCGTGCGAGGGCAGGCGGCCTGGGAACTGACGGCCAACCAGCAACTGGCCTACGCCGAAGGGCATGCGGGCGAGTTGATGAGCGTTGACAGTGACAACCGCCTGGCCTGGCGCCAGGGCTGGCTGAATTACTACCAGGTGCCGCTGGCCCAGGTGATTGAAGACCTGGGGCGCTATTACCCTGGGCGGATCGTGATGCTCGATGGCGAACTGGGGCAGCGCAAGGTCAGTGGCAGTTTCCCGGTGCAGGAGCCTTTGGCCGCGCTGGATTCGCTGGGCAAGGTGATGGGCTTTTCGCGGCAGACCATATTGGGGCGATTGACGGTTGTCCGGTAACGGCCTGTGAGGGCCTCATCGCGGATAAATCCGCTCCTACACGGCCCCTGTAGGAGCGGATTTATCCGCGATAAGGCCCCCACAGGCAAAAAATTTCAAAAACCCGATGAGGTAAACGAACGCGCCATCCGTGTAATGAGTGGAAGTGCGATTCATTCGCAGTAATAACCCTCTCACAGGTCAGCGTCCATGAAGTTCACCCCGCGTTGTGTCCCCCTCTGGCTCAGCCTTTCTGCGCTCTCGGGCCTTACCGCTGCCCCTGCCATCATGGCCGCCGAGCAGGTTCAGCTGCACACCTTCGCCCAGCCCAGCCAACCGCTGGCCCAGGCACTCAACGCTTTCAGCCGCGCCTCGGGCCAGAGCGTGCTCTACACCCTCGAACTACCCGCCGTACAGGCGCCGGCCCTCAATGGCTCGTTCAGCGCCGAGCAGGCCCTGCAGCAACTGCTGGGCAACTCGGGCCTGAGCTGGCGCCGAGTGGACGCCCGCACCCTGACCCTCGAAGCCGCAGACACCTCTGGCGCACTCAACCTGCAGGCCACCACTGTGACCTCGCAAATGGACACCTACAGCTATCAGCCGCCGGCCACCGCCTCGATCATGCGCGGCCAAGGCCCGTCGCAGGACATTCCCCAGGCCATCAACGTGGTCCCTGCACAGGTGATCCGCGACCAGGCCCCGCGCAACCTCGATGATGCCCTGACCAATGTCAGCGGCATCACCCAAGGCAACAACTTCGGCGGCACCTCCGACACCGTGATGAAGCGCGGTTTTGGCGACAACCGCGACGGTTCGATCATGCGGGACGGCATGCCGATCGTGCAGGGCCGCAGCCTTAACGCCAGCACCGAGCGCGTGGAAGTGCTCAAGGGCCCTGCATCGCTGCTGTACGGCATTCAGGACCCGGGTGGGGTGATCAACGTGGTCAGCAAGCGCCCGCAACTGCAGCAATACAACGCCATCAACGTGCGTGGCTCAACCTATGGCAGCGGCAAGAATGGCAGTGGCGGCGGCCTGGACAGCACCGGCGCGCTGGGTGACAGCAATTTTGCCTACCGCCTGATCGTCGACCACGAAGACGAAGACTACTGGCGCAACTTCGGCGTGCACCGCGAGTCGCTGGTGGCGCCGTCGTTTGCATGGCTTGGCGAGGACACTCAGGTGGTGCTGGCCTACGAGCACCGCGAGTTTCTCTATCCGTTCGACCGCGGCACGGCATTCGGCAGTAATGGCCACCCGCTGGACATCCCCGCCACCCGCCGCCTGGACGAAAAATTCAACGACATGGAAGGGCGCTCCGACCTGTATCGCCTGGAAGTGGATCACCAGTTGGCCGACGACTGGAAGCTGCACTTCGGCTACAGCTTCAACCGCGAAACCTACGACGCCAGCCAGGTACGCGTAACCGGCGTGAACGAAGCCAAGGGCACACTCACCCGCAGCATCGACGGCACCCACGGCGCCATGAGCCGTGACCAGTTCGCCACCCTGAGTTTGGCCGGCAACGTGCAGTGGGGCGGCATGCAGCACGACCTGCTGTTCGGCGTGGACCATGAAGACCGCAAGGTTTACCGCGCCGACCTGATCCGCCAGACCGCCTCGTCCACCTTCAGCTACGTGAACCCGGTGTACGGCCAGGAAGTGGAAGGCACCACGGTGCGCGCCAGCGACAGTGACCAGACCGACAAGCTACGCACCGACGCATTGTTCCTGCAGGACGCACTGCACCTGGACGATCACTGGATTCTGGTGGCCGGTGCCCGCTTCCAGCAGTTTGACCAGTACGCAGGCCGTGGCAGGCCGTTCACGGCCAACACCGACAACAGCGGCCAGACCTGGGTGCCCCATGCCGGTATCGTTTACAAGGTCGATGACCAGCTGTCGTTCTACGGCAGCTATAGCGAGTCGTTCAAACCCAACTCCAGCATCGCCCCGCTGACGGGTGGCCTGGTGCTGGACTCGTCGATCGAGCCGGAAGAAGGCAAGTCGTGGGAACTGGGCGCCAAGCTCGATATACCGGGCCGCCTGACCGGTACCCTGGCGCTGTTCGACATCACCAAGCGCAACGTGCTGGTGGCCAACTTCGACAGCACTACCGGTGACACGCTTTACAGCAACGCGGGTGAAGTGAGCTCTCGAGGCGTTGAGCTTGACCTGACCGGGCAGCTCAGTGAGCGCTGGAGCCTGATCGGTACCTATGCCTATACCGATGCTGAAGTGACCAAAGACCCGGACCTCAAAGGCAACCGCCTGCAAAACGTGGCCAAGCACAGTGGTTCGCTGTCGGCGGTGTATGATTTTGGCAACCTGTTCGGCGGCGATCGCCTGCGCGTTGGAGCCGGGGCGCGGTATGTGGGCGAGCGGGCGGGCAACTCCACCAATACGTTCGACCTGCCGAGCTACACGGTGGCCGACGCGTTTGCCAGTTACGACACCAAGCTGGATGACCACAACGTGCGCCTGCAACTGAACGTGAAGAACCTGTTCGACAAGGTTTACTACAGCTCGGCGGTGAACCAGTACTTTGTGGCCATTGGGGATGCGCGGCAGGTGAGTTTGTCCAGTACGTTTGAGTTCTGAACCTTCTGTTGTTTGTGCGGGCCCCATCGCGGCTAAAGCCGCTCCTACAGCTTACATCGCTCTCCTGTAGGAGCGGCTTTAGCCGCGATAGGCCGAACGGTAATCGCCGGGCGTTGCGCCGAATGCCTGGCGGAAGCGGTTGCTGAAATGGCTGGCGCTGGCAAAGCCGCACATCAGCGCAACCTGGCCCAATGGCAAGTCGCCAACGCGCAGCAGGTGGCAGGCCTGGCGCAGCCTGCGGGCCAGCAGGTATTGGTGGGGAGGCACGCCAAAGCTGGTGCGGAACATCCGCGCGAAATGGTACTCGGACAAGTTGCAGCGCGCTGCCAGTTCACCCAGGGTGATCGGTTGGTCCAGGTGGGCTTCGATATAGTCCACCAGTTGGCGGCGTGCTGACGGCGCCAAACCGCCTTTCAGGCGCAACCCCTGGCGTAACCCCACCTGGCTGAGTACCGCATGGTCGACGATGTCGTGGGCCAAGGTGCTGGCCAGCAAACGCTCTGCGGGTTCAGCCCAGTCCATCGTGATCAACTGCCGAAAGCGCACGGCCTGTTGCGGGTCGTCGAGAAAGGTTGCTTCCTGCAACTGCAACTCCCGTGGCTCGCGGTCCAGCAGGCGTACGCAGCCCAGGGCGAACTGCGTCTCGCTGACGTACAGGTGCGCCAGGCGAATCGAACCATTCACTACCCAGTTCGACTCATGGCCCGCCGGCATCACGCACAGTTTGTCCGGCGCGCCCTTGTCTGCGGGCTTCTGGCGGCGGTGAGTGCCGGTGCCGTCGGCGATGTAGCACGACAAGGTATGGTGGCTCGGTGCCTGGTAGTCGCGGGCATCGTCGCGATTGCTCCACAACGCTGCCGCCAGGCCATCCCCCAGGTGCGCGCTCAGCTCCAGCCGGGCATTGGGGGAGGCGTGCATGGCGTTGAACACTTGCAGGTCGGAAAGTGGGGTCATGGGCGTGTCCTCTGATGGCCATCGTACTGCGCCGGTGCTTTGGTGGCAGCCACCTGTGGATGAAAAGCGCAAGTTTGTGCAAGCGCATGGCTGTGGGCGGGTAGAAAACTGGAGGGGTTCAAAGAAAGGCCCAAGGAACCGCCGCCATGAATCTTTTTCTGTACCTGCTAACCGTCCTGATCTGGGGCACCACATGGATCGCCCTGAAAATGCAACTGGGCGTGGTCGCCATCCCCGTTTCCATCGTGTACCGATTTGCCTTGGCCGGCCTGATCCTGTTCGCCATCCTGCTGCTCACTCGCCGCTTGCAGCCGATGAACCGGCGGGGCCACCTGATCTGCCTGGCCCAGGGCTTCTGCCTGTTTTGCGTCAACTTCATGTGCTTTCTCACCGCCAGCCAATGGATCGCCAGCGGCCTGATCGCCGTGGTGTTCTCGACCGCAACTTTGTGGAATGCCTTGAACGCCAGAGTTTTCTTCGGCCAAAAGATCGCCAGCAATGTGCTTGGCGGTGGCGCGCTGGGGCTGTTGGGCCTGGGCCTGTTGTTCTGGCCCGAGCTTTCGCACCATGCAGCCAGCCGTGAAACGCTTTACGGCCTGGGCCTGGCGCTGCTGGGCACCTTGTGTTTTTCGGCGGGCAACATGTTGTCCAGTGTGCAGCAGAAGGCCGGCCTCAAGCCGATGACCACCAACGCCTGGGGCATGGTTTACGGCGCAACGATGCTGGGGGTGTACTGCCTGGTGAACGGTGTGCCGTTCGCCATGGAGTGGAATGCGCGGTATATCGGCTCGCTGATGTACCTGGTGATTCCAGGCTCGGTGATCGGCTTTACCGCCTACCTGACGCTGGTGGGGCGCATGGGGCCGGAACGGGCGGCTTATTGCACGGTCCTGTTCCCGCTGGTGGCGTTGAATGTATCGGCATTCGCCGAAGGGTATCAGTGGACGGCACCGGCGTTGTTGGGGCTGGTGGCGGTGATGGCGGGGAATGTGCTGGTGTTTCGTAAGCCAAGGGCCAAGGTGGGTGGGGGCTTGGTTATGGCCAAGTAGGTTGATGCTGCCTGTGCGGGCCTCTCGCGGATGAATCCGCTCCTACAGGGGCGCGTGTGTAGGAGCGGATTCATCCGCGAGACGCCGGCACAGGCTCACACCGTAATCAGCCTTTCCAAACCTGCGGATTCACCAAATCCCGCGGCCGCTCACCCAGCAGCGCCGCACGCAGGTTTTCCATCGCCCGGTTGGCCATGGCCTCACGGGTTTCAGCGGTGGCCGAGCCAATGTGCGGCACGGTCAGCGCATTGGGCAGCTTGAACAGCGGCGAGTCGCTCAGCGGTTCTTTCTCGTACACATCCAGCCCGGCACCGCGAATGGTGCCGTTCTGCAGCGCGTCGATCAGCGCCGCTTCGTCAACCACCGGCCCACGGGCGATGTTGATCAGGTAAGCGCTCGGTTTCATCAGTTTCAGTTCACGTGCGCTGATCAGTTTGCGCGTGGCGTCCGACAACGGCACCACGATGCACACGAAATCGGCCTCGGCCAGCAACTGCTCCAGGCTACGGAACTGCGCGCCCAATTCCTGCTCCAGCGCAGGCTTGCGGCTGTTGCCGGCATACAGGATCGGCATGTTGAAACCGAAGCGGCCGCGGCGGGCCACGGCGGCGCCGATGTTGCCCATGCCGACGATGCCCAGCGTCTTGCCATGCACATCGCTGCCGAATTGCGCCGGGCTGACGGTGGCCTGCCATTGGCCGGCCTTGGTCCAGGCGTCCAGTTCGGCAATGCGGCGGGCGCAGCCCATGATCAGCGAAAAGCCTAGGTCGGCGGTGCTTTCGGTGAGTACGTCGGGGGTGTTGGTCAGGGCGATGCCGCGTTCGTTGAAGTAGTCCACATCGTAGTTGTCGTAGCCCACCGACACGCTGGACACCACTTCAAGCCTGGCCGCGCCTTCAAGCTGCGCGCGGCCAAGCTTGCGGCCCACCCCGATCAGGCCGTGGGCCTCGGGCAAGGCTTCGTTGAACTGGGCATTGATGTCGCCGAGCTTGGGGTTCGGCAGGATCACGTTGAAGTCTTGCTGCAGGCGTTCGGCCATGGCCGGGGTGATGCGGCTGAAGGCCAGGACGGTCTTTTTCATCGGGCTTCTCTGCAAGGCGGGTGATGGTTAGCAACCTACCATTGTCCGCCACCGCCTTGCAGCAGCTTTTTCAGTTCGCGATCAGCAGTTCGTGAGTTTTCAGGTCTGCCTCATGGGCCGCAAGAATCTCTGGCAGCGAATTGCGCAGGTACTCGACCCAGGTCTTGATCTTGGCATCCAGGTACTGCCGGGACGGGTAGATCGCGTACAGGTTCAGCTCCTGCAGGCGGTATTCAGGCAATACCCGCACCAGGCTGCCGTCGCGCAACCCGTCGATGGCCGAATAGATCGGCAACACGCCCATGCCCATGCCGCTGCGAATCGCGGTTTTCATGGCATCCGCCGAGTTCACCTGGAAAGGCGAGGTGGTGATGTTCACCAGCTCCTGGCCTTCCGGGCCGTCGAACAGCCATTTCTCCAGCGGGATCACCGGGCTGACCATGCGCAGGCACGAATGCTGAAGCAGGTCGATCGGCTTGTGGGCAAAGCCATGTTTGGCCACGTAGTCCGGGGATGCGCAGACGATGCTGTAGGTGATGCCCAGGCGTTGGGACACGAAGCCCGAATCCGGCAGCTCGGTGGCCAGCACGATGGACACGTCGTAACCCTCGTCCAGCAGGTCGGGCACGCGGTTGGCCATGGTCAGGTCGAATGTCACGTCCGGGTGCGACTCGCGGTAGCGGGCGATGGCGTCCACCACGAAGTGCTGGCCCACGCCGGTCATCGAGTGCACCTTCAGTTGCCCGGCGGGGCGGGCGTGGGCATCGCTGGCTTCGGCTTCGGCCTCTTCCACGTAAGTGAGGATCTGCTCGCAGCGCATCAGGTAACGCTTGCCCGCTTCGGTCAGGGCGATGCGCCGGGTGGTGCGGTTGAGCAGCCGGGTTTGCAGATGGGCTTCCAGGTTGGAGACTGCCCGCGATACGTTCGCGGTGGTCGTATCCAGTTGCACAGCGGCAGCCGTGAAGCTGCCAAGTTGGGCAACGCAACTGAAAGCACGCATGTTTTGCAGGGTGTCCATGGGTCACTCTCGATCTAGAGGACAAAATTGTGTCACGAAGTAACGGCGAAGGTGTATGAATTCGCCTTCGACCAAAGGCGGATTATCGCTGTTTCGGTAACAAAGATTCGCAGGAATGTGTGCTTATCGCCAGTGCGGCAGCCCCCTAGAATTGCCCGGCCCCTCCACCTCTTCCTCGGGAAATCGCAGCTGTGCCGCGTCGCATTATCAGAGCGCTCCATGCGTTCAGTGCCTGTGCCCTTAGTCTTACCTTGAGCGGCTGTATCGGAACCTGGGGCATTGCCCCGCAAAGCAAGACGCTGCCAGCCAATGATCTGACCCCTGACGCGGCCATTCGCGAGGCTGCCAGTGACGCCCATTGGCCCGAACAGCAGTGGTGGCATGCCTATGGCGACCCGCAGCTGGACCGCTGGCTTGCCCTGGCTGTGGCCGGTAGCCCAAGCCTGGCCATGGCGGCAGCGCGCGTGCGCGAGGCCAAGGCCATGGCCGGTGTGGTTGAATCGGCCGAAAAGCTGCAGGCTAACGGTGACGCAACGCTTAAACGCCACAATTGGCCAGAGGACCAATTTTACGGCCCTGGCGCGCTGTCGGGCGCCAACACTTGGGACAACAACGCCGCCATTGGCTTCAGTTACGCCCTGGACCTGTGGGGCCGTGAGCGCAACGCCAGCGAACAGGCAGTGGACCAAGCGCATATGAGCGTGGCCGAGGCTCGCCAGGCACAGCTCGAACTGCAAAGCAACGTGGTGCGTGCCTACATCCAGTTGAGCCTGCATTTTGCCCAGCGCGATATCGTCAAGGCCGAGCTTGAGCAGCAGGAGCAGATCGTGGCTTTGGCCAAGCGCCGCCTGCAGGGTGGCATTGGCACTCACTTCGAGGTCAGCCAGGCCGAGGCGCCGCTGCCCGAAACCCATCGCCAGCTCGACAGCCTGAATGAAGAGATCGCCCTGGCCCGCAACCAGTTGGCAGCGTTGGCGGGCAAAGGGCCGGGGGAGGGCGCCCAGCTGCAGCGGCCAAGCCTGGCGTTGGCGGCTCCGCTGAAATTGCCTTCGAACCTGCCCGCCGAACTGGTTGGCCAGCGGCCTGATGTGGTTGCCAGCCGCTGGCAGGTTGCGGCACAGGCCCGTGGCATCGATGTGGCCCACGCCGGCTTCTTCCCCAATGTCGACCTGGTTGGCAGTCTTGGCTTCATGGCCACTGGCGGCGGCCCGCTGGAGTTCCTCACCGGGCGCAAGTTCAATTACAACGTAGGCCCGGCCATCAGCCTGCCTATCTTCGACGGTGGCCGCCTGCGCTCGCAACTGGGCGCGGCTTCGGCCAGCTACGACGTGGCCGTGGCGCGTTACAACCAGACGGTGGTCGGTGCGCTGAAGAACATTTCCGACCAGTTGATTCGCCGTGAGTCGATGAAGGAGCAGGCGCATTTCGCCGCCGAATCCGTGGCTGCCGCGCAAAAAACCTACGACATCGCCACGGTCGCCTTCCAGCGTGGCCTGACCGACTACCTCAACGTGCTCAACGCGCAGACTTTGCTGTTTCGCCAGCAGCAGATCCAGCAACAGGTGCAGGCTGCGCGGCTGATTGCCCATGCCGAGCTGATAACTGCCCTTGGCGGCGGTTTGCAGGCTGGCAAGGATGTACCGGGCGAAGAGCGCCAGGCCGCACCGAAAACCCCGGCGGCCCTGGCCGTGTTCGACCGTAAGCCGGACCACGCCGAATGAGTACATCAAGCCTGCCCCTGCGCTGGCTGCAAAGCCTGGAATGGCGCCGGGGCTTTTTTGCCTGGGCACGCACCGACGGCGTGACCTGGGTGTACATCTTCAAGGTGCTGGCCGCCGCGTTCATCACCCTGTGGCTGGCCATGCGCCTGGAACTGCCGCAACCGCGCACGGCGATGATCACCGTGTTCATCGTCATGCAGCCGCAAAGCGGCCATGTGTTCGCCAAAAGTTTCTATCGGGTGCTTGGCACGTTGGCCGGCTCGGCAATGATGGTGGCGCTGATTGCCATCTTCCCGCAGAACACGGAGCTGTTCCTGCCCAGCCTGGCGCTGTGGGTGGGCCTGTGCTCGGCCGGGGCCATGCGCTACCGCACTTTCCGCGCCTACGGCTTCGTGCTGGCGGGCTACACGGCGGCGATGATCGGCCTGCCGGTGCTGGAACATCCGGACCAAGCCTTCATGGCCGCGGTATGGCGGGTGCTGGAGATTGCCTTGGGCATTCTCGTCTCGACCTTCGTCAGCGCCGCGATCCTGCCGCAATCCGCGAGTGCAGCCATGCGCAACGCCTTGTACCAGCGCTTTGGCGTGTTCGCCGGTGTGGTGGTGGAGGCCTTGCGCGGCGACAGCCAGCGCGATCGTTTCGAAAGCAGCAACGTGCGTTTCGTGGCCGAAGCCGTCGGCCTGGAAAGCTTGCGCAACGTCACCGCCTTCGAAGACCCGCACATGCGCCGGCGCTCTGGCCGGCTGGTGCGCATGAACAGCGAGTTCATGGCCATCACTACCCGCTTCAACGCCTTGCACCGCTTGCTTGAGCGCCTGCGCGCACGTGGCCCGTTGCAGATCGTCGGGGCCATCGAGCCGGGCATCAACACGTTGATCGAGCTGCTCGAACCCTATGTTGGTCGGGCATTGACCGATGCCGACGCCTTGCGCCTTACCCTGGAACTGGGTGCGTACAAAGAGGGCCTGCAAACCCTGGTGCGCAGCCTGCGTGCCGACTACATGGCGACTGACCCCAGCGAGGCCGACCTGCTGGACTTCCACACGGCATTCGAACTGCTGTACCGCTTCGTCGACGAGATGTACAGCTATGCCGAAACCCACGCTTCACTGGCCGTACACAGGCATGAGCGTGAGCAGTGGGACGAGCCTTATGTGGCGCAAACCAGTTGGCTGGTATCGCTTGCCGCAGGCGTACGCGCCTCGGCGGTGCTGTTGCTGTTGGGCAGCTACTGGCTGATCAGCGACTGGCCAAGCGGGGCCATGATGACTCTGATCGCCACCGTTACCGTAGGCTTGTCGGCGGCCTCGCCAAACCCCAAGCGCATGTCGTTCCAGATGGCTTGCGGCACTGCTGCCGGTGCCTTTGTCGGGTTCTTCGAAACCTTCTTCGTGTTCCCGTGGATCGACGGCTTCCCGCTGTTGTGCATGGTGCTGGCACCGGTGTTCGTGCTCGGCGCATTCCTGGCCTCGCGCCCGGCTTACGCCGGTTACGGCCTGGGTTTGCTGGTGTTCTTTGCCATTGGTTCGGTGCCCAATAACCTCACGGTGTACAACCCTTACACCTTCATCAATGACTACATCGGCATGGTCATCGGCATGTTCGTGTGCGCCGCCGCCGGGGCGATCATCCTGCCGCCCAACAGCCGTTGGCTGTGGAGCCGCCTGGAGCAGGAGCTGCGCGAGCAGGTGCTGTTTGCCATCAGCGGGCGGCTGCGGGGCCTGGGTTCGGCCTTTGAAAGCCGTACCCGCGACCTGCTGCACCAGGCGTATGGCCTGGCGGCGGGCAAGCCGCAGGTGCAGAGCCAGTTGATGGGCTGGATGTTCACGGTGCTGGAAATCGGCCACGCGGTCATCGAGTTGCGCAAGGAGCAGGCCCGTGCGCCGATCCACCCTGCCTACGCCGAGTCGCAGCCATGGCGCCAGGCCATCCGGGTCATGGGCCGCGCGCTGGCGCGGCTGTTCCTGCAGCCCAGTGCCAGCAACCACGAGCGTGCATTGGTGGCGGTAGACCATGCCATCGCCCGCGTGCAGGCCACCGACGAACCTTTCGCCCGGCATTTCGACACCTCCGTGCTGCGCCGCGCCCAGAGTTACCTGCACTTCATTCGTTCTTCCCTGCTCGACCCACAGTCGCCACTGGCCCCGGCGAAAGGATTGCAACATGCCCCGTGAAATCGCCTTCCATGGCGTGTACATGCCCACCATGACTTTGATGTTCCTGTTCGCCCTGGGCCTGGCCTGGGGCCTGGACCGGTTCATTGCCAGCCATGATGGCTACCGCTTCTTCTGGCACCCGGCGCTGCTGCGCCTTTCCTTGTTCGTCTGCCTGTTCGGCGCCCTGGCGCTGTCGCTCTACTGGTGAGAATCCCTCGATGAAAAAGTTCTTCAGCCTGATCGCCACCTTGCTGGTGCTGGCCGCTGCCGTGGTGATCGGCCACCAGTTGTGGAAGCACTACATGACCACACCCTGGACCCGCGATGGCCGCGTGCGTGCCGACATTATCAACGTCGCCGCCGATGTGCCGGGCTATGTGGTGGATGTGCCGGTCAAGGACAACCAGCGGGTGAAGAAGGGCGATTTGCTGATCCAGATCGACCCCGAGCACTATCAACTGGCCGTCGACCAGGCCAAGGCGCTGGTCGCTTCGCGCAAGGCCACCTGGGAGATGCGCAAGGTCAACGCCAGGCGCCGTGCCGACCTGGACAACCTGGTCATTTCGAAAGAAAACCGCGACGACGCCAGCAACATCGCCAACTCGGCCCTGGCTGATTACCAGCAGGCCCAGGCGCAGTTGGCAGCCGCCGAGCTCAACCTCAAACGCACCCACATCGTCGCCACGGTGGACGGCTACGTGACCAACCTGAACATCCACAAGGGCGATTACGCGCGCACGGGTGAGGCGGTGATGGCGGTGGTCGATGAAAACTCGTTCTGGGTGTATGGCTTCTTCGAGGAGACCAAACTGCCCCACGTGAAAGTGGGTGACCGGGCCGAACTCGAAATGATGAGCGGCGAGCGCATCAAGGGGCATGTCGAGAGCATTGCCCGGGGCATTTACGACCGCGACAACCCGCAGAGCCGGGAGCTGATTGCCGATGTGAACCCGACCTTCAACTGGGTGCGGCTGGCGCAGCGGGTGCCAGTGCGGATTCACATCGATGAAGTGCCGGAAGGGTTTTTGCTGGCGGCGGGGACGACGTGCACGGTGGTGGTGAAGCCGAGCGAGGGTTGATCGGCGCTGACCCCTGCTTCGCGGCGTCGCTCAGCACTACACGGCAGACAGGCGGTCAAGCAGCCCCTACCAACACCGGCACTTTAACTCGATCAATCACTTTTGCGCTGATCGAAGGGTCTAGCAACCGCCCTAACCGCGACAGGTGGCGGTGGCCCATGATGATCAGTTCGCAGTTCAGGGCCTGTGCTTTGCTCACAATTGCCTCTACGGGCTGGCCGGCCAGCATGCAGCCCTGGCTGTTGAACCCGGCCTGTTGCAGCGCTTGTACGGCATCGGCCACGGCTTGTTCACCCAGGCGCTGTTCTTCGCAGGCAGCGGGGTATTGCTCAAGTTCTTCGGCAGTGTAGGGGGCGGGTTGTTCGTGCACGGCGAAGGTGGCGTCGATGGCCAGCAATACGTGCAGTTGGTGTTCATCGGGGTTGCAGTAGCGACGGGCCAAGGCGAGCAGGGCGGTGGTAGCAGGGGAGGCGTCGATGGCGATCAGGACGGGGGTGGGCATGAGAGATCCTTGCATGGCGCTGGAGATGATGTTCCAGGGCCGGCCCTTTCGCAGGTAAACCCGCTCCAACAGATACAGCGCAGAAACCTGTGGGAGCGGGTTTACCCGCGAAAGGGCCAGACCTGCAATCGCCTCATTCTTGGCTGAACCCATCCCCCGGATAAATGCCCCACCACGCACGGGCGCATTGCGCCAGACGCAATCGTCCAACCTGCTACCATCGCGTTTCCTACAACCGCACGGAAACCGGCCATGCAACTTCCGGATATGAACCTGCTCGTCGCCCTCGATGCCCTGCTCGATGAAGGCAGCGTGGTGGGCGCCGCACAGCGCATGAACCTCAGCCCGGCCGCCATGAGCCGTACCTTGGGGCGTATCCGCGATGCCTTGGGCGACCCGATCCTGGTGCGTGCCGGCCGTGGTTTGGTGCCGACACCCAGGGCCTTGGCCCTGCGCGAGCAAGTGGCCGCGCTGGTGGAGCAGGCCGGCGAAGTGTTCCGCAGTGCCGATGAAGTCGACCTGCCGAAACTCGACCGGGCTTTCAACATCCGCACCAACGATTTGTTCATCGCCTTGTACGGCGCGCTGTTGCTACGCCGGATGCACGAGCAGGCGCCGCGCACGGTACTGCGCTTCGTCCCCGAAAGCCCCGGGGGTGACGACGACAGTGTGCTGCGTGACGGGCGCACTGACCTGATCATCAGTTCCACCGTCGACCTTGGCCCTGAAATCAAGGTGCAGAGCTTGTTCCAGACCTATTACGTGGGCCTGGCGCGAAGGGACCACCCCATCTTCGACCAGCCGATCACCCCGGGCAGCTTTGCCAGTTATCCACAGATCAGCGTCTCCCGCCGTGGACGGGCCAATGGGCCAATCGATGTGGAACTGGCCAATTTCAAAGTGCAGCGGCGGGTGGCATTGATTACACCGAGCTTTCACTCGGCGTTGTTCTCGTTGCCGGATTCGGACCTGATCCTGCCGATGCCTGCCAATATTCTGAATAGCGTGCACAAACTGGGCTTGCCGTTGCGGTCATTCGAGATCCCGGTGCCGCTGGAACGGGTGAACGTGATGCAGGCCTGGCACCCACGCTTTCACAACGACCCGGCACATCGGTGGTTGCGGCAGACCTTGAAGGCCTGTTGCAGCGCCGATCCTTGATGGATTGCGTCCAGCGCAACATAAACCTGCCGATAAGTCAGTTTTCGTAAGCATTCGACCTTCTTAGACTTGCTCCAGTCGCAAATTTGTTGCTGGAGATGTCTGTCCATGAGTTCCCTGTCTACCCCGCCCCCCGTCACTGCCCCGGTGCAAACGGCGTTCGGCCTGCGCGTGGTGGTCGGGCTGTTCGGCGTGCTGCTGGCCGTACTGTGTGCAGGCTTGAATGAATCGGTGACCAAGATCTCCCTCGCTGATGTCCGCGGTGCCATGGGCATTGGCGCCGACGAAGGTGCCTGGCTGCTGGCGGCGTACAGCGCCGCCTCGGTGTCGGCCATGGCCTTCGCTCCCTGGCTGGCCACTACCTTTTCCTTGCGTCGCTTCACCATGAGTGCAATTGCTGTGTTTGCCGTGCTGGGGCTGCTGCAGCCCTTTGCCCCCAACCTGCACAGCCTGATGCTGCTTCGTGTTCTGCAGGGCTTTGCCTCCGGCGCCTTGCCGCCGATGCTGATGAGCGTGGCACTGCGTTTCCTGCCTCCCGGCATCAAGGTGTACGGCCTGGCCTGCTACGCCCTGACGGCCACCTTCGGCCCCAACCTCGGCACGCCGCTGGCCGGCCTGTGGACCGAATACGTAGGCTGGCAGTGGGCGTTCTGGCAGATCATCCTGCCATCGGCACTGGCCATGTTCTGCGTCGGCTGGGGCCTGCCACAAGATCCGCTGCGCCTGGAACGCTTCAAGCAGTTCGACTGGCGCGGCGTGGTTCTTGGCCTGCCGGCCATCAGTAGCATCGTCCTGGGCTTGTCGTTGGGCGACCGCTGGGGCTGGTTCGACTCGACGCTGATCTGCTGGCTGCTGGGCGGTGGTGTGCTGTTGCTGGTGCTGTTCATGTACAACGAATGGTCGGAGCCACTGCCATTCTTCCAGTTGCGCATGCTGCAGCGGCGCAACCTTAGCTTCGCCCTGGTGACCTTGGCTGGCGTGCTGATCGTGCTGTCCGGCGTGGGCAGCATTCCCTCGGCGTACCTGGCGCAAATCCAGGGGTATCGGCCGGCGCAGACCAGCCCGCTGATGATGCTGGTGGCCATGCCGCAATTGGTTGCCCTACCGCTGACGGCTGCGCTGTGCAATATCCGCGCAGTGGACTGCCGTTGGGTACTGGCCGCGGGGCTTGCGATGCTGGCGGTGTCCTGCGTGGGCAGCAGCCTGATGACCTCCGAGTGGATTCGCGGTGACTTCTACCCGTTCTACTTGCTGCAGGTATTTGGTCAGCCAATGGCGGTGCTGCCACTGCTGATGCTTTCCACCAACGGCATGACCCCACAGGAAGGCCCGTTCGCGTCGAGCTGGTTCAACACTGTGAAAGGCCTGGCGGCGGTGATCGCCGGTGGCTTGCTGGACGCTCTGGGTACCCTGCGCCGGCACTTTCATTCCAACCACCTGGTGGACAGCCTGGGCAATGCCCCGCTGATTGACGACAACACCGCTGGCCTTGCCAAACGCATTCACGACCAGGCGCTGGTGCTGACATCGGCCGACCTCTATCTGGTCATGGCCTGCATCGCCGTGGCGCTGATCTGCCTGATTCCTTTCGTGCCTACCCGGGTCTATCCGCCGCGTGCGGTGGCCTGAACCCTGGATGAATTCGAGACACTGAACATGACCAACAACCGTAAAACCCTTTTCATCGGCTCGGTGCTCGCCGTGGCCGTGCTGGCCGGTATCGTCGGCCCGTGGATGTTTGGCAGTGACCAGCGCCAGCGTACAAACGATGCCTACGTGATTGCCGATTACACGGTGGTCGCGCCCAAGGTTGCCGGCTTCATCAAAGAGGTACGGGTGGAAGACAACCAGCAGGTGCAAGCCGGCCAGTTGCTGGCAACTATCGATGACCGCGACTACCAAGCCGCGCTGGATGCAGCCCAGGCCCAGTTGCTGGTAGCCAAGGCCCAGAGCGCCGATGCCCGCGCCACCCTGGAGCGCCAGGCCGCGCTGATTGCCCAGGCCGAAGCGGCAGTGAAAGCGGCGCAGGCTGAAGCGGCGTTCGCCGACCATGAGGTCAACCGGTACAGCCGCTTGGCCGAACAAGGCGCCGGTACGGTGCAGAATGCCCAGCAGGCGCGCAGCCGTGTTGACCAGGCGCGTGCGCGGCTGGCCAATGCCCAGGCGGCGCTGGTGGCCACACGCAAGCAAGTGGACATTCTCACGGCGCAGGTCGCCAGTGCCGATGGTCAACTGAAGCGGGCCGAGGCAGGCCTGGAAAAGGCTCAGCTGGACTTGTCCTACACCCGTATCACTGCACCGGTCGATGGCATGGTCGGTGAGCGTGCAGTGCGCGTTGGCGCCTTCGTCAACCCGGGTGCCCGGCTGCTTTCGGTGGTGCCGTTGCAGCACGCGTATGTGGTTGGCAATTTCCAGGAAACCCAGCTGACCCATGTGCAGCCGGGCCAGCCGGTCAGCATCAGTGTGGACACGTTTGCCGGTGAAACACTCAAGGGCCATGTCGAAAGCATCGCGCCAGCCACGGGCGTCACCTTCGCCGCAGTGAAACCGGACAACGCCACCGGCAACTTCACCAAGGTGGTGCAGCGCATTCCTGTGAAGATCGTTTTCGATGATGGCCAGCCTTTGCTTGAGCGCCTGCGCGTGGGCATGTCGGTGGAAGCAACCATCGACACCCGTGGCGACAAGCTTGCTGGCAAAGAGGTGAGTGCCCGATGAAACCGGCAGTGCGTTTGAGCCCCTTGCTGCTGACCATACTCATGGCTGGTTGTACCCTGGGGCCTGATTTCCAGCGCCCGGACAGCCGGGCCCCTGCACAGTGGGCGCCGTTGCAAGGTGAAGCCGCGCCAAGCCAGCCCCAGGCCGAACCGCTGGAGTTGCGCTGGTGGGAAACCTTTCACGATGCCCGGTTGAGTGCGTTGATCCAGCGTGTTGCCGAGCGCAATCTCGACCTTCAGATGGCCAGCGCACGCCTGCTGCAGAGCCGTGCCTTGCGCAGCACCGTGGCGGCAGATCAGGCGCCGTCCGTGGATGCGAACGTCGGCTACAGCCGCGCGCGCAACAGTGCGGAGGGCCTCAATGACCCGTCCGGCAACGCGGGCAAGTCGGCCTACAACTTGTGGCAGGGTGACTTGGTCGCAGGCTGGGAACTGGACCTCTGGGGCCGCGTCCGGCGCCAGGTGGAAGCCGCTGATGCCACCGTCGACGTGGCCGAGAACGACCGCCGCGGCGTGCTGTTGGCGCTGTTGTCGGAAACCGCCGGCAACTATATCCAGCTGCGAGCCGTGCAGCACACGCTGGACGTGACCCATGACAACCTGAAGGTGGCGCAGCACAGCCTCAAACTGTCCGAAGACCGCCAGGCCGAAGGCGTCGCCACCCGGCTCGACGTTGCCCAGGCCAGTGCCCAGGTTGCGTCAATTGAAGCTCGGCTGCCTACACTGGAAGCCCGCCGCGATGACCTGATCAACGCCCTCAGCCTGCTGGCTGCAGAGCCGCCGCGCAGCCTGGAGGCCGAGCTGTCCAAGGCCGGAAACTTGCCTGCGCCGCAGCAGAAGTTTGCCATTGGGTTGCCGTCCGAACTGGCCGAGCGTCGCCCGGACATCCGCCAGGCCGAGGCTCGGCTGCACGCGGCTACAGCCAGTATCGGCGTAGCGAAAGCGGACTTCTATCCGAGCATCCGTTTGTCGGGCAGCGCCGGTTTTCAGTCCATGCAACTCTCCGATTTCGGCGCCTGGGACTCACGCCGTTTTGCCTTTGGCCCGCAGCTGTCACTGCCGATTTTCGAGGGCGGGCGCCTGACCGGCACGCTGCAATTGCGCGAGGCGCAGCAGCAGGAGGCGGCGTTGAACTACCGCAAGGTGGTGCTCGGCGCCTGGCATGAAATCGACGATGTGCTACGCCTGTACAACGCCAGCCAACTGCGGCGTGACCACCTGGCTGAGGCCGTGCGGCAAAACCGTATCGCCCTGGAAACCGCCCAGCGCCAGTATGTGGAAGGGGCGGTGGACTTTCTCAACGTGCTGACCGTGCAGAGTGCCCTGCTGGCCAGCGAAGAACAGTGGATCGACAGCTCGGCGGCGGTGTCGCAGGCGCTGGTGGGGCTGTACAAGGCCCTGGGCGGCGGCTGGCAAGCGTTCGACGAAGCGCATGTGAAAACGACGTGATCTTTTGGGGCCGCAAAGCGGCCCCAACAATCTCCCGACAGATGAGGAGCCACAGATGCAGATTTCCTTGAACGGTAAACGCGCCATTGTCAGCGGTTCGACAGCAGGTATCGGCCTAGCCATCGCCATTGGCCTGGCCGACGCCGGCGCCGAAGTGGTACTCAACGGCCGTACCCAAGCGCGGGTGGACGAGGCGTTGAAGGCCGTGCGCGAGCGCCTGCCGCAGGCTCGGATCATTGGCATCGCTGCCGACCTGAGTACGCGTGAAGGTGCGCAGCAACTGTTCGAACAGGTGCCGCATACCGACATTCTGGTCAACAACCTTGGCATTTTTGAGCCCAAGCCGTTCTTCGAGATCGAGGACGAAGACTGGCAGCGGTTCTTCGATGTGAACGTACTCAGTGCAGTGCGTCTGTCTCGGCACTACGCCCAGGGTATGGCCGAGCGCAAGTGGGGGCGGGTGATTTTCCTGTCCAGCGAGTCGGCGTTGCAGATTCCGACCGAAATGGTGCATTACGGCATGACCAAGACCGCGTTGCTTTCGGTATCCCGTGGCCTGGCGGAAACGCTGGCGGGCACCGGGGTGACGGTGAATGCCGTGTTGCCGGGGCCGACCCGTTCGGAAGGTGTGGGTGACTTCTTCGCCAAGCTGGCGCAGGAGCAAGGGGTTTCCACCGATGAGCTGGAGGCCAATTTCCTGGCAGAGCACCGGCCGACTTCGCTGATCAAGCGTTTGGCGACGGTGGACGAGGTGGCGAACATGGTGGTGTATCTGGCATCCATGCAGGCCAGTGCAACGACCGGGGCGGCGTTGCGGGTGGATGGTGGGGTGTTGCGCTCCATTGCCTGATTTTGGGGTTGCCTGTGCGGGCCCTATCGCGGCGGCCCGCACAGGCAACCAAAAACTCAAAGCGGTCGCAATAACCCGAACCGCTTGCGCAACGCCCAATCCAGCAGCCGCTGCGGCAGCACTCTGGCCATCAACGGCAATGCCGTGCTGCCATTCCCCAACCGTACCACCGCCGGCACTCGCGCCTTGCGCGTAGCCGCCAGTACCCCCTGAGCAAACACAGCCGCCGACGTCGGCTTGTCCTGCGAAGCCCGCGCCCGCGCCTGCACAAACTCGCGCAACGGCCACCACGCGGAATCCGCTGCCAGCACTTGGTCCGCCTGACGCTGGGCATTGCTGGCAAACTGCGAGGCAATCGCCCCTGGCTGCACTTCCATTACCTGAATGCCGAACGGCGCCAACTCAAGGCGCAGGGCATCGCTCAACGCATGCACCGCCGCCTTCGATGCGCAGTAGGCCCCGGCAAACGGCGTGACCAAAACGCCTGACACGCTACCGATGTTCACCACCCGCCCACGTGCCCGGCGCAGCAACGGGAACAACGCACGGGTAACGCCTACGACCGCAAACACGTTGGTTTCGAACTGTTGGCGCATGGCGTCCACACCACCATCAAGCAGCGGCCCCATGGCGCCGTAGCCAGCGTTATTGATGAGAATATCGAGGCTGCCGTGGCGGTCTTGCAGTTCGGCCACCAGGCGGTTGAGGTCTTCCGTGTCATTGACATCGAGTTGCCGCGCGGCAAAGCCAGCGGCAAGCAGTTGCTCGACATCTTCGGGCTTGCGGGCGGTGGCCCAGACTTCGTGGCCGGCATCGCGAAAGGCGTCGGCCAAAGCGCGGCCGATGCCGCTGGAACAACCGGTGATCAGGACGGTGGGCATGGTGGGGCCTGTTTGGAGGGTGGGATTTGTACAAGCTGTACCGGCCTCTTCGCGGGTAAACCCGCTCCTACAGGCAAGTGTTTTCCCTGTGGGAGCGAGTTTACCCGCGAAGGGGCCGGCACAGGCGCTAAATCAGTTAGCAAACGAACCTTGCAGATGTTCCGCCCGAAACTCCAGCGTCTGCGCCCGATACCCCGAACGCAATGGCGGTAACGGCAGGCAATCCGTCCATTCTGCCCCTGCTTGCAACTCACCTGGCCCACGATAGCGCGGCGCGTTGTAGGTGTTTTCCGCCAAGTTCACCGTGTCCCCCGGCGCATAGGCGGCCACGCGCCAGCGCAGTTCGGTGAGCGGGACTTTGTTGCCGTTCTTCATGCGCACCTGCAAGGCGCGGTCGGCAGGGCACTGATCGGGGGTGTAACTCAGGCGCAGGTCAAGCCGGGCCAGCTGCGAAGCTTCGCGGTTGTCTTGCCAGATGACGAACAGGGCAACGATGCCCAGGCCGCAGATGGCGGCCATCGAGATAGGCAGGGCCTTGGACGGGTAGCGCAACAGCAGTACCAGCCAGGTGAGAATCAGAAAGGCACCGATGATCATGGGGCGGGCAGACCTTGGTTGCACGGGTCTGACCATCCTAGCGCCAAATCGAAGTTGCCTCAAAAGAAGGGGCCGCATTGCGGCCCCTGATTTCGTTCACTGCGCGATGGTTTTCACCGAAACCCCACGCTCAACCGGCGTGGAAGTACGCCCATACACATCCTCAAAGCGCTCGATGTCATCCTCGCCCAGGTAGCTCCCGGACTGCACTTCGATGATCTCCAGCGGAATCTTGCCAGGATTGCGCAGTCGGTGGATCGAGGCGATCGGGATGTAGGTGGACTGGTTTTCGGTCAACAGGAACACGTTCTCGTCACAGGTGACCTCGGCGGTGCCGGATACCACGATCCAGTGCTCGGCGCGGTGGTGGTGCATCTGCAGCGACAGACTGGCGCCCGGCTTGACGGTGATGTGCTTGACCTGGAAGCGCCCGCCCATGTCCACCGAATCGTACGAGCCCCACGGGCGGTACACTTCCAGGTGGTTCTGGGTTTCGCTGCGGCCCTGTTCGTCGAGGGTCTTGACCATCTGCTTGACGCCCTGGACCTTGTCCTTGTGGGCGATCATCATCGCGTCCTTGGTTTCGACCACGACGATGTTCTCAAGGCCGATGACCGACACCAGCTTGCCGTTGCCGTGGATCATGCAGTTGCGGCTGTCCTGCACCACCACGTCGCCTTTGGTGACGTTGCCGTCGGCGTCCTTCTCGTGCACGTCCCACAGCGACGACCAGCAACCCACGTCGCTCCAGCCTGCCGACATTGGCACCACGCAGGCGCGCTGGGTCTTTTCCATCACCGCGTAGTCAATGGAGTTGTCCGGGCAGCAGGCGAAGGTGGCTTCGTCGATGCTCAGCACATCACCGTCTTCCTGGCTGCGCTCCAGTGCCAGCAGGCAGGTGTCGTAGATATCGGGCTCGTGCTTTTTCAGCTCTTCGAGGAAGCGGCTGGCACGGAACAGGAACATGCCGCTGTTCCAGAAGTAACCGCCAGCAGAGACGAACTCGGCAGCGCGTTTTTCGTCTGGCTTCTCGACGAATTGCGCCACACGCGCAACACCTTCCGGCAGCAGAGCGTCCTGGCTGGAGCGGATGTAGCCGTAGCCGGTTTCCGGCTTGGTGGCCGGTACGCCGAACAGCACCATTTCACCACGCTCGGCGGCAACGGTGGCCAGGGCCAAGGCGCGTTGCAGGGCCTTCTGGTCGTCGATCACGTGGTCGGCGGGCAATACGAGCATCAACTCGTCACAGCCTTCGTTCACCAGTTTCATGGCGGTCATGGCCACCGCTGGTGCAGTGTTGCGGCCGAACGGCTCCATCAGGATGGCCTGGGTTTCCAGTTTCAGTGCTGCGAGCTGCTCCTGAACGATGAACTTGTGGTCCTTGTTGCAGACCACGATGGGTGCATCCATACCCTCGAACACAAGGCGCTCGATGGTTTGCTGGAACAGCGTGTGCTCACCGGTCAGGGCCAGGAACTGCTTGGGGAACTGCTTGCGCGACAGAGGCCACAGACGGGAACCGCTACCACCAGAAAGAATTACCGGGATCATGTTGTTTCTCCAATAAGGTCTAGAAAGAGGCAGGGATCAGTTGGTGGACACGGGGCGAGTTACCCACACCGGCGACAAGCTGTTGCCGGAACCTGTTACGTACAGCACGGCCGCTTCGCCGCGTTCCAGGGCGACCGGTTTCAGGTCGCTGACTTTCTTGTTGCCTTCGAACAGGGCCAGGTTGACCTTGACCGGGTTGATTTCACGCTCGCCACGGCCTTTGGCGGCTACCGATTGCACCACTTCGGTCTTGCCGTCGGCGGTTTTCAGGGTCAGGGCCTGGTCGCTCAGGTTCTGCACGCGTACCAAGGCTTTCTGCTTGTTCTTGAACGGCGGCTCTTCGATCAGTTGCGGGTTGCCGCCTGCGTTGTTGACCAGGGTGTAGTACTTGTCTGCTGCCAGCTTCACCGGAACGCTCTTGCCGCCGACCTGAGCGGTGTAGTCACCGCCTGGCAGGAAGCTGAAGTCGCTGCTGGCCTGGGCACCCACCTGCTTGATCTGGGTGTTGCCAACCGATGCTGCGGCCGGCGCAGGGGCCGCGTTGTACAGGCGCACGAAGGTCGAGCCTTTTGGTGCGGTGGGGCCGTACAGGGCGGCGTCGGCGCCGGCGAAGGCCTGCATCGAAGCTAGCGAAAGGCCTGCCGCGAGGGTGAGGGCTTTGGCAATGGAAGTTTTGGTAGTCATGTGCGTGTTCCTCTCTATCAGTGGTTCGTCCGGGTGGACGACAAGGCCAGGTTTTCTTCGGATTTACGGGGCTTTTTCAGCTGTGCGATCCACTGCGGATCGAAGCTGCTGAGGTCGTTCTTCATTGGCAGATAACGTTCGGGGAATTCCCACACCACCACCTGTGGTGCGGCGTTTTTGAAAGCATCGCTTTGCAGGTACTTGAGCATTGGCAGCAGCGGGCCATGGCCGTCTTCGGCGTAGTTGGCCACGTCGCTGCGCAGGGCCTGCTGCAGGGCGCCGAGGAAGTTCCAGTGCGGGTTGGCGCTGTAGCTGGTACCCACCAGGGCGACCGGGATTTCGTTGTTGGCAAACAGTGCATCGTCGCCTTCTGCCGCCGCGTCGGCCGGGCGGGTACTGCGTTGCTGCAGGTTGTCCGGGGTAGGCAGCAGGTTGCTGAACAGCGGGTCGAGCGGCAGGAAGTTGGTCAGGTCGCCTTTGTAGGGGGCGGTGCTGCCGGCTTCGGTGACGAAGGTTTGCGGGTCGCCGTTGAGCATGTTCTGCCGGCTCACGGCTTCGGCCAGAGCCTGCGCTGCGACTTCGGCGCCCATCGGCGTCCAATGGGTGTCGGTGCGCAGGAATACCTGGCCACGGGCCTTGGCCTGCTCCATGGCGGCTTGCAGGTCCGGGGCAAACACGTTGGCCTGGCGAACCTGAGCGTGGAACTGGTTGTACAGGTCGTCGTGCAGGCTGGCCGGTTGCTCCTTGCCCAGGTATTCCGAATAGATGCGCGCCTTGGCCGGCACGATCGCCAGCACCAGCTGGCTGCCGTGCTGTTGCAGGGTGTCGCGCACGCCGCGGATCAGCGCCAGGTTTTCCTGCATCAACTGCTCGGCACCGGCGGTGGGCTTGAACTCTTCGTCACTGAACAGCCACTGGTCGCGGCCCAGTACCACGCCGGGGCGGCCTTCGTTGAACAGCTTGAAGTCCAGCGCGGCCCAGAGGTTGGTGCCCAGCCGCTTGATCGGGAACTCGGCGTCGTAATGGGTCTCGGCGGCCTTGGCCAGCTTGCCGTTGAGCAGGGTCATTTGCTCGGTGCGCTGGAAGCTCTGCAGGCCACCGGTGGACCATGCGCCCATGCCTACCAGCAGGCCCAGGAACGACAGCGAGTAAGTGATGCGTAATGTGCGGTTCATGTCATCGGCCTCAGAACTGGAAGTACAGGAACGGCGAGTAGCTCTGCGCCGAAAGCTTGAGGATCGAGGCCACGAACAGCAGCAGGATCAGGGTGCGGCTGACCACGCGCGCCCAGTCCAGGCCCAGCGAACCGTCGGCATTGACCTGCACTGGGGTGGCGACTGGCGCGGGTTTGGCATTGCGGTAGAAGTCGCGCAGGCCGAAGTACGCCAGCGTGATGTAGGCAATGATCAGGGTGGCCACTTGCAGGCCGGTGAGGTTGGCGCGGTTCAGCTCCGACAGCTGCCATTCACCGAAGCTGAACATGGCGCCGTACATGCGGCCGGCCACGTGCAGGTTCTCGGCACGGAAGATCACCCAGCCAACCACCACCAACAGGAAGGTGAATGCCCATTTCACCGGGTTGAAGCGTTGTGGGTTGGTGTCCAGCCCCAGCGCCCGCTCGATGGCCAGCCACATGCCGTGCCACGCGCCCCAGATGATGTAGGTGAAGTTGGCACCGTGCCACAAACCGCCCAGCAGCATGGTCAGGAACAGGTTGCGGTAAGTGTTGAAGGTGCCTTTGCGGTTGCCGCCCAGGGTGATGTACAGGTAATCACGCAGCCAAGTGGACAGGCTGATATGCCAGCGGCGCCAGAACTCGGTGATCGACTGGCTGATGTAGGGCTGCTTGAAGTTCTCCATGAAGCGGAAGCCCATCATCAGGCCAAGGCCGATGGCCATGTCGCTGTAGCCGGAAAAGTCGAAATACAGCTGCGCGGTGTAGGCCAGCGCACCCAGCCAGGCGTCGCCAGTGGTGGGGTTTTCCAGGGCAAAGCAATGGTCGGCGACCACCGCCAGGGTGTCGGCGATGAACACTTTCTTGATGAAGCCCTGCATGAAGCGGGTGCAGCCTTCGGAGAACTTGTCCAGAGTGTGGGTGCGGTTGTTGAACTGGTCGACCAGGTCCTTGAAGCGCAGCACGGGGCCTGCGATCAGGTGCGGGAAGATCGCCACGAATGCCGCGAAGTCAATCAGGTTGCGGGTGGCCGGGGTATCGCCGCGGTACACGTCGATGATGTAGCTGATGGACTCGAAAATGTAGAACGAGATACCGATCGGCAACAGCACGTGGGTGAGGATGAATGGCTCCAGGCCGAACGAGGCGATGATCGCGTTCAGGCTGTCGACACCGAAGTTGGCGTACTTGAAGTAGCCGAGGATCGCCAGGTCCACGCCCACGCCCAGCAGCAGCCAGCGTTGGGCCGGCTTGGTGCGCACACCTGCGGCACCGACTTTGAGGCCGATCCAGTAGTTCCACAGGGTTACCCCGGCGAACAGCGCCAGGAAGTCCACTCGCCACCAGGCGTAGAAGATGTAGCTGGCAACCAGCAGCAGCAGGTTGCGATAGCGTTGCCCGCTCAGGTAGTACAAGCCGAGGAAGATCGGCAAGAACAGGAACAGGAACACGTTGGACGAGAAGACCATCCCGGTTCTCCTAAGTTGTTCACAGCATCCAGGGCAAAACGCCCCCCAAACCCCCCACATTCGTGACGGGTCACCATGGTCCCTGTAGGAGCGGATTTATCCGCGATGGCGATCGGCAAAACAGCTGGGTTGAGCCTGCTGACGCCATCGCGGCGGTCCGACGCTTCGGTAAATCCGCTCCTACAGTTATTTCTTCGAACTTGCGCCGGGGTCGTAGACCCGGGTCAGGTTGCCGCCGAGGCGGAAGCTGTCGAACGGTTGCATGTCGCGCTTGCGTTCGAGGGTGTCGGCGTTGCATTGGTACAGCTGGCACCACGGCTCAAGCCAGGCGTACTTGTTGTCGACCTTGAGGTCGTCCATGTCCTGTTTTTGGCCGTTGCGGGTTTTGAACGCGCTGGGGTCGCGGGCGCCATCCAGCACTTTCTGGCCCAGACGCTGCAGGGCATTGTTGTTTTCGCCGCGCAGGTCCACCCCGTTGGCCTTGGCAAAACTGGCGATCATCGCCAGCGGCGGCAGGGCGTAGTTGTGGTAGGCCAGGGCGCGTTGGCGGCGCTTGAGCTCGTTGGGCAAAAAGCCTTGGGAGTCGACCTGGTTGGCGCCGACCCTGTATTCCTTCACCGCCCAGTCGAACAGGTCGCGCCGGTCGGTGGCCACGGCAGTGGCCATTACCGACCAGGCTGCCCAGTAGCTGTGGTTGTTGATCTTCTGCAGCGGCAGGTTGCTCCAGTCGCGCACGGTCTGCTCGGCCAGGCGGGCGAACCACTTTTCGATCAGCTCGGCCTGGGCCTGGTGCGCTGCCAGCGGCTGCGAATTGGAGAACTTCAGGCGCAGCCACGACCCGCTCATGCTGCCCAGTGCCCATTTGCGCATGGACTTGCCGGTGTGGTTGTAGTTGGTCGACATCATCGCGTCGGCCCGTGCCCAGCTGCCCAGCCAGCTCAGGGTGCAGTCGAGCTGCGCCGGGCGGCCGTCGCGCATGTACTGGTTGACCATCTTGGCCACGCCCCGCTCAAGGGTGGTGATGTCCTTGGTGGAGTCGCGGAAGGCCTGTTCCGAGTCAAGGTTCAGGGTTGCCCGGGCACGGTCCGAACCTTCGTACTTGCTGCGGAACTGCAGCGCGCCGGTGTACGGCGTGGGCGGCGCTGCGCAACGGAAGTTACCGTCGCTGGTCTTGAGCTTTTCGATGCCCTCGTAATAACCCTGTGGTGGCACCAGCGCGGCGTGCGCGGTGCCTCCGAACAATGCCAGGGCGAGAAGGGCGGGTGCGGTGGTGGTGCTGAGCTTGGTCATTGTTCGCCTCACTGGCCAGCGTGCGCGGTGCTGGCAAAGTTGTTGCGTTTACAAAGCTTGGCTTCGACTTTGCGTGTACCGTCCTCAGGGCCCTGAACTTCCAGTGCGAGCACGTTCTGGTTGGCCCAGTCTTCGTCTTCGCGCAGCTGGAAGACAAAGCGCCCGTCGGTTTCGGAGGTGGTGGGTTTGTCGATCTTGATGTCCTCGTGGCGGCCGTTCAGGTACCACAGGGTGGCCTGCAGGGTCTTCACCGAGGTGTCTTCGAACTTGATGTCCATCTGCAGGTTGCGGTTGATCAGGTCTTTGATCACGCCGCCCTTGCCATTGACCATCAGCTCGTTCTTGCCGGGCTTGAGTTCGGCGCTGGCGCTCATCAATGCCGGGCGTGCATCGCAGCCGTCGTCGAGCAGGCCGAGGATCTGCCGCCAGATGGTCTCCTGATCCAGGCGGTACAGTGGGGAGAATTCCCAGACGAGAATCTTTGGCGGGTTCTTCTGGAATTCTTCACTGCCCAGGTACTGGATCATCGAGCCTTCCAGGCCACCGCCGGGGAAGGCCACGTTGAGCACGTCAGCGCCGATGTACTGCTCAAGGAAGCCGGAGAAGTTGTAGTTTTTGCCACTGTGGCTGGTGCCGACCAGGGTGATCTGCGCGTTGCCGCCGTCACCGAACAAGTCGTCGCCGCCGCCGCTGGAACCCTTCGGCTCGGTGGCGAACTGGTCCATGTACTGCACCGCGTAGCTGGTGTTGCACAGCTGGCCGGCAACGTTGTGCAGGGTGCCGGTCTTGCCCATGCGCCCGGATTTGTGGGTTTCGAACTCCTTGCGCGGGATGCCTTCGAAGGCCGGCATCTTGTGCACGGTGTCGGCCACGATTTTTGCCGCGCGCTCGGCGCCGTACGGCGTCCAGTGCTGGTCACCGCGGAAGTAGAAATCCTTGCCCTGGTCGGCTGCGGCCAACTGCTCGTTGGTCAGCGGCGACAGGTCGGGCACGTTGTAACCCATGCTGGCGAAGCGCTTGAGCATGGCCTGGTAGTTGCCCAACGCCTTCTGGTAATCGAAGGCAGCCTTCTCGGCCGGCTTGAGCATGTTGCGGTTCACCAGGCCACGGGTCGGCTGGTAGACCACCACAAGCTCAACGCCGCGCTTCTTGAACGCGTCGTGCACCTGCTGCAGGCGCTTGTAGCCGGCCGGTGTGGTGTTGAACTCGGTGCGCAGGTCTTCGCGGGTACGGAACAGCCAGTCGCCCTGGGCCTGCACCAGCGTGGTGAAGTTCTGCTGGTAGCGGGTGGTGTAGCGGCTGGCATCGTGCGCTTCGGGGCACAGCTGGCAGCAAGGCTCGGCGGTGAAGGACGGGGCTTGCACCTCATCGGCGCGCACGCCCTGGCTGATGGCCAGGAGGGCGGCGGACAAGCCCAGCAGTTTGATCAGGTGTGGGGTCATGGTCTGGGCTTCCTTAGTCGATCATTTCGGTCTGGCGCTCGACCGGGTCGATCAGCACAGCCTTTTGCTGGCGCACCAGCAGGTCGAGGATTTCGTCCTGGCGCTCGCCCAGCACGCCGTTCAGGCTGATGCCGTTGGCCTTGCGCGGAGCGAGCATGGAGACCTTGTACAGCTCGACCGACAGCGGCGAGTCGATCGACAAGGGGCCGGAGCCATTGGCCGCCAGTTCGCCGCCAACCACGATCAGCGACACCTTGGTGTCGAACGGGTCCAGGGCGATGTCGCGGTCGGTGTCGGACAGGTCCTTGATGTGCCCGTACACACCCACCAGGCCGTTGGCCATGGCGATGTTTTCGTACAGGCGGATGTTCACGCTGTTGCGCACGCGGATGCCGTGGCGGCGGTTGTTGATCAGCTTGTTGCCCCAGATCAGGTTGTCGCCGCTTTCGTACAGGGTGATGCCGTCGGTGTGGTTGCGGTAGATCTCGTTGTAGGCGATCAGGTTGTTGACGCTGTTACGGTCGATCACCACGCCGGAGAGCTTGTTGTCGTAGCTCTTGTTGTTGATGATCCAGCTGTCGTTGACCTCACGCGAAACGATGATGCCGTGCTTCTTCTTGGTGCCGTACACGGTGTTGCCGGCAATGATCAGGCGGTGCGAGCGGTCGTGCGGGTCGATGCCATACACGATGTTGTCGCGGTAGGTGCTGTCCTTGACCACGAAGTCCTGGGTTTCGTAGCAGTAGAAGCCGTACCACATGTCACTGAATTCCGAGCCGAGGATCCAGCCGGTAGGTTCCGGGCGGCCCATGCGCTTGGCCATGTTCGGCGTGTACTGCGAAATGCTCACGCCGTACGACTTGGACTTGGCATAGCCAAAGCTGGCCATCTTGCTGTTGACGATGTAGGTCTCGGTGCCGCCCCACGACAGCAGGAAGGGGCGGAATTCCTTGGGCGAGCGGAAGGTGGCCGGGCCGTTTTCCTTCTCGCGCCAGCCGGTCACCTGAGTGTCGGTGACAAACAGCTTGCCGTCGTTGACCAGGAACGAGCCACCTTCCTGGGACAGGCGCAGTTGCTTGACCTTGCCGTCGATTTCCAGAATGCCCTTCTGCCCGACCACGATCGGCAGGCGTGCCAGGTAAACCCCTGGCTCGACTTCACGCAGGTACTGTTGAGGCACCTTTTTCGCCAGTTCCACCAGGCTCATGTGCCCGTCGTCGACGAAGATCGCCTGGGGGATACCGTGCTGGCGTTGTACCCATTCGGCAGCCTTGTTGTCGCCGCCGATAAACTCTTTGAGCGACTCTTCCTGCAGCATGCGGCGCACGCTGACCTTGCCCTTGTGGCTACGGTCGATTTTCTTCTGCACCGCATCAGCGGTGAAACCGCTGAGGTCGGGGAGCTTCGGCGGGTCCATGTGCAGCGGCTCGGTGGGTGCGGCAGAGATGGTGTAGGTTTTGGCCTGCTGCAGCTCTTTGCCCATGACCGCAGGCTGGCTGGCGACGGCCAGGCCCGAGGCCAGCAGCAACGCGCTGGCCAACAGGCTGTGACGGATGTGCGGCTGAAGGTTCATTGCAATCCTCTCCCGGCCTCAGAAGCGCCAGATCACGTCGACGAAGGCGCGGTGCATGTACGAATCCGCTTCCTTGCCATAGGCGTCGCCCGGCTTGAACACACCGGCACGCAAGCGCACCAGCGCAGAGGGCTCGTCGATGGCTTGGCTCATCGAGGCTGGCAACAGGCCTTGCTTGAAGTACTTGGTCACGACCACGTCCATTTCCTGGCCGAGGTCTTTTTCGCCATCAACCAGTTGGCGGCTGATGCCGTTGTCGTTGACGGCCGCGTTGATGCCGCTGGAGCCGATGTTCTGCGAGCCGTCGACGCGCCAGAACTTGTGGTAGATCAGGCTGGCGTCATAGTCGTCGCGCAGCTGCCAGGAGGCGAACAGGGTGGCTGCCTGCAGGTTGCCCAACTCGCCGCGGAAGGCTTCGCCGAAGCGGTGCACGCGCGAACGGGTGCCGGTGAAGTTGGAGCGGTTGCTCTCCAGCCCGGTCTGCTCGAAGTTGTTCGAGCCATCATCACCGCCGCCACCGCTGCCACGGGCATAGGCCGCGCCCACTTGCCAGTTCGGGTCCAGACGCAGGCGAATACCAAGGTCGGTTGCCCAGGCGTTGACGTCGCCACTCTGCTTGCCGGTGGCCACCTGGTCGTCGCCCACTTGCTGGCTGCTGAGGGTATCGCGGTCGCCGGTCAGCCAGGTGACGCTACCCCAGTAATTGACGGTGTGGTCGTTGCGCCAGTTGTAGGCGTCGCTATTGGCCTCCAGGCCCAGCCAGGTGAGGTCGCCGGTGCGGGTCTTGTCCAGCGCGTCGATGGTTTCGCCCGGGCTTTTCAGGCTACCGCTGTCATGGGTGTGGTGCCCACGCAAGCCAACCCAGTGGCCAGGGGTCCACTGCGTGGCGATGTTGCCGTAGACATGGGTGCGGTCCTTGTCTTCCGGGGCCAGCTCGGTGAGGTCGGTGCGGTATTCGCTGAAGCGCTGGGCCACGCCCAGGTCGGCCTTGAGCAGGGTGGTGTCGAAGGTCCAGTTCAGGGCCTCGATGTTGGTGTCGCGCCACATGCCGTCGTCACTGCGCAGGCGTTGGCGGCCAAAGCGCAGTTGCTCGCCGGGGTAGGCGGTGAGGCCGCTGTAACCGACCCAGAACTCGCGCATGGCCAGGTAGCTCTTCTCGGGCGTGCGGCCATCGGCGCTGGTGTCGGTGGTGGTGCCGTCGTCGTTCTGGCGCAGTGTGTCGGTTTCGATGGTGTCGGTGGCGGCGACGGCCTGGCCCATGGCGTAGGCGCTCCAGTTGCCACGCTCGCCATACACCCACGGGCGCAGGTCCAGGCCCAGGCCGTTGACGTCACCACCGGAGCGGGTGCCCAGGTCGCGGTCATCCTCGGACTGGCCGGTGATTTTCACATCCATGCCGAAGTTTTTCTGCACGGTTTCTTCGGCCAGGGTCGGGCAGGACCACAGCAGGGCGAAGCTCAGGCCAATGCCGGCTTTCACGAAGGGATTGAGCGTCATAGCATGTCCTCACCGTCTACTGCGGGGTCTTCGTATTGCAGGGCATCAAGTGACAGGCTGCGGCGGCCGACCTGGGCCATGTTGCCGCGGGCCTGCTTTTCTTGCGCCAGGAGGCTCTGGGCCTGGTTACGTTGCTCGGGCGTCAGCTGCTGGTCGAGCTGCTGGGCCAGTTCGGTGGACTGAGGCGTCGGTAACGCTTGGGAAAGCTGCGCGAACACCCAGGCGTTGGTCGGCTCTGGGCGAATGCCATGGCCTTCGCTGAACAACTGGGCGAGGGCGTAGTCAGCGCTGCTTTGGCCACCACGGGCGGCGTTGAGCAGGTGGTCGACGGCCTTTTGCGGCTCGACATCGCCCAGGTAGCCGCGGCGATAAAGCTGGCCAAGGTAGTAGTCAGCGCTGACTTCGCCGGCACTGGCGGCCGCCTGCAGGTGCTGTTCGGCCTTTTCGGCGTCGGCCGGGATGGCCTTGCCTTCGTAGTAAAGGCGGCCCAGCAGCAGGTCGGCGCGCGGCTGTTCGGCTTCGCGGCCCTTGTCGATATAAGCCATGAGCTGGTCGGTGTCGCCCAGCTCAGGGAAGTCGTACACCAGTTGCGCCAGGCTCACCCAGGAGGCCGGGTTGGTCGGGGCAATGTGTTCGAGCAAATCCTTGGCGGTTTTTTCGTCGGTCTGGCCGAGATTCATGTCGGCCAATACGCGGGCGACGCTGTCGACCCGGGTGGCGGGCACGGTGCCACGGGCGTAACCGGCTTTGAGCTGTTCAAGCAGGGCGGCCTGCTGGTCGGCCTGGCCGCGCTTCTGGTAGACCGTGGCCAGTTCGGTGTAGCACACGTCCATGGTGGCGAGTGCTTGCTTGCAGAGCGTTTCGACGTTGTCGAGGTTCTGGTCGTAGGTGCCCTGGGTGCGGTACAGCAGAATTTGCGCAAGGCCCGCTTCCGGGTAGCCAGCGGCGCGCCACTGGTCGATCTGTTGCTGGGCGTTGACGTTGGGGAAGCTCTGCGGGTACAGCAGGTAAAGCATCGCTAGCGGGATCAGTGTTTTGTTCTCGCCCTGTTCGGCGGCTCGCTTGAGCAGGGTTTCGGCTTCTTCGCGTTCGGCCTGGGTGCTGTCGGGCTTGGCCACCAGCAGGCGGCCAAGGCGTACCTGGGCGCGGGTCGAGGTGTCGGCGGCGGCGCGGTAGGTCGCTTCGGCTTCTTTGTACTGCGCCGGGTCGCCGGTGGACACCTTGATATCGGCCAGGCCCACTTGCGCGTCGCTGTAGCCCAGGTCGGCCAGGGCCTTGTAGTTGCGCTCGGCCAGTGCGGTGTCGCCACGCTTGAGGGCTTCGTTGGCCAGGCGCTGGTCCGGAAGACCCGAGCAGCCGGCCAGGGTCACGGCCAGGGCCAGGGTGCACCAGGCGAAGGGGCGGGCGCTGAGCGCTCGTCCCACGGGATACTTGTCAGCGATCATTGTCCGATCCTCTTACAGACCACGGGCCACGGCTTTGTCGATCAGCCAGTTCAGCGACGGACCACGGTCGCTGTTGACCGAAGCCGGGCGGCCGGCCAGTTCGGCAGGCAGGCCGGTGTCAGGCTTGATCTGCACGCGGATGTCAGAGGCCAGGTCTTCGCTGTTGAGGCTGGCGCTGCTGACGATGCGGCCAGTGCGCACTTCGTCTTCGCCGGCCACCTGGAAGTTGACCCGGGTACCTGGCTTGACCTCGTCGAACTGGCGGTAGCTGAAGCGCGCCTCAACCATCGGGTTGGTGGTGCGCGGGATCAGCTGGAAGATCGGCTGACCCTTGGCGGCGTACTGGCCGTCGTCCACCAGTTGGCGGGCGACTACGCAATCGCACGGGCTGGTGAGGGTGCCGGAAAGCTGCTTGCCGAACAGTTCCTCGACCTTCGCTGGCTCCAGTTGCGAGTCGTCCAGGTGGCCTTTGAGCATGTCCAGCATGCTGGTGCTGAAGCTGGCCAGCGGCGCGCCTTTGGTCACTTGGCCGCCGCTTTCCACCAGGCTGTTCACGGTGCCGTCACGCGGCATGGTGACGTTGGTGGTCGGCACCGCCACCACGCCGGCTTCGGCATGGCTGACGAAGTACATGCCGTACAGCGATTTGGCAACGAAGCCGAACGCCGCGATGCCAACCACGAACACGCCCAAGGTGACCGTCACGGCCTTCAGGCGGCCAAAGGCAGACAAACCAGCGCCGCCGTCCTTCTGCTTGCGCGCCTTGGTGAAGTTGTCGCGCTGCAGGGTGCTGAGCACATCGCCGATGCTGATCAGCTCGCCCGACAGGTGGCTGGTGATGATGTGGCGCAGGGTGGCAATGTCGCGCGGTTCTAGGTTCTGGAACTGTGCGCCGGTGCGGCCGCTGTCGCTGTGGTAGGAGCGCACCTGGAACTCGATATCCATCGACAGCCCGAGGTTGTCGACCAAGAACTGCAGGCGCCCGCGCAGCACTTCGCCCACGCTCAGCGGCTGCTTGGTGTGGAAGCTCAGGCCACCGGCGGACAGGTCGTCCACCTTCACATCGTGGGGCTGGCGCTGGGCATCCAGGAAGCGCAGCTTGGCCGGGATGCGTACCCGGGCGTGTTGGCGCTGGGCTTCGGACTCATGCACGACATTGACGTTCACGGCGGTATTCATGGTGGTTTGTTCCTTGAGTTCTGATCCGGGTTGGGCTCACACGACCATGAACAGCACAGCAACGAAGATGCTGGCAGCCGAGAAGGTCATGGTCCGCGAGGACCAGGTGTTGAACCATTGTTGAAAACTGGCGAGGTCGCGCTTGAGGGCAGTCGGTTGGCGGGTCCAGGACTGCTTGTCGAGGCGGAAGAACACGTAGATCTTCATCAGCGCGCCGACGATCTGGTTGTAATAGAGAATCAGCGGGTAGGCCGGGCCGACGTTATGGCCGGAGCACAGCAGCATCACGGTGAGAATCAGGCGGGTGATGCCGATCCACAGCAGGTACACCAGCAGGAAGGCCATGCCGAACTTGAGGCTGGCGATCACCGCCACGGTCAGGCCAAGCAAACTGGTCCACATCGACACGCGCTGGTCGAACAACACGATGCTGGTGAACAGCCCGAGGCGGCGCATGCCCAGGCCCAGTGCACGGGAGTTCTGGCGCAGGTTGTTGCCGTACCAGCGGTACATCAACTTGCGGCTGGCCTTGAGGAAGCTCTTTTCCGGCGGGTGCTCGACGGTGTTGATGGCGGCGTCCGGCACGTAGAAAGTGTCGTAGCCCAGGCGCATCAGGCTGAACCAGCTGGACTTGTCGTCACCGGTGAGGAATTTGAAGCGGCCCAGGCGCCAGTGCATCAGCGAGTCGCTTTCGACGTCGGCGATGAACTCGGGGTTGGTCACCACGCTGGCGCGGAACATCGACATGCGCCCGGTCATGGTCAGCACGCGCTTGCTCAGGGCCATCGAGCACATGTTGATGTGGCGCTGGGCGAAGCGCAGCTTGTGCCACTCGCTCATGATGTAGCCGCCGCGCACTTCGCAGAATTCGTTGGTGGTCAGGCCACCGACATTGGGGAACAGCTTGAACCACGGCACGGTCTTGCGGACCACGCCCTCGCCGAGCACGGTGTCACCGTCGATTACCGCAACAACGGCGTTTTCGTCCGGCAGCATGCGTGAAATGGCGCGGAAGCCATAAGCCAGGCCGTCGCGCTTGCCGGTACCGGCGATGCGCACGATGTCCAGCTTCACGTGTTCAGGCGGGTTGTACTTGGCCCACAGGCTCTTCACCAGCAGTTCATCGGACATTTCCACCAGCGAGCACACCACGGTGGTGGGGTAGCCGCAGTCGATCGCCTCGCGAATCACCGAGCTGTACACCTGGGCGGTGGTCAGCGCTTCGATACGGAAGCTGGTGACCATCAGGTACACGTGCGAAGGCGCGGTGGCATCGCCCAATTTCTGCACTTTGCGGCGCAGGTGCGGGTAGACGATGTAGAGGAAGATCATGCCGCGAATGAAATGGGTGGCGCCCATGGAATAGCGCCAGATGCCGACTGCGCCGACCAGGAAGATGAAGTGCTTCGACTGCGAGTCGAAGATATCGGCCGGCAGGGCCAGGGCGATCAACATGAGCAGGCTCATGTAGAGCAGCCACCCGGCGCACTGCAACAGCACTGTCTGGAGCCTTTGCATGTTCAGCATCCGTCAGGAATTCTTGGGGGGTGGGCAGCGCAGGGGGCCTGCGCTGCCCGGCCGAGGGCTTACCAGCAGATGCCTTCGGTACGGCTGGTGGCGCAGGTTGGTTTGGCCATGAAACCAACCAGGTCGATCACCTGTTTGCCGGCCGGCGCTTGCTCGGCAAGGGCGCGGAACTGCTCGTCGCGGTTGCCCAGCACGATGATGTCGGCGTTGTCGATGACCTTCTGGAAGTTGGCATTGAGCAGCGACGACACATGCGGGATCTTCGACTCGATGTACTCTTTGTTCGCACCGTGAACACGGGCGTACTCGACGTTCTCGTCGTAGATGTCCAACTGATAGCCTTTGCCGATCAGGCGTTCGGCCAGCTCTACCAGCGGGCTTTCGCGCAGGTCGTCGGTGCCGGCCTTGAAGCTCAGGCCAAGCAGGGCGACCTTGCGCTTGTCGTGGGCTTCGATCAGTTCGAAGGCGTTTTGCACCTGCGACTCGTTACTGCGCATCAGCGAGTCGAGCAGCGGGGCACGCACATCGAGGCTGGCGGCGCGGTAGGTGAGGGCGCGTACGTCCTTGGGCAGGCACGAGCCGCCGAAGGCAAAGCCCGGGCGCATGTAGTACTGCGACAGGTTGAGCACCTTGTCCTGGCAAACCACGTCCATCACGTCACGGCCGTCCACGCCCACCGCTTTGGCGATGTTGCCGATTTCGTTGGCGAAGGTGACCTTGGTGGCGTGCCACACGTTGCAGGTGTACTTGATCATCTCGGCCACTTCGATCGGCTTGCGGATGACCGGCGCGTCCAGTTCTTCGTACAGGGCCTGCAGCACGTCGCCGCTTTGGCTGTCCAGCTCACCAATGACGGTCATTGGCGGGTGGTCGTAGTCCTTGATCGCGGTGCTTTCACGCAGGAATTCCGGGTTGACCGCCACGCCGAAGTCGACGCCGGCTTTTTTGCCCGAGCAATCTTCGAGGATCGGAATGACCACGTTCTTGACGGTGCCCGGCAGTACGGTGCTGCGCACCACGATGGTGTGACGGCGTGTGGTGTCACGCAGTACGTAGCCGATTTCGCGGCAGACCGACTCGATGTACTCCAGGCCCAGGTCGCCGTTTTTCTTGCTTGGGGTGCCGACGCAGATCATCGACACATCGCTGGCGCGGATGGCCTCGGCGAAGTCGGTGGTGCCACGCAGGCGGCCGTTGGCGATGCCTTGCTGCAGCAGAGCCTCCAGGCCAGGTTCGACGATGGGCGACTTGCCCTGATTGATCAGGTCGATCTTGGTGCTGGACACGTCCACACCAATCACGTCATGGCCTCGCGCCGTCAGGCAACCTGCACAGACCGCACCCACATAACCCAAACCAAAGATGCTGATACGCATCGCAATCACCTCATGTGTTTATCACGTCGGCTCTTTCGGGAAGAGCCGGACTGGGTTGATTAACAACAGTTTTCGGGCGCACGGATCCATGGCAAAAGCACACTTTGCCGAGCGCAGGCATGAATAAATCCGTCGCGCACAAAGTTGTGCACTAAAAGTTGGCAGTCATAAGCCAGTAATTAAAGGCGTGCCCTGAAATGCAGCCGTCTTTATTGCAAGGCGCTACTTGGCGCTTTGCTGTGCTTGTTCTTTCAAGTGGATAAATCCTTTGAAATCAACCACTAGGACGATGTGTAGGGGCGCGTCTATCCTCCATGAGACGGGCTCTGCATAGAACCCGTTGCACCTTCCTGAATAAGCGGGCGGGTATTGAGTACCGCTGCTTGTCATGTGTAAGTCATTTCTCACAACCCGGGGGCATGAAATTCGTTACGGCACTATGAGCGGTCGGTTTGGGGAGAAGTTCCGGGGTGGGTACAGCGTGCATGAAAGATTTCTAAATATTTTTTCAGTGGCAAATACTTTCAATTTGATAGCACGCGAGGGTTTTACCCCGGTATATAAAGGGCGAAACTGAAGGGGGATGTTTTTGTGCCAGTATCTGAAAAATTTTTTCAAAATTCGTCAAAAAAGGTACGAACGGTCTTATGGCGGATGGCGATAAAAGGAAGCGTGTTGGGTTTTTGGCGCCAATTTTATGGCTTTTTGCGAGGGTCTATGGTGGTGCAGAGATCGAGCGCCGCCCGCGCGGCGCATCGCGGATAAATCCGCTCCTACAGGTTAAGGAGGTCCTGTAGGAGCGGATTTATCCGCGATGCGCCGCAAGGCGCCGGGTCTGAGAATCAATCGGCTGGGTGATCCCGCAAAAACACCAAATGATCCGCCTTCGACTGCTCGGCACTGTAGTAGTACCCCTGCACATCGAACTGCTTCAGCCGCTCCGGGTCGTTGACCCGCTCCTGAATCACGAACCGGCCGATGGTTGTGGGCGCTGCATAGCTAATTTGACCAGGCCCCGGTCCTGCCGGGTCTGGAAGGATGCCTCAGGGTTTGCCGACGCTCAGCTCCAGTCTTCCGTCGCAGCTGATCATTGCGAGATACCCCTTCTCTTTCAGCTTAAACGGGACGATCCACCAGTTATTCGTGGAGTCGTAGCGTTCACCTGGCTCCAGCTCGTATGAGCCCAGCGCTGATTGATCATGCTCTGAGAAGTAGGTGTCCAGCGAACGCGTGAAGAAGTCCGGCCCCATTGAGGTGCAAGACTCGCCGTCCTCTTTCTGACAGCCCGAAATAGAGAGAGCCGCTATCGCTGCGATGACAAATAGCCTGAAGCTTCGCATCTTCCCTATCTCACCCCGCTGAATTGTACATACTGAGAGCCAATGAAATGGATTTCATAATCAGCATGCCCAAATGTGTCACCCAGCTCCCGCAGGAACGTAGTTAGTGCTTCCTGCCCCCAAGTTCGGTTGCTCTGATTAGCGTCATAGACGTCCGGATTCAGCGTGTACGATCCTGAGAAATTGTAAGTGCCGTCAGCGAAAACCGTCAAATCCCCAGTCAGATTACCACTCACCCGCCCAATCATGCCGGCTGCTGGTATATCCAGTGGCGCTTTACTGAAGGTGTTGTAACTGAAACTTTCTGCGTTGAGGCGGTAGGTACCAGGACCTGTGGATGAGTTGGCCAGCAAATTGGTGATAGGCGTGAAGTCTGCCGCTACCATTTTGAGGTTTAGCGAGCCGATTCGGACATTCCGTGTAATTCCATTACCAAACAGCCAGTAACCGATTGCGGCTACCGGCATTAAGGGCGTGCCGTAGAAGTCGATCTCGTGTCTATCAAAAGCATTGGACCAATCAGTTGAACTGCTACTCAAAAATGTTCCATAACCAAATCGGGCAGAAATTACGTTTTCTCCGAACAGCCCATCCGGGCTCCAACCCTGGGTCTTCGCCTGGTCATTCATTGCAAAAGCGCTGTAGCAGTGGATTTGCAGTTGTTGATTGAGCACAGTGAGGTTCTGATTACTGAAACCCTTGCAAGCCGCGTCCAAAGCTGCGAGAGAGTCGTTGTTCTCAACTGCCTTCCACATTTCTGTCCCATTAAGGCACATATTTTCTGCTGCAACGGGGATCATTTGAATTTCACGTACATGATCAGGCAGGCCATTGAACTCATTGCTCCAGCCGTAGTCCAGCCCCATTTCTGTTACGTAGCCGCCATATACAATGGTACTGGGTAGTTCATTACTGTTTTGAGTCATGTGTGTTCTCGCTGATCGTGTTGTAAGGCTTGTACGATTGGTTGATTGCGACTCCTATGTTAGGACAAGTAGCGAGGATAGATTTGGTTAAGCGTTGTGAGAAAAGTCAACCAGTGAAGTAGGACTAGTCGATTTGTGAGATTTTATTAAATTATCGATTGCTTTTTGCTTTTATAGGGGTTCTTTGCTTGCTAACTCGGCGGTATGAGAGAAACCTTGGATTTGGAAGGTTTTTGTATGGATCATGGGCGAGTGCAAGAGTGAAAGGCGCATGCTTCATGCGTTGCACAATGGAAGCATTAAGTTATTTCGGATGAGGCATATACACGGCGAAAAGTCAGCGCTTCCTATGTGGGAGATTTCGCATGGTGGCCGTGGGTAGTTACAAGGCTTGGGCAATGTTGCAGTGTAGAATTTTCAGCAAGTTGAGTTGTTATGATGGCGGGCCAGAATTTTCTGCCGGTAACAACTCCGGAGAAGCTCAAGTTGTAACGAAGAGAGCATGCCCATCGCTGGGCAGCTCCCCTTTCATGAAAGGCTTACTCGGCAGGATGATCACGCAAAAACACCAGATGATCCGCCTTCGACTGCTCGGCACTGTAGTAGTACCCCTGCACATCGAATTGCTTCAGTCGCTCCGGGTCGTTGACCCGCTCCTGAATCACGAACCGGCTCATCATGCCGCGTGCCTTCTTGGCGTAGAAACTGATGATCTTGTACTGGCCGTTTTTCAGGTCCTTGAAGTCGACATTGATCACGCGGCCTTTGAGGGCGCTGCGTTTCACCGCGCTGAAGTATTCATTGCTGGCCAGGTTCAGCAGCAGGTCATCGCCTTGCTCAGTCAGGGCCTGGTTCAGCCATTCGCTGATGCGAGTGCCCCAGAACGCGTACAGGTCCTTACCGCGAGCGTTGGCCAGCTTGGTGCCCATTTCGAGGCGGTAGGGCTGCATCAGGTCCAGCGGGCGCAGCAGGCCGTACAAGCCAGACAGCATGCGCAGGTGCTGCTGGGCGTAGGTGAAATCGCCTTCGCTCAGGGTTTCGGCATCAAGCCCGGTGTAAACATCACCCTTGAATGCCAGCAGCGCCTGCTTGGCGTTGGCCGGTGAAAAGTCCGGTGTCCAGCTGCCAAAACGTGCGGCGTTCAGGCCCGCCAGCTTGTCGGACAGGTGCATCAGCTCGCTGATTTGTGCGGGTGACAGCTCGCGCAGCTGCTGGATCAGCTCTTGGGAGTCGTCCAGGTACTGCGGCAAGGTAAAGCGGTCGGTGACCGGCGGGGTTTCGTAATCAAGGGTCTTGGCGGGTGAAATCACCGTCAGCATCGGGTCGGCTCCTGGAATCGTTGCCGTGAATTCTACGGGCTGGGGCAGGCAACGCCAAACTATGGCGACAATAGTCACAGACCATCGCCAAATCAGGCGCTATAGTGCGCGTTTGGCTATTGCGGAGCCCTGGACCGTGCGAATTGCTGCTGCCCTGCTGGCCACATTGCTGAGCTTGTCTGCCCAGGCGGCGCCCGCCGGGCCTGCGAGCCTGGACCGCAGCGCCTGGCCCGAGCAGTTGGACAGCCCGGCGTTGTTCGATGTGGCTTCGCGTGCGGAGATCCTGTCCTTTGCCCAGGTGCTGCACGAAAGCGAACTGCTCGATGATGGAGCACTGGCCGCCCGGTTGGGGCTACGGCAGATCAACCTGCAGAAGGTTCGTGCCGTGCGCGCGCGCATGTGGCAGCGGTTATGGCAGGGTTACGAGCAGGCTCAGCGCAGTTGCGAGCAGGATGCGTCGTTTTGCTATCCAGTTGGCTCCATGGCTGATTTACGCATGCAAGCTGCCACGTTCGCTGCAGATGTCGGCGAGTTTTATACAGGTTGGATTGAGCCGAGCCATCAGTTTCACAAACGCTATCTGGATGAACAACTGCGCAAAGCCGCGTTGTTGCCACAGACCAGCAGCGAAGTCGAACGCCTGTCCAGCCGTGAACGCAGCGGGGACGAGCTGAACGACCGCATGTTCTTGCTGACCTTCGCGGGCGGCCCCGGCCCGGAAGGTGGCAGCACTGATATGTTGGCCGACTACCTGCGCAGGCAGAAAATGCAGGGCACCTTCTTTGTATTGGGCAATCGCTTCCAGCAGCGTCGCGATGCCGGAGCGGCGAACGCGCTGGGCCTTTTATACAAAGGGCAGTGTGTGGGTATTCAGGGTTGGGAATATCGCTCCCATGCCCAGTGGAATGGTTGGCAGGATTCGCTCAAGCGCAGCCAGGCGCGAGTGCAGGCGGACCTGCCTGACCAGTATGTGCCGTTGTTTCGCCCCCCTTATGGCCAGCGACGAGCTGACGGCGAAGCCTTCATGGCCAGCCAGGGATTGCGCGTTTCACTGTGGGACATCGACGCCCAGGACGATACCGCGCTGACTGCAGAGGCCTCGGCCCAGCGAGTGGTCACGTTGATGCTGTTGTGGCGCAAAGGTGTGATCCAGTTCCATGACGGCTTGCCCAAAGCACAGCCTGCATTGGAATGGTTGCTGCGTAGCACGGCACAAAGCGGCATTGGCTGGGAGGATTGTCGCCAATACGCTTACAAGGAATAAGGGGTATGACTTTTGACTGTAGACCCGTCTCGGGCTACCGCCAAGCCCTGTTCGTCATTCGGAAAAATAAACTTCACCTGCACGTAAAAAAGCTTTTTCCGGTCATGGGTTTTGCGGTATGAAGAAACCAGACAGCCGATTCCTGCAGCACAGGTGGCGTCATCCAGGCCCTCCTTGCAGGTACGCTCCCCGCCCGTAACAACGCGGATACGGGGAAGCCGGCGGTCACTCTGCGGCGCACAAGAGTACGCCGTGTGGCTTCGACATAAGGTGACCGAGTATGGATGACCAAGGACGCAACCCTTCCTCCACTAAGCCAATCCTGTATGTGCTCGATACCAACGTCCTGATTCACGACCCCAACGCTTTACTGAACTTCGAGGAGCACCACGTCGCCATTCCGATGACGGTGCTGGAGGAACTCGACAAGCTCAAGACCGGTAAACAAACCATCGCCGCCGAATGTCGCCAGGCCATCCGCCTGATTGACCAGACCCTCGGTGACGCTTCGCCCAGCGATGTCGAGCAGGGCGTGCCGATTCAACGTGGCAAGAGTGGGCCCAAGGGCTTCCTGTCGATCCTGATGAGCCCACGCAACGAGCCCAGCAAGTTGCTGCCGGAAAACCTCAACGACAACATCATTATCAACACCCTGCTGGAAGTACGTAGCCGACGCACCGACCTGGATGTAGTGCTGGTTACCAAAGACATCAACATGCGCCTGAAGGCGCGGGCCTGTGGCATCGCTGCCGAGGACTACAGCACGGACCAACTGGTCGATGACGTATCGCTGTTGTCCAAGGGCTACCATTCGGTCACGGGTTCGTTCTGGGACCGGGTCAGCAAAGTCGACACCCGTCAGGAGCGTGGCCGCACCTGGCACCGGGTGCAACTGATCGACAACCTGCCGGCCGTGCATGTGAACGAGTTCATCATCGACGAACAGGGCTTTGTCGGCTGGATCAAGGGCATCCGCAATGACGAACTGCTGTTGCTGGACCTGCACCAGGAACCGCTGCTGCACCAGGAAGCCTGGGGCCTCAAGCCACGGGACATCCACCAGAGCCTGGCGTTGTTCGCCTTGCTTGACCCGGATATCCATCTGGTCAACCTGACCGGCGCCGCTGGTTCCGGTAAAACCATCCTGGCCCTTGCCGCCGCGATCGAACAGACCATGGTCAGCAAGCGCTACCGGCGCATCATTGCCACCCGTAGCGTGCAGGGGCTGGACCAGGAGATCGGCTTCCTGCCGGGCACCGAGGCCGAGAAGATGGAACCCTGGCTGGGTGCCATCACCGATAACCTCGAAGCCCTGCATATGGATGACGAAAGCACCCATGGCAGCGTCGAGTACATCCTGGAAAGGGTGCCGCTGCAGTTCAAGTCGCTGAACTACATCCGTGGCCGCAGCTTCCAGCAAAGCCTGATCCTGATCGACGAGTGCCAGAACCTGACCCCGCACCAGATGAAAACCATCATCACCCGCGCCGGTTCCGGCTCCAAGGTTGTATGCCTGGGCAACCTGGCGCAGATCGATACCCCCTACCTGTCCGCGACCAGCTCGGGCCTGACCTACCTGACCGAGCGCTTCAAGGACTTCCCCCATGGCGTGCACATCACCTTGCAAGGGGTGCCGCGCTCGGTACTGGCCGAATACGCCGAGTCGCATTTGTAACCCTCTGCAGCCGGGCGGTACGCCGCCCGGCCCCTTCGCGGATAAATCCGCTCCTACAGGCCCTGTAGGAGCGGATTTATCCGCGAAGGGCCGGGCCTGCCAGCACAATTCGCTGCTCAATCCTGACCCACAGGTTTACACTCAATGCTCCCTCCACAGGAGCAAAGCAGTGCTGACCCATCTCGATTCCCAGGGGCGCGCCAACATGGTCGACGTCACTGAAAAAGCCGTTACCGCACGCGAGGCGATTGCCGAGGCGCGGGTGCGCATGTTGCCGCAGACCCTGCAGATGATCGTCGACGGCGAACACCCCAAGGGTGATGTGTTTGCCGTGGCGCGTATCGCCGGCATCCAGGCGGCAAAGAAGACCAGCGACCTGATCCCTCTGTGCCACCCGCTGATGCTGACCAGCGTCAAGGTGGAGTTGAGTGCCGGAGGCCAGGACGTAGTGCACATCGTTGCCCGCTGCAAACTGGCCGGGCAGACCGGCGTGGAAATGGAAGCGCTGACCGCAGCCAGCGTCGCGGCGCTGACGATCTACGACATGTGCAAGGCTGTGGACAAAGGCATGGTCATTGAGCAGGTGCGCCTGCTGGAAAAACTGGGCGGCAAGAGCGGCCACTACAAGGTGGAGGGGTGATGAAGGTCAAGGTGATGTATTTCGCCCGCTACCGTGAATTGCTGGGCGTGGATGCCGAGCGCATCGAAGGTGGATTCAAGGTACTCGACGATGTACGCCAGGCATTGGTTGCCAAGGGCGGGGAGTATGAAGTGCTGGCCGAGCAGAACCTGATGTGTGCCCGTAACGAAGAATTGTGCAGGCTTGATGAGCCGCTGGAAGATGGCGATGAAGTGGCGTTCTTCCCGCCGGTGACCGGAGGCTGACATGGCAGTGCGAGTGCAGGAAGGGGCGTTTGACCCGGGCGTTGAGGTCAATGCCATGCATGCGGCCAATGTGGGCGTGGGCGCGGTGGTCGGCTTTGTAGGCTATGTGCGGGATTTCAACGATGGGCTGGATGTGGCCGGGATGTTTCTGGAGCACTACCCGGGCATGACCGAAAAGGCACTGGCCAAGATCGTGGTAGAGGCCGAACAGCGTTGGCCGTTGCTCAAGGTGGAAGTGTTGCACCGCATTGGCGCGCTGGAGCCGGGCGAGCCGATCGTGTTCGTAGGGGTGGCCAGTGCGCATCGGCAGGCGGCGTTCGATGCCTGCAACTTCATTATGGATTACTTGAAGACGCGGGCGCCGTTTTGGAAGAAAGAGAATACTGCGCAGGGGCCGCGGTGGGTGGAAGGGAAGCAAAGTGACCAGGATGCGGCAGGGCGGTGGTAGATAGGTGTTTTATGGCCGGGGCGGTGCCCCGGTTCGCGGGTAAACCCGCTCCCACAGAGGCCCCGCTGCCCTCAGATTAAGTGAATAATCTGTGGGAGCGGGTTTACCCGCGAAGGGGCCGGTGCAGGTCAATGATGCTTGCGCGGCACGGCCTTCAGCAGCTCATCCGGCGGCATCTCGCACTTGATCTTGCGCCCCAGCAGCTCTTCGATCGCAGGCAACTGGTAGGAATCGTCTTCCCCGGCAAAGCTGATCGACACGCCGCTGGTCCCCGCACGGCCGGTACGGCCAATGCGGTGCACGTAATCGTCCGGGTCTTCCGGCAAGGTGAAGTTGATCACATGGCTGATGCCATCAATGTGAATCCCTCGCCCGGCCACGTCGGTGGCCACTAGCACGGTGATCCGGCCTTCGCGGAAGTTTTCCAGGGTGCGGATACGCTTGTGCTGCGGCACATCACCCGATAGTTGCGCGGCGTTGATGCCGTCGCGTACCAGTTTTTCTTCGATGCGCCGCACTTCGTCCTTGCGGTTGGCAAACACCATCACCCGTTCCCACTTGTTCTGGGTTACCAGGTTGTACAGCAGCTTGTACTTGTCGCTGCCGGCCACCGCGTACACATGCTGTTCGACGGTTTCGCTGGCAACGTTTTCCGGCTCGATTTCGACGATTGCCGGGTTGGTGGTCCACTGCTTGGCCAGGTTCATCACGTCGTCGGTGAAGGTGGCGGAGAACAGCAGCGTCTGGCGTTCGCTCTTCGGCGGGGTCTGGCGGATGATCTGGCGTACCTGGGGGATAAAGCCCATGTCGAGCATGCGGTCGGCTTCATCCAGCACCATCACCTCGACCATGTCCAGGTGCACTTCACCGCGCTGGTGGAAGTCCAGCAGGCGGCCCGGGGTGGCGACCAGAATGTCGCAGTGTCGCGCTTCCAGCGACTTGAGTTGTTTGTCGAAGTCCATGCCACCGACAAAGCTCATGACGTTCAGGCCGCTGTATTTGGTCAGGGCCGCGGCGTCCTTGGCGATTTGCACCACCAGTTCGCGGGTTGGGGCGATGATCAGCGCACGCGGCTCGCCCATGTAGCGCTCTTTGGGCGGTGGCGTTTGCTGCAACTGGGAAATGATCGAGATAAGGAACGCGGCAGTCTTGCCGGTACCGGTCTGCGCCCGGCCGATGGCGTCCTGGCCGCGCAGGGTATAGCCCAGCACCTGCGCCTGGATCGGCGTGCAGTACGGGAAGCCCAGGTCGTGGATGGCGTGCATCAGTTCATTGGACAGCTTGAAGTCGTGGAAGCGGGTTTTGCCTTCCTGCGGCTCGACCACGAAGTCTTCCGGCTTCCACAGGCTGGCCTGGGGTTTTGGCTTGCGTTCGCGGCGCGGTTTGTCCTTGGCCGGCTTCTCGATTTGCGCGATGGCGGGCGCTTCGACCTTGGGTGCGGGTTTGGTGCGTGGTTTGGCCGGCTGCGCCTCAGCTTGGGGCGCAGGGGCTGACGCGGGCGGCGTCACGCTGGCAGCAGGAGCGACGGCCTGTGGCGCGGCGTCTCCCTTGCCGAATATTTTCTTGAGTGCCTTGAGCACGATCGTCTCATCAACTGATTAAGGAATGTACGCCGGGCAGTGTAATGCAAGATTTGGGCGCGGCGTAGCAGAATACGCCCACAACGGCCGGTGAGCCTGCTTATTGCAACTGCTTGCTCAGCCAGTCGTGGATGTCGCCCAGCTCTTCGACGACTACCTCGTGCTCCATCGGGTACTCGTGCCAGCGGGCGGCAACGCCCCAGGTATTGAGGTATTCAAAGGCAGTGCGGCCCATGGACGGAATGACCACCGGGTCGTGTACGCCGTGCAGGCACAGGGCTGGGGTGCGTTGCTGGCAGGCGCTCAGTTGATGGCTGTCGTTGAAGGTTGGCGCGTAGGTCGACAGGGCAATCACGCCGCCCAGTGCTTCTTCCCACTTTATATAAGCAGTGTGCAGCACCACAGCGCCGCCCTGGGAGAACCCGGCCAGGATGATGCGCGACAAGCTGATGCCTTTGGCTTGCTCATCTTTGATCAGGCCGATGATCTGCTCGGCCGATTCTTCCAGTTGTGCCTCATCAATGGCGCGGGCCGGGGTCATGGCCTTGATGTCATACCAGCTTGGCATGGCATAGCCGCCGTTGATGGTGACCGGGCGGGTAGGGGCCTGCGGCATCACGAAGCGGGTGCTGAGCAGGCGCTCCTGCATGAATTCGGCAACCGGTAGGAAGTCGTAACGGTCTGCCCCCAGGCCGTGCAACCAGATCACACAGGCGTCGGCGGTTTTCTGGGGTTCGAGAATCAGCGGGTTGGTCATGACTGCTCCGAAAGAGTGCGGTTCTTGTTCTGCCGTGCCTGAAAAGAAGGCGCGGTAAATGACTGTCAGAAAATTAATGTCGCAACGATGCAACTTTCCCTACTTGACTAGCGCTTAATCGCTTTAGCCGTGAGTAGTGGTACGCCCTTTGCTATGAATTATCCGATGCAAGGGTCAGGCCGTGACGGTAACACCCTTTGCACGCGAAGGCTGTCATAGAACAGCCCATTGCGCCAATTGACCCAATAACAAGCCAGCACGGGTCGGATGCGCCTCATAAGGGTGCGGTGCAATTCCGGCTCGGTACAACAAGAGCGACTTGGAGGTTGTAAATGAAGATGTTGAAAACCACCCTGGCAGTCCTGACCGCTGCCGCCGCACTGGGCGCCGTGAGCACCGCCCAGGCCGGCGCCACTCTCGATGCGGTAAAGAAGAAGGGCTTCGTCCAGTGTGGCGTGAGCGATGGTCTCCCAGGCTTCTCGGTACCTGATGCACAAGGCAAGATCATCGGCATCGACGCCGATGTGTGCCGTGCCGTGGCCGCCGCCGTGTTCGGCGACGCCACCAAGGTCAAGTTCAGCCAGCTCAACGCCAAGGAACGCTTCACTGCACTGCAGTCGGGCGAAGTCGACGTGCTGTCGCGCAACACCACCTGGACCAGCTCGCGTGATGCCGGCATGGGCCTGGTGTTCGCCGGTGTTACCTACTATGACGGTGTTGGCTTCCTGGTCAACAAGAAGCTCGGCGTTTCCAGCGCCAAGGAGCTGGACGGTGCCACCATCTGCATCCAGGCCGGTACCACTACCGAACTGAACGTGTCGGACTACTTCCGCGCCAACGGCCTGAAGTACACCCCGATCACCTTCGACACCTCTGACGAAAGCGCCAAGTCGCTGGAATCGGGCCGTTGCGACGTGCTGACTTCGGACAAGTCGCAGCTGTTCGCCCAGCGCTCCAAGCTGGCCGGGCCGGAAAACTACGTGGTGCTGCCGGAAACCATCTCCAAGGAGCCCCTGGGCCCGGTGGTGCGTAAAGGCGACGAAGAGTGGTTCAGCATCGTCAAGTGGACCCTGTTCGCCATGCTCAACGCCGAAGAGGCGGGCGTCACCTCGAAGAACGTCGAGGCTGAAGCCAAGGGCACCAAAAACCCGGACGTCGCCCGTCTGCTGGGTGGTGACGGCGAATACGGCAAAGACCTCAAGCTGCCTAAGGACTGGGTAGTGCAGATCGTCAAGCAAGTCGGCAACTACGGCGAAGTGTTCGAGAAGAACCTGGGCCAGAGCACCGACCTGAAGATCGATCGTGGTCTGAACGCCCTGTGGAACAACGGCGGCATCCAGTACGCGCCACCTGTGCGCTGATGGCTGCACCCTGCGGCGGCATCCCGCCGCCGCAGGCTGTTCGAATCCCTACTGTCCGGGGCCTTTCATGCAAAATCAAATCGGCGCACCCAAAGGGTTATCCCTGAGCGATCCACGTGTGCGCGCGTGGCTGTTCCAGATCCTCACGATCGTCTTCGTGGTGGGCTTGGGCTGGTACCTGTTCCACAACACGCAAACCAACCTGCAACACCGGGGCATCACCTCGGGTTTCGACTTTCTAGATCGTAGCGCCGGCTTCGGCATCGCCCAGCACCTGATTCCTTACGTGGAGTCCAACAGCTATGCGCGCGTGTTCGTCATCGGCCTGCTCAACACCCTGTTGGTGACCTTTATTGGCGTCGTGCTGGCGACGATCCTGGGTTTCATCATTGGTGTGGCGCGCTTGTCGCCAAACTGGATGATCAACAAGCTGGCGACCGTGTATGTGGAAACCTTCCGCAACATCCCGCCGCTGTTGCAGATCCTGTTCTGGTACTTTGCGGTGTTTCTGACCCTGCCAGGACCGCGGGGCAGCATCAACATCGACGACATGTTCTTCATCAGCAACCGCGGCCTGAATATGCCCGGCGCCTCCATGGCCGAGGGATTCTGGCCGTTCGTCATCGCTCTGGGGTTGGCCGTGGTGGCCATCGTGGCGATGGTGCGTTATGCCAACAAACGCTTTGACGCAACCGGTGAGCCGTTCCACAAGTTCTGGGTAGGGCTGGCGCTGTTTCTGGTCATCCCGGGCATCTGCACGCTGCTGTTCGGCAGCCCGGTGCACTGGGAAGTGCCAGAGTTGAAGGGCTTCAACTTTGTGGGCGGCTGGGTGTTGATCCCTGAGCTGTTGGCACTGACCCTGGCGCTGACTATCTATACCGCGGCGTTCATCGCCGAAATCGTGCGTTCCGGGATCCGTTCGGTCAGCCATGGCCAGACCGAAGCCGCCCGTTCGCTCGGCCTGCGCGAGGGCCCGACCCTGCGCAAGGTGATCATCCCCCAGGCACTGCGGGTGATCATTCCGCCGCTGACCAGCCAGTACCTGAACCTGGCGAAGAACTCGTCCCTGGCGGCCGGTATCGGCTACCCGGAGATGGTCTCGCTGTTCGCCGGTACCGTGCTCAACCAGACCGGCCAGGCCATCGAGGTGATTGCCATCACCATGAGTGTCTATCTCGCCATCAGCATCAGCATTTCGCTGCTGATGAACTGGTACAACAAGCGCATTGCGCTGATCGAGCGGTGAGGATACGCCCGTGAATGCCCATGTTTTCAAACCCGACATGCCGCCACCGGTGAAAACCGTCGGCGTGCTCGCATGGATGCGTGCCAATCTGTTCTCCAGTTGGCTCAATACCCTGTTGACGCTGTTCGCCCTGTACATGGTGTGGCTGATCGTACCGCCGCTCATCCAGTGGTCGCTCATCGATGCCAACTGGGTCGGTACCACCCGCGCCGACTGCACCAAGGAGGGCGCCTGCTGGGTGTTCGTCCAGCAGCGCTTCGGCCAGTTCATGTACGGCTACTACCCGGCCGAGTTGCGCTGGCGCGTGGACCTGACCGTGTGGCTGGCAGTGCTTGGCGCCGCCCCGTTGTTCATCAACCGCTTCCCGCGCAAGGCGGTGTACGGCCTGTGCTTCCTGGTGCTGTACCCGATCCTGGCCTACACCCTGCTGCATGGCGGTGTGCTTGGCCTGGAAACGGTCTCCACCAGCCAGTGGGGCGGCCTGATGCTGACCCTGGTGATTGCCACCGTGGGCATCGTCGGCGCCTTGCCGCTTGGCATCCTGTTGGCCTTGGGGCGGCGTTCGCGCATGCCGGCGGTGAAGGTGGTTTGCGTGACCTTCATCGAGTTCTGGCGCGGCGTGCCGCTGATCACCGTGCTGTTCATGTCGTCGGTGATGCTGCCGTTGTTCCTGCCTGAGGGTATGAGCTTCGACAAGCTGCTGCGGGCGATGATCGGGGTGATCCTGTTCCAGTCGGCGTACATCGCCGAGGTGGTGCGTGGTGGCCTGCAGGCCATCCCCAAGGGCCAGTATGAAGCCGCGGCTGCCATGGGCCTGGGTTACTGGCGCGCCATGGGCCTGGTGATCCTGCCGCAGGCGCTCAAGCTGGTGATCCCGGGCATCGTCAACACCTTCATTGCCCTGTTCAAGGACACCAGCCTGGTGATCATCATCGGCCTGTTCGACCTGCTCAACAGCGTCAAGCAAGCCGCCGCCGACCCGGCCTGGCTGGGCATGGCTACCGAGGGCTATGTGTTTGCCGCCCTGGTGTTCTGGATTTTCTGTTTCGGTATGTCCCGCTACTCCATGCACCTGGAGCGCAAGCTGGACACTGGCCACAAGCGTTAGGAGTTTCGAAATGAGTGAAGCGATCAAGCAGCCTGCCGGCCCCGAAGGCATCATCCAGATGCAGGGTGTGAACAAGTGGTATGGCCAGTTCCATGTGCTCAAGGACATCAACCTGAACGTGCGTCAGGGCGAGCGTATCGTGCTGTGCGGGCCGTCCGGCTCGGGCAAGTCCACCACCATCCGCTGCCTCAACCGCCTGGAAGAGCACCAGCAGGGCCGCATCGTGGTCGACGGTGTTGAACTGACCAACGACCTCAAGCAGATCGAGGCGATCCGCCGCGAGGTGGGTATGGTGTTCCAGCACTTCAACCTGTTCCCGCACCTGACCATTCTCGAGAACTGCACCTTGGCGCCCATGTGGGTGCGCAAGATGCCTCGGCGCAAGGCCGAGGAAATCGCCATGCATTACCTGGAGCGCGTGCGTATTCCGGAGCAGGCGCACAAGTTCCCGGGGCAACTGTCCGGTGGCCAGCAGCAGCGTGTGGCGATTGCCCGCGCGCTGTGCATGAAGCCCAAGATCATGTTGTTCGACGAACCGACCTCGGCACTGGACCCGGAAATGGTCAAGGAAGTGCTGGACACCATGGTCAGCCTGGCTGAAGACGGCATGACCATGCTGTGCGTGACCCACGAAATGGGCTTTGCCCGGACCGTGGCGAACCGGGTGATCTTCATGGACAAGGGGGAGATCGTGGAGCAGGCTGCGCCGGATGACTTCTTCGACCGGCCGCGCAGCGACCGGACCAAGTTGTTCCTGAGCCAGATTCTGCATTGATGCTGTTGCGGCTGCTCACGCAGCCCTTGTAGGAGCGGCTTCAGCCGCGATGCGCCGCAAAGCGGCGCTGCATTTGTGCACCGCTTTGCGGCGCATCGCGAATGAATTCGCTCCTACAGGTTATTTTTCTTCCTGCGCTGTAGCCGGCGCAGGCGGCGGCCGCAGCCCCACTTCGGCCACCAGCTTCAACTGCTGCCCATTGCGTATCACCTCGATGGTGATCTTCTCGTTCGGCTTGATCCGCGCCACCTGGTTCATCGACTTGCGGCCATCCCCGGCCGGTTCGCCGTTGATGCTCAGGATCACATCACCCAGCTGCAAACCAGCTTTCTGCGCCGGGCCATCGCGGAAGATCCCCGCCACCACGATGCCTGGGCGGCCCTGCATGCCAAACGATTCGGCCAGCTCCTGGCTCAGCGGTTGTACTTCGATACCCAGCCAGCCGCGAATAACCTGGCCGTGCTCGACGATCGATTTCATCACCTCCAGCGCCAGCTTCACAGGGATGGCGAAACCGATGCCTTGGGAGCCGCCGGACTTGGAGAAGATTGCCGTGTTGATGCCCACCAGGTTGCCGTTGGCATCCACCAGGGCGCCACCGGAGTTACCCGGGTTGATGGCCGCATCGGTCTGGATGAAGTCTTCGTAGTTGTTCAGGCCCAGCTGGTTGCGGCCGGTGGCGCTGATAATGCCCATGGTGACCGTCTGGCCGACACCAAACGGGTTGCCGATGGCCAGGGTGACGTCGCCGATGTGGATGGTGTCCGAGCGGCCAATGGTGATGGCTGGCAGGTTTTTCAGGTCGATCTTCAGTACCGCGAGGTCAGTCTCAGGGTCGCTGCCGATCACCCGTGCCAAGGTTTCGCGGCCATCCTTGAGCGCCACGACGATCTGGTCGGCGCCGCTGGTGACGTGGTTGTTGGTCAGCAGGTAACCCTCGGGGCTCATGATCACCGCCGAACCCAGGCTGGACTCCCAGCGCTTCTGCTTGGGCAGGTTGTCGCCGAAGAAGCGGCGGAACTGTGGGTCTTCAAACAGCGGGTGAGCGCTCTTGTTCACCACCTTGGTGGTGTACAGGTTCACCACTGCGGGCGCGGCCAGGGTCACTGCGTCGGCATAGGACACCGGGCCCTGCATGATCTGCGTGGTTTGCGGTGCCTGCTGCAGGTTGACGTCCTGGCTGGGCAGGCCGACCCATTGCGGGAAGCGCTGGATGATCAGCATGGCGATCAGCACACCGGTGAGCAGGGGCCAGCCAAAATAACGCAAAGCCTTGAACATGAACGAATCCTGGGAGTGGGCGAGGGCCAAAGTGGGGCGCGGGGCGTGAGCGCGCGCGATCATACACCGGTTTCCCCAAGCCCGGCGACGGCCCATAATGGCGGCCATTATACGGGTGTTGAACCCGGCAAAAATGCAGATTTCGAGGAGTTTTTCCATGGCTGTCGCCCTCAATACCCTGGTCGAGGAAGCCGAGCGCTACCTGGGCAGCGCGAAAATCCAGGATTACTGCCCCAATGGCCTGCAAGTTGAAGGCCGCCCGCAGGTCAGCCGCATCGTCAGCGGTGTCACGGCCAGCCAGGCGTTGCTGGACGCGGCGGTCGAGGCCGAAGCCGACCTGGTGCTGGTGCACCACGGCTACTTCTGGAAAGGCGAGAACCCGTGCATCACCGGCATTCGGCAGCGCCGCCTGAAAACCTTGCTCAAGCATGACATCAGCCTGCTTGCCTTCCACCTGCCCCTGGATGTGCACCCGGAGGTGGGTAACAACGTGCAGTTGGCGCGGCAGCTCGACATCACCGTTGAAGGGCCGCTGGACCCGAACAACCCCAAGGTGGTCGGGCTGGTCGGCTCGTTGGCCGAGCCGATGACCGCACGGGATTTTGCCCGCCGGGTTCAGGAGGTGATGGGGCGTGAGCCGCTGCTGGTGGAAGGCGACGAGATGATCCGCCGGGTCGGCTGGTGCACCGGGGGCGGGCAGGGGTACATCGATACGGCGATTGCTGCGGGGGTAGACCTGTATCTCACGGGTGAGGCGTCCGAGCAGACGTACCACAGCGCCCGCGAGAATGGAGTGAGTTTTGTCGCGGCCGGGCACCATGCCACCGAGAGGTATGGGGTGCAGGCGTTGGGGGATTACCTGGCGCGGCGGTTTGCGGTTGAGCATTTGTTTATCGACTGCCCGAATCCTATTTGAAAGCAGGGCCGCTTCGCGGCCATCGCGGATAAATCCGCTCCTACACCGATCCCTGTAGGAGCGGATTCATCCGCGATGGGGCGCAAGGCGCCCCCCAAACCCCCAGTCATATCGTTAGACTGTTTCGATCTAGCTCGCCTCCTAAATAGAATCAGCCGCTGTGATAAAGTGGCTCGCTCGAACACGGCCCGCAGGCCGTCCATAAGATCGTTTTTCGTGAGTAGCCATGGTCGACAAACTGACGCACTTGAAACAGCTGGAGGCGGAGAGCATCCATATCATCCGCGAGGTGGCCGCCGAGTTCGACAACCCGGTGATGCTGTACTCGATCGGCAAGGATTCCGCCGTGATGCTGCACCTGGCGCGCAAAGCCTTCTTCCCGGGCAAGCTGCCATTCCCGGTGATGCACGTCGACACCCAGTGGAAATTCCAGGAGATGTACAGCTTCCGCGACAAGATGGTCGAGGAAATGGGCCTGGAGCTGATCACCCACGTCAACCCTGAGGGTGTGGCGCAGGGCATCAACCCGTTCACCCATGGCAGCTCCAAGCACACCGACATCATGAAAACCCAGGGCCTGAAGCAGGCATTGGACAAGCATGGTTTCGACGCCGCCTTCGGTGGCGCGCGCCGCGACGAAGAGAAGTCGCGGGCCAAGGAACGTGTTTACTCGTTCCGTGACAGCAAGCACCGCTGGGACCCGAAAAACCAGCGCCCAGAGCTGTGGAACGTTTACAACGGCAAGGTCAACAAGGGCGAGTCGATCCGCGTTTTCCCACTGTCGAACTGGACCGAGCTGGACATCTGGCAGTACATCTACCTCGAAGGCATCCCGATCGTGCCCCTGTACTTCGCGGCCGAACGTGAAGTGATCGAGAAGAATGGCACCCTGATCATGATCGACGACGATCGCATCCTCGAGCACCTGTCCGAGGAAGAAAAAGCGCGCATCGTCAAGAAGAAGGTACGTTTCCGTACCCTTGGCTGCTACCCGTTGACGGGTGCTGTCGAGTCCGAGGCCGAAACGCTGACCGACATCATTCAGGAAATGCTCCTGACGCGCACTTCCGAGCGCCAGGGCCGAGTCATCGACCACGATGGCGCCGGTTCCATGGAAGACAAGAAACGTCAGGGCTACTTCTAATTTTCAGGGTTACTCCATGTCGCACCAATCCGATTTGATCAGCGAAGACATCCTCGCTTATCTGGCTCAGCACGAGCGTAAAGAACTGCTGCGTTTCCTCACCTGCGGTAACGTGGATGACGGCAAGAGCACCCTGATCGGGCGCCTGCTGCACGACTCCAAGATGATCTACGAGGACCACCTCGAGGCCATCACCCGAGATTCGAAGAAGTCCGGCACCACCGGCGAAGAAGTTGACCTGGCACTGCTGGTCGACGGCCTGCAGGCCGAGCGCGAGCAGGGCATCACCATTGATGTGGCCTACCGCTACTTCTCCACGGCCAAGCGCAAGTTCATCATCGCCGACACCCCGGGCCACGAGCAGTACACCCGCAACATGGCCACCGGTGCGTCCACCTGTGACCTGGCCATCATCCTGGTCGATGCCCGCTATGGCGTGCAGACCCAGACCCGCCGCCACAGCTACATTGCCTCGTTGCTGGGCATCAAGCACATCGTGGTCGCGGTCAACAAGATGGACCTCAAAGGCTTTGACGAGCAGGTATTCGAGTCGATCAAGGCCGACTACCTGAAGTTTGCCGAAGCCATCAACCTGAAGCCGTCCAGCCTGCACTTCGTGCCGATGTCGGCGCTCAAGGGCGACAACGTGGTCAACCGCAGCGAGCGTTCGCCGTGGTACACCGGCCCTGCGCTGATGGAAATCCTCGAAACCGTCGAAGTGTCGGCTGACCGCAACGTCACCGACCTGCGCTTCCCGGTGCAGTACGTCAACCGTCCGAACCTGAACTTCCGCGGCTTTGCCGGCACCATCGCCGGTGGCGTGGTGCATAAGGGTGACGAAATTGTCGTACTGCCCTCGGGCAAGAGCAGCCGTGTCAAATCCATCGTCACCTTTGAAGGTGAACTGGAGAACGCCGGCCCAGGCCAGGCCGTAACCCTGACCATGGAAGACGAGATCGATATCTCCCGTGGCGACTTGCTGGTGCATGCCGACAACGTACCGCCGGTGACCGACCAGTTCGACGCCATGTTGGTGTGGATGGCCGAAGAGCCGATGCTGCCGGGTAAAAAGTACGACATCAAGCGCGCCACCAGCTACGTGCCGGGCTCGATTGCCAGCATCGCCCACAAGGTTGATGTGAACACCCTGGAGCATGGCGCTGCCAGTGCCCTGCAACTGAACGAGATCGGCCGCGTCAAGGTAGCACTGGACGCCTCGATTGCCCTGGACGGTTACGACAGCAACCGCACCACCGGTGCGTTCATCGTCATCGACCGCCTGACCAACGGCACCGTTGGCGCCGGCATGATCATCGCCCCGCCTGTTCTGCCGCACGGCAGCACCGGCCAGCATGGCAAGCAGGCCCACGTGGCCACTGAAGAACGCGCCCTGCGTTTCGGCCAGCAGCCGGCCACCGTGCTGTTCAGCGGCCTGTCCGGCGCGGGCAAGAGCACCCTGGCCTACGCCGTCGAGCGCAAGCTGTTCGACATGGGCCGTGCGGTGTACGTGCTTGATGGCCAGAACCTGCGCCACGACCTGAACAAGGGCTTGCCGCAGGACCGCGCCGGCCGTACCGAAAACTGGCGCCGTGCCGCCCACGTGGCGCGCCAGTTCAACGAAGCTGGCCTGCTGACCCTGGCCGCGTTCGTTGCCCCGGATGCCGAAGGCCGCGAGCAGGCCAAGGCGCTGATCGGCAAGGACCGCCTGGTGACCGTTTACGTTCAGGCTTCGCCGCTGGCCTGCCGTGAGCGTGACCCGCAGGGCCTGTACGCTGCCGGTGGCGACAACATCCCGGGTGAAAGCTTCCCGTTCGATGTGCCGCTGGATGCTGACCTGGTGATTGATACTCAGAGCACCAGTGTTGAAGAAGGCGTCAAGCAGGTGCTGGATGTGCTGCGTCAGCGTGGTGCGATCTGATCAAGCTTGCCACCGGCTGAAGCCCCCGCTTCAGCACAGGTGATAGAAAAACCGAGGCCAGTTGCTGGCCTCGGTTTTTTATTGTCCGGTCAGGCCTTCCGCCTGATGGTCAGTTGGAAGCTGTCGGAGGATGGCCATGATAATCCGACAAAGGAAGCCATCATGCTGACTCACCGACAACGCTCGTTCATTGCCACGGTCGTGGCGCCGGAGGGCTGCTTCAACTTTCTTGATCAGGTGCTTGGCACGCCCGCCTTGCTCGACGGGAAGCCCGCAGCTGCCGTGAATACCCCCAGTCTTGCGGACGTGGTCTTGGCCAAATTTGGCCGGGGCATATGGGCCAGACGCTTCGCCAAGCATGCAGCCCCCGAGAAGCCAAAGCCGGCAGGCAGTGATCGCCGGGATGAATCGCATTATTTGGGATACGGCGACAACGTGAGCGATGCCGAGCCATTGACCCTGTACTTTCGCTCTGTGGAAAAAGGCTACCGGCTGTTTGTCCGTTCAAAGGTGCGGTATGGCCTTGGGCTTTACGTTCATGCAGAGAACTGTGTGTGTGCGTTGAAGACACCGCATGATGGCAAGTACTCCACCGTGTTTGAGTTACTTGACGAGAACAACAGTCTGCTTGATTACGAAACGCTTCAGGATCAGACGAATTTCAGGCTGTCTGTTGCGGGGCGGCGCACACCGCTGATGCTGCGCACGTTCAGGGGTATTCCGTATACCTACATCTGCACCGAGGGTGCCAGCCCTCTTGAGCTAAGCATGAGCATCGTGGAGCGCAATGCCGCCTACCTGAACGACCCGGACGAAGTCTGAAGCGCCGGGCTTAATCCCTGTAGGAGCGGATTTATCCGCGAGACAAGCGACGCGGTAGATGGCACCGGCTTCGCCGGTGTTCGCGGCTGAAGCCGCTCCTACACGAATTGCGCAGTTGCTTTCAATTGCGGCATAAAAGCTTTCAACGCTTGGTCTTTTCCTGCAAGTTGTAGTGTTGATCGTAGTCTCTTCTTCGTTCACAGCCTTGCTTGTAAGGATCCATATCGCAGCTAAAACGAAGCTCTTGCTGGTTTGGCAAGAGCAGCATCCGCCCCCCGCAACCGGACAGAAGCAACATCAACAGCATTACCGAGTACTTCATTTCACGTCCTTGAACGATGGAAGTCCTTTTGACTTTCGCCATGCCATGATACGTGCCATCACTTGCGCAGCGCAGCCCTGTGCTTCGCTGTCCGGGTAGTAGATCAGGTCCGAACCGGCCGGGTGCTCGACCAATTCAAAGAAATGCTCCAGCAGGCGGTCCTGCCATTCACGGGTACCGGCCGCCTGGATCAGCTCTTCCACAATCGACTTGAATTCCCGGTAGGTGTAGTCGCACAAGGTGTGTTTCTGGCTGATCACCATTCTCCAACCTCCGAACTCAGCGCGTATTGCAGGGCGCTCATTACCCGAAGGTTGTCGCCTTCGTACGTCAGGCCGCCGAACGCTGGTGGGGTCAGGTGGCAGATTTCATAGGAGCGTAGACCTTTGGCCGTGCCATCAAAAGGGGCGCGGGGTGGCCAGCCTTGTTTGATGCGGTTGATTTGTGAGGTGGTGAATTGTTGGGAGTAGACCGGGTCTTCGGCGATTGCCATCCAGAAGGACTGGGAGAAATGGTCGAAATTTTCGAAGGTTTGGCCGGCTAGTTTTTTCAGGATGTGGTTGGGTAGATGGGTAGCCATTTTCGTCTTGTTCGTAGGGATTTTCATGGTGAGAGGTAAGTGCCCCGTCAAAACAGGGCACCTATATTATTTAGTCTTAAACCCAGTCTTTCCGTTTTCTACTCGCCACTGCTTTATGATTTTAACTATCTCTTCTGGCTCATCCAGTCCATCGTCTTCAGGCCAAAAAATAAGATCGGACCCGCTCGGGTGCTCGCTGATTTTTTTGAATTGAAATATTCTGGCGTCTAGATCGGCTTCGGTAACTCCATCCTCGGGGTCGATGATGGAGGCGATGAATTGAATAAACTCAGCCTCAGTAAACTCAGAAAGCATGGTTTTATTGATCATTTTGGAGCCCCGTAATGGATATTGTTATGAGCCTGTGGGGTGACGATTCTGATGTTGTCAATATCATAAACTGCACCTCCCTCGGAGATAGGGGTTTGATGATGTAGTATGAACGTTGTGAGTGATTTGTGATGGTCGTTGTCTCGTGCTCTTGGTGCATACCCTTTGCTCATCAGGTTCAAGTTGATTTTATTGAATTGCTTGGCAAGCTCGGGTGTGTTTGCTACGGCGTTCCAAAATGCAGATCTGAAAGTGTCGAAGCTACTGAAGCTCTTTCCTCTCATTGTGTTTGCAATTTGTATTGGTACTAATGCACCAGTATTTCGGCTGATTTCCCCAAGCCAGATACCCTCAATTTCCGAGCCTGAACCGGTGGCGACTCCAGGCTCATATCTAGGACTCTTGAACACCACCAGAATAGGCGGCAACCCCGAATCCAGCGGAAAGGTAATGATCAACCTTTCCTGATCGAGCAAGTCCAGCGCGGGATAGCTTTCTAATTCGCTATCGAAGGGTGTAAGGCTGCTGCCTTCGTACACGACCGTTCCCGGCGGTACGGCCGGCAGGTGTGTTGAGCTACCTTCTTCACCCCCCAGGTGCGCTCGTTGGTGTCCAGGTGAGTATTCGCTGGGGGTTATCCAGCGCCAGCGTGTAAACCTGCCGCTCGGTATCGAACGTCGCCGCGCGTACTCCTACCGGCTTGCCGCCGGGTACTACGTACAACTCCAACTCGTTTTCGTCGTCACTGCCAGCGAGCAGGTACGGCACATCGACACTGGCCGACGCTATGGCCAGTGCAGCCAAGTCAGGGCCACCGGGTGGTGAAAGGCTGGAAAGGGGCGTGCTGATGAGGTAACGGCGCTCTGCGTTGCCGAGTGATGACGGCCAAGCCGCAGCCAACACTGTCACGAGGAACTGAGGTGCAGAGGCAAGCGTCGCCGTGGCCATTCTGGCCACTGCTGCTCTGATCGCTTCAAGCAGCGCAGTTGAGGCGACTTCGGTGATCGCAAAAGTCGCCGGGCCAATCGGAGTGATGGCTGGCAATGAAGAAGCGACACGGGCATCGTGGATGTAGCTGATGTTCCGGCGCTCGGCCTCAAGCCGCTGTCGCTCAGCCTCAGCAGCCAAGCGTTCGGCTTCCGCTTGCTGCCTGGCGGCTTCCAGGGCCGCCGCTTGCTCAGCCACATACCTCACGTGGAGTTGCTCTACCTCAGCGGCTCGGTGTGTCAAGTTGCCCATGGCTGAGCTGAACGTTTGCAGGTAGCGGATCGATTCCGTCAGGGCAAGCGCTCGGTGGTAATCCGCCCACAGGCGGCCAGCGCGGCCTGCGGCTTGATCGTCCACAAGATGCTGCAGAGCTTCGACTTGCGGTTTGGAAAGTGGGCCGACAATGCTCGGATTGGCCTCACTGAAGGCAGGCACTTCAGCTTGCTTTGCGCCAATCAGGGCGTTGGCCGCATTTGCGTAGGCTGTCAGGCGCTGGGGGAGGGTGTCAGTCTCCTGAACCGTGGCGAACTGCACCACCTGATGCTGTATGAAGCTGGGCAGGCAATCGAAGCAGATCTGCTGCTCCAACTGGATTTGCTTCACCCTGCGTTCGATTGCCCTTGGCAGGTCGGCGCCCGGTTGTTCAAGCTCTGCCTGATCCGCCTGCCGTGCCAGTTCGGGGAGGTCGTTGGCCAGTGCCTGGTACTTCTGCGCCGCTACATGCAGTCGGTAGGCCGCATCCACCGACGCATTGTAAGTTTCCCAAATGCGCCGTCCCCATTCCTCACCTGATCTGGTTTGCTCAAACGCACCGTCGTCATGCAAGCGGCTCGCAAAGGAGTCGTAGCGCTTGTAGAAAGGGACGGCACCATAGAACCCGGTAGCCACGGGGACGGTCTGCAAATATTCCGCGCGCTTCTGTTGCAGGTTTGCCGTGACCAGCTGCTGATGCAGTTCGACAGCCTGCGAAGGCGTGCCAGCTCCAGTATTGGCCTGCTGCCTCAGGTTGCCCCGCTCTGCCTCGATCTGCTCGGGCAGCTGTTGCAAGGTTGCAGCGTGCTCTTCAGCGTAAATGCCATCGACTGCCCGCATCTCCTCGCCGAAAACCGTGCGCCAACCTTTGTCGTGGACAAATCGGCTGGGGCCGCCCGTGCCGCGTGGTCGCCCGGCATCCAGCCCCCAGCCGCCATAACCAGGGCCACCACCACCCGGCAAGGGTGTCAGCGGTACCCGGTCAGGCGCGGTAGCGCTGATCCAAAGCCCTTCAGTGAGGTAAAGGGTTGGGTGTACGTAACTCTTTTCCAGATAAACCGTTTCATTCTGAGCCATGTAGTCATCTCCTGATCGCTACATGGCAAAGGGTGCTCTGCGGAACTTGTTCCGTATGTCAGACCTGGGGGACGCAATCGGTAGGATCCTTCCTACCGCTCGGAAATGCCGACTTCAGATGTGTTTTTCCGCAACAGGGATAACCCGTCTTTCCTTTACCGCCTTGTAGGAAAAGCTCGAATAAATCTCCTTCACTCCCGGCAATCGCTGCAGCACCTCCCGGGTGAACTCGCCAAACGACTCCAGGTCCCGCGCCAAAATCTCCAACAGAAAGTCGTACCGCCCGGAGATGTTGTGGCAAGCGACGATTTCGGGAATCTCCATCAGGCGCTGCTCAAATGCCAAGGCCATATCCTTGGTATGCGAATCCATCATGATGCTGACAAACGCCGTCACCCCGAACCCCAGAGATTTGGGCGACAGAATGGCCTGGTAACCGGTGATGTAGCCGTTGTCTTCCAGCAGCTTTACGCGCCGCCAGCAAGGCGAAGTGGTGAGCGCGACCTGGTCGGCAAGCTCGGAAACGGTGAGGCGGGCGTTGTCCTGCAGGGCAGCGAGCAGGGCGCGGTCGGTGCGGTCGAGGCTGGCAGGCATGTTTTGCCCTCCGAATAAGCTTTTTGTTGTTTTTGTTCCAAAACTGCCCCTGAACCATGGGCAATTTTGGAAAGGGTCAGGCAGTTCGGTGGCATAAGCTTATAACAAACCACTAGAGGCTGTTGCCATGCGCGACTCCCATAACAACACCGGTTTTTCCACCCGGGCCATTCACCATGGCTACGACCCGCTTTCCCACGGTGGTGCCCTTGTGCCGCCGGTTTACCAGACCGCCACCTATGCCTTCCCGGACGTCGAATACGGCGCCGCGTGTTTTGCTGGCGAGGCGGGCGGGCACTTTTACAGCCGCATATCCAACCCGACCCTGGCCTTGCTGGAGCAGCGCATGGCGTCGCTGGAGGGCGGCGAGTCTGCACTGGCTCTGGCATCGGGCATGGGGGCCATCACTTCAACCCTGTGGACCCTGCTGCGGCCCGGTGATGAACTGATCGTCGGGCGCACGCTGTATGGCTGCACCTTCGCTTACTTGCATCACGGCATAGGCGAGTTCGGGGTGAAAATCCGCCATGTGGACCTCAATGACATCACCGCACTCAAGGCTGCGATCACACGCAAAACGCGAATGATCTACTTCGAAACACCAGCCAACCCTAATATGCAACTGGTCGACATCGCTGCGGTGGCCGAGGCGGCGCTTGGGCATGACCTGCACATCGTGGTCGACAACACCTATTGCACGCCGTACCTGCAGCGCCCGCTGGAGTTGGGTGCCGATCTGGTGGTGCATTCGGCCACCAAGTACCTCAGCGGCCATGGTGACCTCACGGCGGGGCTGGTGATTGGGCGCAAGGCGCTGATCGACCGGATTCGGCTGGAGGGGCTGAAGGACATGACCGGTGCGGTGCTATCGCCCCAAGACGCCTCGCTGCTGATGCGCGGGATCAAGACTTTGGCCTTGCGCATGGAGCGTCACTGCACCAATGCGCAGGCCGTGGCTGAATTTCTGGCGTGCCAGCCGCAGGTTGAGCTGATCCAGTATCCGGGCTTGCCCTCGTTTGCTCAGTACGAATTGGCGCAGCGGCAAATGCGCTTACCGGGCGGGATGATCGCCTTTGAGCTGAAGGGGGGAATTGAGGCGGGGCGGCGTTTCATGAATGCGCTGCAACTGTTTGCCAGGGCGGTGAGCCTGGGGGATGCGGAGTCGTTGGCGCAGCATCCGGCGAGCATGACGCATTCGAGTTATACGCCGAAGGAGCGGGCGCATCATGGGATATCTGAGGGATTGGTGAGGTTGTCGGTTGGTTTGGAGGATGTGGAGGATCTTTTGGCGGATGTTCAGCAGGCCCTCGAGGCTTGCGCGTAGGTTGCCTGCGCGCACCCTTTGGGAGCCCAACTTGGTTTTTCACTGTTTTAATGGCGTGTCGCTAATTGTTCTGTAGCCTTGATTGTAAGGGGCACATGCAGGCTTGTGGTCCTGGATGTTTATTTTGTGATCGCTTGCTTTCATGGGTTGTAGGTTTTCGGTATTGGCTTCTTTATTTGGCGAAAGTGTTCTTGATAGTCCATCTGTCTCTCGCAGCCTTGCTTGTAGGGGTCCATATCGCATTTGAACCGTAGGTCCAGCTTATTAGGGAATAGCAAGGGCATTTCTAGATTGCATCCAGACAGTAAAAGCCCAATGGCCAATAGTGTTTTTTTCATTCTGCCTCCAAAAATATGTGTGTGGCGTGTTTCTTTTAGTTCAGTGGTTCGGTGTTATCTGACGGTCGGCTTATTATGATGGATATTTGAAATGGAATTACGGTAAAGATATGTAGGAAGTTGCATTTTTTACGGTAGGAAATTTTACCTGGCAAGCATGGATCTTGTTCTGGTTTAGTTAAGTGGCGCATTCCTGAGTTATGAACAAAGGTCGCTGATTGAGTGGTCGTAATTTGTTATATAAGAAGAGGTCATGCCATACGCAACCCTATAGCTCCACCTTCCGTAACCTAGGGCGTGAGCCATTACAGTTTGCCGTGAGTAATTCAGGTTTCCTCTATGATCCCTCTCGAGATCGACTAGGGTCTGCGCAGAGTACGGAACTCTGGATAGGTCGTATTGGAAAACAATTACCTACGTATTACTGATGCCGGAAATATTGTGATATGTGATGGACGTAATGGAGAGGTTCGAAGGGCGCGGTATGGCTTCGCGCCGGGGCGGACGTGCCCAAGAAAAAGGCCTCTTACGAGGCCTTGTTCACATCCAACAGATCAACGCTTGAGCCCGTAGCTCTCGTCCAGCATGCCCGGCGAGTTCGGTGTCTTCGGCGCATAGTCACGCGGCACTTCACCGGTGTCGCGCGGCGGGGTCAGGCGGTCGCGCGGGCCTTGGGCCGTTTCGGAGTGCAGGGCAGCCAGCAGGCGCTGACGGGTAACGTCATCCAGGGCCAGGCTGTTGGCGCCTTCGGCCAGGTGGTCCTGCACGTCCTGGTAGCTCTGGGTCAGTTTCTTGACCAGCACGGCAGTGCTGTTGAAGTGGGTGACCACTTCGTTCTGGTAGCTGTCGAAGCGCTTCTGGATGTCATCCAGCTGGCGCTGCGTGCTGCTAGGGGCTGCGTTGGGCAGCAGGCGGGCCACGATGAAACCGACCGCAACGCCAATCACCAGGGCCAGGGTTGGCAACAACCAAACAAGGAGCGAGAGTTCCACGAGTCCTTCCTCTATAAACGGCTTTGCTTTACGTTAACGGCTCAGACCTGCGCTGTATACCGCGAGCGATCGCAAATCAGAACAGAATTCCTCACCTAGACGAATCGACCCCCTTCGAGGTCACGGAGTAGTGCCTTGCTTGTCCGCGAAACCCCCTTGTTCATCGATGGCCCTGTCGGCCAGTTGGAAGCTCTCTACCTGGACGTTGCCGATGCGCGCGGTGCGGTGCTGATCTGCCACCCCAACCCGGTTCAGGGCGGTACCATGCTCAACAAGGTGGTTTCGACCCTGCAGCGTACGGCCCGTGACGCCGGTTACGTCACCCTGCGCTTCAACTATCGCGGTGTCGGCCAGAGCGCCGGCAGCCACGACATGGGCGCTGGCGAGGTGGCCGATGCCGAAGCCGCTGCTGCCTGGCTGCGCGAAAAGCACCCGCAATTGCCGCTGGTGCTGATGGGCTTCTCGTTCGGCGGTTTTGTTGCCACCAGCCTGGCCGGGCGACTGGAAGCCGCCGATGTGGCGCTGCAACACCTGTTCATGATTGCCCCGGCGGTGATGCGCCTGACCGCCGAATACCCGCTGCCGCAGCGTTGCCCGATCACCTTGGTGCAGCCAGATGCCGACGAAGTCGTCGTCCCACAGCTCGTATACGATTGGTCCCACAACCTGTCGCGCCCCCATGAGCTGCTGAAAGTGGCAGAATGCGGACACTTCTTCCATGGCAAGCTGACCGATCTGAAGGATCTGCTGCTGCCGCGCCTTTCGAATTGAGCCAAGCCTGAATAAGCGAACACCCATGACCACGCGCATTCTCACTGGTATCACCACCACCGGCACCCCGCACCTGGGCAACTACGCCGGCGCCATTCGCCCGGCCATCGTCGCCAGCCAGCAGCCCGGTGCCGACTCGTTCTACTTCCTGGCCGACTACCACGCCCTGATCAAATGCGATGACCCGCTGCGCATCCAGCGCTCGCGTCTGGAAATCGCAGCCACCTGGCTGGCCGGTGGCCTCGACCCGGACAAGGTGACCTTCTATCGCCAGTCCGACATCCCGGAAATCCCCGAGCTGACCTGGCTGCTGACCTGCGTCGCCGCCAAGGGCCTGCTCAACCGTGCCCACGCCTACAAGGCCTCGGTGGACAAGAACGTAGAAAACGGCGAAGACCCGGACGCCGGTGTGACCATGGGCCTGTTCAGCTACCCGGTGCTGATGGCGGCGGACATCCTGATGTTCAACGCCAACAAGGTGCCGGTCGGCCGTGACCAGATCCAGCACGTGGAAATGGCCCGCGACATCGGCCAGCGCTTCAACCACCTGTTCGGCCAGGGCAAGGACTTCTTCGCCTTGCCGGAAGCGGTGATTGAAGAGAGCGTTGCGACCCTGCCAGGCCTGGACGGTCGCAAGATGTCCAAAAGCTACGACAACACCATCCCGCTGTTCACCAGCGCGAAGGACATGAAAGACGCCATTTCGCGCATCGTCACCGACTCGCGCGCGCCAGGCGAAGCCAAAGACCCGGACAACTCGCACCTGTTCACGCTGTTCCAGGCGTTTTCCACGCCGGCCCAGTGCGCGGAATTCCGCGAAGAGCTGCTGCAGGGCCTGGGCTGGGGCGAGGCCAAGCAGCGCCTGTTCCAGCTGCTTGACGGCCAGTTGGCAGAGAAGCGCGAGCATTACAACCAGCTGATTTCGCGCCCGTCTGACCTGGAAGACATCCTGTTGGCTGGTGCCGCCAAGGCCCGCAAGACTGCCACGCCGTTCCTTGAGCAACTGCGCGAGGCCGTTGGCCTGCGTTCGTTCCGCACCAGCGTGCAGGCCGCCACCGAAGTGAAGAAGAAAGCGGCCAAGAGCGCGCGCTTTGTCAGCTTCCGTGACGAGGACGGCAGCTTCCGCTTCCGCCTTTTGGCCGCTGATGGTGAGCAACTGCTGCTGTCGCGCAGCTTCGCCGATGGCAAGAGCGCTGGTGCCGTGAGCAAGCAGTTGCAGCAGGGCGGTGAGGCTGATGTGCGTGTCGGGGGCCTGGGCTTCAGTCTGTGGCTGGATGGCGAGCAGGTTGCCGACGGGCCGCAGTTTGACAGTACTGAGGCGCGGGATGCGGCCATCGCCAGCTTGCGGGAGGCGCTGGCGCCTCAGCAGGACTGAGGTTTTCTCGTTGGTTCCGTGGGGGATGGCACGGGCGTTGCCCGTGTTCGCGGCTGAAGCCGCTCCTACAGGGAACTGTGTATGGCTGGATAATGGCCGTATGTATCATTGCCATTAAGCGGGCCGGTCGCTACAGTGACGGCCCGTTTTTTGTTGCCTCGCTAACGAAATCATGACGCCCCTAGAACGATACCAAGCAGATCTGAAACGTCCCGACTTCTTCCATGATGCGGCGCAGGAGACTGCGGTGCGTCACCTGCAGCGCCTGTACGACGACCTGGTCGCGGCGCAGAACAACAAGCCGGGCGTGTTCGGCAAGCTGTTCGGCAAGAAGGAGCAGACGCCAGTCAAAGGCCTGTACTTCTGGGGTGGAGTAGGGCGCGGCAAGACCTATCTGGTCGACACGTTCTATGAGGCACTGCCGTTCAAGCAGAAAATGCGTACGCACTTCCACCGCTTCATGAAGCGCGTTCACGAGGAAATGAAAACCCTCAAGGGCGAGAAGAACCCGCTGACCATCATTGCCAAGCGCTTCAGCGAAGAAGCCAAGGTGATCTGCTTCGACGAATTTTTCGTATCCGACATCACCGATGCCATGATCCTTGGCACCTTGATGGAGGAGCTGTTCAAGAATGGCGTTTCGCTGGTGGCAACTTCCAACATCGTGCCGGACGGCCTGTACAAGGACGGCCTGCAGCGTGCGCGCTTCCTGCCGGCCATCGCCATGATCAAGCAGTACACCGACGTGGTGAACGTTGACAGCGGCGTTGACTACCGCCTGCGTCACCTGGAGCAGGCTGAGTTGTTCCACTTCCCGCTCAACGATGCTGCCCACCAGAGCATGCGTGCCAGCTTCAAGGCGCTGACACCGGAATGCACCCAGGCCGTCGAAAACGATGTGCTGATGATCGAAAACCGCCCGATCCATGCCCTGCGCACCTGCGACGACGTCGCCTGGTTCGACTTCCGCGCCCTGTGTGACGGGCCGCGCAGCCAGAACGATTACATCGAGCTGGGCAAGATCTTCCATGCGGTGCTGTTGAGCAATGTCGAGCAGATGGGCGTCACCACCGACGACATCGCCCGCCGTTTCATCAACATGGTGGACGAGTTCTACGACCGTAACGTCAAGCTGATCATCTCGGCTGAGGTGGAGTTGAAGGACTTGTACACCGGGGGCCGTCTGAGCTTCGAGTTCCAGCGTACCCTGAGCCGGTTGCTGGAGATGCAGTCGCACGAGTTCTTGGCGCGGGCGCACAAGCCTTAAGATTGTCGGGGCCGCTTTACGGCCCATTCCGACCGGTCCGGCGCCCCGGCAAGGCCGCTCCTACAGGAAATCGCGTATCCCTGTGGGAGCGGCCTTGTGTCGCGATAGGGCTGCAACGCAGCCCCAACGGCCTCAAGCCTCCTGCATGAACTGCTGCCGATACTGGTTCGGCGACAACTCCGTGTGCTGCCTGAACAACCGCGCAAAGAAGCTGGCATCGTCATACCCCACCTCGTAACTGATGGTCTTGATGCTCTTGCGCGTGCTCGACAGTAACCCCTTGGCCGTCTCGATCCGCAGCCGCTGCAGGTAATGCAGCGGCTTGTCACCGGTCGCCCCCTGAAAGCGGCGCATGAAGTTGCGGATGCTCATGCCATGGTTGCGGGCCACATCCTCGAAGCGGAACTTGTCGGCAAAGTGCTCTTCCAGCCAGTGCTGGATCTGCAGGATGATCAGGTCCTGATGCAGCTTCTGCCCACCAAAGCCCATACGGCCCGGCGTATAGTTGCGCTGCACTTCATACAGGATGTCGCGCGCCACTGCGCGGGCCACGTTGGCGCCGCAGAAACGTTCGATCAGGTAGATGTACAAGTCACAGGCCGAGGTGGTGCCGCCTGCGCAGTACAGGTTGTCGGCATCGGTGAGGTGCTTGTCCTGATTCAGGCGGATTTTCGGGAAGCGTTCGGCAAAGTTGTCGAAGAAGCGCCAGTAGGTGGTCGCTTCCTTGCCGTCGAGCAGGCCCGATTCGGCCAGCCAGAACACCCCACTGGCTTCGGCGCACAGCACGGCCCCGCGGGCATGTTGTGCGCGCAGCCATGGCAGCACCTGTGGATAACGCTGTACCAGCACATCGAAGTCTTCCCAGAAGGCCGGGAGGATGATCACGTCGGCATCGTCCAGGCCGCCGTCGACCGGAAGCTGCACGTTGCTGAAACTGTCCACGGGCTGCCCGTCCGGGCTTACCAGGCGGATCTCGAACATGGGCTTGAGGCCCAGGCCCAGCTGCTTGCTGTAACGCAAGCTGGCGAGGTGGAAGAAGTCCTTGGCCTGCATCAAGGTCGAAGCGAACACCTTGTCAATGGCCAGGATGCTGACGCGCCGCAACGACGCGGAGGGTTGGGTAAACATCATTGTCATTGTTCTTATAGGGTAGAGTGGTCAATCACCGGCTGGATCGTCTTATTTTTTGGCGATTGTGTCTACCCCGCAGATTTGTGCTGGATTCTTCGCGGGTAAACCCGCTCCCACCGGGTCAGTGCAGAGCCCTGTGGGGGCGGCGGTTCGCCGCTGCGATTTACCCGCGAAAAGGCACATTCAACATTCAGATCATGGTGCCGGGTTCGGCTGGTCCTGATGAATCCCCTCGATCGCCGCCAGCAACTCGTCGCTAAGGTTCAGTTCCAGGCTGTTCAGGTTGCTCTGCAGTTGCTTCAGGTCGGTGGCACCAATGATGTTGCTGGTGACAAACGGCTGCCGCGTCACAAACGCCAGCGCCATCTGCGCCGGGTCCAGCCCGTGCTCGCGTGCCAGTGCCACATAACGGCTGCAGGCCGCCACGGTTTGCGGGTTGGAATACCGGGCAAAGCGGCTGAACAGCGTCAAACGCCCCTTCTCTGGCCTGGCGCCGTTCTCGTATTTGCCCGAAAGCATGCCGAAGGCCAGCGGTGAGTAAGCCAGCAGCCCGCACTGTTCACGAATGGCGACTTCCGCAAGGCCCACCTCGAAGCTGCGGTTGAGCAGGTTGTACGGGTTCTGGATCGACACCGCACGCGGCCAGCCACGGCTTTCGGCCAGTTGCAGGAACTTCATGGTGCCCCACGGCGTTTCGTTGGACAGGCCCACATGGCGGATCTTACCGGCACGCACCTGCTCATCCAGCACTTCGAGGGTTTCTTCCAGCGGGGTGAACAGGTCATTGGCCAGGTGCTGATAGCCCAGCTTGCCGAAGAAATTGGTGCTGCGCTCCGGCCAGTGCAGCTGGTACAGGTCGATGCGGTCGGTTTGCAGGCGCTTGAGGCTTTCATCCAGTGCCGCGACGATGTGCTGGCGGTTGTGTTTCAGCTGCCCGTCGCGAATGTGGCTGATGCCGTTGCCAGGGCCGGCAACCTTGCTGGCGAGTACCCAGTCGTCGCGGTCGCCGTTTGCCTTGAACCAGTTGCCAATGACGCGCTCGGTGGCGGCATAGGTCTCGGGGCGGGGGGGTACCGGGTACATTTCGGCGGTATCGATAAAGTTGACGCCACAGCCCTTGGCCAGTGCGATCTGCTCGAAGGCCTCTGCCTGGGTGTTTTGCTCACCCCAGGTCATGGTGCCCAGGCACAGGGCGCTGACGTTGAGGTCGGTACGGCCGAGCTTGCGGTATTCCATCGGGAGGACACTCCTTGGCAAAGAGCTCCATCAAAGCAGGTTGAAATTTTTCGTGCAATCTGGATAATCCTGCACCTCTCTGTGTGGCGGAAGTGATGCACCACCACGCAAGAGGAACCTTGTCGAACATTGGACGCGCAGACCCGAGCCCCCAATTTGCGTCCGTGTGCGGCTGCGCGCTTGCCCTTGGCAAGTTGTGCACTATCCAGTAAGATTCGCCGTCTATTTTTCGCTGGGCGGCCTCTGAGGCTTTAGAGAATGAAAACTTTTACTGCTAAACCGGAAACAGTAAAGCGCGACTGGTTCGTAGTCGACGCCGCTGGTCAGACCCTGGGTCGTCTGGCTACCGAAATCGCTCTGCGTCTGCGCGGCAAGCACAAACCAGAATACACCCCTCACGTTGACACCGGCGACTACATCGTCGTTATCAACGCCGAGCAGGTTCGTGTGACTGGTGCCAAGTCTTCCGACAAAATGTACTACTCCCACTCCGGTTTCCCAGGTGGCATCAAGGAAATCAGCTTCGAGAAGCTGATCGCCAAAGCCCCTGAGCGTGTTATCGAAACTGCGGTCAAGGGCATGCTGCCTAAGAACCCGCTGGGTCGCGACATGTACCGCAAGCTGAAAGTGTACGCGGGTGCTGCTCACCCACACACTGCTCAGCAGCCTCAAGAACTGAAGATCTAACGGGGATAGTTCAAAATGTCGGCGACTCAAAATTACGGCACTGGCCGTCGCAAGACCGCAACCGCTCGCGTATTCCTGCGTCCGGGTACTGGTAACATCTCCATCAACAACCGTTCTCTGGACGTGTTCTTCGGTCGCGAAACCGCTCGCATGGTTGTTCGTCAGCCGCTCGAGCTGACCGAAACCGTTGAGAAGTTCGACATCTATGTCACCGTTTCCGGTGGTGGTGTCAGCGGTCAAGCCGGTGCGATCCGTCACGGTATCACCCGCGCTCTGATGGAATACGACGAAACCCTGCGTGGCGCTCTGCGTCGTGCTGGCTACGTCACCCGCGACGCTCGTGAAGTTGAGCGTAAGAAAGTGGGTCTGCGTAAAGCGCGTAAGCGTCCTCAGTACTCCAAGCGTTAATACCGCTTCGGCAGTCGAGAAAAGCCCGGTTCCTTGGAACCGGGCTTTTTTTATGTCTTGAACTAACCTGTCAGCATGTCCGTGACGTCTTGCCGCATAGACGCAGATCAAGCAAAGCGAGGGTTGTAGCCCATAGCCGGGGTAATCACCTTGTCATTGTGTGGATTTGTTTCTTACCATGGCGGCCAATTTTTAGCGCCACAGACATTACCTAAGTACAGGCCTGGTTCAACAGGCCAAGCAAAAGCTGATGGGAGAGGACTGAATGAGCAATGACGGCGTCAACGCAGGCCGGCGCCGCTTCCTCGTAGCCGCGACATCCGTGGTCGGGGCGGCGGGGGCAGTGGGGGCTGCGGTACCGTTCGTGGGGTCATGGTTTCCCAGTGCCAAGGCGAAGGCGGCCGGTGCACCGGTGAAGGTCAATATCGCCAAGGTCGAGCCCGGGCAGCAGATGGTTGCCGAATGGCGTGGCCAGCCGGTATTCATCGTGCGGCGAACGGAAGAGATCCTCGGCAATCTCAAGAAAATCACGGGCGACCTTTCCGATCCAGAGTCCAAGGCATCGGTGCAGCCTGAGTACGTTGACCCTCAGGTGCGCTCGATCAAGCCGGAAATCCTCATTCTTGTAGGCCTGTGCACTCACCTGGGGTGCTCGCCAACCTTCCGTCCGGAAGTGGCCCCGGCCGACCTCGGCCCGAAATGGGTTGGTGGCTATTTCTGCCCGTGCCACGGCTCCCATTACGACTTGGCTGGCCGCGTGTACAAGTCCCAACCGGCGCCTCTCAACCTGCCAGTGCCGCCGCACTCTTACGAGTCGGATGACATCGTGGTCATCGGCGTCGACCAGGAGAAAGCATGATGAGCAAGTTCATGGACTGGATCGACGCGCGTTTCCCTGCGACCAAGATGTGGGAAGACCACCTGAGCAAGTATTACGCGCCCAAGAACTTCAACTTCCTGTATTTCTTTGGTTCCCTGGCGCTGCTGGTGCTGGTCAACCAGATTGTCACCGGTGTGTGGCTGACCATGAGTTTCACGCCCTCGGCGGAAGAGGCCTTTGCCTCGGTCGAGTACATCATGCGTGACGTGGAGTACGGCTGGATTCTGCGCTACCTGCACTCCACCGGTGCCTCTGCGTTCTTCATCGTGGTTTACCTGCACATGTTCCGCGGCCTGCTCTACGGCTCCTACCAGAAGCCGCGTGAACTGGTATGGCTGTTCGGCATGCTGATCTATCTGGCGCTGATGGCTGAGGCCTTTATGGGCTACCTGCTGCCATGGGGGCAAATGTCGTACTGGGGCGCCCAGGTGATCATTTCACTGTTCGGCGCCATCCCGGTAATCGGTGATGACCTCACCCAGTGGATTCGCGGTGATTACCTGATCTCGGGCATTACCCTGAACCGCTTCTTCGCCTTGCACGTGGTGGCCTTGCCAATCGTGATTCTCGGCCTGGTGGTACTGCACATCCTGGCCCTGCACGAAGTGGGTTCGAACAACCCTGATGGCGTCGACATCAAGAAGAAAAAGGACGAAAACGGCATTCCGCTCGACGGTATTCCGTTCCACCCTTACTACACGGTTAAAGACATTGTCGGGGTAGTGGTGTTCCTGTTCGTGTTCTGCGCCGTGGTGTTCTTCTTCCCTGAAATGGGCGGCTACTTCCTGGAAAAACCCAACTTCGAGCAGGCAAACGCCTTCAAGACTCCTGAGCACATTGCGCCAGTGTGGTACTTCACGCCGTTCTACGCGATCTTGCGTGCGGTACCAGACAAACTCATGGGTGTAATCGCCATGGGTGCGGCCATTGCAGTGCTGTTCGTGCTGCCCTGGCTCGACCGCAGCCCGGTGCGCTCCATGCGCTACAAGGGCTGGATCAGCAAGGTCTTCCTGCTGGTGTTCTGTGTGGCCTTCGTCATCCTCGGCATCCTTGGCGTGCTGGCGCCGACGCCCGGGCGAACCTTGCTGTCGCAGGTGTGTACGGTGCTGTATTTCGCCTACTTCCTGCTGATGCCGTTCTACACAAGGATCGAGAAGACCAAACCGGTTCCGGAAAGGGTGACTGGCTGATGAAAAAGTTGATTGCGGTATTTTTGCTGGCAGTGATGCCTGCCTTTTCCTTTGCTGCCGAGACGGGTGTTGAGCTGGACAAGGTCGACATCGACCTGACCGACAAGGCGGCCATGCAGGATGGTGCGCGTACGTTCGCCAACTACTGCATGGGTTGCCACAGTGCCAAGTTCCAGCGCTATGAGCGGGTTGCCGACGACCTGGGTATCCCCCACGAGCTGATGCTCGAGAAGCTGGTGTTCACGGGCGCCAAGATCGGCGATCACATGAACATCGGCATGAAGCCCAGCGATGCCAAGACCTGGTTCGGTGCTGCGCCGCCGGACCTGACCTTGGTCGCCCGTGTGCGCGGCACCGACTGGATCTACAGCTACCTGCACAGCTTTTACGAAGACCCGTCGCGGCCGTATGGTGTGAACAACAAGGTGTTCCCGAACGTGGGCATGCCCAATGTGCTGGTCGGGCTGCAGGGCAATCAGGTGATCGGGTGCAAGCAGGTGCAGACCGTGGTCGATGGCAAGAAACAATTCGACCCACTGACGGGCAGCCCGTTGACCCATGAAGCGTGCGACCAGCTGACCATTACGCCGAATTCCGGTACCCTGACAGCTGAGCAGTTCGACGAGAAGGTCAAGAACCTGGTGACCTTCCTGGCCTATTCGGCCAACCCGGTCAAACTGGAAAGCCAGCGCATTGGTACCTATGTGTTGCTGTACCTGGCTTTCTTCTTCGTGTTCGCCTACTTGCTCAAGCGCGAATACTGGAAGGACGTGCACTGATCACGCAGTAGTTTCTGGAAGTTGAACGCGCCCGGGGAGGCTGGCAGCATTGCCAGGCCTCCCCGGGCGCGTTTTCATTTGAAGTTTTACAAGCATCCCGTGCGAGGAGGCGCTGTATGGGCGCAACCAACAGGTTAGCCTGCTATTCCGACCCCGCTGATCACTACTCTCACCGGGTGCGCCTGGTGCTGGCCGAGAAAGGTATCAGCGTGCAGGTCATTGACGTTGACCCCGGCCGTTTGCCGCCCAAGCTGGTCGAGGTAAACCCTTATGGCAGCGTGCCTACTCTGGTTGACCGCGACCTGGCGTTGTACGAGTCGACCGTGGTGATGGAGTACCTGGAGGAGCGCTACCCGCATCCGCCATTGATGCCGGTGTATCCGGTCGCGCGCGGCAACAGCCGTTTGCTGATGCATCGCATTCAGCGCGATTGGTGTGCTCTGGCTGATACCATTCTGGATTCGCGCAGCAAGGACGCCGCCCGCGCCGAGGCGCGCAAGGCGTTGCGCGAGAGCCTGACCGGTGTGTCGCCATTGTTTGGTGAGTTCGCTTGCTTCATGAGTGAGGAGCAAAGCCTGGTCGATTGCTGTCTACTGCCCATCCTCTGGCGTTTGCCGGTAATGGGTATCGAACTGCCGCGGCAAGCCAAGCCGCTGCTGGATTACATGGAGCGACAGTTTGCCCGCGAGGCTTTCCAGGCAAGCCTGTCGTCCGTTGAACGTGAAATGCGCAAGCTTTAAGGAGCCGTTGATGAACTCCAGTCGCCCCTATCTGGTTCGAGCACTGTACGAGTGGATCGTCGACAACGATTGCACGCCCCATATGCTGGTCAATGCCGAGTACCCGGCGGTGCAAGTGCCGCAGGGCTTCGCCAGTGACGGCCAGATCGTTTTGAATATTTCCCCCAGCGCCGTGCGTAGCCTGCACATGGACAATGAAGCGGTGAGCTTCGAAGGGCGCTTTGGTGGTGTGTCCCATTCGCTGTACGTGCCGGCGGGCGCCATCCTCGGCATCTATGCGCGAGAAAACGGGCAGGGCATGGTCTTTGAGTTGGAGCCGCCATTGATGGAGGCTGATGACGAGCTGGAAGAGCAGGGCGTCGAACCGGACGATGATGACAAGCCAGAGCCGCCGCGCCCAACCGGCCGGCCAAGCCTGAAAGTGGTCAAGTAACAAAAAAGGCGATCCAGTTGGATCGCCTTTTTATTTGCCGTGGATTACAGGTCGCTGATGCTGCGAATCTGGTCACGGTTGATGCGGGTTTGCTTGCCGTCGAGTTGCTGGAACTCGTAGAAGCCGGAGTCCTGGTCGAATTTGGGGGCGTCGACGGTCTGGAACTCGCGGCCGTCGTTGAGGGTGATTACGCTCGGAGTCGAGCAGCCGGCCAGGGTGGCGAAGGTGCCGAGCAGCAGGGCGGGCAGGAGCTTTTTCATGCGGTGTTTCCTGGTATCTGAAAAGGCGGAGCGTTGCAGTGCTTGTGCTGGCCTCATCGCGTCGGACCGCCGCGATGAGGCCAGCACAGGAAAAAATCAGTCAATGTACTCAAACAGCTTCACAATCTTCTGCACGCCCGAAACCCCCTGTACCACAGCAGTAGCCGAATTGGCCTCCTGCTGAGTCACCAGGCCGAGCAAGTAGACGATACCGTTCTCGGTAATCACCTTGATGCGCGAGCTGGGTACGGCATTGTCGGTCAGCATCTGGGTCTTGATCTTGGTGGTAAGCCAGGCGTCGTTGTTGCGCGCCAGGATCGACGATGGCTGCATCACCTGCAGCTCGTTGTGCACCTTTTTTACCCGTTGTACCTGGCCAGCCGTCTGCTCGGCCAGGCTCTTGAGGTCGGCACGCGGGGTTTGCCCGGCAAGCAGCACCACGCCGTTGTAGCTGCTGACGACAATGTGCGAACCGGTGTCCAGGTCCGGGTTGGCCTTGGCGATGTTCACCGCGGCTTTGGTTTCGATCAGCGAATCATCGATCTTGCTGCCGATGGTGCGCGTGCCGCGATCGTCTTCGATCGGCGAATTACGGGTAGAGGTCAGTACCGAGCTGCAACCGGTAATGCTCAGGCACAGGGTCAGGGCCATCAGGCCGAGGCGCTTGGGGATCATTCTTCACTCCCGAACAGTTGGCTGTCGATCAGATCGCACAGGCAGTGGATCGCCAGCAGGTGGACTTCCTGGATACGCGCGGTAACCGTGGATGGAACACGAATTTCCACGTCTTCGGGCAGCAGCAGCGACGCCATGCCGCCACCATCACGCCCGGTCATTGCTACGACAATCATTTCGCGATCATGTGCGGCCTGGATGGCCTGAATCACGTTCGCGGAATTGCCGCTGGTGGAAATCGCCAGCAGCACGTCGCCGGGTTGGCCCAGGGCGCGGATCTGCTTGGAGAAGACTTCGTTGTAGCTATAGTCGTTGGCGATCGAGGTGATCGTCGAGCTGTCGGTGGTCAGGGCAATGGCTGGCAGGCTCGGGCGCTCGCGCTCGAAGCGGTTGAGCAGCTCCGACGAAAAGTGCTGAGCGTCACCGGCCGAGCCGCCATTGCCGCAGGCGAGCATCTTGCCCTCGTTGAGCAGCGCATTGACCATGACCAGGCTGGCCTGTTCGATGTGCGGTGCCAGGATGTCCATTGCCTGTTGCTTGGTGTCGATGCTGGCCTGGAACAGCCGGCGAATTCGGGATTGCATGTCCATCTGGTGACCTTAAGTGGGGCTCAGGCCGGCGCGACGCGCAACAACGTCCAGCCCGCGAAACATAGAGCAAAAAAATCGGAGTGGGTTCAGCATTCGAAGGCGTTTTTCAGCCATTGAAGCGGTCGGCCTGCATGGTGGCTGCCCTGCAGGGCGACAACGTCGAAGCGGCAGGGGTAATCAGCCCAGCGTGCTTCATGCTGCAGGAACGCGCTGGCGGCCAGCACCAGGCGCTTCTGCTTGCGCACATCGATACTCTCGAGGGCGCCGCCGAAGCCTGCGTGCAACCGGTAGCGGACTTCGACGAATACTACTGTATCGGTATCGAGCATGACCAGATCAAGCTCGCCGCCTTTACATCGCCAGTTGCGCGCCAGCAGCTGCAGGCCTTGCCCTTGAAGGTGCTCAAGGGCTTGGGTTTCTGCAGCCTGGCCGGCGCTGGTCGGCGATGCGTTGGGCATCAGCGCGGGGTATCCGGCAGGCGTTTGACCTGGCCGCCCGAGAACTCGGCCCAAGGCAGCTGGCGTTCGATGCGCTGGTTGGGGTTCATGGTCAGGCTGCCGGAAAGGCCCTGTACGCGGTTGTCTGGCAGTGCTTTCAGCTGGCCCAGGCGTGGTGCCAGGCTGTAGGCATCGACGCCCATGGCGTACAGACGGCCGAGGCTGCCCGCGGCCTGCGGCCACTGCTGCACCACCTGCTGGCGCAGGCTGTTGCTGGTGTCGAGCAACCATGGGGTTTCGCAGAAGCGAATACCGTTCATGTCGTTGTACTGGTTCACATCCCCGCTGGCGCTGTACAGGTTGGAGGTGGCGTAAACCGGTACGTCACCGGCGTACTGGAAGTTCAGTGTCGGCTTGATCTGTTGCGCCTGCTGCGGGGTGGAGGCCAGGAAGATGAAGTCGATGTCCTGGCGGCGCGACGGTTGCGCGGCAATGTTGCCACCTACAGTGCTCTGCAGGCTCTGGGCGCGGCCTTCACTCTGGCGCAGCTGGAACAGGTTGGCGATCTGCTGGGCCAGAGCGACAGGCTGGGCAATGCGTTCGGCGGCAATGATGGTGCCGCCATTGCCTTCCCAATCCTGGCGGAAGGCTGCAAGTACGCGGTCGCCCCATTCGCCGCTCGGTACCAGGGCCACGGCGCGGACCATGCCATCGGCGCGGGCGCGGCGCGACACTTCACGGGCTTCGTCTTCAGCGGCAAGGCCGAACTGGAACAGTTGTGGCGGGGCCTTTTGGCCGGCGTCGGCGTAGTTCAGGGCCAGGGTGGTGATCGGCAGCTGCGGGTTGGCGGCCAGCTTCTTCACCAGCGGTTTTTCCAGCGGGCCCACGACCAACTGCACACCGTCGGCTTGAGCCTGGCGATAGAAGTCATCCAGCGAGCCGATGCGCGAGCTGTCGTATACCTGAACGGCTGGCGCCTGCTGGCCTCCTTGCTGGGCCTGGAAGTGGGCGGCCATGAAGCCATCACGCAAGGCTTTGGCTACCCCGGCCAGCGGGCCGTCTTGCGGCAGCAGCAGGGCGATTTTGGTGAGCGGCTGGCTAGCCAGCTCTTTAAGCTTGGTCAGTGCCAGCGGCAGTTGCTGTGCGGCCGGGTGGTCCGGGTTCTGTTTGCGCCAGGCGTCGATGGCGGCCTGCTGCTGTTCCAGGGTGCCGGCGCGCTTCACGGCCAGGGCGAGGCTGTTCCAGCCGGCCAGGGTTTCGTTGCTGGTGGGCTGTTGCAGTTGCTCGGCGGGCAGTGAGGCAACCAGGGCCCAGATGGCATCGTTGTTGGCGCTGGCGGCCTGGCCACTCAGCAGCGGTGCCAGCAGAACGCGCTGCTGGGCAGCGGCTTGGGCCTGGCCGTCAGCTTCGAGGGCGGCTGCATGCACACTGTACGTGCGGGCCTGTTGCTCTGCCGGCAAGTCGGCAAGGTACTGCAGGCTGGGGTGCGACAGCGCAGTCAGCGCAGCCTTGGGCTGGTTGCGGCTCATGGCCAGTTCGGCGGCCAGGGTGCTGGCGAACACTTGCTGCGCAGGCTTGAGCGTGTCCATCGGGACTTGCTCGAGAATGCGTGCGGCGCGCGGGAAGTCCTTCTGCTTGTAGGCCAGGTCGGCAGCGCTCAGGCGCAGCAGGGCGGCGTCTTCCGCGGACTTGCTGGTGGCGGCCTTTTCGAGCAGTTGCTCGATGCTGGCGTCCGGTGTGCGTGGCAGCTCGCCCAGTCTGGATGAGGGCGAGCTGGCGCAGGCTGCCAGCAGGGCAGCGAGGCAGAGGGCTGTGAACAGCCGCAGGCAAGCGATCATGTAAGGGTCCTGTTACTCGATCAAGTTGGCCGACAATTGTACCCAAGCAGTGGCCGGGGCGCGATGTCGCTGAGCGTGAACCTTCACTATAGGTGCCACGGCGTAGTCTGGGTTTGAAGTTCTTTGCGCCCTGTTACCGGTGCTCGGGCTACAATGACGCCTTTGATCCGAAAGGCAGGTATGTGCAGTGACTGATGTGGCAGGGGCTTCGAAATCCACCGTGGGGACGCTGTATGTGGTCGCCACTCCCATTGGCAACCTTGACGACATGAGCGCCCGGGCCTTGAAGGTGCTGGCCGATGTCGCGTTGATTGCTGCCGAGGACACCCGTCATTCAATCCGCCTGATGCAGCATTTTGGTATCAACACGCCGCTGGCCGCGTGCCATGAGCACAACGAGCGTGACGAGGGCGGGCGCTTCATTAACAAGCTGTTGGCGGGTGAGGATGTGGCCCTGGTTTCGGATGCCGGCACGCCATTGATTTCCGACCCTGGATACCACTTGGTCCGCCAGGCGCGTGCTGCGGGTGTGAACGTTGTGCCCGTGCCCGGTGCCTGTGCGCTGATCGCTGCGCTGTCGGCGGCGGGCCTGCCGTCCGACCGGTTCATCTTCGAAGGTTTCCTGCCCGCCAAGGCGGCGGGCCGCCGTGCGCGTCTGGAGCAGGTAAAGGAAGAGCCGCGTACTTTGATCTTCTACGAGGCGCCCCACCGCATCCTGGAATGCCTCGAAGACATGGAGCTGGTATTGGGTGCCGAGCGTCCGGCATTGCTCGCCCGCGAGTTGACCAAAACATTCGAAACCCTGAAGGGCCTGCCCTTGGGCGAACTGCGTGCGTTCGTGGCTGGCGACAGCAATCAGCAGCGCGGTGAGTGCGTGGTGCTGGTCGGCGGCTGGAGTGCACCAGAGGGCGAAGAGGCGATCAGTGCCGAAGCGCAGCGTGTGCTCGACTTGCTGCTGGCCGAGTTGCCACTCAAGCGGGCGGCGGCGCTGGCGGCAGAAATCACCGGTGTACGTAAGAACCTGCTGTATCAAGTAGCGCTGGAAAAGCAGAAAGCCCAGTAATGGCCATTTGATGTATTTCACGGTATTGCTTGTTCTTGCGCGCGCGTGCCGTTAACCTTGGCGGCGGAGAGTCGATCGGACAGTCGCTGCCGTCTTTTGTTCCGCAAAAGATGGGGGAGGAAAGTCCGGGCTCCATAGGGCAGAGTGCCAGGTAACGCCTGGGAGGCGCGAGCCTACGGAAAGTGCCACAGAAAATAACCGCCTAAGCACTTCGGTGCCGGTAAGGGTGAAAAGGTGCGGTAAGAGCGCACCGCACGGCTGGCAACAGTGCGTGGCTAGGTAAACCCCACTCGGAGCAAGACCAAATAGGGTTCCATCAGGCGTGGCCCGCGTCGGAACCGGGTAGGTTGCTAGAGGCGTCCAGTGATGGCCGTCGTAGAGGAATGACTGTCCTCGACAAAACCCGGCTTACAGATCGACTCTCCACCTCCCACCCCTCCTGCTCAATCGGTAGCAGATCTCATCTGGTAATACCAAAAAAATCTTAATCTTAATAAATCACTTTAACTTCGAACTGCATCTGTTTGGGGTGGTTTGATTTTTCACGTTTTTTTCATCCTCAAGTACTCTTTCCCTGTTCCAATATCGCGCTAAATCTCGGTCCTGTAAGGGTTTTCCTTATGAACGCGCCTTGACGGTGCAGCGGGCGGATTCCTATAGTGTGCGCAAGTGGCAGAAAGTGGGATGAAGTGGGTTTTCTGGCACAAAAAAGCTAACATTGTGGGGAATCGCAGCCGTGTTCCGCGGAGCCAACGCCGTCAGCCTCGATGCAAAGGGCCGTCTCGCCATGCCGAGCCGGTACCGTGACGAGCTCGATTCGCGTTGCAATGGTCAACTCATCGTGACCATCGACGCCGTTGACCCCTGCTTGTGTGTTTATCCCCTCGACGAGTGGGAACAGATAGAAGCCAAGTTGCGAGCCTTGCCATCGTTGCGTGAGGAAAACCGCCGCCTGCAGCGCTTGCTGATTGGTAATGCGGTTGACCTGGAGCTCGATGGCAGTGGGCGTTTCCTGGTACCGCCCCGCCTGCGTGAGTACGCCAAGCTGGACAAGAAGGCGATGCTGGTGGGGCAACTGAACAAATTCCAGTTGTGGGATGAGGATGCCTGGAACGCAGTTTCGGCAGCCGACCTTGCAGCTATTCAACAACCGGGCGCCATGCCCGACGATTTACGTGACCTGATCCTGTGACCATAGATAGCGGCTTCAACCACATCACCGTCCTGCTCGACGAAGCTGTCGAGGCATTGGCCCTGCGCGCCGACGGTTGCTATCTGGACGGCACCTTCGGGCGTGGCGGCCACAGCCGCTTGATCCTCAGCAAACTCGGCCCGCAAGGGCGGCTGTTGGGGTTCGACAAAGATCCTCAGGCGATTGCCACCGGGCAAGCGCTGGCGGCCGAAGACGGCCGCTTTGTCATTGTGCAGCGCAGCTTTGCCGAGCTGGGCTCGGAGGTGGCCGAGCGCGGCCTGGCTGGCAAAGTCAGCGGTATCCTGCTCGACCTGGGCGTGTCTTCGCCGCAGCTGGATGACCCGGAGCGCGGCTTCAGCTTCCTCAATGATGGCCCGCTGGACATGCGCATGAACCCGGACCAGGGCATCAGTGCCGCCGAGTTCATCGCCACCGCGCCTGTAGAAGAAATTGCCCGCGTCTTCAAAGAGTACGGTGAAGAGCGTTTTGCCGGCCGTATGGCCCGCGCCGTGGTCGAACGCCGCGAAAAACAGCCGTTTACCCGCACCGCCGACCTGGCCGAAGTGCTCAAGGTTGCCAACCCGGCGTGGGAGAAGGGCAAGAACCCGGCCACCCGCGCCTTCCAGGGCTTGCGCATTCACGTCAATAACGAGTTGGGAGATCTGGAGGCTGGCCTTGAGGCAGCACTCGATGCCCTGGAAGTGGGTGGCCGCCTGGCCGTGATCAGCTTCCACTCCCTTGAAGACCGCATCGTCAAGCTGTTCATGCGCAAGCTGGTCAAGGGCGAGGCCGACAACCTGCCGCGCAACCTGCCGGTGCAGCACAAGGTGTTCGAACCGAAAATCCGCCTTATCGGCAAGGCGCAGTTCGCCTCCGAAGAAGAACTCAAGGCCAACCCGCGGGCGCGCAGCGCCGTCATGCGGGTGGCGGAGAAATTGCGGTGAGCCGGCTATTCGCCAAGCCTTTGCCAGGCGGAAGCTTCCTGATGCTTCTGCTGTTCGTGGCCGTGCTCGTTTCGGCCATTGCGGTGTCCTATAGCGCGCACTGGAACCGCCAGTTGCTCAATACCCTGTACGGGGAACTGAACGAGCGCGACAAAGCCCAGGCCGAATGGGGCCGTCTGATCCTTGAACAAAGCACCTGGACCGCCGCCAGCCGCATCGAAAGCCTTGCTTCCGAGCAGCTGAAGATGCGTGTGCCTGCCGCTGACGAAGTGCGGATGGTGGCGCCATGATGAAGCTCGAAGGCGCACTCTACCCCTGGCGCTTCCGGGTGGTGATCGGCTTGCTGGCGCTGATGGTCGGTGCCATCTGCTGGCGCATCATCGACCTGCAGGTTGTCGACCGTGACTTCCTCAAAGGCCAGGGCGATGCCCGCAGCCTGCGGCATATCCCGATCCCGGCCCACCGTGGCCTGATTACCGACCGCAACGGCGAGCCTTTGGCCGTGAGTACGCCGGTTACCACTTTGTGGGCCAACCCTAAGGAAATGCAGGCGTCGAAAGAGCGCTGGCCGCAACTGGCCGCCGCCCTTGGCCAAAACGCCCAGCAGCTGACCGAGCGCCTGACTCAGCAGGCCAGCAAAGAGTTCATCTACCTGGTCCGCGGCCTTACGCCGGAGCAGGGCCAGCATGTGCTCGACCTGAAAGTGCCCGGTGTGTATGGCCTGGAAGAATTCCGCCGCTTCTACCCTGCCGGTGATGTCACCGCCCACATGGTCGGCTTTACCGACCTCGATGACCATGGCCGCGAAGGCGTGGAGCTGGCCTATGACGAGTGGCTGGCCGGCGTGCCCGGCAAGCGGCAGGTGATCAAGGACCGGCGCGGCCGGCTGATCAAGGACATTCAGGTTACCAAGAACGCCAAGGCCGGTAAGACCTTGGCGTTGTCCATCGACCTGCGCCTGCAATACCTGGCCACCCGCGAACTGCGCAACGCCATTGCCGAGCAAGACGCCAAGGCCGGCAGCCTGGTGATCATGGACGTCAAGACCGGTGAGGTTCTGGCCATGGTCAACCAGCCCACCTACAACCCGAACAACCGCCGCAGCATGTTCCCGGCCGCCATGCGTAACCGGGCGATCATCGACGTGTTCGAGCCGGGCTCCACGGTCAAACCGATTTCCATGAGCGCTGCACTGCAAAGCGGCCGCTGGAAGCCGACCGACAAGGTCGAGGTTTACCCGGGCAGCCTGCAGATCGGCCGCTACACCATCAAGGACGTGTCCAAGAGCGAAGGCCCGATCCTCGACCTGACCGGCATCCTGATCAACTCCAGTAACGTCGGCATGAGCAAGATCGCCTTCGATATCGGCGGCGAGGCCATCTACCGCGTGATGTCCCAGGTCGGCCTGGGCCAATACACCGGCCTTGGCTTCCCGGGCGAGCGCGTCGGCAACCTGCCCAACCACCGCGAGTGGCGCAAGGCCGAGACGGCGACCCTTTCCTACGGCTACGGCGTTTCGGTAACCGCGCTGCAGTTGGTGCATGCCTACGCCGCACTGGCCAACGACGGCAAGATGGTGCCGTTGTCGATCCTCAAGGTCGACAAGGCGCCGGAAGCCGTGCAGGCGATTCCGAAGGAAACCGCCGAAACCATTCAGGGCATGCTGCAGCAGGTGATCGAAGCGCCGCGCGGCGTGTTCCGTGCCCAGGTGCCGTTCTACCACGTGGCCGGCAAGTCCGGTACGGCGCGGAAGGCCACCGTGGGCTCCAAGGGCTACACCGAAAACGCCTACCGCTCGCTGTTCGCCGGCTTCGGCCCGATGAGCGACCCGCGTTACGCCGTGGTCGTGGTCATCGACGAACCGGGCAAGGGCGGCTACTTCGGCGGCCTGGTTTCTGCGCCTGTGTTCAGCAAGGTCATGTCGGGCACCCTGCGCCTGATGAACGTGCCGCCGGACAATCTGCCGCCGCCAGCCGACCAGCAGCAAGTCAGTGCAGTACCCGCCAAGGGAGGGCGTGGATAATGACGATGCCATTGAGCAAGCTTTTCGCCAACGCCAGCCGCGACCCGCTGATTCGGGAGCTGGCGCTGGACAGTCGCGCCGTGCGTGCGGGCGACCTGTTCCTGGCCGTGCCGGGCGCCAAGGTCGATGGCCGTGACCACATTGCCGACGCATTGGCGCTTGGTGCCGCTGCGGTTGCTTACGAAGAGCAGGGCGCAAGCGTGCTGCCACTCACCGATGTGCCGCTGATTCCGGTCAAAGGCCTGATCGCCCAGTTGTCGGACATTGCGGGCCGCTTCTATGGTGAGCCCAGCCGCCAGCTGAACCTGATTGGCGTGACCGGCACCAACGGCAAGACCAGCGTCACCCAATTGGTCGCCCAGGCGCTTGATGTGCTCGGCCAGCGCTGCGGTTTGATCGGGACGCTGGGTACTGGCTTCCATGGCGAGCTGCAAAGCGGCCGCCTGACCACGCCGGACCCGATTGCCGTGCAGTCGACGCTGTATGACCTGAAAAAGGCCGGTGCCAAGGCCGTGGCCATGGAAGTGTCCTCCCACGCGTTGGAGCAGGGCCGTGTTGCGGCGCTGGAATTCGACATCGCGGTCATGACCAACCTGTCCCGTGATCACCTGGACTACCACGGCAGCATGGAGGCTTATGCTGCCGCCAAAGCCAAGCTGTTTGCCTGGCCAAGCCTGCGTTGCCAGGTAGTCAACCTGGACGATGATTTCGGCCGCCGCCTGGCTGACGATTTCGCCAAGCGCCCGAAAACCGACCATATCGAAACCCGCTTGCTCAGTTACAGCCTGGAAAACCCGGACGCATCGCTGTATTGCCGTGAAGCGGCGTTCGATGACGATGGCGTGCGCGCTGTCCTGGTGACTGCCCAGGGCGAACGCACCCTGCGCAGCCAGTTGCTTGGCCGCTTCAACCTGAGCAACATGCTGGCCGCTGTGGCCACTTTGCTGGCACTGGATTATTCGCTGGACGAAATCCTCAAAGTCACCCCGCAACTGCAGGGGCCGGTTGGCCGCATGCAGCGCCTGGGTGGCGGCAACAAACCGCTGGTGGTGGTTGATTACGCCCACACGCCGGATGCGCTGGAAAAAGTGCTTGAAGCCCTGCGCCCGCACGCCCACGGCGAGCTCCTGTGCCTGTTTGGTTGTGGCGGCGACCGCGATCGCGGCAAGCGCCCGCTGATGGCTGAAGTGGCCGAGCGCCTGGCCGACCGCGTGCTGGTCACCGATGACAACCCGCGTACCGAAGACCCGCAAGGCATCTTTGATGATATCCGCCCTGGTTTCGCCAAGCCTGCCGACGTCGAGTTCGTCGCCGGCCGAGGCGAAGCCATCGCGCACCTGATTGCCACAGCTGCCGCCAACGACGTCATCGTCCTGGCCGGCAAGGGGCACGAGGATTACCAGGAGATCAATGGCGAACGCCATGCGTTCTCCGACCTGATCGAAGCCGAGAAGGCACTTGCAGCCTGGGAGGCTCCACATGCTTAAGCCCATGACACTCAGCCAGCTGACCACAGCACTGAGTGCCCGTCACGTAGGCGACGATGCGAGCTTTACCGGCGTCAGCATCGACAGCCGCAGCGTTGGCGCGGGGCAACTGTTTGTTGCGCTGGCCGGCCCGCGTTTCGATGGCCATGACTATCTGGCCGACGTGAAAGCCAAGGGGGCTGTCGCTGCATTGGTCGAGCGTGAGGTGGCTGGTGTTGATTTGCCGCAACTGGTCGTGGCCGACAGCCGTCTGGCGTTGGGCCAACTTGGCGCATTGAACCGTGCCGCTTACGACAAGCCGGTTGTGGCCATCACCGGTTCCAGCGGCAAGACCACCGTGAAAGAGATGCTGGCCGCCATCCTGCGTACGCGCGGCCCGGTGCACGCCACCCGTGGCAACCTGAACAACGACCTCGGCGCTCCGTTGACCCTGCTGGAAATCGCTCCAGAGCACAGTGCGGCCGTGATTGAACTGGGCGCTTCGCGCATCGGCGAAATCCGTTACACCGTAGGGCTGACCCAGCCCCAGGTGGTCATCATCAACAACGCCGGTACCGCCCATGTGGGCGAGTTTGGCGGGCCGGAAAAAATCGTCGAAGCCAAAGGTGAAATCCTTGAAGGCCTGGGCGAGGGCGGCACCGCCATCCTCAATCTGGCAGACAAGGCTTTTGACATCTGGCGCAAGCGTGCAGGCAATCACCGTATCTTGAGCTTCGCACTGGACAACCCGCAGGCCGGCTTCCATGCCAGCGATATTGGCCGGGATGCCCGCGGCTGCCCATCGTTCACCCTGCATGGCCCTGATGGCACCGTGCCTGTGCAGTTGAACCTGCTGGGCACCCACAACGTCAGCAATGCCCTGGCCGCCGCCGCCGCTGCCCATGCCGTTGGTCTGACCCTGAATGGCATCGCTGCCGGCCTGAACGCCGTGCAACCGGTCAAGGGCCGCACCGTGGCGCAAATCGCCCCCAACGGCGTGCGTGTAATCGACGACAGCTACAACGCAAATCCCACCTCCATGTGCGCGGCCATTGATATACTCGCCGGCTTTTCCGGGCGCACCGTTCTGGTGCTTGGGGATATCGGCGAACTGGGCCAGTGGGCGGAAGAAGGCCACCGCCAGGTGGGCGACTACGCACGCGGCAAGGTCGACGCGCTGTACGCAGTGGGTACCAACATGACACATGCGGTCAAGGCGTTTGGCGCCAATGGCCGGCATTTCGCAACCCAAGCTGAGCTGATCGACGCCGTTAGCGCCGAAAATGCCAGCGACACCACAATCTTGATCAAGGGCTCGCGCAGCGCTGCGATGGAAAACGTCGTGGCTGCACTGTGCGGTGCCAGCGGGGAGAAACATTAATGCTGCTGCTGTTGGCCGAGTATCTGCAACAGTTCCACAAGGGCTTCGCGGTCTTCCAGTACCTGTCCCTGCGCGGGATTCTGGGTGTGCTGACCGCGTTGTCGCTGGCACTGTGGCTGGGGCCGTGGATGATCCGTACGCTGCAGATTCGCCAGATTGGCCAGGCTGTCCGTAATGATGGCCCACAATCGCACCTGTCCAAGTCCGGCACCCCCACCATGGGCGGTGCGCTGATCCTGTCCGCCATCGCCGTCAGCACCTTGCTGTGGGCTGACCTGTCCAACCGCTATGTGTGGACTGTACTGATTGTCACCTTGCTGTTCGGTGCCATCGGCTGGGTCGACGACTACCGCAAGGTGATCGAAAAGAACTCGCGTGGCCTGCCGAGCCGCTGGAAGTACTTCTGGCAATCGGTGTTTGGCCTGGGTGCTGCCATCTTCCTGTACAAAACCGCGCCGACCACGGTCGAGACCACGCTGATCCTGCCGTTCATCAAGGACGTCACTATTCCGCTGGGCATTGGCTTCGTCGTGCTGACTTATTTCGTGATCGTCGGTTCGAGCAACGCGGTCAACCTGACTGACGGCCTCGATGGCTTGGCGATCATGCCGACCGTGATGGTGGGCGGTGCCCTGGGCATCTTCTGCTACCTGTCGGGCAACGTGAAATTCGCCGAGTACCTGCTGATCCCTTATGTGCCGGGCTCCGGCGAGTTGATTGTGTTCTGCGGTGCGCTGATCGGTGCAGGCCTGGGCTTCCTGTGGTTCAACACTTACCCGGCCCAGGTGTTCATGGGTGACGTCGGCGCGCTGGCGCTGGGCGCCGCGCTGGGCACCATCGCCGTGATCGTTCGCCAGGAAATCGTGCTGTTCATCATGGGTGGCGTGTTCGTGATGGAAACCCTGTCGGTGGTGATCCAGGTTGCCTCCTTCAAGCTCACCGGCAAACGCGTGTTCCGCATGGCACCTATTCACCACCACTTTGAACTCAAGGGTTGGCCCGAGCCTCGGGTGATCGTCCGCTTCTGGATCATCACCGTGATTCTGGTGCTGATCGGCCTTGCAACCCTGAAACTGAGGTAGATGAGCGTGTCTCTGATCGCTTCCGACCAATTCCGCATCGTTGTCGGCCTCGGCAAGAGCGGCATGTCCCTGGTTCGCTTCCTGGCGAACCGGGGCATTGCCTTTGCGGTCGCCGACACCCGCGAGCAACCGCCGGAACTGGACACCCTGCGCCGTGATTACCCGCAGGTGGAAGTGCGCTGTGGTGAGCTGGACGTGGACTTTTTGTGCCGCGCCAACGAGCTGTATGTGAGCCCCGGCCTTGCTCTGGCCACTCCGGCTCTGCAACAGGCGGCAGCGCGTGGCGTTAAGCTGTCCGGCGACATCGAACTGTTCGCTCGCCATGCCAAGGCGCCGATCGTTGCGATCAGTGGTTCCAACGCAAAAAGCACCGTAACGACCCTGGTCGGTGAAATGGCCGCCAAGGCTGGCAAGCGTGTAGCGGTGGGTGGCAACCTTGGCACCCCGGCGCTGGACCTGCTCAGCGATGACGTCGAGCTGTACGTGATGGAGTTGTCCAGCTTCCAGCTGGAAACCACCGACCAGCTCAACGCTGAAGTGGCCACCGTGCTGAACATCAGTGAAGACCACATGGACCGCTACAGCGGTTTGCCGGCCTACCACCTGGCCAAGCACCGCATCTTCCGTGGTGCCAGGCAGGTGGTGGTGAACCGCCAGGATGCCCTGAGCCGCCCGCTGCCGGTGGAAGGCCGCCCATGCTGGACCTTCGGCCTCAATGCACCTGACTTCAAGGCCTTCGGCTTGCGTGAAGTCGACGGCGAAAAATACCTGGCCTTCGAGTTCGCGCCGCTGATGCCGGCACGCGAACTGAAGATTCGTGGCGCCCATAACCAAAGCAACGCTCTGGCAGCTCTGGCCCTGGGCCACGCTGCCGGCCTGCCATTCGAACCCATGCTCCAGGCCCTGCGCGAATTCGGTGGCCTGGCCCACCGTTGCCAGTGGGTGCGCGAGCGTAACGGTGTGAACTGGTATGACGATTCCAAGGCCACCAACGTTGGCGCCGCCTTGGCAGCCATCGAGGGCCTGGGTGCAGACATTGAAGGCAAGCTGGTGCTGATCGCCGGCGGCGACGGCAAGGGTGCCGACTTTGCAGCCCTGCGGGAGCCGGTCAAGCGCTTCTGCCGCGCGGTGGTGCTGCTGGGCCGTGACGCCGAGCGCCTGGCCGATGCGTTGGGCGATGGCGTGCAACTGGTGCGGGTGAAGACCCTCGACGACGCCGTGCAGCAATGCGCCGAGTTGGCCCAGCCGGGCGACGCCGTGTTGCTGTCGCCGGCCTGCGCCAGCCTGGACATGTTCAAGAACTTCGAAGAACGCGGGCGCTTGTTCGCCCAGGCGGCGGAGGGGCTTGCATGATCTTCGGCATCCTCAAGCCCTACCCGTCGCCGCTGATCAGCGGCCGTGGCATCGACCTCGACTTCGCCTTCCTGGCGGGTTGCCTGGCGCTGCTCGGCCTGGGCCTGGTGATGATTACCTCGGCATCGTCGGAAGTGGCTGCGGTGCAGTCCGGCAACCCGCTGTATCACATGTTCCGCCACCTGGTGTACGTCGTCATTGGCCTGGTCGCCTGCGGCGCCACGATGATGGTGCCGATCGCCACCTGGCAGCGCATGGGCTTCATGATGCTGCTGGGCGCCTTTGGCCTGTTGGTGCTGGTGCTGGTGCCGGGTATCGGCCGTGAAGTGAACGGTTCGATGCGCTGGATCGGTTTCAGCTTCTTCAACGTGCAGCCTTCGGAAATCGCCAAGGTGTTCGTGGTCATCTACCTGGCCGGCTACCTGGTACGCCGGCAGACAGAAGTGCGCGAAACCTGGATGGGCTTCTTCAAACCGTTCATCGTGCTGCTGCCGATGGCGGTGCTGCTGCTGATGGAGCCGGACTTTGGCGCCACCGTCGTGATGATGGGCGCGGCCGCGGCGATGCTGTTCCTGGGGGGAGTGGGGTTATTCCGCTTCAGCCTCATGGTGGTGCTGGCGGTGGTCGCTGTGTTCGTGCTGGTACAGGCGCAGCCTTACCGGATGGCGCGCTTGATCACCTTTACCGACCCGTGGTCCGACCAGTTCGGCTCCGGCTACCAGCTGACCCAGGCGCTGATTGCGTTCGGCCGTGGCGAGTGGCTGGGCGTTGGCCTGGGCAACAGCGTGCAGAAGCAGTTCTACCTGCCCGAAGCGCACACCGACTTCGTGTTCTCGGTGCTGGCCGAAGAGCTGGGCGTGGTCGGTTCGCTGGTGACCATCGCGCTGTTCGTATTCGTGACCGTACGCGCCCTGTACATCGGCCTGTGGGCCGAAAAAGCCAAACAGTTCTTTGCCGCCTACATGGCATTCGGCCTGGCCTTCCTGTGGATTGGCCAGTTCCTGATCAACATCGGTGTGAACGTCGGCCTGCTGCCGACCAAAGGCCTGACCCTGCCGTTCCTCAGTTACGGGGGCAGCTCGCTGGTGATCTGCTGTGCCTGTGTGGGGCTGTTACTGCGCATCGAATGGGAAAGCCGCACGCACCTGGGTAGCGAAGAACACGAGTTCAAAGAAAGTGACTTTGCCGAGGAGCCCAGTCATGGCCGCTGACGGCAAAAACGTATTGATCATGGCAGGCGGCACCGGGGGCCATGTGTTCCCGGCCCTGGCCTGCGCCCGCGAATTCCAGGCCCGGGGTTACACCGTGCACTGGCTGGGCACGCCCCGAGGCATCGAAAACGAGCTGGTGCCTCAGGCTGGCATTCCACTGCACCTGATTCAGGTAACCGGCCTGCGCGGCAAAGGCAAGCTGTCGCTGCTCAAGGCACCGTTCACCCTGGTGAAGGCCGTGCTGCAGGCGCGGCGCATCGTGCGCCAGCTCAAACCGGTGTGCGTGATCGGCTTCGGCGGTTATGTCACCGGCCCTGGCGGCCTGGCAGCGCGCCTGTGCGGCGTGCCGCTGGTAATCCACGAACAGAACGCCCGCGCCGGTACCGCAAATCGCCTGCTGGTGCCGTTCTCGGCCCGTGTTTGCGAAGCGTTCCCTGGCACATTCGAGGCCAGCGACAAGCTGCGTACCACCGGCAACCCGGTGCGCCCGGAACTGTTCATGGATGCGCAGCGCGCGCCGCTGGCCGAGCGCCGTGCACGCCTGCTGGTCATGGGCGGCAGCCTGGGTGCGGAACCATTGAACAAATTGTTGCCTAAGGCCCTGTCCGAGGTGCCCGCAAGCCTGCGGCCAGAGGTTTTCCACCAGGCTGGCAAGCACCACGCGCCGATCACCGCCGAGCGTTATCAGGAGGCGGGGGTCGAGGCTCAGGTAGAGCCGTTCATCAAGGACATGGCCCATGCCTATGGCTGGGCCGACATGGTGGTGTGCCGGGCTGGTGCCCTGACCGTCAGCGAACTCGCGGCGGCAGGCCTGCCTTCGATGCTGGTGCCTTTGCCCCACGCGATCGACGACCACCAGACCCACAACGCCCAATATCTGGCCCGGGAAGGCGCTGCCTTCCTCATGCCACAAGCGACAACTGGCGCAGCGCAGCTCGCTGAACGCCTGAACGAGGTGCTGATGCAACCCGAGAAACTCAACACCATGGCCGGCACTGCACGGCGCCTGGCCAAGCCTGCCGCAACCAGCACCGTGGTCGATATCTGCCTGGAGGTGGCCCATGGTTGAAAGCCAAAAAGCCATGCCCCAGCCAAAAATGGGCCGTATCCGCCGCATCCACTTCGTCGGTATCGGCGGTGTGGGCATGTGTGGTATCGCCGAAGTGCTGCTGAACCTGGGCTATGAAGTGTCCGGTTCCGACCTGAAGGCTTCGCCAGTTACCGAGCGCCTGGAATCGTTCGGCGCCGAAATCTTCGTCGGCCACCGTGCCGAGAACGCCGCCAATGCCGATGTGCTGGTGGTGTCGAGCGCCATCAACCCGGCTAACCCGGAAGTTGCCACTGCCCTGGAGCGTCGTATTCCGGTTGTGCCACGTGCCGAGATGCTGGCCGAGCTGATGCGCTATCGCCACGGCGTGGCGGTTGCCGGTACTCACGGCAAGACCACCACTACCAGCCTGCTGGCTTCGGTATTTGCTGCCGGTGGCCTGGACCCGACGTTCGTCATCGGTGGCCGCCTGACCGCCGCCGGCACCAACGCGCAGCTGGGCACCAGCCGTTACCTGATCGCCGAAGCCGACGAAAGTGATGCCAGCTTCCTGCACCTGCAGCCGATGGTTGCCGTGGTCACCAACATCGACGCCGACCACATGGCCACCTACGAAGGTGACTTCAACAAACTGAAGAAAACCTTCGTCGAGTTCCTGCACAACCTGCCGTTCTACGGCCTGGCCGTGATGTGCCTGGACGACCCGGTCGTGCGCGAAATCCTGCCGCAGGTCAAACGCCCGACCGTGACCTACGGCTTCAGCGAAGAGGCCGACATCCGCGCCATCAACGTGCGCCAGCAGGGCATGCAGACCCACTTCACCGTGCTGCGCCGCGATTGCGAGCCGTTGGAAGTGTCGGTGAACATGCCGGGCAATCACAACGTGCTCAACGCCTTGGCCACCATTGCCATCGCCACTGACGAAGGCATCAGCGACGAAGCCATCATCCAGGGCCTGTCGGGCTTCCAGGGCGTAGGGCGTCGCTTCCAGGTATACGGCGAGCTGCCGGTCGACGGCGGCAGCGTGATGCTGGTCGACGACTATGGCCACCACCCGACCGAAGTGGCCGCGGTGATCAAGGCCGTGCGCGGCGGCTGGCCAAGCCGCCGGTTGGTCATTGTTTACCAGCCGCACCGCTACAGCCGCACCCGCGACCTGTACGACGATTTTGTGCAGGTGTTGGGCGATGCCAACGTGCTGCTGCTGATGGAAGTGTACCCGGCCGGTGAAGAGCCGATCCCGGGTGCCGACAGCCGTCAGCTGTGCCACAGCATCCGCCAGCGCGGTGTGCTGGACCCTATCTACATCGAACGAGGCGTCGAACTGGCGCCGTTGGTCAAGCCGCTGCTGCGCGCCGGCGACATCCTGCTGTGCCAGGGTGCCGGTGATGTCGGCGGGCTGGCCCCGCAACTGATGAAAAGCCCGCTGTTCGCTGGCGCCAAGCAGGAGAAGTCGAAATGACCAGCGCCTACGACAAGCTGCATTCCACCCTGGACGTCAAAGCCTTCGGCCGCGTTGCCGTGCTGTACGGCGGCAAGAGCGCCGAGCGTGAGGTGTCGCTGAAGTCCGGCGCCGCGGTGATCGATGCGCTGACCACAGCCGGTGTCGACGTGGTTGCCATCGATGTGGGCGACGATCTGCTGGCCCGCCTGCAGAGCGAGAAAATCGACCGCGCCTTCATCATCCTCCACGGCCGTGGCGGCGAAGACGGCAGCATGCAGGGCCTGCTGGAGTGCCTGGGCATCCCTTACACCGGCAGCGGCATCCTTGCTTCTGCCCTTGCCATGGACAAACTGCGCACCAAGCAGGTGTGGCAGAGCCTGGGTATCCCGACCCCCCGCCACGCCGTTTTGGCCAGTGAGCACGATTGTGTTGCAGCCGGTACGGAACTGGGCTTCCCGTTGATCGTCAAACCCGCCCATGAAGGCTCTAGCATCGGCATGGCCAAGGTGAACAGCGAGCAAGAGCTGGTTGCCGCCTGGAAGGACGCCGCCAAGTACGATTCGCAAGTTCTGGTCGAGCAATGGATTCACGGCCCGGAGTTCACCATCGCGGTTCTGCGTGGCCAGGTGCTGCCGCCGATCGCGCTGGGTACCCCGCACGTGTTCTACGACTACGACGCCAAGTACATCGCCAATGACACCCAGTACCGCATCCCGTGCGGCCTGGACAGTGCCAAGGAGCAGGAACTGATCGACCTGACCGCGCGCGCCTGCGATGCCATCGGCATCGAAGGTTGGGGGCGGCTGGACGTGATGCAGGACGAGCAGGGCCGGTTCTGGCTGCTCGAAGTCAACACCGCACCAGGCATGACTGACCATAGCCTGGTGCCCATGGCGGCCCGCGCGGCCGGTCTGGACTTCCAGCAGCTGGTGCTGGCGATCCTGGCCGAAAGCGTAGCGACGCGAGGTTAACGAGCCATGCAAGGCGCGATGATACGTCAGCAGCAACCCGTTACCGGCCGTAGCAAGCCGGTGCCGCGTGGTGCCAGCCGACTGGTGGCCGACGAGCCCGTATCGGCGCGCCTGCCACGGCCGAGCTTCGGTGGCCTCAAGCGCCTGCTGTGGCCGGTGCTGCTGGTGGCCGCAGGTTTTGGTGCCTACGAGGGCGCCATCCGCCTGATGCCCTACGCCGACCGGCCGATCACCAAGACCGTGGTGCAGGGCGACCTGAGTTACATCAGCCAGCAGGCGGTGCAGCAGCGGATTGCGCCCTACGTGGCGGCCAGCTTCTTCAGTGTCGACCTCACGGCGATGCGGGCGGAGCTTGAACAGATGCCGTGGATCGCCCATGCCGAAGTGCGCCGGGTGTGGCCCGACGAGGTGGTGATCCGCCTGGAAGAACAGCTGCCGGTGGCGCGCTGGGGTGATGAAGCCTTGCTCAATAACCAGGGCCAGGCTTTTACCCCTCGCGAGCTGGCCAACTACGAGCACCTGCCGCAACTGGCCGGCCCGCAGCGTGCTCAGCAACAAGTCATGCAGCAGTATCAGGTATTGAGCCAGATGCTGCGCCCTCTGGGCTTTTCCATCGCTCGCCTGGAGCTGCGCGAGCGGGGCAGCTGGTTCCTGACCACCGGTGCGAGCAGCGCCGGCCCAGGCATCGAGCTGCTGTTGGGGCGCGACCATCTGGTGGAGAAGATGCGCCGTTTCATTGCCATTTACGACAAGACACTCAAAGAGCAGATCACCAACATTGCCCGCATTGATCTGCGTTACTCCAACGGACTTGCCGTTGGCTGGCGGGAACTGAACGCACCGACGACGGCCCAACCCGCCGTTGCGAAGAATTAGAGAGAGGCAGGACCATGGCAAACGCGCATAGCGGCAAAATGATCGTCGGGCTGGACATCGGCACCTCCAAGGTTGTGGCGCTGGTAGGTGAAGTGGGCGAAGACGGCACCCTGGAGATCGTGGGTATCGGTACTCACCCGTCCCGCGGCCTGAAAAAAGGCGTGGTGGTGAACATCGAATCGACCGTGCAGTCGATCCAGCGCGCTGTGGAAGAGGCGCAGCTGATGGCCGGCTGCCGCATCCACTCGGCGTTCGTCGGCGTTGCCGGCAACCACATCCGCAGCCTGAACTCCCACGGTATCGTCGCCATCCGCGACCGCGAGGTCAGCGTGGCTGACCTTGAGCGTGTTCTCGATGCTGCCCAGGCCGTGGCCATTCCGGCTGACCAGCGCGTGCTGCATACCCTGCCGCAGGACTACGTGATCGACAACCAGGAAGGCGTGCGCGAGCCGCTGGGCATGTCGGGCGTACGCCTGGAAGCCAAGGTTCATGTGGTGACCTGTGCGGTCAATGCGGCGCAGAACATCGAGAAGTGCGTGCGTCGTTGCGGCCTGGAAATCGACGACATCATCCTTGAGCAACTGGCCTCGGCCTACTCGGTGCTCACTGACGACGAAAAAGAACTGGGCGTGTGCCTGGTGGACATCGGTGGCGGCACCACCGACATCGCCATCTTCACCGAGGGCGCCATCCGCCACACCGCGGTTATCCCGATCGCCGGCGACCAGGTGACCAACGACATCGCCATGGCCCTGCGTACACCTACCCAGTACGCCGAGGAAATCAAGATCCGCTACGCCTGCGCCCTGGCCAAACTGGCCGGCGCCGGCGAGACCATCAAGGTGCCGAGCGTGGGTGACCGCCCACCGCGCGAGCTGTCGCGTCAGGCCCTGGCCGAAGTGGTCGAGCCACGTTACGACGAGCTCTTCACCTTGATCCAGGCCGAGCTGCGCCGTAGCGGCTACGAAGACCTGGTGCCGGCCGGCATCGTCCTCACCGGCGGCACCGCCAAGATGGAAGGCGCCGTGGAACTGGCCGAGGAAATCTTCCACATGCCGGTACGCCTGGGCGTACCGCACAGCGTTCGGGGGCTGAGCGACGTGGTGCGCAACCCGATTTATTCCACCGGCGTGGGCCTGCTCACCTACGGCCTGCTGAAGCAGTCCGAGGACATGGTCCTGACCGGTAATAGCAACAGCAGCAGCAACAGCTATGGCGATGAACCGAAGGCCCCAGTGCTTGAACGCTTCAAGCGGTGGGTCCAGGGCAACTTCTAAGTTTCAAAGCAGTAGTGGTAGGCGCGACAACTAGAGAACTGTAAGGAGAGGGAAAATGTTCGAGCTCGTAGACAACGTCCCGCAAAGCCCGGTCATCAAAGTGATCGGCGTCGGCGGTGGCGGCGGCAACGCCGTCAACCACATGGTGAAGAGCAGCATCGAAGGCGTCGAGTTCATCTGCGCCAACACCGATGCCCAGGCGCTGAAAAACATTGGCGCGCGCACCATCCTGCAACTGGGTACCGGTGTGACCAAGGGCCTGGGTGCCGGTGCCAATCCGGAAGTCGGCCGTCAGGCTGCGCTGGAAGACCGTGAGCGCATCGCCGAGGTGCTGCAGGGCACCAACATGGTGTTCATTACCACCGGCATGGGCGGCGGTACCGGTACCGGTGCGGCGCCGATCATCGCTGAAGTGGCCAAGGAAATGGGCATCCTCACCGTTGCGGTGGTGACCCGTCCGTTCCCGTTCGAAGGCCGCAAGCGCATGCAGATCGCCGATGAAGGCATCCGCATGCTGGCTGAAAGCGTCGACTCGCTGATCACCATCCCCAACGAGAAGCTGCTGACCATCCTGGGCAAGGATGCCAGCCTGCTGTCCGCTTTCGCCAAGGCTGACGATGTACTGGCCGGTGCCGTTCGTGGTATCTCCGACATCATCAAGCGCCCGGGCATGATCAACGTCGACTTTGCCGACGTACGCACCGTGATGGGCGAGATGGGCATGGCGATGATGGGTACCGGCTGCGCCAGCGGCCCGAACCGTGCACGCGAGGCCACCGAAGCGGCCATCCGCAACCCGCTGCTCGAAGACGTCAACCTGCAGGGCGCCCGCGGCATCCTGGTGAACATCACCGCAGGCCCGGACCTGTCGCTGGGTGAGTACTCCGACGTGGGTAGCATCATCGAAGCCTTCGCCTCCGACCACGCCATGGTCAAGGTCGGCACCGTGATCGACCCCGACATGCGTGATGAACTGCACGTGACCGTGGTCGCCACCGGCCTGGGCGCGCGCATCGAGAAGCCGGTAAAAGTGGTCGACAACACCCTGCAGACTGCCCAGCAGGCGTACGAAGCGTCCAACCCGGCGCCCGTTCGTCAGGAGCAGCCAGCGGTCAACTACCGTGACCTGGAGCGCCCGACCGTGATGCGTAACCAGGCTCACGCCGGTGCCGCCGCGGCCGCTAAACTCAACCCTCAGGATGACCTGGATTACCTGGACATCCCGGCCTTCCTGCGTCGTCAGGCCGATTGATGGAATTTATCAGGGGTATAAGGGTGATTGGTGTTCAGCAAAGGCCGGGTCTGTTATCATCCCCAGCCTTTGTTGATACCTGTTCGCAATTTGCGCTGAAGCGGCCAATGCCATGATTAGACAACGCACCCTGAAGAATACCATCCGTGCCACCGGCGTCGGCCTGCACTCCGGGGAGAAGGTCTACCTGACCCTCAAGCCTGCGCCTGTCGACACCGGCATCGTCTTCCGCCGCGCCGACCTCGACCCTGTGGTCGAAATCGCGGCGCGCGCGGCCAACGTGGGCGAGACCACCATGTCCACCACGTTGGTCAACGGTGACGTCAAGGTCGATACGGTCGAGCATCTGCTCTCCGCCATGGCGGGCCTGGGCATCGATAACGCCTACGTCGAGCTCTCCGCCTCGGAAGTGCCGATCATGGATGGCAGCGCCGGTCCCTTCGTATTCCTGATTCAGTCTGCCGGCCTGGAAGAACAGGACGCAGCGAAGAAGTTCATCCGCATCCTGCGCGAAGTGACAGTGGAGGAGGGCGACAAGCGCGCTACCTTCCTGCCGTTCGACGGGTTCAAGGTGAGCTTCGAGATCGACTTCGATCACCCGGTCCTCAAGGGCCAGACCCAGAGCGCCGTTGTCGACTTCTCGAGCACCTCGTTCGTGAAGGAAGTCAGCCGCGCCCGCACCTTCGGCTTCATGCGTGACATCGAGTACCTGCGCAAGCACAACCTTGCGCTGGGCGGCAGTGTCGAGAACGCCATCGTGGTTGACGAGACCGGCGTGCTCAACGAAGACGGCCTTCGTTCCGAAGACGAATTCGTCAAGCACAAGATCCTCGACGCCATCGGCGACCTCTACCTGCTGGGCAACAGCCTGATCGGCGAGTTCAAGGGCTACAAGTCCGGGCACGCGCTGAACAACCGCCTGTTGCGCAAGCTCATTGAAGAAACCGATGCCTGGGAAGTGGTTACGTTCGAAGATGCCAGCACGGCACCGATCTCTTACATGCGCCCTGTTGCGGCCGGTTGAGTTCGAACACTCTCTCTAGTGTGATTAAGGCCACCTTCGGGTGGTCTTTTTTATTTGGCGCTTTTGGCGTGGCTGGCGAGGCGTTCAAGCGCTTCGCGCAGTTTTGGGTCGCTGATGCCTTCTGCGGAGCCGCGAATGCTCTCGGCGGCGTTGGCTGACAACTCGGTATTGTTGGTTCCTCGCTTGGCAGGCACCAGCGGTGGCTGCACCTTGTACAGAATGCGCCTGAGGTTGCCGAATGCTTCCATGCCCTGTAGCGCGACCAGCAAGCGTTTTTGCTGGTAGCGCAGGCGGGTTGCCCAATGGCCGTCGGTTACCACCAGCAATAACGTGCCATCGCGCCATGACGCGACGTGGCAGTGCTCGCGCGCAGCCGGTTGCAACTGGCTTTCCAGAAGGCGCTGCAGGTGTTCCAGGCGCTCGGCCTGGTTGAGCAGCAGGCGCAGCGGGCGTACCTGGCGCAGCAGGGCAGAAGGGGGCTGGGCCGAGGAGGGTTTGAAGGCCATGGGAGTATGCACGAGGTTACAAGATCGGCAGTTTAGCATTTAGGCGCCTGTGCGGGCCTCATCGCGGATAAATCCGCTCCTACACGGGAAACGTAGCCTGTAGGAGCGGATTCATCCGCGATGAGGCCGGCACAGGCAATACAAGATACGAGCCATTCTCGATACCTTTCATCTTCCTCCGGGTTGAACTCAGGGAAAATGCCCCAATCATAGAAAAGCCCCCGCCTGAGCGTTGTGCCAGCATCGTGGTAATCCACCACTTTCCTCACCATCGTTTCCGGGTAGAATGCTCGTTCGCATGCGGCCTCAGGGCTGCACGGGCGACTCATGGGGCCGCCCTCCATCCCTACGTGTGGAAGATCCTGCCGATATGTTTGCGCCTTTGTTAAAAAAACTTTTTGGAAGCAAGAACGAGCGTGAAGTCAAACGCATGCTCAAGACGGTAAACATCGTCAATGCCTTCGAAGAGAAGATGGTGGCCCTCTCTGATGAGCAACTGCGGGGCAAGACCGCAGAGTTCAAGGAGCGCCTGGCCAAAGGCGAGACCCTGGACCAGCTGCTGCCCGAAGCCTTCGCCGTGGCCCGTGAGGCCGGCAAGCGTGTCATGGGCATGCGCCACTTCGACGTTCAGCTGATCGGCGGCATGACCCTGCACGAGGGCATGATCGCAGAAATGCGTACCGGTGAAGGCAAGACCTTGGTCGGTACCCTGGCCGTTTACCTCAACGCACTGTCCGGCAAGGGCGTGCACGTGGTTACCGTCAACGACTACCTGGCCCGCCGTGACGCCAACTGGATGCGCCCGCTGTACGAGTTCCTCGGCCTTTCCGTGGGTATCGTCTCGGCCTTCCAGCCGCCGGAAGAGAAGCGCGCCGCTTATGCGTCCGACATCACTTACGGCACCAACAACGAATTCGGTTTCGACTACCTGCGCGACAACATGGCGTTCAGCCAGGAAGAGAAGTTCCAGCGTGAACTGAACTTCGCCGTGATCGACGAAGTGGATTCCATCCTCATCGACGAAGCGCGTACTCCGCTGATCATCTCCGGGCAGGCCGAGGACAGCTCCAAGCTGTACATCGAGATCAACCGCCTGATCCCGCGTCTGCAGCAGCACATCGAAGAGGTTGAAGGCCAGGTCACTCAGGAAGGCCACTTCACCATCGACGAGAAGAGCCGCCAGGTTGAGCTCAACGAGGCTGGCCACCAGTACATCGAAGAGATGCTGACCCAGTCCGGCCTGCTGGCCGAAGGCGAAAGCCTGTACTCGGCGCACAACCTCGGCCTGCTGACTCACGTCTACGCCGGCCTGCGTGCGCACAAGCTGTTCCACCGCAACGTCGAGTACATCGTACAAGACGGCCAGGTGCTGCTGATCGACGAACATACCGGCCGTACCATGCCGGGCCGTCGCCTCTCCGAAGGCCTGCACCAGGCTATCGAAGCGAAAGAAAACCTGAACATTCAGGCCGAAAGCCAGACCCTGGCTTCGACCACCTTCCAGAACTACTTCCGTCTCTACACCAAACTGTCCGGCATGACCGGTACTGCCGACACCGAAGCGTTCGAGTTCCAGTCGATCTACGCCCTCAACGTGATGGTCATTCCGCCGAACAAACCACTGGCGCGTAAAGACTTCAACGACCTGGTGTACCTGACCGCCGACGAGAAGTACGCCGCAATCATCGCCGACATCAAGGAAAGCATGGTTGCCGGCCGCCCGGTGCTGGTCGGTACCGCGACGATCGAAACGTCCGAGCACATGTCCAATCTGCTCAAGAAGGAAGGCATCGATCACAAGGTACTGAACGCCAAGTACCACGAAAAAGAAGCCGAGATCATCGCGCAGGCCGGTGCGCCGGGTGCGCTGACCATCGCCACCAACATGGCCGGCCGTGGTACCGACATCCTGCTGGGCGGTAACTGGGAAGCCGAAGTGGCTGCCCTGGAAAACCCGACCCCCGAGCAGATTGCCCAGATCAAAGCCGATTGGCAGAAGCGTCACCAGCAGGTGATCGAGTCGGGTGGCCTGCACGTGATCGCCTCCGAGCGCCACGAATCGCGCCGTATCGATAACCAGCTGCGTGGCCGTTCCGGCCGTCAGGGCGACCCAGGCTCCAGCCGCTTCTACCTGTCGCTGGAAGACAGCCTGATGCGCATCTTCGCCTCTGACCGCGTGAAGAACTTCATGAAGGCGCTTGGCATGCAGTCCGGCGAGGCCATCGAGCACCGCATGGTCACCAACGCCATCGAAAAGGCCCAGCGCAAGGTCGAAGGCCGCAACTTCGACATTCGTAAGCAGCTGCTCGAATACGATGACGTGGCCAACGAACAGCGCAAGGTGATCTACCACATGCGCAACAGCCTGCTGGCTGCCGAGAACATTGGCGATACCATCGTCGAGTTCCGCAAGGAAGTGCTCGATGCCACCATCAGCCAGCACATCCCGCCGCAGTCGCTGCCCGAGCAGTGGGACGTGGCCGGCCTGGAAGCATCGCTGGCCAGCGATTTCGCCATGAAGTTGCCGATCCAGCAGTGGCTCGACGAGGACGATCACCTCTACGAAGAGACCCTGCGCGAGAAGCTGCTGAACGAAATCACCACGGCTTACACCGAGAAGGAAGACCAGGCCGGCATCGACGCCCTGCGTACCTTCGAGAAGCAGATTTTGCTGCGCGTGCTGGACGACCTGTGGAAAGACCACCTGTCGACCATGGACCACCTGCGCCACGGTATTCACCTGCGTGGTTACGCGCAGAAGAACCCGAAGCAGGAGTACAAGCGCGAGTCGTTCACCCTGTTCCAGGAACTGCTGGAGTCGATCAAACGCGACACCATCCGCGTGCTGTCGCACGTTCAGGTTCGCCGCGAAGACCCGGCCGAAGAAGAAGCCCGCCTGCGCCGCGAAGCCGAAGAACTGGCGAGCCGCATGCAGTTCCAGCATGCCGCAGCGCCAGGCCTTGAGAGCGAACAACTGAGCGAAGAGGGTGCCGAAGTGGCAGTGGCCTCCGCGCCGGTGCGCAACGAGCAGAAGCTGGGCCGCAATGAGCCGTGCTGGTGTGGTTCGGGCAAGAAGTTCAAGCATTGCCATGGGCAGATCGAGTGATCTGACCTGCATGGGGCCGCCTTGCGGCCCTATCGCGACACAAGGCCGCTCCCACAGGGACAGCGCACAGCCACAACGCTGCGCAGTCCCTTGTGGGAGCGGCCTTGTGTCGCCAAAGGGGCGCGAAGCGGCCCCGCTTTATGAATTCAACCGATTTTTCTAGGAGCGCTCTAATGGCTGTTGGTCTTGGTCCTTTGCCCACCCTGCACCCGGTTCCGGGTTTTGAACTCGGCATTGCTTCGGCGGGCATCAAGCGCCCAGGGCGCAAGGATGTGGTGGTCATGCGCTGTGCCGAAGGCTCCAGCGTCGCAGGCGTTTTCACCCTCAACGCCTTCTGCGCCGCCCCGGTGATTCTGTCCAAACAGCGCGTGCAGGGCACCGTGCGCTACCTGCTGACCAACACCGGCAACGCCAACGCAGGCACTGGCGCGCCAGGCCTGGCTGCCGCCGAGCGTACCTGCGCCAAGCTGGCTGAACTGACCGGCGTGCCTGCCGAGTCCGTGTTGCCATTCTCCACCGGCGTCATCGGTGAGCCGCTGCCGGTTGAGAAAATCGAAGGCGCCTTGCAGGCCGCCCTGGACAACCTGTCGGAAAACCACTGGGCAGAAGCCGCTACCGGCATCATGACTACCGACACCCTGCCCAAAGGTGCCAGCCGCCAGTTCCAGCACGACGGCGTGACCGTCACTGTTACCGGCATCAGCAAAGGCGCTGGCATGATCCGCCCGAACATGGCCACCATGCTCGGCTACATCGCCACCGATGCCAAAGTTGCCCCGGCGGTGCTGAAAGACCTGATGCTCGACGGTGCCAACAAGTCGTTCAACCGCATCACCATCGACGGCGATACTTCGACCAACGACTGCTGCATGTTGATCGCCACCGGCAAGGCCAACCTGCCGGAAGTCACTGAAGCCAGCGGCGCGCTGTTCGAAGCGCTGAAGAAAGCGGTATTCGAAGTGTGCATGGAAGTCGCCCAGGCCATCGTCCGTGACGGCGAAGGCGCCACCAAGTTCGTGACCGTGCAGGTCAACGGCGGCGGCAACCATCAGGAATGCCTCGACGTCGGTTATGCCGTGGCCCACTCGCCGCTGATCAAGACCGCACTGTTCGCCTCCGACCCCAACTGGGGCCGTATCCTGGCGGCCGTGGGCCGTGCTGGCGTACCTGAGCTGGATGTCAGCTTGATCGACGTGTACCTCGACAGCGTGTGCATCGCCAGCAAAGGCGGCCGCAGCCCAAGCTACACCGAAGAACAAGGTTCGGCCGTGATGGCTCAGGAAGAGATCACCATCCGCATCGAACTGGGCCGTGGCCAGTGCAGCGAAACCATCTGGACCACCGACCTGTCCCACGAGTACGTGAAGATCAACGCCGAATACCGTACTTGATTGTTACAGGGGGCTGCACCGCGGCCCCCGTTTTGATGGAGCCTGAAGGGTGAAACGGATACATGTAGTGGCCGCCGTCATCCGCGGCAACGATGGCCGCATCCTCATTGCCCGGCGTGCAGATACCCAGCACCAGGGCGGCCTGTGGGAATTCCCGGGCGGCAAGGTGGAGGCGGGCGAAAGCGTGGAAGCGGCGCTGGCCCGTGAACTGCGTGAAGAACTTGGCATTGAAGTGAGCCGCTCGCGGCCGCTGATCAAGGTCAGCCATGACTACCCGGACAAACAGGTGCTGCTGGATGTTCGCGAAGTCGATGCATTCACCGGCGAGCCTCACGGTGCCGAGGGCCAACCGCTGGCCTGGGTAACGCCGCGGGAGCTGGCGCAGTACGAATTCCCCGAAGCCAACAAGCCGATCGTGGCGGCCGCGCGCCTGCCGGATCAGTACCTGATTACACCTGATGGCCTCGACGTGCCGGAAATGCTCAAGGGCATCCAGAAGGCCGTGGCCGCGGGCATCCGCCTGATTCAGTTGCGTGCACCGGACATGTACGACCCCAAGTACCGCGATGTGGCGGTGGATGCCGTAGGGTTGTGTGCGGGCAAGGCGCAGTTGATGCTCAAAGGGCCGCTGGAGTGGTTGGGTGACTTCCCGGCTGCCGGTTGGCACCTCACGGCAAAGCAGTTGCGCAAGTATGCCGCCAATGGCCGACCGTTCCCGAAAGACCGCTGGCTGGCGGCGTCTTGCCACAATGCCGAGGAGTTGGCGCTGGCGGAACTGATGGGGGTGGATTTCGTCACCCTGTCGCCGGTGCAGGCTACCCAGACGCATCCCGATGCGGTGCCTTTGGGGTGGGACGAGGCGCAGCGGTTGATTGACGGGTTTACCCAGCCGGTGTTCCTGCTGGGGGGCGTTGGGCCGGGTGAGCGTGAGCGGGCCTGGGAGGCCGGAGCACAGGGGGTTGCAGGGATTCGGGCGTTTTGGCCTGAGTGAACTGGGGCTGCTGCGCAGCCCATCGCGGCGGTCCGACGCTTCGGTAAATCCGCTCCTACAGAGATCTGTGTAGGAGCGGATTTATCCGCGAAACAATCTCAAGCCTTGCTCGCGGGTTGCCACAACACCTCATCAACCCCCTGCCGCCGCCCGATAATCCGAGCCGCCACAAACAGCAAATCCGAAAGCCGGTTGATGTACGCCAACCCAACCCCCTCCAGCGGCTCCAGCGCATTCAACTGCTGGCACCGCCGCTCGGCACTGCGCGCCAGGCTTCTGCACACATGCGCTTGCGCAACCAATGCCGAACCGCTGGGCAGGATGAAATTCTTCAGCGGCCCCAATTCCTCGTTCCACACATCAATGGCCGCTTCCAGCCGTTCCACCTCGGCGCTGTTCAGCGCCTGGTAGCTCGGCATCGCCAACTCCCCACCCAAGTCGAACAGCCGGTGCTGGCACGGCGCAAGAACATCGCTCACTTCCTTCAGCCCTTGTTCGGCAAGGCCGGCCAGCAACAGTCCTATCTGGCTGTTCAGGCTGTCCACCTCGCCAATCGCCTCGATCCGCGGGTGGTCCTTGGGCACTCGCCGCCCATCGCCCAGGCCGGTCTCGCCCTTGTCGCCGGTGCGGGTGTAGATTTTTGACAGGCGATAGCCCATGTCATGCCTCCGTCTTGGCCGTTACCGGCTGGCCAAGGGGCAGGCGCAGGGTAAAGCAGGTGCCCTGGCCGGGCGTGGATTGCACCTCCATCTGCCCCTTGTGATTGTTGGTGATGATGAAATACGAAACCGACAGCCCAAGGCCTGTACCCTGGCCTATCTCTTTGGTGGTGAAGAACGGCTCGAACGTGCGTTTGCGCACGGCCTCTGGCATGCCGACGCCGTTGTCCTCGATCTGGATTTCCGCCCAGGGCGGGTTGAGCTTCGTGCGTACGATGATGCGCCCCGGTTCGCAGGGCTGCGGCCGCTGATGGATGGCCTGGGCAGCGTTCTTCAGCAGGTTGAGCAGTACTTGTTCCAGTTCGTTGGCGGTGCACGGCACCGGGCCAAGGTGGGGGTCGAACTGGCGCACGATAGCCTGGCCCTTGAAGTCGAAGCCAATGGCCAGGTCAAAGTCGTTACCGGCAATTTCCACCGCCTGGTCGATCAGTGCCGGCAGGTCGCAAGGCGCCAACTGGCGGTTGCTGCGGCGGCTGAAACTGAGCATGTGGGTCACGATCTTCGCCGCCCGCGCACCGGCTTGCTGGATGCCGTCGAGCAACTGCGGTACTTCCCGGCTTTCCAGGTATTGGTTGACGGTTGGCAGGTCGATGCCCAGCTCGCTGGCCTGTTCCAGGTTTCTGGGCAGCTCTGGCGACAGACGGCGGCGAATGTTCTGCACGTTATGCAGGATGGCGCCCAGCGGGTTGTTGATTTCGTGGGCCATGCCAGCGGCCAGGCCGCCTACCGACAGCATCTTCTCTGACTGCACCATCATTTCTTCCAGCGACAGGCGCTGGGTGATGTCGTCGATGCGGATCACCACGCCGCGCCCGCCGCCGCCCATCAAGGGGTAGAAGGTGAGGGCATAGTGGCGCTGGTCGTCGTCCTTGGGCCAGGTCACGCGCTCAATCTTGGCCACCCGGTGTTTCTCGACGCTTTCCTTGAGCTGCGGCAGAAAGGGCTTGAGTGGTTCGAAGGCAATGAAGATAGGCTGGTTCAGGGCCTCGTCCAGCGGCGTGCCGGAGAGCACTGTGGCCTCATGGTTCCACTGGGTGACATACAACTGCTCGTCCAGGGCAATCAGTGCCGAGGGCATGGAGTCGATGATGCTGTTGAGGTAATTCTGAAAGCCCGTCAGCTTTTTCTCGATCTTGCTGCGCACCTGGACTTCCAGCTCCAGCTTGCGGTTGGTGTGGCGGGTTTCCTCGGCCAGGCCTTGCGCCTGGTCGTAGGCCATCTGGAACTCGTCACGGGCATTGCGCAGCTGCGATTCGCGGGCTTCGATTCGCGAGAGCATGGTGTTGAAGGCTTGTGCCAGGCTGCCGATTTCGTCGTCGTTGCCCCGGGTAGCGCGCAGGGCATAGCTTTCTTCGCGGGTCACCTGGCGAGTCAGTTCTTCGAGCTGGTTGATCGGCTGGGTGATCAGGCGTTTGATCTGCCGGGCGATCACCAGCCACAGCAGGATGCTGAACACCAGAATCCCCAGGCTGGCGCTGAGCGTGCCGGTGTAGAAGGCCGTGGGCAGTTCACTGCTGGCCACCAGCAGCAGGTGTGCTGGCGGGCTGGCGTCCCGGGGGATGCGGATCAGCTGGGTGCTGCGAAACTCCATCAGCCGCCAGCCGTCGATGTTGCGGTAGCGCTTGGGCAGGGCCAGCGGGTCGCCGTGCTGTAGCTGGGCGAGCATGCGGCCGTCGCCGCCGTAGATGGCAGCGGCGCGCAGTGGGGTATAGCTGTCGAGTTCCTTGAGCAGGGCAGTGGCGGTTTGCTCACTGTCGCCCGCGCGGGCTGAAAGCTGTGGGTTGGCGACCAGTCGGCCGATGGTCTGCAAGGCTTGGGGCGCCATGCTTTCCTGGGTGATCCAGTAGGCGGCGCTGATGAAGGTGAGGTTGGCCACCAACAGGATGGTCACCAGCAGCACCAGCAGGGCCGCCAGCAGTTTTTGCCCGACCGGGAGGTTTTCCAGGCGTTGGCGCAGGGTCATGGGTTCGGCAATGTCCGTGTCCGGTTCACAAGGGCGCGTCAGGCGCTGGGCAAGCCGCGTGCGTGCAGATTTTTGACCAGGCGCTGGTGCAACTGTTCAAGCTGTGGCACTTCCACGCCATGGCGCTCGGCCGTACGGCAGGCATGGCCCAGCAGGTAGTGCACTTCGGTGCGCCGGCCGGCGCGTACGTCCTGATACATGGAAGAGTAGTTGGCCGAGGTGGCGACGATTACCCGTTGCACTTCTTCGTCCAGGTTTTCGGCGGCCTCGGGTTGGCCACAGCAATGCAGCAATCTGGCCAGCTCAGCGCTGATGGCGTCTACCTCCGGCAAGTGCCCCAGCAGCCCGCCGTTCTGGCAGTCATGCAGCACAGTCAGCGGGTTGATGGCGCAGTTGAGCGCCAGTTTACGCCACAGACGGGTAAGGATATCCACCGTCCATTCAGTGGGAATGCTGGCGTCATGCAGCTCTTCAAGCCACTCGGGCGTCGCTGGGTTGGCCGGGTCGCCCAGCCAGTTGAAGCCGTGGCCGGCAAAGCGCACGCGCCAGTCATCCTCGCGGAAGGCGCCCTCGGTGCTGGAGGCGAAGATGCAGCGCAGGTGGGGGATTTGCTCGGCTACCTCGTCCTGGCTGCCAAGGCCGTTCTGCAGCAGCACAACTTCACCCTCTTGGGCCAGACGGGGGGCCAGCCGGGCGATGGCGGGGGCGGCATCGTAGGCTTTGCAGGCCACCAGTAGCCTGTGGATCGGCCCACGGGATTCGGCCGTTTCGGCAGGAATCGCGTACTTCGAGGCCTGGTCCTGCTCTACAAGGGTCAGGCCGCCTGCCTGTTGGTAAGCCTGCAGCCGTTGAGGGTCGCGCAGGATCAGGCGCACCGCCTTGCCTGCCCTTGCCAGGCGGCAGGCCCAAAGGGTGCCGAGGCTGCCGGCGCCGAGAATATGCCAGGTGCTGCTCATCTGCGTTTCGCAACCCGTTATAATGAGCCCGCATTTTAACCGTCAAACCCCGCGCGCTCCATCTTCACGCCGAGCGCGCTTTTATTTTGGGAGAACAACCATGCCTTCGTTCGACGTGGTATCGGAACTGGACAAGCACGAAGTGCAGAACGCGGTGGACAACGCCATCAAGGACCTCGACCGCCGTTACGACCTCAAGGGCAAGGGCACCTTCGAGTTCAAGGACAAAGAGCAAACCGTGCTGCTGACCGCCGAGGAAGAGTTCCAGCTCGAGGCCATGCTGGAAATCCTGCGCCTGGCACTGGTCAAGCGCAAGATCGACGTCAAATGCCTGGAAACCAAAGACCCGTACCCCTCGGGTAAGGAAAAGAAACAGGAAGCCAAGTTCCGCGAAGGCATCGACAAGGACCTGGCCAAGAAAATCGTCGCCACCATCAAGGACGGCAAGCTCAAGGTTCAGGCTGCCATCCAGGGCGAGCAGGTTCGCGTTACCGGCAAAAAGCGTGACGACCTGCAGGAAGCCATTGCCCTGCTGCGCACCAAAGAGTTCGACATGCCGCTGCAGTTCAACAACTTCCGCGACTGATTGAAGCGTTGCCTGGAACCCCGATGGCGCAATGATGTCCACCGGGTCCATGGCCGTTGATCGTTCAGCGGCCCGTTTTACCGTGTACATGCCGCTCGGCATCAGGAGATGAATATGGATTTGAACGCTGAAGTCGATCAGCTGGTCCGCCAATCGCAGACCTGGATCCCTTTGATCATGGAATATGGCAGCCGCCTGACGCTGGCGCTGCTGACCCTGGCGATTGGCTGGTGGTTGATCAACAAGCTCAGCGCACGTTTGGGCAAGCTGGTCGGCCTGCGTGCCGATGTGGCGTTGCAGGGCTTTATCAGCTCCTTGGCGAACATCGTGTTGAAGGTGCTGCTGTTCGTCAGCGTGGCCTCGATGATCGGCATCGAAACCACGTCGTTCGTCGCCGCCATCGGTGCCGCCGGCCTGGCCATCGGCCTGGCCTTGCAGGGCAGCCTGGCGAACTTTGCCGGCGGGGTGCTGATCCTGATGTTCCGCCCGTTCCGCATCGGCGACTGGATCGAGGCGCAGGGTGTGTCGGGTACCGTCGACAGTATCCAGATTTTCCACACCGTGCTGCGCACCGGTGACAACAAGACAGTGATCATGCCCAACGGCAGCCTGTCCAACGGCATCATCACAAACACCAACCGCCAGCCAACGCGCAAGGTGGTGTTCGATGTGGGTGTGGATTATGACGCCGACCTGCAGGTTGCACGTAACGTGCTGCTGGAGCTGGCCCAGGACCCGCGCGTGCTGGCAGACCCGGCGCCGCAGGCGGTGATTTCCACCCTGGGTGACAGCTCGATCACCGTGTCGCTGCGCATTTGGGTGAAAACGGCCGATTACTGGGATGTGATGTTCATGCTCAACGAGCATGCCCGTGACCGCTTGAAGGCCGAAGGTATCGAAATTCCGTTTCCGCAGCGGGTGATCCGCATGGTGCAGGAAACAGCTGCGCAGTAAGCGCGAATTGACTACAGGGGCCGCTTGCGGCCCCTTTTTTACACTTGTTCACAGCAATCCCCCACCTTTTCTGGCATATAGCCTGACCCCTCCTGCCTGCACCCGAAATTCATCATGAAACCACTGCTGTACATCACCCCCCTTCGCGCCTTGCTGTTCGGCCTGACGTTGGCCTTGTTCGAACTGCTGACCTACCTGGCCAGCGATGCGGTCATGCCCGCCATGCCGGTGGTGGTCGATCACCTGAATGCCAGCCCCGAGTACATTCCCCATGCGCTCAACCTGTACCTGCTGGGCGGGGTGGTGCTGCAGTGGCTGATCGGCCCGCTGGCCGACCGCTATGGTCGCCGCCCGCTGCTGTTGGCCGGTTGCGCGTTCTTCGGCGTAGCTTGCCTGGCCACGTATTGGGTGCAGGACATTGGCCTGTTCAACCTGCTGCGTTTGCTGCAAGGCATTGGCCTTGGGTTTGTCGTCACAGTCAGCTACCCCGCGCTGAACGAAGCGTTCAGCGAGGCCGACGCCGTGCGCATGATGGCGCTGCTGGCCAACATCGCCTTGCTGTCGCCGCTGTTGGGCCCGTTGGTGGGTACCTTGATGCTGCAGTGGCTGGACTGGCGCTGGCTGTTCGTGGCCTTTGCCATCGGTGCGGTGCGGTGCTGTGCTGGGTGTTGCTGCACCGCCTGATGCCAGAAACCCTTGGGGTGGAGCGGCGCGACGGTTCGCGCCTGCCGTTCACGCCGATTCACCTGCTGCCCTTGCTCGCGGGCTATGGCCAGTTGCTGGCCAATCGCAAGTTCGTGGCGGGCAGTGCCGCGCTGGGGCTGGTTGGCCTGCCGTTAATCGGCTGGATCGGCCTTTCGCCGGTGCTGCTTATCCATGATGAGGGCCTGAGCACCATGGAATATGCGCTGTGGCAGTTGCCGGTGTTTGGTGGGCTGATCCTCGGCAACCTGATCATCAACCGCATCGCCGACCGTTACCCGTTGCCAGCATTGGTGCGTGGCGCATTGTGGCCGTACCTGGCGGGCCTGTGTTTGATGGTCGTGGCGACCTGGTACTGGCCGAGCGTAATCAGCGTGGTGGCTGGCATGTCGCTGTACGCGCTGGGCCTTGGGGTGGCCAATGCGGTGCTGTACCGCATGACGCTGTTCTCCAGCGAGCAGAGCAAGGGTTTGGTGTCGGCCATGCTCGGCATGATCACCATTGCACTGCTGGGCCTGGGTGGCGCGCTGTTGGCGATGATCGGGGCGGGGGCTAGCCTGATGCACTTTGCGCTGGCTGCCGGTGTGGCGGGGGCGCTGGCGCTATGGCCATTGTGGTTTGTGGTGGGCGGGCGGCCTGGGGAAGGGGCGGTGGTTCAGTAGGGGCTTTGCCGGCGTCATCGCGGATAAATCCGCTCCTACAGGGGGCTACGATCCGTGTAGGAGCGGATTTATCCGCGAAGGGCCGTTACAGGCTGATCAAGGCCCCTCAGCCGCCGAATTCTCCACTGGCACCTGCTTGCCGCGCCCGGCTTCCTGGCGCCACTGCAACGCAATCAGGATCAGGGTAGGCACTCCCAGTAACGCCGTGATCAGGAAGAAGTCGTGGTACCCGAACTTCTCCACCATCACCCCTGAATACCCGCCGATCAAGCGCGGCAACAGCAGCATGATCGAGCTCAGCAAAGCGTATTGCGTTGCCGAGAACTTCAGGTTGGTCAGGCTCGACAGGTAGGCCACGAACGCCGAGGTGGCCAAACCTGAGCTGAAGTTGTCCAGCGAAATGGTCACCACCAGCATTTCCAGGTTCGGGCCCATGTCGGCCAGCATCAGGAACAGGATGTTGGTGGCCGCCGAGGCGGCACCGCCGATGAACAGGATCGGCAAAATGCCGAACCGCACGATCAACAGCCCACCCGCGCCCGCACCCACCAGCGTCATGATCAGGCCGAAAATCTTGCTGACACTGGCGATCTGGTCCTTGGTGAAGCCCATGTCGATGTAGAACACGTTGGCCATCACGCCCATTACCGTGTCCGACATGCGATAGGTGGCAATCAGCCCGAGCAGCAGCAGTGCCTGCCAGCGGTAACGCACGATGAAGTCGTTGACCGGTGTCAGCACCGGGGCAAGGCCTCGGCGGCCCAGGCTCGACAGGCAGGCCCAGGTCAGCAGCACGTAGAGGATCAGGCGCAGGAAGGCGCGGTCTTCGAGCAGCAGGTCCAACGGGCTCGCTTCGCCAGTGATGACACTGGACCAGCCGGTGTTGAACATCTGGGTGAAACTGGCCGGCACGGACACCAGCAGGATTATCAACACGAATACCGATGCCAGTTGGTGCATCAGGCCGTAACGTGCTGCCGACAGTTGCGTACGCAGTGGTACAGGCGGCTCGCGCATCACCAGCGTGGTGAACAGCGCTGGGAGCATCAGCACGCCGAACAGCACGTAGGTGCCGGCCCAGGCTTTATGCAGGTAACTGTAGCCCGTGGAGCCGAACCATTCGGCGAAGAACAGCGCGCCTGCGGTGGCGAGCAGGGCGGCAACGCGGTAACCGGCCATGTAGCTGGCGGCGAGGGCGGCCTGGCGTTGATCGTCGGCGATTTCCAGGCGGTAAGCGTCCACCGCGATGTCTTGAGTAGCAGACGCAAAAGCCACCAACACCGCCAAGGCGATCAGCCAGGACAGGTGTTGCTGTGGATCGCACAGGCTCATGCCGACCAGGCCAATCACCACCAGCCCCTGGGACAGCAGCAACCACGACCGGCGGCGCCCCAGGCCACCGAGCAGCGGCAGGCGCCATTGGTCGAGCAGCGGCGACCACACCCATTTGAAGGCGTACGCCAGGCCGATCAGGCTCGCGTAACCGATGGTTTCACGCGCAACGCCTGCTTCGCGCAGCCACACCGAAAGGGTCGAAAACACCAGCATGTAGGGCAGGCCGGCGGCGAAGCCCAGCAGCAAAAGTACCAAGGTAGACGGGCTGGCATATGCAGCAAGCGCAGCGCGCCAGGTTTTACGGGGCATGGGCCAACATCTGCCTCAAGTTTGCTAAAACAAAGCGCGCACTCTAACCGCTGTGCTCCATTGGGCGCCAGCCATGGCGCATCATATCCACACGATTATTGGTTACATTCACGCCCTCCGCACGTAGCCTCGCACGTTGTTCATCTCCCGACGGCGTACCCAGCGCCAGGCTCAGGCGACCGCCTGCCCCCAGTACGCGATGCCATGGTAGACGGGTATCGCCCGGTAACTGGCTCAACGTGCGGCCAACCCAGCGTGCTGCCCGGCCAAGGCCAGCCAGTTCAGCGAGTTGGCCGTAGCTCACAACTTTCCCTTCCGGCACTTGGCCGAGCACTGAATACAGGGCCGTTCGTCGGGCTTCTGACGACTCCAGGGCGTGCTCATATCCCTCAGACATCACGGCTGCACTGGCCTAGGATGAAACCGGACGAGCGGTCGCGGCAAATGAGAGTTGAACTCAACGGCATCATGTCGGTCTGTCCTTGCTCTGGTTGTCGGTATCTGGATAATGCCCGGCTTTTTTCGTCGAATCGAACCCGTAGTCCGCTTATGTATTCTAGATCCTTGCTTTGCCTGTTGACCGCTTCCCTGTGTACCGCCCCTGCCTTTGCCGACACCGTCTGGATGAAGAACGGTGACCGCCTGAGCGGCAAGATTCGTGTCTTCGATGGCGGCAAACTGCTGCTGGAAACGCCGTACGGTGGCTCCATTTCGCTGGACTGGAAGCAGGTGCAGACGCTGGAGAGCGACCAGGAACTGCTGGTCAAGCAGGATGCCTACAACGGTGAGAAGGCCAAGTCGCTCAAGGCGGCCGAAGCGGGCAAGGTTACCTTGGCCAACGGCGAGGCGCCGAAGACCGTCGAACTGGCCAGCATCCAGCAGATCATGAAGCCCAAGCCTGTGGTCGAAGACCTCATCTGGAAGGGTAATGTCGACGTGGCGATGGACTACAAACGCGCCGAGAACGACACCGACGACTATGACATCGGCTTCAAGACCACGGCCCGCCATGGCCGCTGGCGGCATAACGCCGAAGGCGAGTACAACCGCGAAACCAAGGACGATGTCACCACCACCGACAACTGGAGCGCCGAGTATGCGCTCGACCGCTTCATGACCGAGAAGTGGTTCTGGCAGGGGCGGCTTGAGTACAAGCGCGACCGGATCGAGGACCTGGCCCGTCAGCGCACGGTGGGTACTGGCCCTGGTTACCAGTTCTGGGACGACGAACTCGGTGCATTCTCGCTGGGTTCGCTGATCAACCGTACTGACTTCGAGTACCAGGACGGGGCCAAGGACAACTTCTACTCTGCCGCCGTGAAGTGGGACTACACCCGCTACCTGATCGGCAAGAACGTGCAACTGTTCACCAACGGCGAGTTCGCCAAGCCGCTGGGCGGCGTGGCCGATTACTCGCTGGATGCCGAGGTGGGGCTGCGCTACAAGGTGACTGAATGGGCGTCGCTGAACCTCAAGGCCGAGCGGGACATTATCAGCGGGACGCGGGACAGTGATCTGGAGAAGACCCGGTACACGGCCGGGTTTGGTGTGACTTGGTAAATCGCTGACCCTTTGTAGGAGCGGCTTCAGCCGCGAACACCGGCGACGCCGGTGCCATCCACCGCGTCGCCGGTGTTCGCGGATGAATCCGCTCCTACAGGGGAACTCACTGGCAGGCTCAGGTGATAATGCTTATCTTGTCACCAATTCCGATACTGCCTGGAGCATTTTCCGTGAGTACCACCGCCATCCGCCCCGCCCGCGAACTGCTGCTCAAGGAATACCGCGGCGTCCTCTCGACCCACTCCAAGTCCATGCCCGGTTTCCCGTTCGGCTCTGTCGTACCTTACTGCCTGGACGCCGAAGGCAACCCGCTGATCCTCATCAGCCGCATCGCCCAGCATACCCACAACCTGCAAAAAGACCCCAAGTGCTCCCTGCTGGTGGGCGAGCGCGAAGCAGAGGACGTGCAGGCCGTCGGGCGCCTTACCGTGATGGCCGAGGCCCACAAGCTGACCGATGAAGTTGCCATCGAGGCCGCCGCCGAGCGCTATTACCGTTACTTCCCCGATGCCGCCAACTACCACAAGGCCCACGATTTTGACTTCTGGGTCGTCAAGCCTGTGCGCCATCGCTACATCGGCGGCTTTGGTGCCATTCACTGGCTCGACCATGTGACCTTGGCCAACCCGTTCGCGGGCAAGGCCGAGGCCAGCATGATCGAACACATGAACAGCGACCATGCCAACGCCATTGCCCATTACGTGGAGCTGAGCGATTTGCCCCGCAGTGCGCCTGCCGAGATGGTCGGCATCGACAGCGAAGGCATGCACCTGCGCATCGGCCAGGGCATCTATTGGTTGCCGTTCCCAAGCATTTGCAATACGCCGACACAAGTCCGCGAAGCCTTGGTTTTGCTGGCCCGCGCCGACCAATGGCCAGCTGCGACTGTAGTCGAGGCTTGAAAAGCCGGGGGCACGCATCCATCTGTGGTTCTTACAGGAAGTTTCTCTTCCGATGAGGATGCTAGATGCGTGCTTTTCTACTGTTGTTCCTGCTCTTTCCGGTGCTGGAGCTGTTCGTCTTCGTCAAGGTCAGCGGCGCCATCGGTTTCTTCCCGGCCCTGCTGCTGATCATTGCCGGCTCCGCCCTGGGCGTGCTGGTGATGCGCGTGGCCGGCCTGGCTACCGCACTGCGTGCCCGTGAAAGCCTCCAGCGCGGCGAACTGCCTGCCGAGGACATGTTCCAGGGCCTGTTGCTGGCCGTCGGTGGTGGCCTGTTGATCATCCCGGGCTTCATCAGTGACGTGCTGGGCCTGATCTTCCTGCTGCCTTTCACCCGCCACTTCGCCGCGCGCAAGATGCGCCAGCGCGCCGAGGCCCAGGCCATGCGCCAGCGCGCGTTCCAGGATGACCCGTTCCAGGCGCAGCCGCGTGACAGTGGCCAGCGCCCGAATGTGATCGAGGGCGAGTACGAGCGCCGCGACAAATAAGCCCTTGGCAAACGGATCAAAATTTTTATTGCCCACACCTTGTAATTGATTATGGCGGCCTCATGTATGTGGTCACCGCAAGGTTTCTGGTGGCAACACCAGTCATGACACAGGTGGTTCGCCCATTGCGGGCCACCCCCGGCACCGCCGGACCGCATTAACCCGCCGGTGTCGACACCGGCCGATGAAAACCACAATTTGGGAGAGATCGACAATGAAGCTTCGTCCTCTGCATGACCGCGTCGTCATCCGTCGCAGCGAAGAAGAATCGAAAACCGCTGGCGGTATCGTCCTGCCGGGTTCGGCCGCTGAAAAACCAAACCGCGGCGAAGTCGTTGCCGTCGGCACCGGTCGCATCCTGGACAACGGCGAAGTACGCGCGCTGGCCGTGAAAGTGGGTGACAAAGTGGTTTTCGGCCCTTACTCGGGCAGCAACACCGTGAAAGTTGATGGTGAAGACCTGCTGGTAATGAGCGAGAACGAAATCCTCGCCGTTGTTGAAGGCTGATTTCCCCGACTTCCCGTTACTCCAAAGAATTCCAAGGATTAAACGATCATGGCTGCTAAAGACGTAAAATTCGGCGACTCCGCCCGTAAGAAAATGCTGGTTGGTGTCAACGTTCTGGCTGACGCGGTAAAAGCGACCCTGGGCCCGAAAGGCCGTAACGTGGTCCTGGCCAAGAGCTTCGGCGCTCCGACCATCACCAAGGACGGCGTTTCCGTTGCCAAAGAGATCGAGCTGAAAGACGCCTTCGAAAACATGGGCGCCCAGCTGGTCAAGGAAGTTGCTTCCAAGGCCAACGACGCTGCCGGTGACGGCACCACCACCGCTACCGTTCTGGCTCAAGCCATCGTCAACGAAGGCCTGAAGGCCGTCGCTGCCGGCATGAACCCGATGGACCTGAAGCGCGGCATCGACAAGGCCACCGCTGCCGTCGTCGCCGAGCTGAAAAACCTGTCCAAGCCATGCGCCGACTCCAAGGCCATCGCCCAGGTAGGCACCATCTCCGCCAACTCCGACAACTCCATCGGTGAAATCATCGCCGAAGCCATGGAAAAAGTCGGCAAAGAAGGCGTCATTACCGTTGAAGAAGGCTCGGGCCTGGAAAACGAACTGTCCGTCGTAGAAGGCATGCAGTTCGACCGCGGCTACCTGTCGCCGTACTTCGTCAACAAGCCGGACACCATGGTTGCCGAGCTGGAAGGCCCGCTGCTGCTGCTGGTTGACAAGAAAATCTCCAACATCCGTGAGCTGCTGCCAGTTCTGGAAGCCGTTGCCAAAGCCGGCCGTCCGCTGCTGATCGTTGCTGAAGACGTCGAAGGCGAAGCCCTGGCTACCCTGGTCGTCAACAACATGCGCGGCATCGTCAAGGTTGCAGCGGTCAAGGCCCCAGGCTTCGGCGACCGTCGCAAGGCCATGCTGCAGGACATCGCTGTCCTGACCGGCGGCCAGGTCATCTCCGAAGAAATCGGCCTGTCCCTGGAATCCGCTACCCTGGAGCACCTGGGTAACGCCAAGCGCGTCATCCTGTCCAAGGAAAACACCACCATCATCGACGGTGCTGGCGTTGACGCCGACATCGAAGGCCGCGTGAAGCAAATCCGCGCCCAGATCGAAGAAACCTCTTCGGACTACGACCGTGAGAAGCTGCAAGAGCGTCTGGCCAAACTGGCTGGCGGTGTTGCCGTGATCAAGGTCGGTGCTGGCACCGAAGTTGAAATGAAAGAGAAGAAAGCCCGCGTTGAAGACGCCCTGCACGCTACCCGTGCTGCCGTCGAAGAAGGCGTGGTGCCTGGCGGTGGTGTTGCCCTGGTTCGCGCTCTGGCTGCCATTATCGACCTGAAAGGCGACAACGAAGACCAGAACGTCGGTATCGCCCTGCTGCGTCGCGCTGTTGAAGCCCCGCTGCGTCAGATCACTGCCAACGCCGGCGACGAGCCAAGCGTTGTTGCTGACAAGGTCAAGCAAGGTTCGGGCAACTACGGCTACAACGCTGCTACCGGCGAATACGGCGACATGATCGAGATGGGCATCCTGGACCCAGCCAAGGTCACCCGTTCGGCGCTGCAAGCTGCTGCTTCGATTGGCGGTCTGATGATCACCACCGAAGCCATGGTTGCTGACGCTCCGAGCGAAGCTCCAGCTGGTGGTGGCATGCCAGACATGGGCGGCATGGGTGGCATGGGCGGCATGATGTAAGCCAGCCTCACCCCCTGCACCATGAAAGGGCCCCGGTTCGTGAGAACCGGGGCTCTTTTTTGTTTTGGGTATTTGGGGCCGCTTTGCGGCCCTTCGCGGCTGAAGCCGCTCCTACAGGTTTTCGCGATTCGTGTAGGAGCGGCTTCAGCCGCGATGGGCCGCAAAGCGGCCCGTGTTTCAAACAGCACCGCGCTCGGCAACTGGCACCTCAGCCACCCCCCGCCGATACAGCACTAGGTAATACGACCCCAACCCGATCAACCAACAGAACACCGCCGTCCACAGGTTGTGCGACAGGAAGTGCGCTCCCTGCATCATCCTACCCACCGACAGCACTGACCCGGCCACAAGGGCCACAGCCAATGCCACCCGGGCCAGCCGCGGGCGCCGGTCACGCAACATGAAGAACAACCCGAACAGGCAGAAGCCCGTTGCCGCATGCCCACCCGGCCAGCACAGGCCCGGCTTGTCAGTGGCAGGGCGCGGTTCCAGCAGCTTGCTGTAGGTTTCGGTACCGCCAAATTGGGTCAGGCTCCACGGGCACTGCACTTGCGTCACCTTTTTCAGCGGTGTGACAAACGCGGTGGATACCCCCAGTGCCAGCACCAGGCAACCCAGTTCACGACGCCAGCCAAAAAGGCGTTTCCAGAAGAAGCTTGTGGCAAATGCAGCCAGCGACAGTAACCCCAGCAGAATCACGCCTTGCTTGACCCGGTCATGCAGGATGTTTTCCAGCAGGTAGCTGTGGCGCCCGATGAACTGCCCGGCTGCGGGGTCAAAAAACAGGTTGGCGATGTCCATGTCGACCGAGGTCAGTTCGAGCAGTATCAAGGCCAGCGCAGTGGCCAGTGGAATGCCCAGGTACAGCCAGATGTTGATCGGGCGAGGGCGTATGGGTGGGTGCATGGCGGCTCCAGGGCGCGAAAAAGACCGGCCATTGTCCGGCGCCCGCTATCCTGACTCCGTGAAGGATGAGTGAAAAAACCGTCAAGTTCGGTGAATTTTCCAGAGGGCTGGCACAGGCCGGGCGATGGCCTTAAGCTGCGCCTGCCGCGCACTCTGCGAAGCGCCGCACAGGAGAACCCGATGCGCATTCTTTTGGTTGAAGACAACCGCGATATCCTTGCCAACCTGGCTGACTACCTGGGCATGAAGGGCTACACCGTCGACTGTGCCCAGGATGGCCTGTCTGGCCTGCACCTTGCCGCCACCGAGCACTACGACCTGATCGTGCTCGACATCATGCTGCCCGGCATCGATGGCTACACCCTGTGCAAACGCCTGCGCGAAGACGCCCGTCGTGACACGCCGGTGATCATGCTCACCGCTCGCGACCAGCTCGACGACCGCCTGCAAGGTTTCCGCTCCGGGGCAGATGACTACTTGCTCAAGCCGTTCGCCTTGTCCGAACTGGCTGCGCGCATCGAAGCAGTGCTGCGCCGCGCCCAGGGTGGCGGGCGCCGCACCCTGCAGGTGGCCGACCTGAGCTACGACCTGGATACGCTTGAGGTTACTCGCCAAGGCCGCCTGCTCAAGCTCAACCCGGTAGGTCTGAAGTTGTTGGCCGTATTGATGCAAAAGAGCCCGCACGTGCTGCGCCGCGAAGTGCTGGAAGAAGCCCTGTGGGGGGACGATTGCCCGGACAGCGACAGCCTGCGCAGCCATGTGCACCAGTTGCGCCAAGTGATCGACAAACCCTTCGAAAAACCGCTGCTGCATACCGTCCATGGCGTCGGCTATCGCCTCGCCGAGGGCCGAGATGGAGTTTAAGCAAAGCCTCGCTCAGCGCATCATCATTGCATTTGCGCTGATGAGCGCGTTGGTGGCCGGGGCCTTCGCATTTGGCATCGTCGCCACGGTTCACCTGGTGGAGGAGCGCCTGATTTCGTCGGTGCTCGGTGGCGATTTGCAGCGCCTGTTGCGCATGGACAGCGTCAGTGACTGGAGCCATCGCCCTCGGCCAGACCAATTGTTCTACTTCAGCGGCGGGCGTGACGACTTCGAACTGCCCAAGGACTTGCGCCACCTCGACAAAGGCTTCCATGAAGTCTTCCGGGACCAGCTTTCCTACCATGCCATGGTCGAAATCGTTGATGGCAGGCGTTACGTGCTGCTGCAGGACCAGAGCGATTTCGAAGAGCGCGAGCGCGTGCTGTTCGCCGTCGTGGTGGTGGGTTTCGTACTCAGCCTGGTGCTGGCTGCGGTGTTGGGCTGGCTGTTGGCACGACGGGTGATGGCACCGGTGATCCGCCTGGCACGCCAGGTGCGCCACCGCGACCAGCTGCTAGGCCTGGCGCCGCCGTTGGCCCCGGATTACGCGGCGGACGAAGTTGGCCAGTTGGCGGTGGCATTTGACGATACGCTGGGCCGGCTGCGTGATGCACTGACGCGCGAGCGGTTGTTTACCAGTGATGTAAGCCACGAGTTGCGCACGCCGTTGATGGTGCTGGCCACATCGTGCGAATTGCTGATGGAAAACCCGAACCTGGACACCCGTTCGCGCAACCAGGTAGAACGCATCGCCCGTGCGACCGAGGAAATGCGCGAACTGGTCAAGACTTTCCTGATGCTTGCCCGGGCGCAACGTGACCAAGGGGCTGTGGCGGCCCAGGCAACCTTACGTGAAGTGGCCGATGACCTGATCGGCGTGTGGCGTGACACTATCGAGCAAAAGGGTTTGACGTTGTATTTCGATGGCCGGGTCAGTGCCAGCCGCGTGCTGTACAACGCCACGTTTCTGCAATCGGTGATGGGCAACCTGCTGCGCAACGCCGCGCACTACACCGACAGCGGTTACATTCGCCTGAGCCTGGAGCCCAATGGTTTCAGCGTCGAGGACAGCGGCGTGGGCATCCCTGAAGAGCAACGAGAAGCAATGTTCCAACCCTTTGTGCGAGGGGATGAGCGACGTGGTGAAGGGCTGGGCTTGGGCCTGTCGCTGGTGCAGCGGATTTGCGATGACCAGGGCTGGCGCGTGACGCTGACGGCAACCTCACCCCATGGTTGCCGCTTCCAGGTGGACCTGAGCCAGGGTGCCGAGCGCATGGACCCATCACTGATTACGGAGTAACGTTGTGTAACAAAACGTCAGGTGTCTGACATTTTTTTCACATCGGCATAACCAAGCGCCAACGCTCTGCTCCCTAAGGTGAGCGCACTGGAGTCTGGAGATGCCCAATGCGTAGCCCCATCAAACTCGAATTTTCCGAGAAGTACGATCAGCAACATGCTCAGGAGTACTTCCTCAAGCACCAGGATGGTCTGGCCCGTCGCCTGTCGCACAAGCGCGACGAGCAACTGGCGCGCCGCGCCCTGGCAATGGCCGGTGAGCCTGGCCTGGTGCTTGATTTGCCTTGCGGGGCTGGTCGCTTCTGGCCACTGCTGGCGGAAAAACCGAACCGTGTGATCATTGGCGCTGACAACTCCGAGGCGATGATTGCGACAGCGTGTGCATCACAACCGCCAGAAGTGGTAGCTCGGGTACGGCCTTTGCAAACTTCTGCCTTTGCGATCGATTTGCCGGACAACGCGGTGGACAGCATTTTCTGCATGCGGTTGTTCCATCACATTGGCGAAGCCGCCCATCGCAAGACAATTCTTCAAGAATTTCAACGAGTTAGCCGAGACAGTGTAATCCTGTCACTGTGGGTGGACGGCAACTTCAAGGCTTGGCGGCGCAAAAAGCTCGAGCAGCGGCGCAGCGCCAAAGCGGAGCAGGACAATTATCAGAACCGCTTTGTGTTACCGGCAGAGACAGTGGAAGAAGAATTCAAGGCCGCTGGCTTCAGGATCCAGGAACGTCTCGACTTCCTGCCGCTCTATGCCATGTGGCGGGTCTATGTATTGCGTAAGGGGTAGTGTTTGATGGCTGTAGCTCAGAGCGGCGATTCACGCTTCGATTTCTATTGGCGCCAGCAGGGTGAGTGGGTCGAGGAACCCAACCAGCGGCGCGGCGGTGAGAGTGGTGTGCAGCGCCTGAGCGATGGCAATGGCAAATTGCTGTATTCCAAGCGCCAGATTGGGCATATCTACCGCAGCTTGCTGCACCCGTTCGGCAGGCCGACGGTGCTGCGTGAACTCGACGCGCTGCACAGCTTCGAGCAACTGGGTGTGCGCGTTCCGCGTATTGTGTTTGCGGGCGCCGAGCGCGATGCCGATCATCAATGGCGTGCGCTGCTGGTCAGCGAGGCGCTGGACGGTTTCGTCGAACTCGACACCTGGCACGCCGAAGGTGCCCGTGAGCGCTACCCGCAGGTGGTACACGAGCGGATGTTCAAGGACCTGGCCGACAACCTGGCGCGCATGCACCTGGGCCACTGGCAGCATGGTTGCCTGTACGGCAAGCATGTATTCATCAAGGTAATCGGTGAAGGCGAGCAGGCGCGCGTCGAAGTGGCGCTGTTGGACCTCGAAAAATGCCGACGCCGCATCAGTTGCCAGCGTGCAGCTGCCAATGACCTGCGCCAACTGCGGCGCCATTCGTCGTTCAATGACGCGGAATGGCAATCGCTGCTCTATTTTTACCAGATGGCGTTTGGCAGCGCTGTCAAAGGGTTAGGGCAATGAAACTAGAAATCGCTCGAGCTTTGTTTCTGGTAGCTGGCTTGGCAGTGACCACGGTGGCCGTTGCCGCCTGGGAAGAGCCGGGGCCGGTGGTATTCAGCAAGTCCGAGCAGGCAGAGCAATGCGCGCTGCCGCGTGAAGTGAAGCAACAGCAGGCTCAGGCCAAGCCGGATCAGGACATCTTGCTGTTCCTGTTCGGCCTGCGCCAGGGTTTGAGGCCTGTTGGTTGAGCTGAGGGCCTCTTCGCGGGTAAACCCGCTCCCACAGGGATGCAATAACTCTGTGGGAGCGGGTTCATCGCAGCGGCGAACCGCCGCGAAAGGGCCGGGTCAGGCAACCGCAGGTTCCCTGGCTGTCGATTTGTGGGCCAGCAACGTATAAATGCAAGGCAACACGAACAACGTAAACAACGTCCCGATCGACATCCCCGTCGCAATCACCGTCCCGATATCAAACCGGCTCACCGCCCCGGCGCCGGTCGCCAGGATCAACGGCACCATCCCGAAAACCATTGCCGCCGTGGTCATCAGCACCGGCCGCAAGCGAATGGCGGCGGCTTCCTCGATGGCCTCCCGCACCTCCAGCCCCTTTTCCTCGCGTAACTGGTTGGCGAATTCGACGATCAGGATCCCGTGCTTGCTGATCAGCCCGATCAGCGTCACCAGCCCCACCTGGGTGTAGATGTTCATGCTCGATATCCCCAGGAACAGCGGAATCAAAGCCCCGCAAATCGACAACGGCACCGTCACCAGAATCACCAGCGGGTCGCGGAAGCTCTCGAATTGCGCTGCCAGCACCAGGAAGATAATGGCCAGTGCCAGCCCGAACGTGACCCACAGCGCACTGCCTTCCTGCACGTACTGCCGCGCTATGCCTGCGTAGTCGAATGAAAAGCCCTCTGGCGCTTCCTCGCGGGCGATGTCGCGCACGGTCTGCAAGGCCTCGCCGATGCTCACCAGTGGCACGCCCTGGATGATCGCCGAGTTGAGCTGCTGGAACTGGTTCAGCTGGCGCGGGCGCGCCCGGTCGCTGAGGGTGATCAGCGTGGACAAGGGCAATAACTGGCCTTGGTCGTTCTTCACATAGTAATTGTTCAGCCAGCCGGCGTTGTCCCGGTAGGGCCGTTCCACTTGGGCGATCACCTTGTAACTGCGGCCTTCCAGGGTGAAGCGGTTGATCTCTGCCTCGCCCAGCAAGGTGGCCAGGGTGCCGCCCAGCGCATCCATGGACACGCCCATCTGCGCCGCTTTTGCCCGGTCGATGTCGACCACCACCTCGGGCTTGTCAAAGGCCAGGTCGATGTCGAGGAATGCGAACTTGCCGGAGGCCTGGGCCCGCTCCTTGACCCGCTGGGCAACCTCCAGCAGTGCCGGGTAGTCGCCAGCGGTGTTGATCACGAACTGAAACGGCAGCCCTTCACCCGTGCCGGGCAGTGATGGCAGGTTGAAGCCGAAAATCTGCAGGCCGCCGATTTCTTCAAGTTTGGCCTGCACCTCGGGCAGCAGCTCCATCTGGGTGCGTTCACGCTCGTTCCAGGGCTTGAGCAGGAAGCCGCCAATCCCGCTTTGCACGCCGTTGAAGCCATTGATCTGGAACGACGAGTAGTACTCGGGGAAAGTCTTGAACAGCGGCGTGAAGGCATCGGTGTAGGCGTTGAGGTAGTCCAGGTTGGCCGGTTGCGGCGAGCTGCTCATCATGAAAATCACGCCCTGGTCCTCGTTGGGGGCGAGTTCGTTCTGGGTGAACTTGAGCAATACCGGGATCAGGCACAGGATGATCACTGCGAACACCAGCACCACCGGGCGGCTGTTGAGTGTCGCGTGCAGCAGCCGCTGGTAACGCACCTTCAAACTCTCGAACAGCACATCCAGGCGGTGGGCCAAGCCCGTAGGGTTTTGCTCCTGACGCAGCAGCAGGGCGCACATCATGGGCGACAGGGTCAGGGCAACTACGCCTGAGATCACCACCGCACCGGCCAGCGTAAGGGCAAACTCCTTGAACAGCGCCCCGGTAAGGCCTGTGAGGAAGCCGATGGGGGCGTAAACCGCCGCCAGCGTGATGGTCATCGACACCACCGGCATGGCGATTTCCCGCGCGCCCTCCAACGCGGCATCAAACGGTGTCTTGCCTTCTTCCATGTGCCGGTGAATGTTCTCCACCACCACGATGGCATCGTCCACCACCAGGCCGATGGCCAGCACCATGGCCAGCAGGGTCAGCAGGTTCAGGGAGTACCCCATCATCTGCATGAAAAACAGCACGCCGATCATCGACAGGGGAATGGTCACTACCGGGATCAGCACCGAACGCAAGGCACCGAGGAACAGGAACACCACCACGATGACGATCAGCACGGCCTCGCCAAGGGTCTTGATTACCTCGTCGATGGACGCCTGGATGAAGAGTGTGGCGTCGTAGGCAATCGATACCTTGAGCGCGGATGGCAACTGGCTTTCCAGTTCCGGCATGATGCGCCGCACTTCTTTGATCACCTCCAGCGGGTTGGCCGCCGGGGTGGCTTTGATGCCGATATAGACCGACGGGATGCCGTCGAACGAGCTGACCGTGTCGTAGTTCTCCGCGCCCATTTCCACCCGCGCCACATCGCCCAGCAGCACGCGGCTGTCTCCGGTGGTCTTGACCGGCAGCGCCGCAAACGCTTCGGCCGACTTCAGTTCCGTGCTGGCGTTGATGCTGGTGACCACGTACTCGCCTTTCACCTCGCCAGCGGCGGCGAGGAAGTTGTAGCGGCGCACGGCATTGGTCACATCGGTGGCTGCCAGGCCAAAACCGGCAAGCTTTACCGGGTCGATCCAGATACGCATGGCGAACACCTGGTTGCCGAGGATTTCGGCCTCGGCCATGCCCGGCAGCGTAGCCAGCTTGGGCTGGATCACCCGTGACAGGTAATCGGTGATCTGCGGGTTGCTCATTTCCTTGCTGTAAAAGCTGATGTACATCAGTGCCGAGGCGTCGGCGGCCTCTTTGCTCAGCACCGGGTCTTCGGAGTCCTGGGGCAACTGGTTGCGCACCTCGTTGGCCTTGGCCAGCAATTCGGTGAACAGGCGATCGCTGTCGGCGCCGATACGCGCATAGATGGAAATGATCGAGAAGTTCTGCCGGCTTACCGAGGTCATGTAGTCGATGCCTTCGGCGCTGGCCAGGCTCTGCTGCAGCGGCTGGGTGATGTAGCCCTGGATGGTTTCGGCGTTGGCACCGGGATAGGCGGTGGTGACCGTGATCAGGGCGTTTTCCATTTGCGGGTACTGGCGGATCTGCAGCTTGCTCCAGGCCTGGAAGCCGAGCAAAAGAATCAGCAGGCTGACCACGGTGGCCAGCACCGGGCGGCGGATGAACGGGTCGGTGAACGCCATGTCTGCCTCCTGATCAGTCCGCACTCGGGGTGCTGGCGGTGGGCTTGATTACAGGGTCCTGGCCGATGCGGATGACTGCCCCCGGGCTCAGCTTGAGTTGCCCGGCGGTCACCACCTGCTCGCCCGCCTTGAGCCCTTTGAGTACCACCACAACACCATCGCGGCGTTCGCCGGTTTGCACGGTGCGCTGTTCGGCGGTGAGCTGGTTCTGGCCGTCCTTGTCCTGCTTGGGCGTGGCGACGTACACCGAATTGCCGTAGAGCGTGTAGGTAATGGCGCTTTCCGGTACTACCACCTGGGGCTGCGGGTCGGGCAGCAGGACCAGCAGGCTGGCGAACATGCCCGGCAGCAGCTTGCCGTCCGGGTTGGCCATGGTCGCGCGCACCAGCAGGTTGCGGGTGCTTTCCTCGACCTTGGGGTTGATGGCGCTGAGGCTGGCCGGGAAGGTCTGGCCGGGGTAGGCGGCTACCTGCACTTGCACCTGTTGGCCCAGGCTCAGATGCGGCAGGGCCTGTTCGGGTACGTTGAAGTCGACATAGAGGCTGGAGGTGTCCTGCAGGGTGGCGATCACCGTGCCTGCGGGCAGGTAACTGCCCACGTCCACCTGACGGATGCCGATGGTGCCGCTGAACGGGGCGCTGATGCTTTTTTTGGTTTTTGACGCCTTGAGCTGGTCGACCACGGCCTGGTTGCGGCGGTACTGGGCGGTGAGGCGGTCGTATTCGCCGCGGGAGATCGCCGAATCGCCGACCAGTTGACTGCCACGGCCGAAGTCCACTTTGGCCAGGCCCAGGTCGGCCTGGGCGGTGCCGAGCAGGGCGGTTTCCTGGTCGTCGTTGAGCTGCAGCAGCAGTTGCCCGGCTTTGACCTTCTGGCCAGAGTCGAAGTGCAGCGTCTTGACCGTACCTTCCACCTCCAGGCTCAGTTCCACGCCCTGCAGGGCCTTGAGGCTGCCGACGGCGGGCAGGCGCTGTTGCCACTGGCGTTGTTCGGCCAGGGCTGCTGCCACGGTAATGGGCGGCTTCGGGGCAGTGAACATCTGGATCTGCTGGTAGATCGAAAACGCTTTGTAGCCCCCCAGGGCCAACACGATCAGCAGAACCACCCCCAACATGATGAGCATGCGGCGGCGCAGCATAAGTCCGGTTCCTTGGATGCAGGGTTGTTATTCGTTATGACACGACAACGGGCGATCCTGCCCACGTGCGGTAGGGGGAGTATTGACTGTTTTCGACGAGTGGGGAAGGGAGGGATACCTGTGCCGGCTTATCGCGGATAAATCCGCTCCTACAGGAGGGTGAGAACCTGTAGGAGCGGATTTATCCGCGATCAGGCCCTCAAGCCAGGTGCAAGTGGTTATCCCAAAACCCGGAAGGCAGTTTCATCGGCTGCCCAACCAGCTCAGCCTTGGTGCAATCATAAAACCGGCACCGCCCCTGCCCGGACGTCACCACAAATCCATCCTTCACCGCCCCAACCCCGGCACAATCCGGCATCGGCGCATCAAGCTTCACCGCGCCGCTGTCCAGGTCCCACACAAACAGCCGGTTTGCCCGCGGCGCCGTCAACGCCACCAGCCGCAGCTCACTGTGAATGGCCACGCTGGCGGTGTACTGCGCCATCGATTGCAGCTGATGCTCCGGCACCGGGAAGGCCTTGAACGCCTCGCCCGGCCGCTTGATTGCCAGCAGTTCGGCGGTGGTGTCGGCATCGCCCATGAACTGTTGGCAGGCGGCGATGGTGCCGTCCTGGCCCACGGCCAGGTGGCGCACGCTGTTCATCTGCTGGGCAAGGGTTTCCTTGCTCAGCAGGGTGCCGTCACGCTGCATCAGCACCAGGCTCGGCTCCATGGCGTTAAGGTTCATCTCGACCCGGCTTTCGGCCTCGGTGCGAATGCCGCCGTTGGCCACGATCAGTGTTTCACCGTCCGGCAGCCAGGCCACTTCATGGGGGCCGATGCCGTGGGTCGGAATTTCCCCGGTGTGCACCAGCCGCTCACCCTCGAAGCGGTACACACCGAGCACGCCACGCCCCGGGTCGGTGGTGTCGTTTTCGGTGGCGTACAGCCACTCACCGCCTTTGTGGATCACCGCATGGCCATAGAAATGCCGGTTCGGTTGGGAGGTGATGGTTTGCAGCAGCCGCCCGTCGCGCAAATCGACCAGGTAACTTTCGGTACCTGGGCGGCGCGCGACGAACAGCGCGATGGGCAACTCGGGGTGGTTGATGATGGCATGGCAACGCTGGGCCACCTGGGTGCTGAACACCTGAGTGCCGTCCAGGCGGAACCCGACCGCATAATGCTTGCCGTCGCCATCGTCACGCGCCGACAGCAGCAAGGGCTCGCTGCCTTGTTTGCGGAACAGGCTCCAGCCGCCCAGGGTGAGGGCGCTGAGCAATACGCTACCGAGTTTGATGGCCTGGCGTCGCAGCATGATCAGTCACCGTCGTTGGCATTGAAGCCCAGCTGAATGTTCAACGCCTTGGCCAGCTCGCCTTCGTGCAGGCGGTGGACGACGTTGAGGCTGTCGTAGATCTGGTTGAGGGTTTGTTGGCCGGCGTCGTCGGCCAGCAGCTCGCCCAGGGTCTTCTGGTTGTCGGCCAGCAGTTTGAGGGAGGTAGCGTAGGCGTCGTCGATCTTTTGCGCCAGGGCTTTCTGGTCGCTGCCCAGCAGGCCGCGCAGGCCCTGATTGTCGACACCAACCCAGACCGTTTGCGCGGCTTTCAGGCTGGCTTCCAGGCTCTTGAGCGAGGAATGGCTGCGCCAGGCTTCGGCCTGCAGCGGTTGCGGAATGTTCTTGCTCTGGCGGCCCATCGGCGCGCCGAGTTTCTTTTTCAGGGTATCCAGCGCGGTGACCTGGGCACGCAGCACGTCGGCGATGGCCTCATGGGAGTCGGCATAGCGCTGGTTGGGGAACTTGGTCATCTGCGACAGCATGCCGTCGGTGCTGTTCCAGCCCTTGAGGATCTCTTCCGCCAAGTTCTTCTGGTGTTCGCCGATGGCCACCAGCAGTGGGCAGTAGCGGGCCTTTTGCTCGGCGGTAGCGACGTCTGGCTTGCTGTCGAACAGGATGTACTCGTAGGCCGACAGGCCACGCACCACGACGCTGGATTTGCCCAGGCTGGCGGCATCGACCGGCTTGTCGCCATTGACCAGTTGCTCAACCTGGCGGCCGACCAGGTTTTTCTTGTCGGGCCAGAATTGTACCTGCCAGGCGCGGTTGCCTTCGGCCAGGGGCCCGACCAGTAGCGGTTGCAGCTCGGCCCAGGCTTTTTGCGCGTTGAGGAAGTCGGCGCGGGCGGTTTCCAGGCTCTGTTTGCCTTCACAGAAGGCCAGGGCGCTGGCGGCCAGCGCGCGGTCGGCTTCGACCCAGCGGCTGTAGGTGGGCAGGATCACCTGCTTGGCGATGGCGGCGGAGGTCACGGCCTGCGGGTCTTGCGGCGAGCAAGCACCCAGGGCGAGTGCAGCGAGGCTGGTGAACAACAGTTTGGGTCGGAACATGCCCGGCTCCTTGCGCGTTTAAAGTGAGTTCAGGAAGGCAAGCAACGCGGCGCGTTGCTCGGCATTGAAGGTCAAAACGTGATCGCGTGCAGCCTGCGCTTCGCCACCGTGCCAGAGCACGGCTTCGAGCAGGTTGCGGGCGCGGCCGTCGTGCAGGTACTGGGTGTGGCCGCTGACGGTCTCGGTCAGGCCGATGCCCCACAGCGGTGCGGTGCGCCAGTCCTGGCCGTTGGCGGTGAATTCGGTGCGCTCGTCGGCAAGGCCGGGGCCCATGTCGTGCAGCAGCAGGTCGGTGTAGGGGCGGATCACCTGGCCGGCCAGTTCAGGCTCGATGCCGGTTTTGGCGGTGGTGAACTGCGGGGTGTGGCAGCCCTGGCAGCCGGCCTCGAAAAACAGGTTCTTGCCGGCCAGTACCTGCGGGGCGTCCACATCGCGCCGGGCGGGTACGCCCAGGTTGCGGGTGTAGAAGGTCACCAGGCGCAAAATGTTGTCGCTGACTTCCTTTTCACCATCGGGGCCTTCGCCGTTGGGCGCGGCCAGGCAGGCGGTTTGCGCCGGGGTGCAGTCGTCCTTCGGTTGCAGGTGGGTGGTGAGCCCCATGTCGCCGATGAAGGCATGCACGTTCTGCTGATTGACGTTGGGTTGCCCGGCTTTCCAGCCAAAGCGGCCCAGCACGGTTTTGCCCTGGGCATCGTCCCACACTCGGTTGGCACGGCCACGAATGCCATCGCGGTTGCGGTCGTCGGGGTCTTCGTTGGCCAGAATGTCGGCTTCAGGGATGGCTTCGAGCAGGCCCAGGCCGATCATGGGCGGGGCAACCCGGGCCGAAAAGCGGGTGTCGGGGTGCATCGGGCCGTAGCCGAGCTGCGTGATTTGCAGGCTCGGACGACGGAGCTCGACTTGATGGCCGTCGTTGAAGGTGACGGTCTGGTTGTCGTAGGTCACCCGCACCTTGCCCTCGGGCGCTACGCCGGGGATGGCCATGTCCTGCAACTGGGTGCCATAGACCGGCTCGGGGACTACGCCGATGCGCTCGATTTCCTTGGCCAGGTAAGGCTGATCGGGGATCGACAGGCGCACCAGCATCGACACGGCGTTGCTGTCGCCAGGTTCGGGTGGATGGCCGCGGCCATCGCGTACATGGCAGTTCTGGCAGGCGTTGGTGTTGAACAGCGGGCCCAGGCCGTCACGCGCGGTGGTGGTGGACGGGGCGATCACCCACGGGTTGCGGAAAAAGCTGTTGCCGACGGCGAAGTCCAGCCGCCGCTCGGGTGACAGGTTGGCCGAAGGCAGGGAAAAGGCACTGCGGTCGCTGCGCTGCACGGTTGCCTGGCCACCAGACAACGCTTCGCCAGGCTCGGCCTGGGTGAAACGCGGGGCGTCGTCACAGGCTGCGAGGGCGAGGGCCAGCAGCAGAAGAGTGTGTCGGGACAGCGACAAGGACATCAAGGATCCTGGGCGTGAGCGTAAAACCGGCGTGCAAGCTTATCAGGCCCAGGATGATTGAATAAGAGCAATTTGCGTTTGCCAGATGAAATTGACGCGCTTCGTTCTCCCTCAAGCCATATAGAGTTTGAAGTCGCGGTTCACCAGATTGACGATCAGGTTTTTGCTGCCGCCGCCGCGGTTATCCCCAGGCACCTCAATGGTGTCGGTGCTGGTGTAGTCCATGGTGCTACCGCTTAGGCATTTGATCGCATCTTTGTGAGCAGGCTCCCAGTAGTCCTGAAACATCCAGATGTTTGTTTCGGCGCGTGGTCCGAGAATGATACGGATGGCTTTGTAATCTTCAGCCGCTCGACCGATCCACGGGACGGCCAATTGGCCATTCCAGACATGTTGTGCACCAATCGCAAGGCTGTTGCTTCGGTTTTCTCCGTCGATCAACGTCAGTGTATAGGGGGTGTTGTTAGCAATCGATCTGAGGTATGTCACGCTGGCCATTGATTTGTCCTTCTCTGGTTTTAGTGAGCGGGGCGCGGTAGGGGAGGGGGAGGTGCGCGATAAACGTAGGCCGCCAGCAATGTGATTTCGTTGAATGGCGGCTCCAGTTCTTCAGGAGAAAAACGTCCTTCAAGGTGCAAGCCATGGTCAAAAGCGACTGACTCGAACAGGCGGCGATGGCGTTCGTTCGGGTCGTACAGGTAGACTTTTCCCGAGTGGCCAAGCACTCGGCACATTTCCTGTGCCACTTCTTGGGTAATGGGAGCTCCCATCAGCGTTATATGCATCACCGAGCGGTCATCCAGAGGAAAGCGCGGCGCGTCATACTCGTAGACGGGGAAAAGATGCGGGATGGGATTGCCAGTGAAGGGGCCGTTGGAGATTTGCTGGTCGAATTTGTTGAGGTTGTAGGCGTGGGTGAATCCGGTGACGATTTTTTTTCCGCCAGCCGAGTCGACTATTCGCCCTTCTCCCCACACGTCTAGAATCTGGAACATGTTGACGCCCGTGATTGCAGTAACGACAGGCAACCACGATGCAGCAGGGACCTGCGTCAGAGCAGAGGGAAACACAGCCGCGCTTCAGAGACAAAAACGCCCGGCACTAGACCGGGCGTTGGATGGAACGCGTCAAAACAGCATCAGAACTCGTGATCCGCAGTGTCCGGGTTCAGGTTGGAGATCCCCAACTTGCCCGCAGCCTGCTCGATCGCACCGGTCTGCTTGACCAAGGATGCGATGGCATCACGCACGATCTGGTTGCCGGCCGCGTTGTCGGCGGCGATCAGCTGGTCGTAGTGCTCGCCTTTGAGGGCGTGGTCAACCATGACCTGGATCTTGGCTTCGGTGGCTTCCAGGTCGGCCTTCAGGGTAGCGTCGGCAGCTGGGTCAACCTTGGCCACCAGCGACGACAGGCTTGGGCCGGTCATCTTGGTGCCGTCGGCGCGAGTGTACTCGCCCAGGTAGACGTTGCGGATACCCTTGGCGTCGTAGAAGTGCGAGTAGTGGGTGTTGTCGCTGAAGCAGTCCTGCTCGTCTTCAGGCGAGTTGGCTTCCAGCGAAACCTTCATGCGCTCGCCAGCCAGTTCGCCCAGCGAAAGGCTGCCCATGCCGAACAGCATCTTGCGCAGGCCGTCGTTGACCGGCTCTGCTTCCAGAGTGGCGCGGTAGTTGTCGGCCACGTTCGGTGCCCAGTTGCCGACCATCTCTTCGAGGTCTTTGACCAGCAGCTCGGTAACGGCCTTCAGGTAGGCGCGGCGACGGTCGTTGTGGCCGCCGGTGGCGCCCTGGCCTTCCAGGTAGTCCGAAGCAGGGCGGTTGCCTGCGCCCGGGCCGGTACCGTTCAGGTCCTGGCCCCAGAGCAGGAACTCGATGGCGTGGTAGCCAGTGGCGACGTTGGCTTCGGAGCCGCCCAGCTCGTTCAGGCTGGCCAGTTTCTCGGCGGTGATGTCCTTGACGTCGACCTTCTCTTCGCCCACCTGGATCTCGGTGTTGGCGATGATGTTGGCGCTGGCGGCCGGGTTGCCCAGGGCGTGCTCGTAGCTCTTGTCGACGTAGTCGATCAGGCCTTCGTCCAGCGGCCAGGCGTTCACTTGGCCTTCCCAGTCGTCGATGATGGTGTTGCCGAAGCGGAAGGCTTCACTCTGCAGGTAAGGAACACGCGCGGCGGCCCAGGCAGCCTTGGCGGCCTTCAGGGTTTCATCGTTGGGCTTGGCAAGGAACGCGTCGATGGCGGTCTGCAGGGTTTTGGCGGTGCTCAGCGAGTCGCTGTACACGGCGTAGACCATATCGGCGTAATGCTTGACCACGGCCTTGCCGGCTGCTTCGTCGACAGCCCCAGGCGCCGCGGCGGTGGTGCTGGCGGCAGCAGGTGCCTGAGCTTGCGGGGCGGCGGCCTTGTCATCCTTGCCTTCGCCGCAACCGGCGAGAGCGATGGCGATGGCCAGCAGACTGGCGGAGGCCAGAGGCATTCGAATCATTATTGGTTTTCCTGCGTCGTGTGGTTGGACCAAGGGTTCAAGCCGTGCGCCGTGGCACGCGAAACCGCAACATCATGCGAAAGATTTGCATTTGCTGTAAAGAGCTGTGCGCACAATTCATGTCAATGAGCGTCATGGACTGTAACGGGCAAGGGTTACAGCGCTGAAACCTGATTGCGCTGGGCCTGCTTGAGGAAACTGGTCAGCTCGCGCGCCGACAGCGGCTTGCTGTAGTGGTAGCCCTGACCTTCGTGGCAGCCCTGGGCAATGATGTAGGTTTCCTGCTCGGCGGTTTCCACGCCCTCGGCGATCACCTGCATCCCCAGGCTCTTGCCCAGCTGGATGATGGCGCGAACGATGGTGGCGTCGTCGTCATCGTCGAGCAGATCTTGCACGAAGCTCTTGTCGATCTTGATCTTGTCCAGCGGCAGCGACTTCAGGTAGCTGAGCGAGGAATAGCCGGTGCCAAAGTCGTCAATGGCAATCATTGCCCCCGAGCGGCGCAGGCTCAGCAGGTGCTGGGCAGCGGTGCTGATGTCTTCCATCAGGCCGGTTTCGGTCACTTCCAGCTCCAGGCTGCGTGGCGGCAGCCGGTAGGCTTGCAGCAGGTTGTTGACTACGCGCGGCAGTTCGTTGTGGTGCAACTGCACGGTGGACAGGTTGACCGCCATGCGCAGCTCGCTGAAGCCCAGGTCGTGCCACTCGCGCAGTTGCTTGCAGGCCTGGTCGAGCACCCATTCGCCGATGGTGATGATGTTGCCGTTCTGCTCGGCAAGCGGGATGAACTGGTCGGGCGGGACCATGCCCAGCTCCGGGTGCTGCCAGCGCAGCAGGGCTTCGACACCGACCACGCGGTGGTCGCGGTAGCTGATCTGGGGCTGATACACCAGGTACAGCTGGTTGCGTGGCAGGGCCTCGCGCAGGTCTTTTTCCAGCTCACGTCGGCGGCGCATCTCGCTGTCGACGCTGGCGATGTAAAACTGATAGCGGTTGCGCGAGCGTGCTTTGGCCAGGGTCATGGTCTGTTCGGCCTTTTGCAGCAGTTTTTCCGTGCTGTCGCCGTCTTCGGGGAACAGGGTGATGCCGATGGTGGCACGCAGGCGGATTTGCTGGTGATCCAGGCCGAATGGCACTTCAAGGTCGTCGAGGATGCTTTGCGCCAGCTCGGCCGCTTCGTAAGGCTGCTCGATGTTGGCCTGCACCAGGGCGAACTGGTCGCCCCCCAGGCGGGCCAAGGCGCCCAGGCGGCCACTATGGGCGCGCAGGCGGTCGGCCAGGGCCAGCAGCAGTTGGTCACCCACCTGATAACTGAATTGCTCGTTGATGCCCTTGAAGTCATCCAGGCCCACGCACAGCACGGCCACACGATGCTGCAGGCGGCCGCCGTCGGTGAGGATCTTGTCCAGCTGCGTCTGCAACTGTTGGCGGTTGGGCAGCCCGGTGAGGAAGTCGTATTGAGCCATGCGTTGCAGGCTGTTTTCAGCCTCATGACGCAGGTGTGTGTTGCGTTCGATAGACGCCAGCAACTGGTTGGCGGTGTTGACCCAGATACCCAACTCGTTCTTTTCGTGGCCTTTGAGCAGCGGGATCTGGTGCTGGCTGGGGCGGTCGGGGTTGATCTGGGTGAGGTGTTCGATGATTTTCGACAGCGGTTTGGTCAACAGCCAGTGATAGACCAGGTACAACACCAGGCCCATCGCCAGCGCCCGCAGCACGCCGGAGATGAAGATGATGATGGCGTTGATCAGGAAATCTTCACCGTAGGAGGCGGTGTCGAGGGTGATGCTCAGGTCGCCGTAGTACTCGCTGTAGGGGCCGCGGCCGACCAGTTGGGTGGTGTAGGTGCGTTCCTGGCCCAGAAACAGGTCGGTGAGCCAGCGCATGGACATGTCGCGCAGCGGCCGGGATTTTTCCGCCAGCATGGTTTCGTTGGGGTGGCCAATGGACGCCATGCGTACCGATTCGTCCTGGAACAGGCCTTCCATCACCTGCATGCCCATTTCCCGGTCAAGGCTGTAAACCGCCTGGGTGGACGGGTCGCGGAACATGTCGAGGATGCGCTGGGCGTCATTGGTGACGGCCTGGCGGGTCTTGTAGGTGTCGTAGACGATTTGCGCGCAACTGAGGACGACGCCAACTGCCAGCGCCGAAAGCAGGACGACCCTGAGCAACTTGACCGATAAGCTGTTCCGCAATTCCAGCTTCAAATGGGGTTTCCTTAATCCATGCGCATGGCATCATCTTGCCATTAACGTTGGCAATACACTATCGGCCAATGGGGCTGCCCTGAGCAGTGTATCGGTTGCCTGACCTTGCAACTTGAGTGCGCTACAGCAAACTTCCAGACGTTTGATGTTAGCGCGGTATGCGGGGGGAGCAAGGGGTAGATGTGCGGGCACAAAAAAACCCGGCACAAGGCCGGGCTTTTGTTCAAGGCTGAATTAATCAGGCCTTGAAGGTTTTGCCTTCGAACTGCTCGGCAACGAAGGCCCAGTTGACCAGGTTCCAGAACGCCTCGACGTACTTCGGACGCAGGTTGCGGTAGTCGATGTAGTAGGCGTGCTCCCACACGTCGCAGGTCAGCAGCGGGGTGTCGCCGCTGGTCAGCGGGCAGCCGGCGCCGATGGTGCTGGCCAGGGCCAGGGAACCGTCAGCTTTCTTCACCAGCCAGCCCCAGCCGGAACCGAAGGTGCCAACCGAAGTCTTGGTGAACTCTTCCTTGAACTTGTCGAAGGAACCGAAAGCGGTGTTGATGGCCTCAGCCAGGGCACCGGTAGGCTGGCCGCCGGCGTTAGGCGCCAGGCAGTTCCAGTAGAAGGTGTGGTTCCAGACCTGGGCGGCGTTGTTGAAGATGCCACCCGAAGAGCTCTTGACGATCTCTTCCAGGGTCTTGCCTTCGAATTCGGTACCTGGGACCAGGTTGTTCAGGTTCACGACATAGGTGTTGTGGTGCTTGTCGTGGTGAAACTCCAGGGTTTCCTTGGAGATGTGCGGCTGCAGGGCATCGTGGGCGTACGGCAGCGGCGGCAATTCAAAAGCCATGGTGTATCTCCTGATTCAGGTCTAGTTCGCGGTTTGCGCAGGGCCGATCACGGGCGGCCCTCTGAGCGTCGGCGAGTTTGTACTCTTTGCGACGCAAGGGCTGGATCATAGCACCAGCCCCTGCGTATAACCACGCAACAAACATAGGGAATAGAGGTTCCAGAGGGCTTTGCCAGGGCCGACAGAAGGTCGTCAATTGAAAATCAATTGGGCCGCCACCGCGAACATCATCACCGCCACCATCAGGTCGAGCATTCGCCATGTAGCCGGACGTGCAAGCCAGGGCGCCAGCCACGCGGCACCGATCGCCAAGGTCGAAAACCACACCAGCGATGCGCTGGCGGCACCGGCCACGTAGGCCCCCGGCATGGTCTGCTGGGCGCCGAGCGAGCCGATCAGCAGCACGGTGTCCAGATACACATGCGGGTTGAGCAAGGTCACCGCCAAGGCGCTAAGCAATACCGCCCGCCGTGAGCGCGTGCCCTGGCCTTCCTGATGCTGCAGGCTCTGCTTTGAGCAGGCGCTGCGCAGCGCCTTGGCGCCGTACCAGATCAGGAACACCGCGCCACCCCAGCGCGCAATGGCCAGCAAGGTCGGGTTGTGCGCCAGCACCGTGGCCAGGCCGAACACGCCGGCGGCAACCAGAATGGCATCGCAGACAATGCACAGCGCAGCCACGGGCAGGTGATGTTCACGGCGCAGGCTTTGCGCCAGGACGAAGGCGTTTTGCGCGCCGATGGCCATGATCAGGCCGAAGGCGACCAGCATGCCGTTCAGATAGCTTTGCCACATGGCGGGGTACTCGGTGAACCAAAGATGCTGGCCACTTTCCGGTGTCTCGCTGTATAAGAAAAACCAATATCGCTGATCGCTCATTAGGAAAATCGATGTTCGACTACAAACTGCTGGCAGCCCTCGCGGCGGTGATCGAGCAGGGTGGCTTCGAGCGTGCAGCGCAGGTGCTGGGGCTGTCGCAGTCTGCCATTTCACAGCGCATCAAATTGCTGGAGGCGCGAGTCGGCCAACCCGTGCTGGTGCGGGCGACGCCGCCGAGCCCCACCGAAGTCGGGCGGCAGTTGCTCAACCATGTACAGCAGGTGCGCCTGCTGGAGCGCGACCTGCAGCGCCAGGTGCCGGCGCTTGACGAGGAAGGCCTGCCGGAGCGCCTGCGCATCGCCCTCAATGCCGACAGCCTGGCGACCTGGTGGGCGGGTGCGGTGGGGGCTTTCTGTGCTGAGCATCAATTGCTCACGGACTTGGTGGTGGAAGACCAGGAAGTGGGGCTCAAGCGCATGCGCGCGGGGGAGGTGGCAGCGTGCCTGTGTGGCAGTGAACGCCCTGTTGCCGGCGCACGCAGCCTGCCGCTGGGGGCCATGCGCTACCGGGCGCTGGCCAGCCCTGCATTCATGGCGCGCTGCTTCCCCCAAGGGTTCGATGCGCGGCGCCTGGCCCGCACGCCGGCCATCGTGTACGGGCCGGATGATTTCCTGCAGCACCGTTACCTGGCTTCGCTGGGTATTGAAGGCGGCTTCCTGCACCACCTTTGCCCGTCTTCCGAAGGTTTTCTACGCATGACCGAAGCGGGGCTGGGCTGGGGGCTGGTGCCAGAGTTGCAGGCCCGCGAACAATTGGTGAGCGGGCAATTGGTGGAAATCTGCGCCGATACTCCCATCGATGTGCCTTTGTACTGGCATCATTGGCGCAACGGCGGGCACCTGCTCGCGCAACTGACCGATCACTTGCGGCACACGGCACGGCACTGGCTGGTGCCCTTGTAGCCGCAGCCAGCGTCAGTTGCATCTGAAATTCTAGGCGGAGTCTTACATGCGAATTCTGGTCACCGGCGCGAGCGGCTTCATTGGCGGGCGTTTTGCGCGCTTTGCCCTGGAGCAGGGCCTGGACGTGCGGGTCAGCGGGCGCCGTGCCGAAGGGGTCGAGCACCTGGTCAAGCGAGGCGCGCAGTTCATCCCCGGCGACCTGGGTGATGCAGAGCTTGCCCGGCGCGTGTGCCAAGGTGTCGAGGCGGTGGTGCATTGCGCCGGGGCCGTGGGCACCTGGGGGCGTTATCAGGACTTTCATCAAGGCAATGTGGTGGTCACCGAAAACGTGGTGGAGGGTTGCCTTAAAGAGCACGTACGGCGCCTGGTGCATTTGTCGTCGCCGTCGATCTACTTCAATGGTCGCTCGCGCCTGGATATTCGTGAAGACCAAGTGCCGCGCCGCTTTCATGACCATTACGGGCACACCAAGTACCTGGCTGAGCAGAAGGTGTTCGGCGCCCAGGAGTTTGGCCTGGAAGTGCTCGCCCTGCGCCCGCGTTTCGTTACCGGGGCGGGCGATGCCAGCATCTTCCCGCGGCTGATGCAGATGCAGCGCAAGGGCCGCGTGGCGATTGTCGGCAATGGCCTGAACAAGGTCGATTTCACCAGCGTGCATAACCTCAACGAGGCCCTGCTCAGCGCGCTGTTCGCCGAGGATCGCGCGTTGGGCCAGGCCTATAACATCAGCAACGGCCAGCCGCTGCCGCTGTGGGATGTGGTGAACTATGTGATGCGCCAGATGAACCTGCCGCAGGTGACCCGTTACCGCTCCTACGGCCTGGCCTACAGCCTGGCGGCCATGAACGAAGCCGCGTGCATGCTCTGGCCCGGCCGGCCGCAACCCACCCTGTCGCGCGTGGGCATGCAGGTGATGAGCCGTGACTTTACGCTGGACATCAGCCGTGCCCGGCAGTATTTGGACTATCAGCCCAAGGTCAGCCTGTGGACGGCGCTGGATGAATTTTGCGCGTGGTGGAAGCACCAGCCGGTTGGCCAGTGAACCTGGCGCGCGGATGATGGTCATCAGTGCGCCGCGCAAGCGGTTTATACTCATGTCTCTTTGCTACTACCGCGGTTGATCCTACCCATGCGCAACGATGCCCACGACGATTTCGATGATGTGCCTACCCTGCGGGCCGGTACCCCTGATGATGACGAACTGTTGCCGGCGCATGTGTCGCGCAGCCGCAAAAAAGCCGCGCGCCCGGCCAGCACCGGCCCGCTTTGGGCGCTGCTGGGGGCGTCGTTCATCGCCCTGGCGGGGCTTGGCTGGTGGAGCTTCCAGCAGATTTCGCTGATGGAGCAGCAACTGGTGGCCACCCAGGAAAGTTTTGCCCGCATCAGCGAAGAGGCCGCCGGGCGTTTGCAGGCTATCAGCGGCAAGGTCGATGCCAGCGAATCGACCAGCACCACCGGCAGCGAGGCGTTGAAGCTGCAGATTCGCCAGTTGCAGGCCAGCCTGGTCGAGCAGGGCAAACAGCAGCAAGGCGTGGCCGGGCAGGCTGGAGACCTGGGCAAGCGCCTGGAGCAAGTGTTGGCAGATACCCGCGAGCAACAAAAGGCGGTGACCGAGTTGCAGGGCCAGTTGCAGGCGCAGTTGAAGGCGGTGAACAGTGAATTGGCTGCGCTGAAATCGGGGCAGGTGGACGGCGGCAAGCTGGACGGCCAGCTGAAGAACCTGAGTGATGAAGTGGCGGCGTTGAAGAAGCAAGGCAACCCCAAAGCTGCGATTGAAAGCCTGGAGCAGGATGTACTGGTGTTGAAGAGCCAGGCGGATAACCGGCCGGCCAGTGCCAGTGGGGCGTCAGTGCAGGAATTTGACGCGTTCCGCGGGCAGACCACGCGCAACATCAACACGCTGCAGAGCCAGATTCAGAACCTGCAGCAGCAGATCAACGCGCGGCCTTGAGGTTGAGCTGGCCTCATGACATGCAAATAACCTGTTGTATTAGCTGGGGTATGTGGGAGCGGCTTTAGCCGCGAACACCGGCGAAGCCGGTGCCAGGCACCGCGTCGCCTGCTTCGCGGCTGAAGCCGCTCCCACAGGGTACGCGATACGCTTGCGGCGGCAGTCGCAATCACAACCGCGGATAGTCGATGTACCCCACCGCACCCTGGCTATAGAAGGTCTCGCCTCGCGCCTCATTCAGCGGCGCATCCGCCGCCAGCCGCGCTGGCAAATCCGGGTTGGCAATAAACGGCACGCCAAACGCCACAGCATCGGCCGTGCCTTTGGCCAACGCCGCATTGGCACTGGCCTTGTCGAAGCCTTCATTGACAATGTACGGCCCGCCGAAGGCCTGCTTGATCAGAGGCCCGATACTGTCATCGGCTTCGTTCTCCCGTGAGCAGATGAAGGCGATGCCGCGCTGGCCCAGCTCCCGAGCCAAATAGGTGAAGGTTTCGGCGCGGTTTTCATCGCCCATGTCGTGCAGGTCTGCACGTGGCGACAGGTGCACGCCCACACGGCCCGCGCCCCACACCTCGATGGCAGCATCGGTGACTTCCAGCAGCAAGCGCGCGCGGTTTTCCAGCGTGCCGCCGTAGCGGTCGGTGCGCTGGTTGGTGCTGCTTTGCAGGAACTGGTCCAGCAGGTAGCCATTGGCACCGTGGATTTCCACGCCATCGAAGCCGGCGGCCTTGGCGTTTTCAGCCGCGCTGCGGTACGCCTCGACGACGTCGGCGATTTCTTCGGTTTCCAGGGCGCGTGGGGTTGGGTACTCGGTGATCGGGCGCACCAGGCTCACATGGCCTTTGGGCTGGATCGCACTTGGCGCCACCGGCAATTCGCCGTTCAGGTACATGGGGTGGGAAATACGCCCTACGTGCCACAGTTGCAGGAAGATCCGGCCGCCTGCCGCATGCACGGCTTTGGTGACGTTGTTCCAGCCGCGCACCTGCTGGTCGTTCCAGATGCCAGGCGTGTCGGGGTAGCCCACGCCCATGGGCGTGACCGAGGTAGCTTCGCTGAGGATCAGCCCGGCGCTGGCGCGCTGAACATAGTATTCGGCCATCAGTGCGTTGGGCACACGGCCGTCGTCGGCGCGGCAGCGGGTCAGCGGTGCCATGATGATACGGTTGGGCAATTGCACATCACCCAGTGTGATCGGATCGAAAAGCGTGGTCATGAAGGTTACCTGCTCGTCAGAGTGCTTGGCGCAGTTGTTCGAGAAACGCCTGAATGGTGGCTTCGTCGCGTTTGAAAAAATGCCACTGGCCAATCTTCTGGCTGTGGATCAGCCCGGCGCGCTGCAAGGTGGCCAGGTGGGCGGACACCGTCGACTGCGACAGGCCGCAGCGTTGGTCGATCTGCCCGGCACACACACCGTTTTCGGTGCTGTGGTACTGGTCGGGAAATTGCGCAGCCGGGTCTTTCAGCCATTGGAGGATTTCTCGGCGGACCGGGTGGGCCAGTGCTTTTATGATTTCGTCGAGATCAAGGGGCATCGGTGCAAGCTCATTTTGGCGTAACGGTATATCGCGATGAGCCGAAATATAGATCGGAAATTTCCGATATAGAAATACGATGTGGTTCTGAGGTGAGTGCAAATCGCTATATCGCGTTACGACGATATACGCTGCAAGGGTGCTAGACTGCGGCCATGAACTACCTCGCACACCTGCACCTGGGCGGCCCGGCGCCGCAACAATTGCTGGGCAGCCTGTATGGCGACTTTGTCAAAGGCTCGTTAGAAGGACGCTTCGCGCCTGAACTGGAGGCGTCGATCCGGCTGCATCGGCAAATCGACAGTTACACCGACCGTCACCCAGAGGTGCTGGCGGCATTGGCGCGCTTCCCACGTGAGCGCAGGCGGTTTGCCGGGATTGTCCTTGACGTGTTTTTCGACCACTGCCTGGCGCGCCATTGGGCGGACTACGCCGAGCAGCCACTGGCGCAGTTCACCCGGGCGTTTTACCAGGTGTTGCTGGCGGAGCCCGAGCTGCCCGGGCGGCTGGCGCGCATAGCGCCGTTCATGGCGGCGGATGACTGGTTGGGGGCGTATGGCGATTTTGCCACGCTGGAGCAGGTGTTCAACGGCATTGGCCGGCGGCTGTCTCGGCCGGAGGGGATGGTGGGGGTGATGGCGGAGCTGGAGTGCTTGTACGAGCCGTTGATGGCGGATTTCCGCGAGTTTTACCCACAGTTGCAGGGGTTTGCGGCGGCGGGGCGGTAGCCTGGGCTTGGCAGGCCAGGCCCGCGACAGGGTCGGCATCAGGTCATGCCGCTTGTGACACGACCTCGACCTCTTGCACCCCGAACATCGCCCTGTGAATGGCTTGCTGAGCTTGAAGCGCCAGCGCTGCCCGTTCCTTCCCCACGCTGCCGATCGGTTGCAGCAGATGAATGCACACCTCGCCGCGAGGGTGGGCAAACAGCCGCATCAGGTGCGAGACCAGGTCATCATCGCCAATGAACGGCGCAATCGGGTCAGCTTTACCCTCACGCAGGTACTGAATCGCCACTGGCTGCACCGCCACACCCCGATCAATGGCACCGGCCAGCAATCGGCCATGGAAGGTACGCAACTGGCGCCCGTCGGTGGTGGTGCCTTCGGGGAATATCAGCAGCGGACGGGCAAGCCCCAGTTGGCCGCTGATTTCTTCACGCAGGCGTTGGGCATCGCCACCGCCACGGCGGATGAACAGCGTGCCGGCCTTTTCCGCCAGCCAGCCGGCCACGGGCCACTGGCGCACCTCAGCCTTGGACAGGAATGACAGCGGCAGCAGCATGCCGAGCAGCGGAATGTCGGTCCAGGACACATGGTTGCTGACCCACAGCATCGGCCGTTGCGGCAGTTGGCCAATTACCCGCACATTGAACGGCAAGGCCCCGACCAGCTGCTTCATGAACAGGCAAGTCCAGCGTTGACGGCGCTCGATGGGGGCCTTCAGCCCCAGGCGTTCGCCCAGGGCGATCACGCTGGCCATCAGCATGCCAAGTAGCAGCACCAGCAACAGGCGCGAGAGGCGGGCGAGCACCCGCAGCCTAGGCATCAGACAGCCGCCTTGAAGTGGCGGGCGTAACGCGGGCACAGGTCGTCGCGCTTGAGCAGGATGAACACGTCGGCCACCTGGAAGTCCTCATCCCAGCACGGCTCGCCACAAATCTTCGCGCCCAGGCGCATGTAAGCCTTGAGCAACGGTGGCATTTCGGCAATGACGTTGCCGGGCAGGGCCAGGGTGGGCAGCGGGTTTTTCGGTTCGGCACGCAGATGTTCGGTGCACAGGTAGCGCTCGCGCAGGCGCTGCATGACCGCATGCGCCTGCACGCCGCCGTCTTGCATGGGGATGCTGGCGCAGCCCATCAGGTAGCTGTAGCGGCCTTCGTTTAGCACTTCGGCCAACTCGCCCCAGAGCACCGCGATGGTGCCGCCGTTGCGGTAATCAGGGGCCACGCAGGTACGGCCCAGTTCAAGGATCGGGCCTTGCAGTTGCAGCAGGCCATGCAGGCTGAATTCTTCTTCGCTGTAGAAGCGCCCCAGGCTGCTGGCGGCCTGGTGGTCGAGCAGTCGGGTGGTGGCCACCAGTTCGCCGGTGCTCAGGTCGCGCACACCGATGTGGCGGCAGTGCTCGTCGTAGTCATCCATGTCCAGGCCCTGTTCGGCGCCTTTGAGCTTGGCCTTGAATTCTGCGCTGAACACCTTGTAGCGCAGGGCCTGTGCTTCCTGCAGGGCCGCAGCGCCGACCAGGCGTTCGGCTTGCAGACGGCGTTCAGTGCTGTTGTCGCCAGAGTGAGCGATCCGAGTCATTACGAGTCTCCATAAGCCAGCCATGAAGGGTTGCGGCCGGTCGGCTTTGTTGTGCAAAGTCAGCCTAGGTAGGCGCGGTGTCACCTCGGTGAATCTTTGGTGATGCTTGCGTGACAGCCCCGACAATTACAGCGAGGAGTAAGCAATGGCCTGGTTGCAGCGACTCAACGACCCGTTCCGCCAACCGCTGGCCGGCAGCCTTGGTGAGGTGTATGCGACCCAGCTTGAACGGCTGGGGGCGGCTAGCCCGTTTGAGCTGGCAGTGCTGGGCGGGCGGGCCATGGCCACGCCGGGCCTGGCTTTTCTGATCGGTTACCAGGCGGCTTTGCGCGTGCTGTGGCCCAGCGCCCCGGCCAGCCTTGGCGCGCTGTGCGCCACCGAGCGGCGCAGCGTGCGGCCGGCAGACATGCAAACGCGCTTGAAGGACTTGCGGCTGACCGGCAGCAAAGACTTCGTGACTGCCGGGCTTGATGCCGAATGGTTACTGGTGGCCGCACGCTGCGAAGAAGCGGGCGAGGCGCCACGGCTGAACCTGGCGGTGGTCTACCCGGGCGAGCATGGCGTAACGCTGGAAGCACTGCCCACACTGCCGCTGATGCCAGAGGTTGGTCACGGCCGCCTGCACCTTGACCAGGCAGCCTGCGAGTTGCTGGCCGGCGATGGTTGGGATGCTTACGTCAAACCGTTCCGCTCGCTGGAAGACTTGTACGTGTTGGCGGCGCTGGTGGCCTGGCTGTATGGCGTAGCACAGGAAAGTGGCTGGCCGCAGGCGCTGCGTTTGCGCCTGCTGGCGTTACTGGCGGGTTGTTCAGAGGGCAGCCGGCAGTGTGCCGACAGCACGGGGTGCCATTTGCTGCTGGGGGGGCTGTTTGCCGAATTTCAGGCGCTGCGTGAAGCCATCGATGCGGCGCTCAGGGTGGGGCCAGAGGCATGGGCTCAACTGTGGCAACGGGACCAGGGAGTGCTGGCGCTCGCGACGGCTGCCCGGGATAAACGCCTGGACAAGGCCTGGGCTGCTGCGGGATTGTCGTGAAGGCCTGATAGGGTTGTGTGGCCTTCTGAATCCTGGGGCCGCTTTGCGACCCTTTCGCGACGCAAGGCCGCTCCTACAGGTAGCGCATCCGGTCTGAACTGCCGCGATTCCTTGTAGGAGCGGCCTCGTGTCGCGAAAGGGCTGCGCAGCAGCCCCAAAATTGCGAGCCTGAAACGCGATGCTGAAAGGTCTGCTATTGGTTCTTTTTGTTGTCATGGCTTGCGCCAAGGCTGAAGACTGGCCTGACCCTGAATGGCAGGTCGCCCCTGTAACCCTCAACTGGCAGGCCGTCGACAACTACGCCTTCCCCGCCCGCACCCCCGCCCGCAACGGCATCCGCACCGATGCGCTGTTGATCATCCGGGATGGCCGAATCCTTCATGAACGTTACGTGGCCCCCACCACCGCCAGCACGCCCCACCTGACCTGGTCGGTGAGCAAGAGCGTGCTGGCCACGCTGTTGGGCGTGGCGTTGGGTGAAGGGCGGTTTCACCTGCACGACCCGGTGGCGCGCTTCTATCCCGCCATGCAAGCGCACCCGAATGTACAAATGGTCGACCTGTTGCACTGGGCGAGTGGTCTGGAGTGGCAAGAAGACTATGAGTACGCGCCGCTGAAGTCGTCAGTGGTGGCCATGCTGTACACCCGAGGCCGCCACGACATGGCGGCCTACGCGGCTGCGCACGGCACTGGCGTGGCGCCAGGCCAGCGCTTTCACTATTCCAGTGGCGACAGCAACGTACTGGCCGCCGCATTGCGCGGCATGCTGGACGCGGGCCGGTACGCCGATTACCCGTGGCAGGCCTTGTTCACGCCGTTGGGCATCGACAGCGCCGTTTGGGAGCGCGATGCAGCCGGGACATTTATAGGCTCGTCCTACCTTTACCTCAGTGCCCGTGACCTGGCGCGTATCGGCTTGTTGATGCAGCGTGAGGGGCAGTGGGCTGGCCGCCAGTTGCTGCCGGCGAGTTGGGTAGCCTTTGCCCGCACGCCCTTCCAGCAGGCAGAAGCGGTACCCGGTGAAGCCAACCCCGGTGGGCATTGGTGGCTCAACCGCCCGCTGCCCGGCGCTGCCGCGCCCTGGCCCGATGCGCCGCCAGATACCTACGCGGCCCTCGGCCACTGGGGCCAGGCCCTGTATGTAGTGCCGAGCCGCAAGCTGGTGATCGTGCGTTACGCCGATGATCGCGACGGCCGCTTCAGCCATAACGAGCTGCTCAAACAGGTGCTGGCGGCATTGCCGGGGGAGGGCTCATGAAGCGTCTGTTGCTGCTGATGATTGTTGCCCTGCTGGGCTGGGCCTGGCTCGAGCGTCAAGCGCTGGCGGACTTCCCCGGCATCCTTTCGGCCTACTCGGCCAAGGAGTACTGCTCGTGCCGCTTTGTCATGGGCTTTGATGAAGGCTACTGCCGCGGGTACGTGAAGCAGTGGCTGCCATTGACCCTGCTGGAAGAGAACAGCCAGCAGCGGCAGGTAACAGCCGCCGGCCTGGGCCAACGCAGCCAAGCCGCCTGGCAGGGGGCGCGCGAGGGTTGCCGCTTGCTGCCGTGAAGGCGGGCGGGTAAGGTTGACGGTCAAGTTTCACGAGATCTGTCATGTTCAAGTTGCCCCGTCTTTTGCCTGCCTTGCTGCTGGCTTTGTGCCTCCCTGCCCACGCCAACTGGCACCTTGATGCCGAGTCATCAAGGTTGTCATTCATCACGGGCAAGAACGGTGATACCGCCGAGGTGCACCGGTTTCTGGTCATGCATGGCACGGTAGACCGCAAGGGCGCGGCGGCACTGCGCATCGAGATGGATTCGGTCAGCAGCGGCATCCCGTTGCGTGACGAGCGCATGCGCGAAGACTTGTTCGAAGTCGAGCGCTTCGCCGAAGCCTCGGTGAAGGCGCAGATCGATTTGCGCCCGATCAACGACCTGGCCAATGGTGCGCAGATTGAACTGCGCTTGCCGCTGACCGTGACGCTGCATGGCCAGTCCCACAGCTACAACGTGCTGCTGCTCGCCACCCGGCTGGACGAGCGACGCTTCCAGGTCGTGACGCTGGAGCCGCTGATCCTGCGTGCCAACGATTTTGGCCTGCTGCCCGGGCTGGAGACCCTGCGCAAGTTCGCCAAGCTCAAATCCATCAACCCCACGGTGCCGGTCAACGCGGTGCTGATTTTCAACGCGCGCTGACATGCCGGGGCCGGTCTTCCCCTGGCGGGATGGCAATCAATTCGAACTGCTGATCGATGGCCCCGAGTTCTTTCCGCGCATGCTGCAGGCGGTTGCATGTGCCGAGTTCCAGGTGGACCTGGAGTTGTATCTGGTTGAGGGCGGCGCGTGCGCCGAGACGGTGGTCGAAGCCCTTGAACAGGCAGCCCGGCGCGGCGTGCGGGTGCGCTGCCTGTTCGATGATTATGGGTCGTTGGCCTTCAACACGGCGTTACGCCAGCGCCTGACCGAGGCGGGTGTGTACCTGCGCTGGTACAACCGCCTGCGCTGGCGCCGTTGGCTGCGCAACCTGTATCGCGACCACCGCAAGATTATGCTGGTGGATGAGCGCTGGGCCGTGGTGGGCGGCACGGGCGTGACCGACGAATTCTGGACCCCTGGCGAGGCCACCAGCGAGTGGCACGAAGTCATGGTGCAGATGCAGGGCCCGGTAGTGCGCGACTGGCAGCTACTGTTCGACCGCCAGTGGCACGCCAACAACCGCCGCACCGCGTGGCGCCCGCCCGAAGGCTTTGGCCTGCCGCGGTTGCCCAAGGTGCCGCTGCAGGGGCAGGGCATGGGCCGGGTGGCGTATGCCGACGCCCGCCAGCACAAGGACATCCTGCATTCGCTGGTGCGCGCCCTCAACAGCGGCAAGCAGCGCGTGTGGCTGGCAACGCCGTACTTCCTGCCCACTTGGAGTGTACGCCGCTCGCTGCGTCGCGCCGCCAGCAAGGGGGTGGATGTGCGGCTGCTGTTGACCGGGCCGCGCACCGACCACCCGTCGGTACGGTATGCGGGGCATCGCTACTATCCGCGCTTGTTGCGGGCGGGTGTGCGCATCTTCGAGTATCAGCCGTGCTTTTTGCACTTGAAGATGGCGTTGGTGGACGACTGGGTCAGCGTCGGCTCCTGCAACTTCGACCACTGGAACCTGCGTTTCAACCTGGAGGCGAATGTTGAAGCGCTGGACCCGTCGTTGACCGCTGCTGTAAGGGCCAGCTTCGAGCGCGATTTTGCCTTGAGCGAAGAAGTTGACCTGGACCACTGGAATGCCCGGCCATTTTGGCGTCGGGTAAAGCAGCGGATCTGGGGCTGGATTGACCGGCTGGTGGTCAACTTGCTCGACCGCCGGGACTGACAGCGGCTATCGTTCGGTGACTGTTTTCAGTTAACCGAGGGAGTGGGTGAGATGACGGCGAAAAAGATTCTCATGCTGGTGGGCGATTACGTCGAAGACTACGAAGCGATGGTGCCGTTCCAGGCCTTGAGCATGGTAGGTCATACCGTTCACGCGGTTTGCCCGGAAAAGATTGCCGGGCAGACAGTACGTACGGCCATCCACGATTTTGAGGGCGAGCAGACCTACAGCGAAAAGCCCGGGCACAACTTTGCCCTGAACTTTGATTTCGTGCAGGTGCGGGCCGAAAGCTATGACGCCTTGTTGATTCCCGGCGGGCGTGCGCCGGAGTACCTGCGCTTGAATGACAAGGTGCTGGACCTGGTGAGGGCGTTTAACCAGGCCGGCAAACCGATTGCGGCGGTGTGCCATGGCGCGCAGTTGCTGGCGGCGGCGGGGGTGCTGGAAGGGCGAGAATGCAGCGCCTACCCGGCGTGCGCGCCGGAGGTGCGGTTGGCCGGCGGCACGTTCATCGACATCGCGGTAGACCAGGCGCATGTGGATGGCAACCTGGTGACGGCACCAGCCTGGCCAGCGCACCCGGCGTGGTTGGCGGCTTTTCTAAAGGTCCTGGGAACGCGTATTTCCTGACTGCCGCAATTCCTGTAGGAGCGGATTCATCCGCGATGCAGACGACGCGGTGGATGGCACCGGCTGCGCCGGTGATCGCGGGTAAACCCGCTCCTACACGACGGTGATTGCCTGAACGATCACTCCACCTGCTCAACCCAATCATTCAGGTTGTAGTAGTTGGTCACCCGGGCAATCTTCCCGCAGTGAATGTAGAAAAACGCCCCCGCCGGCAGCACATAGGTCTGCCCACTGGCCGCCGGCAGCCCCTCGTCATCGGCAATGTACTCGCCATGCACCGTGAACTCCGCCGCCGCCCGGCTGCCATCGGCGTTCTGCATCACCACGATGTCAGCCAGGCGTTCGCGGTAGCAGCGGTTCATCTTGTCCATGAACGCGGCAAACCTTGCCTTGCCCATTTGCCGCTCACCCTGGTTGATGTCGTGAATCACGTCTTCGCTGAGCAGCGAGAGGAAGGCGGGCATGTCACCAGCATTGAAGGCGGTGTAGTAGGCATTTACCAGTTCGGTAGCGGTCATGGAACATTACCTGTCGTGTAGGGGAAAGGTGGCGGGTTGGTTCGGATGATAGGGTTTCCCTCCAAGCCCGGCTTAGCCGAGCGCGTCATCCACATCGACAAAACGACCGCCAAGCATGGAAATACGCCTGTTGCACGGCGCCGCTATCGCGCCTTACCTCGATGACCTTGCTCGCCTGCGCCTGACCGTGTTTCGCGAGTTTCCCTACCTCTACGAAGGCACCCCCGAGTACGAAGCCGATTACCTGGCTGCCTATGTGCGCTCCGGGCGCAGCCTGGTGGTGCTGGCAGTTGACGACGGCCATGTGGTCGGTGCCTCGACCGGTGTACCGCTGGTGGACGTGGGCCCGCAGTTCCAGCAGCCGTTCATTGCCCAGGGCCGCGATCCGGCTGGCGTCTATTACTTCGGGGAGTCACTGGTGTTGCCCGAGTACCGGGGCCGCGGCCTGGGCGTGCGCTTTTTCATCGAGCGCGAGTCTTACGCCCACAAGCTGGCCGAGTTCGATTACTGCGCGTTCTGTGCAGTCGAACGGCCCGGCGTACACCCACTGCGCCCTGCGGACTACAAGCCGCTGCAAGGTTTTTGGCGCAACCGGGGCTTTTTGCACGACCCTTCACTGCGCACCCATTACGCCTGGCGTGACCTGGATGCAGACGAGAGCTCTGAAAAAATCATGTCGTTCTGGCTCAAGGCGCTGCCGGTATGACGCGGTTGGCAGCCTGCCAGTACGCAATCGAGCTGCATGAAACCTGGGATGCCTACGCCAGCCATCTCGAAGCGCTGTGTGCCGAGGCGGTGGAATCTGGCGCTGAACTGCTGCTGTTGCCGGAGTACGCGGGGTTGGTGCTCAGCGGCCAGTTACCGGTACATCAGCGCAGTGATCTGAAGGGTTCGATAGCCGGCATTCAGCCGTTGATTGAGCCTTGGTTGGCGTTGTGCGAACGGATTACCCGGCGCTGGGGCGTGTATCTGCAACCGGGTAGCCTGCCGGTGCTCGACCCTGATGGCTGCTACCGCAACCGCGCCTGGCTGTTTGGCCCTGAGGGGCTGGTGGGGCATCAGGACAAATTGATGATGACTCGCTTCGAGCGTGAGCAGTGGGGCATCGAGGCGGGGCAGGGCCTTAAGGTGTTTGACACGGCGTTGGGGCGGCTAGGCATTCTGATCTGCTATGACAACGAGTTCCCGATGTTGGCTCGGCACTTGGCTGAAGCAGGTGCCGACCTGATCCTGGCACCGAGCTGCACCGACACCGTGGCAGGTTTTTACCGGGTGCGCATTGGTGCCCAGGCGCGCGCCTTGGAAAACCAGATTGCCGTGTTGCAAAGCCCTACGGTGGGGGTGGCGCCGTGGTCGCCTGCACTGGATGAGAATGTGGGGCGGGCCGGGCTTTATGTGCCGCCGGATCATGGAATGCCGGGGGATGGGGTAGTTGCTACGAGTGACGAGCTGAACCCTGCCACCAGTCGATGGTTGGTGTGTGAGGTGGATCTTGAGCAGGTTCGGCGGGTGAGGCGGGAAGGGCAAGTGTTTACAAGACGGGATTGGCCGGAGCAGTTTGACAGGCTTGTCTAGAACTGTGGCGCCTGCTTCGCGGGTTTACTCGCGAAGCAGGCGCCGCAGTTACATCAAGCTTACTTCACTTCAACTGCCAGGCTCTCGGCAATCTTGCCCTGCCACAGGGCAGGGCCAGTGATGTGCACGGACTCACCGTTGCTGTCGACGGCCACGGTTACCGGCATGTCTTTCACTTCAAACTCGTAGATCGCTTCCATGCCCAGCTCGGCGAAGGCCAGGACCTTCGACTTGCGGATGGCCTGGGCCACCAGGTAGGCAGCGCCACCCACGGCCATCAGGTACACGGCTTTATTGTCCTTGATCGCCTCGATGGCGGTCGGGCCACGTTCGGACTTGCCGATCATGCCCAGCAGGCCGGTTTGCTCAAGGATCTGGCGAGTGAACTTGTCCATGCGGGTAGCGGTGGTCGGGCCAGCCGGGCCAACCACTTCGTCACCGACCGGGTCGACCGGGCCAACGTAGTAGATGAAGCGGCCTTTGAGGTCCACCGGCAGCTCTTCGCCACGGTTGAGCATTTCGACCATGCGCTTGTGCGCAGCGTCGCGGCCGGTGAGCATCTTGCCGTTGAGCAGGATGGTTTCGCCCGGTTTCCAGCTGGCGACTTCTTCCGGAGTGATGTCATCCAGGTTCACGCGGCGGGCGCTTGGGCCGGCTTCCCAGACGATTTCCGGGTAGGCGTCCAGCGACGGCGCTTCCAGCTCGGCCGGGCCGGAGCCGTCCAGCACGAAGTGCGCGTGGCGGGTGGCGGCGCAGTTCGGGATCATGCACACCGGCAGCGAAGCGGCGTGGGTCGGGTAGTCCATGATCTTGACGTCGAGCACGGTGGTCAGGCCACCCAGGCCCTGGGCGCCGATGCCCAGTTGGTTGACCTTCTCGAACAGCTCCAGGCGGATTTCTTCCAGGCGGTTCTGCGGGCCACGGGCTTTCAGCTCATGGATGTCGATGGACTCCATCAACACTTCCTTGGCCATGACCGCGGCTTTTTCGGCAGTACCGCCGATGCCGATGCCCAGCATGCCAGGTGGGCACCAGCCAGCGCCCATGGTCGGAACGGTCTTCAGTACCCAGTCCACGATCGAGTCGGACGGGTTGAGCATGGCCATTTTCGACTTGTTCTCGGAACCGCCGCCCTTGGCAGCCACGTCCACTTCGACCTTGTCGCCAGGGACGATCGAGTAATGGATCACGGCCGGGGTGTTGTCTTTGGTGTTTTTGCGGGCACCGGCCGGGTCGGCCAGGATCGAGGCGCGCAGGACGTTCTCAGGCAGGTTGTAGGCGCGGCGCACGCCTTCGTTGATCATGTCGTCGACGCTCAGGGTGGCGCCGTCCCAGCGCACGTCCATGCCCACGCGCACGAACACGGTGACGATACCGGTGTCCTGGCAGATCGGGCGGTGGCCGGTGGCGCACATACGCGAGTTGATCAGGATCTGGGCGATCGAGTCGCGTGCAGCGGGCGATTCTTCACGCAGGTAGGCTTCGTGCATCGCCTGGATGAAATCAACGGGGTGGTAGTACGAGATGAATTGCAGTGCGTCGGCGACGCTCTGAATCAGGTCGTCTTGCTTGATCACGGTCATGCAGCGCGCTCCTCTTAAAGACGGGAACATTCATTACGGCGCTCGACGGTGCCGACCAGCGTGTCGAAGCGCCTGCAAGGCGCCGGCAGGTCAGGCCGACGGAAAAAGGCGCGGCAGTATAGCGCGGCTGGGCCGGGGAAACACCTGCGGCTGGTCTGGACCATGGTCGGCAGTGGGGTGGGCATTGTTTTTGCTGGCGTTGGGCGCTTGGCTTACAGTGGAAGCCTGATACCTGGAGAAAGACCCATCATGCCCGAACTCTGCGTGGGCGAACGCTGCTGGACCGTGCCCACCGGCAGCAACCTGCTCGATGCCTTGAACGAGGCCGGGTTGAATGTGCCATACAGCTGCCGCGCCGGCAGTTGCCACGCTTGCCTGGTGCATTGCCTGGAGGGGCAGCCGGCGGATGCGTTGCCGGAAGCCTTGGCGTTCGAAAAGCACGCACAGGGTTGGCGGCTGGCTTGCCAGTGCCGAGTAGTGGATGACTTGCGTGTGGCGGTGTTCGACCCCCGGCAAGACGGCCTGCCCGCCGAGGTGTGTACGGTGGATTGGCTGGGGGATGTGTTGCGCCTTCGCCTCAAGCCGCAACGCGCATTGCGTTACCAGGCTGGGCAGCATCTGGTGCTGTGGAACGGGGCGGTTGCGCGGCCCTATTCACTGGCCAGCCTGCCGGGTGAGGATGGATTTCTGGAGTTTCACATCGACTGCCAGCGCAGCGGTGCATTCTGCGACATGGCCCGCCAGTTGCGTATTGGCGATGAGTTGCGCCTGGGCGAACTCAGAGGCGGTGCGCTGCATTATGACCCGGACTGGCAAGCAAGACCGCTTTGGTTACTGGCAGCGGGCACCGGGCTGGCGCCGTTATGGGGCATTTTGCGTGAGGCGTTGAGGCAGGGGCATCAAGGCGAGATCACGCTGATGCACATGGGCACGCACTATCTCACCCGTGAACTTGGCGAGTTGGCCAGGCAGCATCCGTCACTTCATGTCGAAATGGTCAATGGGGCTGAGTTCGATCAAGCACTTGCTGCGTTACGGCTGGCGTCCAGGCAAACCGTGGCGCTTGTCTGCGGGGCGCCAAAGCGAGTTGAACAGTTTGCAAAGCGCCTGTTCATTGCTGGCTTGCCGCGCAACCAGCTGTTCGCTGATGTGTTCACCGAGCATGTTTGATTGAAACAGCGTGCAAGTGTGCAATGAATCCGGTGAAGGCGCCTGGCACTTGTGTCTGGCCGAGTACCAGCAACTGGTCTTCGCCTGTGATTTCACATGCCGTGGGGAAGTTGATCATTCTTGCGCTGATCGTAGTGATTGATGGGAGGTCCGGTAAACCATTTGCACTGAACCGGGCCAGGATAGTTGGCATGTTGCCTGCCGCAATGGTGTTCTGCCCTACGGCGATAATGTCCCCCGAGGCGTGAATGACGACTTGGTGCCAGAGCACCTGGCTTTGATTCTCTGGTATGACCGGTTCGCGCTTGAACGCGTTATCGGGCGTACCGTCTTCATAAAGTACCGACGAGAGAAGCCCGGCGCGCTCTGCATTTTGGCCGCAACCGATGATTCTTTGTTTTGATACGACAGCGACATGCTTGATTGCCTGCAAGTCGGCAAAGTCTGCGAAACCCTGATTACCGAAACCAGGTGCGTACGCACCGTCGTGTGCAAGCCTTGCGACAAAAGCCCCGGAAAACTTAAGGTCAGCGGTCTGCCTGCTGGCGCCGATCAGAATGGATGCATCGTCCATGGCTAAGGCGTGCCCGTACACCACGCCGTCACTGCCATCTGGCCGTTCCAGGTACTTGTACCCCGTACCGTTGAAGGTTTTTACCCAGTTGCCATCCCAGTCGAACATCATCACGACAAGGTCGTATCCGTAGTAATTGCCGAAAACGATGAAACCGTTTTCGATGGGCTTCATTTGCCAGTTGGCTGTAAGGGCCGCAGCTAGCGTACGCGTTTGCGAAAGCCTGTTGAAGGCCGTCTTGAATTTAGGCCGCACGTTGGTGCTAACCGCTTCAGGCCGCTTGATTGCCAAATGCCCGCTGTTCTGAAAACGCCCGTCCAGAGTGCCATCCGCATTGAAGCGGGCCAGTGCCGGCATTTGTTCGAAAAGGGTGGTGTAGGTCATGCCCAGCACCATGAACTGATCCTGCCCTTCGTGTACCCGGTGTATGAGGTGGTAGCCCGTAGATATATAGCCAGGCAGAAACGTGCCGGTGGTTTTGCCGCCATTGCCGAAATTACTGTCGAAACAACAGTCGTCTTTCAGGCGGAAAATCGCGTATCCGGTGTTGTAGCCTTCGCCCGTGTAGGCACTGCCCACATAAACCCGGCCATTGCCCACTTTCACGGAGGTGGCAATGCCGGCGATATCGGGTTCGAAGATTTTCAGTGGGTGGAGGGGATCGAACGGAAACGCTGAGCTGCCTTGGGCCTTCATGGCTTTCATCCCGTCGCTGCTGGTGCTGGGCCTTGATCATCCATGGGCAGGCGCGGGTCTGACAACTGGCAGAAATAACAGGTGGGAGTAATATCAGCGGCGCTCTTTTGACAATAAAAAAGCCCTGCGACTCTCATCGCAGGGCTCTTGTACACAGCAGGCTTCAGACCAGCGGGTCACCCACGTGCAGGATCTTCATCCCGTTGGTGCCACCGATGGTGTGGTAGCTGTCACCCTTGGTCAGGATCACCCAGTCACCTTGCTCCACCAGCCCACGCTTGAGCAGCTCGTCGACCGCCGCCTGGCTCACCTTGTCGGCCGGCAGCGAGGCCGGGTCGAAGGCAATCGGGTAGACGCCGCGGAACATGTTGGCGCGCGCCTGGGTGGCGCGGTGCGGCGACAGGGCGAAGATCGGCACGTGCGAGCGCAGGCGCGACATGATCAGCGGGGTGTAGCCACTCTCGGTCAGGGCGATGATCGCTTTTACGCCCGGGAAGTGGTTGGCGGTGTACATGGCCGCCAGGGCGATGCTTTCGTCGCAGCGCTCGAAGGTGGTGTGCAGGCGGTGGCTGGACTTCTGGCTGGTCGGGTGCTTTTCGGCGCCCGAGCAGATACGAGCCATGGCCTGAACGGCTTCGATCGGGTACGAACCGGCGGCACTTTCGGCCGACAGCATCACCGCATCGGTGTTGTCCAGCACGGCGTTGGCCACGTCGGACACTTCGGCACGGGTCGGCATCGGGTTCTGGATCATCGACTCCATCATCTGGGTCGCCACGATCACCGCTTTGTTGTTGCGGCGGGCGTGCTGGATGATCTTCTTCTGGATGGCGATCAGCTCGGCGTCGCCGATTTCCACACCCAGGTCTCCACGGGCCACCATCACGGCGTCGGAAGCGAGGATCAGCTGGTCGAGGGTTTCGTCGTCGGCCACGGCTTCGGCGCGTTCGATCTTGGCCACCAGCCAGGCGCTGCCGCCGGCTTCGTCACGCAGCTTGCGCGCGTATTCCATGTCGCTGGCGTCACGCGGGAACGACACGGCCAGGTAGTCCAGGTCCATTTCCGCGGCCAGCTTGATGTCGGCCTTGTCTTTTTCGGTCAGGGCCGGGGCGGTCAGGCCGCCACCCTTGCGGTTGATGCCTTTGTGGTCGGACAGCGGGCCGCCGATGATCACCACGCAGTGCAGGGCATCAGCGGTGGCGGTTTCGACGCGCATGACCACGCGGCCGTCGTCCAGCAGCAGTTCGTCACCGACGCCGCAGTCCTTCACCAGGTCGGGGTAGTCGATACCGACGATGTCCTGGTTGCCTTCGGTCAGCGGGTGGGCGGTGGAGAAGGTGAACTTGTCACCCACTTTCAGTTCGATGCGCTTGTTGCTGAACTTGGCGATGCGGATCTTCGGACCCTGCAGGTCGCCCAGCAGTGCGACATGGCGGCCGTTCTTGGCGGCGATGTCACGGATCAGGCGGGCGCGGGCCTTGTGCTCGTCCGGGGTGCCGTGGGAGAAGTTCAGGCGTGCCACGTCCAGGCCGGCAAGGATCAGCTGTTCGATCACTTCCGGCGAGTTGCTGGCGGGGCCAAGGGTGGCGACGATTTTGGTACGGCGGATGGTCATGCACAGACTCCTATAGTGAAGCGCAGCGAAAGGCTACTCCTCAATTGCGCTGTAGTCATTGTTCCGTTGCACTACCTGCGACCAATGCAGGGTGGCAATTGAACGGGCAGGGGTATGCTTGCAGAAGGCTGTGAAGATTTGCCGGCAATGGCCGATACACTGGCATCAAAGGAGACCCCCCATGCGCGCCCTGATCGTTTTAGCCCTGGCGGCCGCCAGCACTGTCGGCTGCACCCGTTGGTCGATGGACCACCACTTGAACAATGCTTACCGCGCCTACGACCGTGGCGATTGCCAGAAGGTCATGCTGGAGTTGTCGCAGGTCGACCGTACCAGCCGGTCGCGGCCGTTCATTCATCCGGAAGTGTCGCTGTTGCGTGGCCAGTGTCTTGAGCGCCAGCAGCTTTTCGTGGATGCTGCACAAACATATGAATATCTGATTCAGCAGTATCCGCGCAACGAATACGCCTATCGGGCCAAGGCCCGCCTGCAAACCCTGGAGAAGCTCGGGCATTACCGTGGCAATGCGCCTGCGGTGGCCAGCCCGGTGAATACCTCTCCTTGGCGTTAACACCAAGGTGTCGTTTATTTCACGGGATTTGCACACCGTGCTGCGCTAACCTGTAAATCAGTTGTTACAGCAACCGCCAGTTCCACGTATTCCTGGCATCAGGTACGGACAGCACTCGCGATCATGTTCAACAAGCGCCATATCGAACGCCATCAGTTGCCTTGTGTACTCAAGGTTTACAACCGTTTTACCGACCAGCCGATCGGGCAGCTGGGTAATGCCTCCGAAGACGGGTTGATGCTGATAAGCCAGCTTCCTGTGCTGGTGGGGCCTGACTTCGAGTTGCAGCTGCGTTTGCCACTGGGCGGCGGCGGTTTTCAATACATCAACCTGACCGCCAGTTGCCTGTGGTGCCGCGAAGATCAGACGCCTGGCCACTACGACTCGGGCTTCATGCTGTTGCAGGCGCCGCACGAGTACGACGAGTTCGTGCGTTCGCTGCGTGATTATTTCAGTTTCCGCCCGGCCAACGCTCGCGTCTGAGGCTGTGTCCGCTAGAATCGGGTCGATCTAGAAACAGGACGACCCCGTGACTTCCAGCATTTTCTGGCACGACTACGAAACCACTGGCATCAACCCGCGCTGCGACCGCCCTTTGCAGGTTGCAGGGGTGCGCACCGACCTTGATCTGAACGAGATCGAGGCGCCCATCAATCTTTACTGCCAACCCTCTGCCGACATCCTGCCGCACCCGGCCGCCTGCCTGGTAACCGGGATAACGCCTCATCAGCTGGCGACCCAAGGTGTATGCGAGGCCGAATTCATGACCCGGGTGCATGAGCAACTTGCTCGCCCGGGCACGTGCAGTGCGGGCTACAACACCTTGCGCTTTGACGACGAAGTGACCCGTTACAGCCTGTACCGCAATTTTTTTGACCCGTATGCCCGTGAGTGGCAGGGGGGCAACAGCCGTTGGGACTTGATCGACGTAGTGCGCACGGCCTATGCCTTGCGCCCTGAAGGCATCGAGTGGCCACAGCAGGATGGCCGCACCAGCCTTCGCCTGGAACTGCTCAGCAAGGCCAATGGCATCGACCACGGCCATGCGCACGAGGCACTTTCCGACGTGCGGGCAACCATTGCATTGGCACGGTTGATACGGCAGAAACAACCCAAATTGTATGAATGGCTGTTCCAGTTGCGCAGCAAGCATAAAGTGATGGAACAGATCCGTTTGTTACAGCCGCTGGTGCATATATCGGGGCGCTTCTCGGCAGCGCGCAACTATCTTGGCGTGGTTTTGCCATTGGCGTGGCACCCGCGTAACCGCAATGCACTGATTGTGTGCGACCTGCATCAGGAGACCCTACCTTTAATAAGGGAAGAAGCTGACGTGCTTCGTGAGCGTTTGTACACGCGTCATGAGGAATTGTCTGACGGACAATTCCCGGTGCCGCTCAAGTTGGTGCAGATCAATCGCTGCCCGGTAGTAGCACCACTGTCGGTATTGCGCCCTGCAGATCAGCAACGCCTGGGTATCGACTTGGCGGTTCTGCAAGCGCGCGCGGACGCGTTGGCCAAACAACAACACGTTTGGCAGGACAAGCTGGCGCATATTTACGGCAAGGAAGACTTCGCGCCCAACGAAGACCCTGAACAGCAACTGTATGATGGTTTTCTCAATGACCGTGATCGCCGCTTGTGCGAACAAGTTCGCACCCTGGACCCTTCTCAGTTAGGGCAGGGGCACTGGATGTTTGATGATGCGCGCCTGCCTGAACTGTTGTTCCGTTACCGGGCTCGCAACTTCCCCGAGACCTTGAACAGCGAAGAACGCCAGCGTTGGTTTGGCTTTTGCCAGCAACGGTTAAGCGACCCGCAGTGGGGCGCCCCCAATACCCTGGGTGACTTCGAGCAGGCGTTGCAGACGGCCCTGGCCAGTGCCGACGATGGCGGGCGCCGTGTACTGGAGGCTTGGCAAGGGCATGCCCGGAAATTGTCAGAGCAATTTGCCATTAGCCTTTGAAGGGGTAAATAAAAACGCCGGCATCAAGCCGGCGTTTTTTTAGCGGGTACCGCTTAGTGCGTGGAGTATCAGTCCAGCAGGGTAGCCCAGCCTTCAACCACATCGCCACCCCACTTGGCTTTCCACTCTTTCAGGGTTTTGTGGTTGCCGCCTTTGGTTTCGATGATTTCACCGTTGTGCGGGTTTTTGTATTGCTTGACCTTACGCGCGCGCTTGGTGGTAGCAGGTTTCAGGCCGCCGCGTGGTGCTTTGCTCAGTTTCGATTCTGGGTCGAGCAGCGCAATGACGTCACGCAGCGACTTGGAGTATTCACCCATCAGAGCGCGCAGTTTGCCTTCGAACTCCAGTTCTTGTTTCAGCTTGTCATCCTGCGACAGGTTGGCCAGGCGGGCCTGAAGTTCCTTGATGGCTTCTTCGGTAGCGCGGTATTCGTTGATCAGGGACATGGAGTGTTCCTTGTTGCGTGTTCAGAATGTGTGGGGGCAATAATAGACAGGCACAACTCGCAAGTAAACATATTAATTGCACGCACAACTCTATAAAGAGTGGCTGTGACAAAATATCTCAAGGTTAAGAAAAATTTACATATGGCCCTGTAAAACGTCATGTATGGCATGTGCGTGTTGCTGCACTGGAGGAGTGCCGCCTTTGGCTGGGGGTGGAGGCGGCCGTACAGATGATTACTGCGTTTTTGCTGGAGGGCCGCTAGAATAAGCGCCTTTGCGAAGTTCTGGAGTCTATTTCATGCGCACCTATCGTCTGGTGATCGCTTGCCCCGACCGTGTTGGCATCGTGGCGAAGGTCAGTAATTTCCTGGCCTTGTATAACGGCTGGATCAACGAAGCCAGTCACCACTCCGATGAGCAGAGTGGTTGGTTCTTCATGCGCCATGAAATTCGTGCCGAATCATTGCCGTTTGGTATCGAGGCTTTCCGTGAAGCCTTTGCGCCGATCGCCGAAGAGTTCTCCATGACTTGGCGTGTCACCGATTCGGCCCAGAAAAAGCGTGTGGTCTTGATGGCCAGCCGCGAGTCCCACTGCCTGGCGGATTTGTTGCACCGCTGGCACACCGACGAACTGGATTGCGAGATCCCGTGCGTGGTTTCCAACCACAACGACCTGCGCAGCATGGTCGAGTGGCATGGCATTCCGTTCTTCCATGTACCGGTCGACCCAAAAGACAAGGCACCGGCGTTCGCCGAAGTGTCGCGCCTTGTGCAGGAGCATGGGGCAGATGTGGTAGTGCTGGCGCGCTACATGCAAATTTTGCCGCCGCAACTGTGCCAGGACTATGCCGAGAAGGTCATCAACATTCACCACAGCTTCCTGCCGTCGTTCGTGGGGGCCAAGCCATATCATCAGGCAGCGCTGCGCGGTGTGAAACTGATTGGCGCGACTTGCCACTATGTGACCGAAGAGCTGGATGCCGGCCCGATCATCGAGCAGGACGTGGTGCGCGTGAACCACGCCGATAGCATTGAAGACATGGTGCGTTTCGGGCGTGACGTGGAGAAGATGGTGCTGGCCCGTGGCCTGCGTTATCACCTTGAGGACCGTGTGTTGGTACATGGTAACAAGACGGTTGTGTTTGACTGATCGCGTTGTGTGATGGCTGTGGCCGACGCCGTGGATGGCACCGGCTTTGCCGGTGTTCGCGGCTGAAGCCGCTCCTACAGGTACTGCGCCCGGTGCAAGGAGAGAGTTCATGGCAGACCCTGCCGACAAGGGCACTGCTGCGCCGCTACCCACTTTGGGTGAAGGCTGCCTGGCCCGGTACGATCCCGACGCGATGAGCGAAAACCACGGCACCGACTTTCCTGGTGCTGCAGACCTCTGGCGCCAGCTCAGCCCGCCTGACGCCGCCAGCGCTCCAGCAATGGACGCGCCAGCAGGCAGACAAACACCGGGCCGCCCGCCAGCAGATAAAAGTAGTAAGTAACTGCCCGCCAGATCAGGATTGCCGCAGCGGCGGTAGAGCTGCCCACCCATGGCGACAACAGGCTGGCCGACGTCAGCTCGGCCGCGCCTGCTCCCCCGGGCAACAGGCTGAACTGCCCGGCACTGAGTGACAGCATCTGCACCAGAAAGCTTGGGATCCAGGACAGTTCCACGCCCAGCCCCTGCAGCACCAGGTACAACACGCTGTAGCGCAAGCCCCAGTGCACGCAGGTGAGGGTGAAGACCAAGGCCAATGTGCGTTTGGGTAATTGCCAGGTTTGCCCGAGGGCGCCAACAAAGTGCAATGCCTTGCGCGCCCAGCGCCTCCTGCGTTGCTGCGACACCCCGATGCGCTGAAGAAACCGACCATTCAGCCGCATGGCCGCGCGCCTGTACTTGACCAACCCGATAATCGCGGCCACTGCTGCGCACAGGAGCAACGCGCTGCTCAGCAGCAGGTCTTCCTGCCGTTGGCCAAGGCTGTGAAACAGTGCGTAGCCGGCAATGGCCAGCAGCGCGCAAAAGAAAAACAGCAGGTCGTTCAGTTGATCCGTGGCGAATACCGCTCCGCTGTGCGCCGGGCCGATGCGGTCACGGGCGAGTAGTGCCATCAGGGTCAGCGGCCCGCCACTGCCGGCAGGGGTTGTGCAAATGGCGAACTCGGTGGCCATCACCACGCCGAGGCTGCGAACCCAGCCTATTTTTTCTCCGTGTTGGCCAAGCAGCAGGCGCAGGCGGATCGCGTTGATGACCCAGCACAGCACGATCATGCCCAGCAACGTCAGCAGCAGGCCACGGTCAAAGGCCATCAGCTTTGGCAGCAGCTCATCTCCGCCCAGCAGGGTTGGTATCAGCACTGCACAGAGCAAGGCCAGCAGCAGCCAGCCGTAGCGGTTCATGCCATGACCTGGCGATCCAGCCAGGCGGATTTGGTCAGTGGCTCGCGGCCTTGCAGCAATAGGGCGTCGAGGGTGCGCAGCCAGTAGTTGCGCGAGGAGCGGTGGCGCATGTCGACTGGGTGCAGGCCAAGGCGCAGGGTTTCGGCAGTGCGCCAGCGTCGGCATTGCCAGTCGCAGACAACCCGTGACAAGCCGCGGCGCCAGGCACTGCGTGCACTCCACACCAGGCCCGGGGCCTCAAATGCAGTGAAGTCTGGCAAGCGGTACAAATGCCGTGGCGTGCTGGTGTAGCGCAGGGGTAGCTGGCACAAGGCCTGGCGGGTGCCTGGGCTCATCAGCCAGGCGGGTGCAACGAAGCCGGCGACTGGCCAGCCTTGCCGGTCGAACAGGGCAAGCCCTTCTTCCAGGCGTTGCAGGGCCTGAAGTTGGTCCAGTGCGTAGAATTCGCCTTCATGGGTGTAGATGCGCCGCATGAAAAACTCGCCGGGGGTGCGGGGCGATGGCCCGTCGTCGGCGTGAAAATAACCGTGCAGTGCCAATTCGTCACCGCGAGCCAGGCGCCGGTCCAGCAGCTTGCAGAAGGTGGGAGCGCGCGCCAGCAGGTTGCGGTGGTGGAAGTCCGGCACCACCAGCCAGGTCATGGGCACATTGCCCATTTCGTCCACTGCCTGGACGAAGGGTTCGTAATCGGGCCATGTTTCCGGAGCGATGTCATGCAGTACCAGCATCACGCTGCCGGGCGAACTGTTGGCTTCAACCATGGGCGCGTACCTGGGGCTGGTGGCCGAGCACGGCCTGGTAGTGCTGGAGCAGCCCGGTTACCACGTTGTCCCATGAATACTGCTGTTCCACATGCCGCCGGGCCTGGGCACCCAGTTTTCGCACGCCGTCTTCGAACGTTTCACGCACGGCACTCGCCATGGCGTGCGCATCGTTGGGGTGGCACAAGCGCCCGCATTGCTCATTGACGATTTCGCCAAAGGCGCCTGCGCGCACGGCCACTACCGGCGTGCCGCTGGCCATGGCTTCGAGGATGACCAGGCCAAAGGTTTCCTGGTCGCCTGCATGCACCAGCAGGTCGGCGCTGGCCATCAGCCGGGCAACTTCATGGGAGGGGCAGAAGTTATCGATCACGCTGACATTGCCGGGCACGCTGGTGGGCATGCTCGAGCCGACCAGCAACAGGTGATACGGGTGGCCGAGGTGCTGCATGCATTCCAGCAGTACCGACAGGTTTTTCTCTCGCGAACCACGGCCTGCATAGATCAGCAGCCGGCTGGTGTCAGGGATGCCCAGTTCGGCCCGCAACAGTGGGTCGCGGTGCAGTGGGTTGAAGGTAGCCAGGTCCACACCCAGCCGTTGCACATGCACATTGTTTACGCCCAGGCGGCGCAACTTGTCGGCCATCACCTGGCTGGGTGCCAGTACCCGGTCGAAATTGCCGTATAGCTTGCTCACATAAGCTTCGACGTTGGGCGTGAACCAGTTGCCCATGCGGTTGCTGACCAGCAGCGGCAGGTCGGAGTGGTAAAAGCCGATAACCGGCACATCAAGCTTGCGCCGGGCCTCCAGGGCGGCCCAGGCGGTCAGGTACGGATCGCCGACTTCGATCAGGTCTGGCTGGAGGCGGCGCAGTACGTTGCACCAGGGGGCGAGCCGCACAGGGAAACGGTAGCCATTGCCGAACGGCAGGGGAGGGGCTGGCACTTCGTGGATGCCACCACTCTGGCGGGCGATGGCACCGGGGATCAGCAGGCTGTGACGTACGCCCTGAAAGGCATCGAGGCGGTGGTGTTTGGCATCAAGATACGTCCTTACACCGCCGCTGGCGGGGGCGTAGAACATGGTGATGTCGGCGATGTGCACGATCAGCATCCCTCCGGGATCGTCCTCGGGTGTGTCATCTGTGCGATGACGCGCCTGAAGGTTGACCTTATAGAAGGATAGTTTGTTCGATCGGGTTGGTAGGGGGCTGCGCCGCCCCCTTCCCGGTGTTTCAGGTCAAATTCGGAAACTTCCTACGAGCTGTTTCAACCGACCAGCCTGTTGTTCCAGGTCCGAGCACGCCCGCAGGGTGGCCTGCAGGTTTTCCACGCCCTCCTGGTTCAGCATGTTGATTTCACTGATGTCCATGTTGATCGAGTCGACCACGGCGGTCTGTTCTTCGGTGGCGGTGGCCACTGACTGGTTCATGCCGTCGATCTCGCCGATGCGTACGGTGACACTGTCCAGGCGTTCGCCGGCCTGGTTGGCGATCTGCATGCTGTCCTGGCTGTGGCGTTGGCTTTGGCTCATGGTGTCGACCGACTCCCGGGCGCCCACTTGCAGCTCCTCGATCATGCTTTGCACTTGCTGCGCCGATTCCTGGGTGCGATGTGCCAGGTTGCGCACTTCGTCGGCCACTACCGCGAAGCCGCGGCCTGCTTCGCCGGCGCGGGCGGCCTCGATTGCAGCGTTCAGCGCCAGCAGGTTGGTTTGCTGGGAAATACTGGTGATCACTTCGAGGATCTGGCCGATGTTCACGGTCTTGCTGTTGAGGGTCTCGATGTGCGCGCTGGAGCTGACGATCAGGTCAGACAAACGGTTCATGGCTTCGATGTTGCGCGTTACGACTTGTTGGCCTTCCTCGGCGAGCAGGCGCGCCGAGCTGGCGTGCTGGGATGCCTGGGCGGCGTTGCCGGCAATTTCCTGCGTGGCGGCGCCCAGTTCGTTGATGGCGGCGGCCACGCTGTTGGTGCGGTTGGCCTGTTCGTCGGAGTTGGCCATCGAAGAGTTCGATGCGCTGATCACCCGCAGGGCCACTTCATTGACGTGCTCGGTAGCCGAGGATACTTCGCGGATAGAGCCGTGGATCCGCTCGACGAACCGGTTGAAGGCTTTGCCGAGAATGCCGAACTCATCGTGGTTGTGAATGTTCAGGCGTTTGGTCAGGTCGCCTTCGCCCTGCGCGATGTCTTCCATGGCGCGCGTCATGGTGTGCAGGGGCTGCATCAGCACGCGGATCAGCAGGCCGAGCAGGCCAATGATGATCACCACCGCCACGGCTGTTGCGATCACTGCCGAAGTGCGGAAGGTGCTGAGCATGGCGAAGGCTTTGTCTTTGTCGACTGACAGGCCGATATACCAGTTGGCCGACGGCAGGCCTTTGATCGGGGTGAAGGTGAGCAGCCGCGTTTCGCCATTGACCTGCACTTCGGTCAATTCGCCGGACAGCTTCGGTGTGTGCTGCGGGAACTGGTCCGACAGCGACTTCATGACCAGGTCTTTGTCCGGGTGCACCAGGATCTTGCCTTGGTCGTTGACCAGGAAGGCATAGCCCATGCCGCCGAAGTTCAGCGAGTTGATGATCTGCACCAGGCCGTCGAGGGCAAGGTCTCCCCCCACCACGCCAACGCTGGGCGATACCTTGCCGAGGATACCGATGACCATCTTGTTGGTGGTCACGTCGATATAAGGCTCTGTCAGCATCACGCCCTGGGCATTCATGCCGTCTTTGTACCAAGGGCGGGTACGAGGGTCGTAGCCGTCAGGCATTTTCGAATCGGGGCGTACGCTGAAGCTGCCGTCCACCTTGCCCAGGTACACCGTCAGGAAACTGGAAATCAGCGCGTTCTGCCCCATCAGTGTTTCGGCGTTGGCAGGCTGCTGGGCAATGTTTTGCGCCAGGTTTTCCACCAACTTGATGCGGCCATCAAACAGGTTGCGAATGTTGGTGGAAGTGGACTCGCCCATTTCCGCCAGATAGTTCTCCAGGTTGTCGCGAATCGCATTACGCTGAAGATAGTCGTTATAGAGCGTGAACAGGCTGAAGGCGCCTATTACGATCAATGAGGCGGCCAATAGAATCTTGTGGCTGAAGCGCAGGCTTTTGTTCATGGCGTAATCGTTTCCGCTAAGGTTTTTATCGGGCGTTCGCACCTATACAGCTGCAAAACAGTGCAACAACCCGTAAGTCCCTTTTGGGTGTTCCTGTCTATCAAGGCGAGTATCTTCAGGAAGTATCGGCTGATAGGCGGTTTAGCTTGAGTAGAGGATTAAAGTGATGTCGGAATCTTCGACCATAGTTGTAGGCGCTGGCACGGATGGCCAACCGGTGGGGCAGGCCATGCGCCTGGCCAACCGCCACGGTCTGGTGGCTGGCGCGACGGGCACCGGCAAGACCGTGACCTTGCAGCACCTGGCTGAAGTGTTCAGTGATGCCGGGGTGGCGGTTTTTGCAGCGGACGTCAAAGGTGACCTGTGCGGCTTGGGTGCGGCCGGGGCGCCGCAGGGCAAGGTGGCCGAGCGCATTGCCGGCATGCCTTGGCTGGGGCACCAACCAAAGGCTTACCCAGTGTCGCTGTGGGACGTTGCCGGCCAGTCCGGGCACCCTTTGCGCACAACGCTAAGCGAAATGGGCCCGCTGTTGCTGGGCAACCTGTTGGAATTGACGGACAGCCAGCAGGCGGCGCTGTATGCCGCTTTCAAGGTGGCGGATCGTGACGGGTTGCTGCTGCTTGATCTGAAAGACCTTAAGGCGCTGCTGGCGCACCTTAAAGACAACCCGCAGTTACTCGGTGAAGACAGTGCATTGATGACCAGCGGCTCGACCCAAGCGCTGTTGCGCCGCCTGGCCACGCTGGAGCAGCAGGGTGCCGAGGCCTTGTTTGGTGAGCCCGCGCTGCAGCTGGAAGACTTGCTGCGCCCGGACAGCGATGGCCGCGGGCGCATCCACCTGCTTGATGCCAGCCGCTTGGTGCATGACGCGCCGAAGGTCTACGCCACCTTCCTGTTGTGGCTGCTGGCTGAGCTGTTTGAGCAGTTGCCGGAGCGGGGTGATGCCGACAAGCCGGTGCTGGCCTTGTTCTTTGATGAGGCGCACTTGCTGTTCAATGGCACGCCAAAAGCCCTGCAGGACCGGCTGGAGCAGGTGGTGCGGCTGATTCGCTCCAAGGGTGTGGGCGTGTATTTCGTGACCCAGTCACCGGGTGATCTGCCTGATAGCGTGTTGGCCCAGCTGGGCCTGCGCATACAGCACGGGTTGCGGGCATTCACGGCCAAAGAGCAGAAATCGCTGCGTGCGGTGGCGGATGGCTTCCGGCCCAACCCGGCGTTCGATACCTTGGCGGTGTTGACCGAACTCGGCATCGGCGAGGCGCTGGTCGGTACGCTGGAAGAAAAAGGTACACCGGCGATGGTCCAGCGCGTGCTGATCGCGCCGCCACAATCGCGCATCGGGCCATTGAGTGCGGCCGAGCGGGCTGCCTTGATTGCGCGCTCGCCACTGGCGGGGCGTTATGACAAGCCGATTGATCGGGAATCCGCGTATGAAATGCTGACCCAGCGCAAGGGCGAGCCAGTCGAGCCGGTGCCGGTTCCGAAGGCAGATGAAGAGAGCTTGGCGGACAAGGCTGGGGAATTCTTGCAGAGCGCGGCGGGGCAGGCGATCAAATCGGCGGTGCGCCAGGCGGCCAATCAGTTGGGGCGGCAGTTGGTGCGCGGGTTGATGGGTTCGTTACTGGGCGGGAAGAAGCGGTAGTTGCCTTGTAGGAGCGAGTCGTCCTGTCGGGATTAAAAAAGGCGCCGTGTAGGCGCCTTTCTTGTTTAGCCAATGAACTTGGACGCCAGCCAGAACAGGCCAGCCGCCAGGCCCATCGACGCAGGCAGGGTCAGCACCCAGGCCAGCAGGATGGTCTTCACCGTGCCGCCTTGCAGGCCGCTCTTGTTGGCGACCATGGTGCCGGCGACGCCGGACGACAGTACATGGGTGGTCGACACCGGCAGGGCGAAGATGTTGGCCATGCCGATGGCGCACGCCGCGGTGATCTGCGCCGACATGCCCTGGGCATAGGTCATGCCCTGCTTGCCGATCTTCTCGCCAACTGTCAGCACTACGCGCTTCCAGCCCACCATGGTGCCCAGGCCCAAGGCCAGTGCAACGGCAACGATCACCCAGAACGGGGCGTACTCGGTGGTGGCGGTGAGGTCTTTGCGCAGCTTCTCTAGGTCAGCTTTTTCGCGGGCTTCAAGGCCAGGCAGCTTGCCGACTTTCTTGGCGGTATCGTCCAGGCACAGCAGGTAGCGGCGTACTTCCACGCGCTTGTCGGCACTCAGGTCGCGGTAGTCGGTCACGCCCTGCAGCGAGGTTTGCAGTGCGGCGATGGTCGGCTCGGTCTGGTGCGGGTTGCAGCTGAACTGTTCCGGCAGGTCGCTTGGCTGTGCCTTGCCCAGGGCCAGGAACTCGCCCAGGGTGGCGGCGTTGCGCTGGTAGAACTGGCTCAAGTGCGTGGTGGCGTCGCGGGTACGTTCGATCTGATAGGTGGTGCTGTTCAGGTCGAGTACGAACTTGGCCGGGACGATGCCGATCAGTACCAGCATGATCAGGCCGATGCCTTTCTGGCCATCGTTGGAGCCATGCACGAAGCTGACGCCCATGGCCGACATGACCAGTACCAGGCGGTTCCAGAAGGGCGGGTGCTTCTTGTCGTCAAGCTTGCGGCGCTGTTCAGGCGTTTTGTGCATCTTCGACAGCGGGCGCCACCATTTCAGGCCCAGCAGCACCAGGGCGGCAACTGCGAAGCCGGCCATTGGCGAGACCACCAGCGACATGGCGATGTCGATCGCCTTTTGCCAGTTGACGCCGTCACCCAGCGGGATGTCGTTGATCAGGGCATTGGCCAGGCCTACACCGAGGATCGAGCCGATCAGGGTGTGCGAGCTGGAGGCCGGAATGCCGAAGTACCAGGTGCCCAGGTTCCAGGTGATGGCTGCAGCCAGCAACGAGAAGACCATGGCCAGGCCGTGGCCGGTGTTCACGTTGATGAGCAGTTCAACCGGCAACAGGTGGACGATGGCATAGGCCACGCCGACACCGCCGAGCAGTACGCCGAGGAAGTTGAACACCCCGGAGAAGAACACGGCCAAGTGCGGTGGCATGGCTTTGGTATAGATGACGGTGGCTACCGCGTTGGCGGTGTCATGAAAGCCATTGATGAACTCGAAGGCGAGCACGAAGGTCAGGGCGAGCAGCAGGCTCACCAGTACCCAGGCATCCAGTCCGCTGAATAAATCGATCATGAAGGTTGTCTGGCGGTCTTAGGGGGGGCGGATTATGCCAGAAAACCTTGGCAATCGATGCACCTGCTGCTGACCGATGGCAGCTTTGTGAGCAGCCTCTCAGGGCATCAGGGGAGTGGAAATGGGTAAAAAAGTTCCCTTAAAAATCACCAAAAAGCAGTAATTTCGTCAAAATGCTGAAATAAAGGCGATGCCTTTGTCATTCAAACGCTTGTATGAAATTTGTGTAATTCCATTTCATAGTCAGCCTGACGGTAACGATAAGCCGCGTCGGGGCGCCCGGCCCGCGACGCAAAGGCAGTGAATCGACGGCTCAGGGTTCTTCGCCGCGCAATTCCTTTTCCATCTTTTCCAGTTCCTGGCTGAAGGCTTGATCCTGAACGGTGGCACGTTTGCGCCAGGGTTTGCGTTCCGGCTCGGGTTGGGCGGCATAAGTGGTGACTTCGCCACCGTAAACATCCTTGTAACGTTCAGCCTGGCGCTCGAGTTCCGCGCGCAGTTCGTCTTTCGTCACAGTAGTACCTGAATGGGTTGTAATGGATCGGTGCAAGTTGCGTGCTGGAATTCGGAACAGTGTAGAGCCGGGCATCCTTTGCCGGATTATCGTTCCGGGCCAGCAAAACCGATTATAGCAATCGATAAATTGGGCAACCTTGTTATTTACCCAACCCTGACATCACTTGTCAAAGTTGCTGCAGGTGCAAAGTTCGACGTTGTTTCAGGAGGAAGGGGAGGGGAAATAAAACGGCCCCGCACTGGGCGAGGCCGCTGCCTGGGGACTTCTACGGTGGGTACCTGACCAGTCTCTCCAAAGAAGCCACATGTGGCAGGAGAAAGGTATAAGTAAATTTGTCGGCGGTCAATTGCGATTATCGGCCGTTCGTTCGATAATCGCACGAGCCAGCGATTTTTTTGAGGTGAGCGATGAGCGATCAAAACCCGGCCCCTGAAACCGCCAACCCCGACGCAGCTCGGCCGAGTGCACCTGCGTTGGCGCCGCCGATCGTGGCGTCGCCAGCCAAGCGCATTCAGGCTTTCACCGGTGACCCGGATTTCATGACGTCTCTGGCGCGTGGGCTGGCGGTGATCCAGGCATTTCAGGAGCGCAAGCGGCACCTGACCATCGCCCAGATCAGCCACCGGACCGAAATCCCCCGGGCTGCCGTTCGCCGCTGTCTGCATACGCTGATCAAGCTGGGTTACGCCACCACCGATGGGCGCACGTACTCGCTGCTGCCCAAAGTGTTGACCCTGGGCCACGCCTATCTGTCGTCCACGCCTCTGGCCGTTTCGGCTCAGCCTTATCTGGACCGCATCAGTGACCAGTTGCACGAAGCGGCCAACATGGCCACCCTCGAAGGGGACGACATTCTTTATATCGCCCGTTCTGCCACTGTCGAACGGCTGATTTCGGTCGACTTGTCGGTGGGCGGGCGGCTCCCGGCTTATTGCACATCGATGGGCCGCATTCTGCTGGCTGCCATGGACGACACCAGCTTGCGCGAGTACCTGGACCGTGCCGACCTCAAGGCACGCACCAGCCGTACCCTGCATGACGCCGATTCGTTGTTCGCCTGCATTCAGCAAGTGCGTGCGCAAGGCTGGTGCGTGGTGGACCAGGAGTTGGAGCAGGGCCTGCGCTCGATTGCCGTGCCGATCTACGATGCGTCAGGGCAGGTACTGGCGGCGTTGAACGTCAGTACGCACGTTGGCCGGGTGACCCGCAGTGAGTTGGAGCAGCGTTTCCTGCCCATTCTGTTGGCGGCCAGCCGAGACCTCTGCCACCAGTTGTTTGGCTGAGACTTTGCACTGTTATCGGGCAGGGTGCCGAATCCTGTTCGATAAACGCACAGTGTCGTTTCGGGCGAATTGCGCCACCCTGCGCTGCTGATTAATGTCTCTCGTAACGGTCGGCTTTGCCGACCGAACAAGAACAACATATAAGAGGCACGCATCATGACCACTGCTCCCTCCCTGCTGCGGCCGCACCCGCACGCAGTACCGTTGTATCCAGGCTGACCCCCGGCCGCACTCCAACTCCCCGAGCCTTTACCTGCCGTTGCGTGCAGTGGCTTGACCGTGCCTATCACCTGGATAACAACAATGAACAAACCGCAAACTGTCGGGAACAACCTCGACGTCCAGTCGTTCATCAATGAACAACCGCTTTCGCGTTATCAATGGCGCGTGGTGATTCTCTGCTTCCTGATTGTGTTCCTCGACGGCCTCGACACCGCCGCCATGGGCTTCATTGCGCCGGCCTTGTCCCAGGAATGGGGCATTGATCGCGCAAGCCTTGGGCCGGTAATGAGTGCCGCGTTGATCGGTATGGTGTTTGGCGCCTTGGGTTCCGGGCCGTTGGCCGACCGTTTTGGTCGTAAAGGTGTACTGGTAGGGGCGGTACTGATATTCGGCGGTTTCAGCTTGGCGTCGGCTTATGCCACCAACGTCGATCAACTGCTGATTCTGCGCTTTCTGACGGGCCTGGGGCTGGGCGCCGGTATGCCCAACGCCACCACATTGCTGTCCGAATACACCCCCGAGCGCCTCAAGTCGCTGCTGGTGACCAGCATGTTCTGCGGCTTCAACCTGGGTATGGCCGGTGGCGGCTTTCTGTCTGCCAAGATGATCCCGGCCTATGGCTGGCACAGCCTGCTGGTGGTTGGTGGTGTGCTGCCACTGATGCTGGTGGTGGTGCTGATGATCTGGCTGCCGGAGTCCGCGCGCTTCCTGGTGGTGCGCAACCGGGGCACAGACAAGGTACGCAAGACCCTGGCCCCGATCGCCCCGGCCGTGGTGGCCCAGGCTGCCAGCTTCAGTGTGCCGGAGCAAAAGGCCGTGGCGGCCCGCAACGTGTTTGCGGTGATCTTCTCGGGCACCTACGGGCTGGGCACGGTGTTGCTGTGGCTGACCTACTTCATGGGCCTGGTCATCGTCTACCTGCTGACCAGCTGGCTGCCGACGCTGATGCGTGACAGCGGTGCGAGCATGGAGCAGGCCGCGTTCATCGGTGCGTTGTTCCAGTTTGGTGGTGTGCTCAGCGCGGTGGCGGTGGGGTGGGCCATGGACCGCTTCAACCCGCACAAGGTCATCGGCATTTTCTACTTGCTGGCCGGCGTCTTTGCCTACGCGGTCGGGCAAAGCCTGGGCAACATCACGCTGCTGGCGACACTGGTGCTGATTGCCGGTATGTGCGTGAACGGTGCGCAGTCGGCCATGCCGTCGCTGGCGGCGCGTTTCTACCCGACCCAAGGCCGTGCCACGGGCGTATCGTGGATGCTGGGCATCGGCCGCTTCGGCGCGATTCTGGGTGCCTGGAGTGGCGCGACGTTGCTGGGCTTGGGCTGGAACTTCGAGCAGGTGCTGACGGCCTTGCTGGTGCCTGCGGCACTGGCGACGGTGGGCGTAATTGTGAAGGGGTTGGTCAGCCACGCGGATGCGACCTGAGTAACCGGGGCCGCTTGGCGGCCCATTCAAGGCTAAAGCCTGCTGCCACAGGGGCTGCAGCCCCGATTTACACATGGATAGCTCAACAACAAATGGTTCGATAATCGCACGAATAGTCGATTATCGGATTGTAAGGCCACCCGGGGCTCCTTAATCTGAGCTCACCGAAGCACCCTGACCAGGAGTCTCCAAATGGCTGCAATTCTCCCGCTTCACGAAGCCGTGAAGCAGTTCATCCAGGACGGCGATACCGTCGCCCTCGAAGGCTTCACCCACCTGATCCCGACCGCCGCCGGCCACGAGATCATCCGTCAGGGCAAGCGCGACCTGACCCTCGTGCGCATGACCCCGGACCTGATCTACGACCAGTTGATCGGTGCCGGCTGCGCCAGCAAGCTGATCTTCTCGTGGGGCGGTAACCCTGGTGTCGGTTCGCTGCACCGCCTGCGCGATGCAGTGGAAAAGAAGTGGCCACACGCCATTGAAATCGAAGAGCACAGCCATGCCGACCTGGCCAACGCCTACGTCGCCGGTGCCTCCGGCCTGCCGTTCGCGGTGCTGCGTGCTTATGCCGGCTCCGACCTGCCAAAGGTCAACCCGCTGATCAAGAGCGTCACCTGCCCGTTCACCGGTGAAGTGCTGGCTGCAGTGCCATCGGTACGCCCGGACGTTACCGTGATTCATGCGCAAAAGGCAGACCGCAAAGGCAACGTGCTGCTGTGGGGCATCCTCGGCGTGCAAAAGGAAGCGGCCCTGGCGGCCAAACGCTGCATCGTCACCGTCGAGGAAATCGTCGATGACCTGCAGGCACCGATGAACGCCTGCGTCCTGCCGACCTGGGCCTTGAGCGCAGTCTGCCTGGTGCCGGGTGGTGCTCACCCGTCGTACGCCCACGGCTACTACGAGCGCGACAACCGCTTCTACCAGGACTGGGACCCGATTGCGCGCAACCGCGAGTCGTTCACCGCCTGGATCGACACCTACATCCGTGGCACTGCCGACTTCAATGAATTCAAGGCCAAGCTGGCCAGCACCTCGGAGGCTGCACAATGAGCTACTCCACCTCTGAAATGATGACCGTTGCCGCTGCTCGTCGCCTGCGCAACGGCGCAGTCTGCTTCGTGGGTATCGGCCTGCCGTCCAAGGCTGCCAACCTGGCGCGCCTGACCTCGTCGCCCGATGTGGTGCTGATTTACGAGTCTGGCCCGATTGGCGCCAAGCCAAGCGTGCTGCCGCTGTCGATCGGTGACGGCGAGCTGGCCGAAACCGCCGACACCGTGGTGCCGACCGGCGAGATCTTCCGCTACTGGCTGCAGGGTGGCCGCATTGACGTGGGCTTCCTGGGCGCTGCGCAGGTTGACCGCTTTGGCAACATCAACACCACCGTGGTGGGTGATTACTTCGCACCGAAAACCCGCCTGCCGGGTGCCGGTGGTGCGCCGGAAATCGCCGGTTCCGCCAAGCAGGTGCTGATCATCCTCAAGCAGTCGACCCGTGCCTTCGTCGACAAGCTGGATTTCATTACCTCGGTTGGCCATGGCGAGGGCGGCGATTCGCGCAAACGCCTGGGCCTGCCGGGCGAAGGGCCGGTGGGTATCATCACCGACCTGTGCATCATGGAGCCGGAAGCCGGCACCAACGAGTTTGTGGTGACTTCGATCCACCCGGGTGTGACCCGCGAGCAGATCGTTGCCGCTACCGGCTGGGCCATCCGCTTTGCCGACGACGTGCAGACCACCAGCGAACCGACCGACGTCGAACTGGGTGCCCTGCGTGACCTCGAAGCCCGCACTGCCGTGGCCCATGGCCAGGTCGCTGGAGAAGCCTGATGCGCGACGTATTTATCTGTGACGCCATCCGCACCCCGATTGGCCGCTTCGGCGGCGCCCTGGCCGGCGTGCGTGCCGACGACTTGGCGGCGGTGCCGTTGAAGGCGCTGATCGAGCGCAACCCGACCGTGCAGTGGGACCAGGTAGACGAAGTATTCTTCGGCTGCGCCAACCAGGCCGGTGAAGACAACCGTAACGTGGCGCGCATGGCGCTGCTGCTGGCGGGCCTGCCCGAGAGCATCCCCGGCGTAACCCTCAACCGCCTGTGCGCTTCGGGCATGGATGCCATCGGCACCGCCTTCCGCGCCATTGCCAGCGGTGAAATGGAGCTGGCCATCGCCGGTGGCGTCGAGTCGATGTCGCGTGCGCCGTTCGTGATGGGCAAGGCCGAGAGCGGCTACTCGCGCAACATGAAGCTTGAAGACACCACCATCGGCTGGCGTTTCATCAACCCGCTGATGAAAAGCCAGTATGGCGTGGACTCCATGCCGGAGACCGCCGACAACGTGGCCGACGATTACAAGGTTTCCCGCGCTGACCAGGACGCGTTCGCCGTGCGCAGCCAGCAAAAGGCCGCCGCGGCCCAGGCTGCCGGCTTCTTCGCTGAAGAGATCGTGCCGGTGCGTATCGCTCACAAGAAGGGCGAAACCGTGGTCGAACGTGACGAGCACCTGCGCCCGGACACCACCCTGGAAGCATTGACCAAGCTCAAGCCGGTCAATGGCCCGGACAAGACCGTCACCGCAGGCAACGCCTCCGGCGTCAATGATGGTGCTGCTGCGCTGATTCTGGCCTCGGCCGAGGCCGTGAAAAAGCACGGCCTGACCCCGCGTGCCCGTGTACTGGGCATGGCCAGCGCCGGCGTGGCGCCGCGCGTAATGGGTATTGGCCCGGTGCCGGCGGTGCGCAAGCTGACCGAGCGTTTGGGTGTGGCGGTGAGCGATTTTGATGTGATCGAGCTTAACGAAGCCTTTGCCAGCCAAGGTTTGGCCGTGCTGCGTGAGCTGGGTGTGGCCGATGATGCGCCGCAGGTGAACCCGAACGGTGGCGCGATTGCCTTGGGCCACCCGTTGGGCATGAGCGGCGCGCGTCTGGTGCTGACGGCATTGCATCAGTTGGAAAAGAGCGGCGGGCGTAAGGGCCTGGCGACGATGTGTGTCGGGGTTGGCCAGGGGTTGGCGTTGGCCATCGAGCGGGTTTGACCTGTACCGGCCTCTCGCGGATAAATCCGCTCCTACACATCAGGACCACGCATCCTGGAGTGTAGGAGCGGACTTGTCCGCGAATGGCCGGCACATCAGACCTAAGGCCAATAGCCACCCCGCAAGCGGAACGAGTGTGTTACCAGGTATGTCTAGAATTACCTGTTGACCCTCCTGGAGTAAGCTCACCATGACCTCAGCCTATTACACCGGCGAAGAACGCAGTAAGCGCATTTTCGCCATCGTCGGTGCCTCATCCGGCAACCTGGTGGAATGGTTCGACTTCTACGTCTACGCCTTCTGCGCCATCTACTTTGCCCCGGCTTTCTTCCCCTCCGACGACCCTACCGTGCAGTTGCTCAACACGGCTGGCGTGTTCGCCGCGGGCTTTTTGATGCGCCCGATCGGTGGCTGGATCTTCGGCCGCCTGGCCGACCGCCACGGTCGCAAGAATTCCCTGATGATCTCGGTGCTGATGATGTGCTTCGGCTCCCTGATGATCGCCTGCCTGCCCACCTACAGCAGCATCGGTACCTGGGCACCGGCCCTGCTGTTGCTTGCACGCCTGATTCAGGGCCTGTCGGTGGGTGGCGAGTATGGCACTACCGCCACTTATATGAGTGAGGTGGCCTTGCGCGGCCAGCGCGGTTTCTTTGCGTCGTTCCAGTACGTCACCCTGATTGGTGGCCAGTTGCTTGCCGTGCTGGTGGTGGTGATCCTGCAACAACTGCTCACTGAAGATGAGCTGCGTGCCTGGGGCTGGCGCATTCCGTTCGTGGTAGGTGCGATTGCCGCGCTTATCTCGCTGATGCTGCGCCGTTCGCTGCATGAAACCAGCAGCGCCGAAACCCGCAATGACAAGGAAGCGGGCACCATCAAGGGCCTGTTCCGCCACCACGCTGCGGCGTTCATCACCGTGCTGGGTTACACCGCCGGCGGCTCGCTGATTTTCTACACGTTCACCACCTACATGCAGAAGTACCTGGTCAATACCGCCGGCATGACGGCCAAGAACGCCAGCTATGTGATGACGGGTGCATTGTTCCTGTTCATGGTGATGCAGCCGTTCTTCGGCATGTTGTCCGATCGCATCGGGCGGCGTAATTCGATGCTGCTGTTCGGTGCTTTGGGTACCCTGTTCACCGTGCCCCTGCTGATGGCGCTGAAAACCGTGAGCAGCCCGTTCATGGCGTTTGTGCTGGTGTCCGTGGCCTTGTGCATCGTCAGTTTCTACACCTCCATCAGCGGCCTGGTGAAAGCCGAGATGTTCCCGCCTCAGGTACGTGCGCTGGGTGTTGGCCTGGCCTATGCCGTGGCGAACGCGGCGTTTGGCGGTTCTGCCGAATACGTGGCACTGGGCTTGAAAACCATGGGCATGGAGAACACCTTCTACTGGTACGTGACAGCGATGATGGCAATCGCCTTCCTGTTCAGCCTGCGTTTGCCGAAGCAGGCCGCGTATCTGCATCACGACAATTAAGGACGTGGCATGACCAACCAGCTGTTCGACGCCTATTTCACCGCCCCGGCCATGCGCGAGATCTTCTCTGACCGTGGCCGCCTGCAAGGCATGCTCGACTTCGAAGCCGCCCTGGCCCGGGCCGAGGCTGGCGCCGGGCTGGTGCCGCACAGTGCGGTGGCCGCCATTGAAGCCGCGTGCAAGGCCGAGCGCTACGACGTGCGGGCGTTGGCCGATGCCATCGCAACTGCCGGCAATTCGGCGATCCCGATGGTCAAGGCGCTGGGCAAGGTAATCGCCAGTGGCGTGCCCGAGGCCGAGCGGTATGTGCACCTTGGGGCTACCAGCCAGGATGCGATGGACACCGGGTTGGTCTTGCAGTTGCGCGATGCCCTGGACCTGGTCGAGGCGGATTTGGCGAAGCTGGCCGACACGTTGTCGCGACAGGCGCTGATGCATGCTGATACCCCGCTGGTTGGCCGCACCTGGCTGCAGCACGCTACGCCCGTGACTTTGGGCATGAAGCTTGCCAGTGTGCTTGGCGCGCTGACGCGCCATCGCCAGCGTCTGAAGGAACTGCGCCCGCGTTTGCTGGTGCTGCAGTTTGGTGGCGCATCGGGCAGCCTGGCAGCGCTGGGCAGCAAGGCATTGCCGGTGGCCGAAGCGCTTGCCGAACAATTGAAGCTGACCCTGCCCGAGCAGCCTTGGCACACCCAGCGGGACCGCCTGGTGGAGTTCGCCTCGGTACTGGGGCTGGTTGCCGGCAGCCTGGGCAAGTTCGGCCGTGACATCAGCCTGCTGATGCAAACCGAAGCGGGGGAGGTGTTCGAGCCTTCCGCGCCGGGCAAGGGCGGCTCTTCGACCATGCCGCACAAGCGCAACCCGGTGGGCGCAGCCGTGCTGATCGGCGCCGCGACCCGTGTGCCGGGCCTGCTGTCGACGCTGTTTGCCGCCATGCCTCAGGAGCATGAGCGCAGCCTCGGCCTGTGGCATGCCGAATGGGAAACCCTGCCAGACATCTGCTGCCTGGTTTCCGGCGCCTTGCGCCAGGCCCAGGTGATTGCCGAAGGCATGGAGGTGGACGCTGAGCGCATGCGCCGCAACCTCGACCTGACCCAGGGCCTGGTGCTGGCCGAGGCGGTAAGCATCGTGCTTGCCCAGCGCCTGGGCCGAGACCGCGCCCACCACTTGCTGGAGCAATGCTGCCAGCGCGCCGTAGCCGAGCAGCGCCACCTGCGGGCAGTGCTGGGTGACGAGCCGCAAGTCAGCGCCGAACTGTCAGCCGAAGAGTTGGACCGCCTGCTCGACCCGGCCCATTACCTCGGCCAGGCCCGCGTCTGGGTGGCGCGTGCCGTGGCTGAACATCAACATTTCACTGCCTGAAGGAGACCGCTGTGGCGCACTTGCAACTGGCCGATGGCGTATTGAACTACCAACTCGACGGCCCGGCCGATGCCCCGGTGCTGGTGTTGTCCAACTCGCTGGGTACCGACCTGGGCATGTGGGACAGCCAGATTCCGCTGTGGAGCGAGCACTTCCGAGTGCTGCGCTACGACACCCGTGGCCATGGCGCCTCGCTGGTCAGCCCGGGCCCTTACAGCATCGAACAACTGGGCCAGGACGTACTGGCACTGCTCGATGCCCTGGACATCCAGCACGCTCACTTTGTTGGCCTGTCCATGGGCGGGCTGATCGGCCAGTGGCTGGGTATCAACGCTGGCGCACGCCTGCACAGCCTGACCCTGTGCAACACAGCGGCGAAAATCGCCAATGACGAGGTGTGGAATACCCGCATCGACACCGTGCTAAAAGGCGGCCAGCAAGCCATGGTCGACCTGCGCGATGCCTCCATCGCCCGCTGGTTCACCCCGGCGTTTGCCGAGGCTCAGCCGCAAGAGGCCCAACGCATCTGCCAGATGCTGGCGCAAACCAGCCCTGAAGGTTATGCGGCCAATTGTGCTGCCGTGCGCGATGCCGATTACCGTGAGCAGTTGGGCCGTATCCAGGTGCCGACCCTGATCGTGGCCGGTACTGAAGACGTGGTGACCACCCCGGAACATGGCCGCTTCATGCAGGCCGGTATCATCGGTGCCACCTATGCCGAATTCCCGGCAGCGCACCTGTCCAACGTCGAAATCGGCGAGGCATTCAGCCGCCGGGTGCTCGACTTTTTGCTGGCTCGCTGAGGAAAACGCCATGGATGAGAAACAACGCTACGACGCCGGCATGCAGGTACGCCGCGCGGTGCTGGGCGATGCCCATGTGGACCGCAGCCTGGAGAAGCTCAACGACTTCAATGGCGAGTTTCAGGAAATGATCACCCGGCATGCCTGGGGTGATATCTGGACCCGCCCTGGCCTGCCACGGCACACCCGCAGCCTGATTACCATTGCCATGCTGATCGGCATGAACCGCAATGACGAGCTGAAACTGCACCTGCGTGCGGCGGCCAACAATGGCGTGACCCGCGACGAGATCAAGGAAGTGCTGATGCAGAGTGCGATTTACTGCGGCATTCCCGCGGCCAATGCCACGTTCCACCTGGCGGAGTCGGTGTGGGATGAGTTGGGTGTAGAGTCGCGGGCCTAAGCATTCCGCACGCTCGTGTAGGAGCGGCCTTGTGTCGCGAAAGGGCCGCAAAGCGGCCCCAGCAATATTGGCTGCGAAAGCTGAAATCGTGGGGCCGCTTCGCGACCCTTTCGCGACACAAGGCCGCTCCTACAGGGCGCGTATGGCAACTGGCCCCGCATTAGCCTCCACCGCACGCTTCAGTTCCGGGCACAGCCCCAGCATGAATGCAGCTTCCGCCACGACAAACAGCGGCCCGATGATCAACCCGCTCACATCATCGACGAACGCTGGCTTGCGCCCTTCGTAGTAATGCCCCACAAACTGGATGATCCAGCCCACCACGAATGCACCCAACCCGGCACTCAGCCACAATGCGGTGCTCTGCATGGCCAATACCTGGCCAACCCACAGGCAAAGCCCTAGCAGCAACCCCATGACCAGGCCGAAGCGCAGGTCCAGGCGTAGGTAGAACCACACCGATGCCGCTGCCGCGATCAGCGCCGGCGAGAGCCAAGCGCCGCCCAGCTCCCAACCGGGGCGCGACAACAGGATGGTCACGGCCACCACGATTAGCGGGATGCCCACAAAGTGGGTGGCGATGTTGCGTGGGTCGCGGTGGTAATTGGCGTACTGGCTCAGGTGGTCGACGAGGTTTTTCATTGTTGTTCCTCCCTGTGTGGCCGGCGTAGGCAAGGTCTTCATTGATAATGATCAGAATAGCCTGTTGCCACCACCACCATCATTTCAGCGAATGGCAGCTGTTCGCTTTGGCGCATCCAGTTCGGTCAGGGTCTGGATCATCGCCCGAGCCGCAGGCGACAGGCGATAACCGCTGCGGCTGATTACCCCACAACGCACGCTGAGCACATCCAGTGCCGGCGGCAGGTTGCGCCAATGCAGGCGCACCAGGGCGCCAGCGGCCAGCTCTTGGGCGACTGCTTCTTCGCTGGCGGTGCCGATGGCATTGGTGCTTTGCACCACATTGAGCAATACGGGCAGGTGCTCAGTCTGAAGGTGTGGCGTGAAGTCACTGCGACCGCTCAGGTTGGCCAGGCGTTTGCGCACGCCGGGGGCGAGCAGGGCGCTGGCCAGCGGGTAGGCGAACAGGTCGTTGGTCGAGAGGCTGTCCTTGGCCAGCAGCGGGTGGCCGGGGCGGCAGAAGAACAGGCCGGGGCGCGGGGTGAGGGGGGTGGTGTGAAAATTAGGGTCGGCTTCGAACGGGCGTATGTCGTCGACAAAAAATTCGATTTGTTCGCGGCGCAGGGCCTGGCCGAGGCGTTCGGCATTGTCTACCAGCAGGGCGGTGCGGATGCCGGGGTGGGTATCCATGAAATGCCGCAAAGCATCCGGGACCAATTGCACGGCCAGGGCCGGGCCGCTGCCGAAATGCAGTTCACCGGCGTCAAGCTTGGTCATTTGCAGCACGTCGTTGCTTAGCTGCGCGGCCCCTTGCACTAGCCGACGGGCGTGCTGCAGAACCACGAGTCCTTCGGGGGTGGGCGGCAGGGCTTTGCTGGCGCGGTCGACGAGGGGGCAGCCGAAGTTCTGTTCGAGGCTTTGGATGGCGCGGCTGAAGGCGGGTTGGGTGATGCCCATGGCTTCGGCGGCGCGGACGAAACTGCGGTATTCGGTGAGGGCGATGAAGTAGCGCAGTTGGCGAAGGTCCATGTCGAGGCTCTGCGGCGGGGGACAGGGGTCGATTTAAGCGGGTCGGTTATATTCCGTCAATGCATGATTTTTGATTTGCTTATTTCTTTTAAGAATATAATGAGCCGCTGGCCACTCGCGGATAAATCCGCTCCTACAGGTGCGTCGTTTGTAGGAGCGGATTTATCCGCGATGAGGCCGGGCCTGCTCAAAGCAGATTCAGCGGGTAACTCACAATCAACCGGTTCTCATCAAACGAATTGGTGCTGAAATCCCGGCGCATGGTCGAGTTGCGCCATTTCATGGACAAGTCTTTGAACGTTCCCGATTGCACCACGTATGCCAGCTCGGTTTCCCGCGCCCACTCCTTGCCATCGTCGATGCTGCCCGAGGTGACATTGTCGCCCTTGATGTAGCGGTTCATCAGGGTCAGCCCCGGGATGCCGACACTGACGAAGTTGAAGTCATGGCGCACCTGCCATGAACGTTCCTTGGCATTATCGAAGCTGGAGTTATAGCTGTCGTTGGCCAGGGTACCGCCGCTGGTGCCGTTGACCCGCAGCCAGGCATCGTCGCCACTGACCTTCTGCAGGCCAACGTAGAACGTGTTGCCCTTGTAGCGCGCCGACAGCATCGCCGAGGCGGTGCGGTTGTCGAGTTCGCCAGCACGTTCGGCACCGTCTTCCTTGCCGATGAAATAGCCGAGGTTGGCGCCGAGGGTCCACTCGCCAAGGGGTTGGCTGTGCACGAGGTTGATGTATTGCTGGCGGTAGATGTCCTTGAGCTGGGCATCCCACAGGCCAATCATCGTGCGCTTGTCGTTGAAGGTGTATTCACCGCCGCCGAAGTTGAAGCGGTCGGAGGTAAAGGCCGCACGGCCGTTGAGTGACATGTCTTCCATGCTGGCGTCGTTGCGCGGGCTGTTGCCACGGAACTGGCCGGCGTAAAGGGTAAGGCCGTCGACTTCCTTTGAGGTGAGCTGACCGCCGCGGAAGGTTTGTGGCAGCGAGCGGCCGTCGTCGGAGCGCAGGATCGGCAGCACGGGCATCCATTCGCCGACTTTCAGCTCGGTTTGCGACAGCTTGGCCTTCAAGGCGACACCCAGGCGGCCGAAGTCGTCGGCGGGGCGGCCGTCGTCGTGCACCGGCAGCAGGTGAGTATTGGTGGTGCCTTTGCCGCCGTCGAGCTTGACCGAGTACAGGCCCAGCACGTCCACGCCGAAACCTACCGTGCCTTGGGTAAAGCCGGAGCGTGCATCGAGGATGAAGCTTTGGGTCCATTCTTCGCCCTTGGCCTGGGAGTGGGCCGGGTCGACGAAATTGCGGTTGATGTAGAAGTTGCGCAGGTTGAGGGTAGCCTTGGCGTCCTCCATGAACCCGCCGTCGGCGGCGAATACGGGCAAGGCGCAGGACATGGCCAACAGGCCGGGCAGCAGCTGGCGTGCGGGTTGCGAAGTGCTCATCTGTCGTGGATCTCTTGTTTTTATGGGCGAGCCGGTCTGCTGCAGGATGCGGCCTGCAGGCGCGGGTCTTTTTTGTGATGAACTGTGCAACGTTGCGAGGAGGATGGTGCGGTGTTGGCAAGGGGTGAGGCAATTCGCCGCAAACGGAAGGGGGCGATAATCGAACGGAATGTTCCAAGCAGTTAACCGGAGTTAACTGTGTGTAGGAGCGGCCTTGTGTCGCGAACGGGCTGCGTAGCAGCCCCGGCAATTTCAGCCGCGAAGCTGCAATCTTGGGGCTGCTACGCAGCCCTTTCGCGACACAAGGCCGCTCCTACAGGCGATCAGCGTTTGGCGGTTTGCTGATTGGCCTGCCCGGTTTGCTCGTACCAGCCACCGCCGAGTGCCTTGTACAGGTTGACCTCGCTGGTCAGCTGCGAAAGGCGGTCGGTGATCAGCGACTGCTGGGCGCTGAACAGGTTGCGTTGGGCATCAAGGAAGGTCAGGTTGCTGTCGATGCCGATGCGGTAGCGGCGTTCGGCCAGGCGGTAGTAGTCCTGGTTCGCCTGCACCAGGTCGCGTTGCGCCTGCAGCTGCTCTTCGAAGGTTTTGCGCGCCGTCAGGCCATCGGAGACTTCCTGGAAGGCGGTCTGGATGGTTTTTTCGTACTTGGCGACGTTGATGTCCTTCTGGATCTTCGAGTAGTCCAGGCTGGCCTTCAGGCTGCCTGCATTGAAGATCGGCAGGTTGATCTGCGGCTGGAACAGCCAGGTGCCCTGGCCGCCTGCGAACAGGTGGCCCATGTCGGGGCTCAGGCTACCGGCATTGGCGGTCAGGCTGATGCTCGGGAAGAACGCTGCGCGGGCCGCGCCGATGTTGGCGTTGGCGGCCTTGAGCAGGTGTTCGGCTTCCTGGATGTCCGGGCGGCGCTGGAGCACGTCCGATGGCAGGCCGGCTGGCACTTCCGCCAACTGGTCGGCATCGAGCTTCAGCGCTTGTGGCAGGTTGGCCGGGATGCCGGTGCCGAGCAGTACAGCCAGGCTATTGGCGTCCTGGGCGACCAGGCGCTGGTACTGCGAGTACTTGACCCGCGCGCCTTCCACGGCGGTGCGCGCCTGGCTGACGTCGAGTGCCGAAGCCACCCCCACCTCATTGCTGCGGCGGGTGAGGTTGTAGCTTTCCTCGTAGGTTTTCAGTGTGTCTTCGGTCAGCTTGAACAGCGCCTGGTCGGCCTGCCACGTGTAGTAGGCGTTGGCCACGCTGGCCACCAGGGCGATCTGCGTGGAGCGGCGCGCCTGCTCGCTGGACAGGTAGGTTTCCAGGGCCTGTTCGGTCAGGCTGCGTACCCGGCCGAACAGGTCCAGCTCGTAAGCGCTGACGCCCAGGGTGGCAGAATACTGGCTGGTGATGCCGGCTTCGCCGCTGGTCGACATGTTTGCTGGCACCCGCTGGCGGCTGCCGCTGCCAGTGGCCGAAACCGCCGGGAACAGGTCTGCCCGCTGGATACGGTACTGGGCGCGGTAGGCGTCGATGTTCAACGCCGCCACGCGCAGGTCGCGGTTGTTTTCCAGCGAAGTCTGGATCAATTGCTGCAGCGCCGGGTCATGGAAGAACTGGCGCCAGCCCTGTTCTGCGGCTGCCACGTCGGCCGCCTGGGCCGGCGAGTACGCAGGGCCTTGCGGCCACTGCGCTGCCACCGGCGATTCCGGGGTCTGGTAATCAGGGATCAGCGAGCAGCCGCCAAGAATGAAAGCGGTTACCGCCAGGGACAACAAAGACTTGGTCATTGCCCAGCCTCATAACGTGGAGTTTCAGGGGTGGCGTCTTTTTCCGGCTCTTTGCTGCCGAACAGCGACGACACTGCGACGAAGAATAGCGGTACCCAGAAGATGGCCAACACGGTGGCGCTGATCATGCCGCCGATCACGCCGGTGCCGATGGCATGCTGGCTGCCGGCGCCCGCGCCGCTGGCGATAGTCAACGGTACCACGCCGAGGATGAACGCCAGCGAGGTCATGATGATCGGGCGCAGACGCATGCGGCACGCCTCGATGGCGGCGTCATACAGGCTGCGGCCCTGCTCGTGCAGTTCCTTGGCGAATTCCACGATCAGGATGGCGTTTTTCGCCGCCAGGCCGATGGTGGTCAACAGGCCGACCAGGAAGTACACGTCGTTGGACAACCCGCGCAAGCTGGTGGCGAGCAGCGCACCGATAATCCCCAGTGGCACTACCAGCACGACGGCGATCGGGATCGACCAGCTTTCGTACAGGGCTGCCAGGCACAGGAACACGAACAGTACCGAGAGGGCGAACAGCGCCGGCATTTGCGAGCCGGAGAGTTTTTCCTCGTAGGACATGCCGGTCCAGGAGTAGCCGATACCTGCCGGCAGTTCGCCCGCGATGCGCTCGACTTCGGCCATGGCTTCACCGGTACTGTAGCCAGGGGCTGGCGCACCGAGGATTTCCATCGCTTCAACGCCGTTGTAGCGGGACAACTTCGGCGAACCGTAGCTCCACTCACCTTTGGCGAAGGAGGAGAATGGCACCATTTCGCCAGCGCCGTTACGTACGTACCACTTCTGCAGGTCTTCCGGGCTCATCCGCGAGTTGGGTTCACCCTGGATGTACACCTTCTTGACCCGGCCACGGTCGATGAAGTCGTTGACGTAGCTGGCACCCAGCGCAATCGACAGGGTGTTGTTGATGTCCGAAATGGTCACGCCAAGGGCGCTGGCACGTTCGTCATCGATGGTCAGCTGGTACTGCGGCTCATCGTTCAGGCCGTTCGGGCGCACGGCGGTCAGAATCTTGCTTTGCGCTGCCTTGGCCAGGAACTGGTTGCGCGCTTCCATCAGCTTGGCGTGGCCGACACCGCCGCGGTCCTGCAGGAACACGTCGAAGCCGGTGGCGTTACCCAGCTCCAGTACCGCAGGCGGGGCGAAGGCGAACACCATCGCATCGCGGAAGGTGAAGAAGTGCTGCTGGGCACGCTGGGCCAGGGCGAACACGCTGTTTTCCTTGGAGCGCTCGCCCCATGGTTTGAGCATGATGAACGCCATACCCGAGCTCTGGCCACGGCCGGCAAAGTTGAAGCCGTTCACGGTGAATACCGAAGCTACCGTGTCGGACTCTTCGCTGAGCAGGTACTCACGCATCTGGTCGACCACCACCTGGGTGCGCTCGGCACTGGAGCCAGCCGGGGTCTGTACCTGGGCGAACAGTACGCCTTGGTCTTCCTCGGGCAGGAACGCGGTCGGGATGCGGGCGAACAGCCAGATCATGCCGACAACGATCAGGGCGTAGGCCAGCAGGAACGGCACCTTGTTGCGCAGAATGGTGCCGACGCTGCGTTCGTAGCCTACGACGCTGCGGTCGAAGTTACGGTTGAACCAGCCGAAGAAGCCACGCTTGGCCACATGGTGCTCGCCCTTCTTCAGCGGCTTGAGCATGGTGGCGCACAGCGCCGGGGTGAAGATCAGGGCAACCAGTACCGACAGGCCCATCGCCGACACAATGGTGATGGAGAACTGCCGGTAGATCACACCCGTGGAGCCACCGAAGAACGCCATTGGCAGCAGTACCGCCGACAGCACCAGGGCAATACCCACCAGCGCACCCTGGATCTGTTCCATGGAGCGCTTGGTGGCCTCTTTGGGGGGTAACCCTTCTTCGGACATCACCCGCTCGACGTTCTCCACCACGACGATGGCGTCGTCCACCAGCAAGCCGATGGCCAGTACCATGGCGAACATGGTCAGGGTGTTGATGCTGAAGCCCGCAGCGGCCAGGATGCCGAAGGTACCCAGCAACACCACCGGTACGGTCATGGTGGTGATGATGGTGGCGCGGAAGTTCTGCAGGAACAGGTACATCACCAGGAACACCAGCACCACGGCTTCGATCAGGGTGTGGATTACCCCGCTGATCGATTCGGTGACCACTGGGGTGGTGTCATACGGGAATACCGCCTTGACCCCTGGCGGGAAGAACGGCTCCAGGTCGCTGATGGTCTGGCGCAGCGCCTTGGCGGTGTCCAGTGCGTTGGCGCCGGTCGCCAGCTTGACCGCAAGGCCCGAGGCCGGCTTGCCGTTGAACTGGGCGCTGACCGCGTAGTTTTCACCGCCCAGGCCCACTTGGGCCACATCACCCAAGCGTACTTGCGAGCCGTCGCTGTTGACCTTGAGCAGAATCTTTTCGAACTGCTCGGCGGTTTGCAGGCGGGTCTTGCCGATGATGGTGGCGTTCAGCTGGGTGCCTGGCATGGCGGGCAGGCCGCCGAGCTGGCCGGACGACACCTGCACGTTCTGTGCGGCGACGGCGGTCTTGACGTCAACCGGGGTCAGCTGGAACTTGTTCAGCTTGGCCGGATCGAGCCAGATACGCATGGCGTACTGGGCACCGAACACCTGGAAGTCACCCACACCGGCGGTGCGCGAGATAGGGTCCTGCATGTTCGAGACGATGTAGTTGGCCAAGTCGTCCTTGGTCATGCTGCCGTCTTCAGACACCAGGCCAATCACCAGCAGGAAGTTCTTCACTGCCTTGGTGACGCGGATACCTTGCTGCTGCACTTCTTGCGGCAGCAGTGGGGTGGCCAGGTTGAGCTTGTTCTGCACCTGCACCTGCGCGGTATCAGGGTTGGTGCCCTGCTCGAAGGTGGCGGTGATGGTCATGCTGCCGTCGGAGTTGGACTCCGAAGACACATAACGCAGGTTGTCGATACCGTTGAGCTGCTGCTCGATCACCTGCACCACGGTGTCCTGCACGGTTTGCGCCGAGGCGCCCGGGTAGGTCACGGCGATGGCGATGGCCGGTGGGGCAATGCTCGGGTACTGGTTGATCGGTAGCTTCAGGATCGACAAGGCGCCGACCAGCATGATCACCAAGGCGATCACCCAAGCGAAGATCGGGCGATCGATAAAGAACTTCGACATGGTTTACTCCGCTTTGGCGTCTGCTTTGGCCGCGTTGGCCTGGTCAGGGTTGCCCGGCTTTTTCACGTTGGTGGCGTCGCTGACTTTCACTTCCACACCCGGACGCACGTACTGCAGGCCCTCGGTGATAAGGCGGTCACCCGCGTTCAGGCCTTCCTCGATCAGCCAGTCGCTGCCCAGGGTGCGGCTGGCCTTGAGCTGGCGCAGTTCGACCTTGTTTTCCTGGTTGACCACCAGTGCGGTCGGCGCGCCTTTGAGGTCGCGGGTCACGCCCTGTTGCGGGGCCAGGATCGCGTTGCTGTTGACCCCGGCCTTCAGGCGCGCATGCACGAACATGCCTGGCAGCAGGGTGTGATCGGGGTTGGGGAAGATGGCGCGCAGGGTGACGGAACCGGTGGTCTCATCGACTGCCACTTCGGAGAACTCCAGGCGGCCTTCACCTTTGAACAGGCTGCCATCTTCCAGCACCAGTTGCACCGAGGCGGCGTTGGCGCCGGCTTTCTGCAGTTGGCCGCTTTCCAGGTCACGGCGCAGCTTGAGCAACTCGGCGGTGGACTGGGTAACGTCGACGTAGATCGGGTCGAGCTGCTGGATGGTGGCCATGGCGTTGGTCTGGCCGTTGCTCACCAGCGCACCTTCGGTGAACGAAGAACGGCCAATGCGGCCGCTGATCGGTGCCAGGACCTTGGTGTAGCGCAGGTCGATCTGAGCGCTCTTGAGCGATGCCTCTGCCTGCAATCGTTTGGCATTGGCGTCGTCGTATTCCTGCTTCGACACGGCCTGCTCGTCGATCAGTTGCTTGTAGCGTTCGGCCAGCGAGCGAGTAGCCTGCAGGTTGGCCTGGGCGTTTGCCAGGGTGGCTTCGTAAACGGCCGGGTCGATCTGGTAGAGCTGCTGGCCTTCCTTGACCTCGCTGCCTTCCTTGAACAGGCGCTTGAGGATGATGCCATTGACCTGCGGGCGCACTTCGGCCACGCGATAGGCACTGGTACGCCCTGGCAGTTCCGAGGTCAGGGTGAAGGCTTGCGGTTGCAGGGTCACGACGCCGACCAGAGGAGCCTGCGCTGCGGGCGCGGCTTCTTCTTTCTTGCAGCCACTTAGCAGGGTTGCCAGGGCGACGGCGGAAACCAGAGCGGTAACGGCTGGCTTGAATTGCATGAGGATCCTCGGGTCGCTAGAGCTGGGAGTTGCTCAAGAGTAGTGGAAGAGTCTTGTCAGAAAAATATCTATCCGTGTGGATAAATAGCTTACTAACGAATATACTTACATTCACGGTTGTTTGTAAATACCGCTGGGTGGTACCTGGTTACTACCACAGCCCTTGATTTGCCCATCCGGCAGTCACCCTGCAGAGGTGAACCCGGCGATTTCCCCGCAGCGGCGTGCATGCGGGCCCAGATGAGGTTGTACTGCCATGGTCCGTCGAACCAAAGAAGAAGCCCAGGAAACCCGCGCCCAGATTATCGAGGCAGCGGAACGGGCCTTCTACAAGCGCGGAGTTGCGCGAACCACCCTGGCCGACATCGCCGAACTGGCGGGCGTGACCCGTGGGGCGATCTACTGGCACTTCAACAACAAGGCGGAACTGGTGCAGGCACTGCTGGACAGCCTGCACGAAACCCATGACCACCTGGCACGCGCCAGCGAGAGCGAGGACGAACTGGACCCGCTGGGCTGCATGCGCAAGCTGCTTCTGCAGGTGTTCAACGAGCTGGTGCTGGACGCCCGTACCCGGCGTATCAATGAAATCCTGCATCACAAGTGCGAGTTCACCGATGACATGTGTGAAATCCGCCAGCAGCGCCAGGGCGCAGTGGTGGACTGCCATGAGAGCATTGTCCTGGCGTTGGCCAATGCCGTGCGCCGCGGCCAGTTGCCTGCGGAGCTTGATGTAGAGCGTGCGGCCGTGGCCTTGTTTGCCTATGTGGATGGCCTGATCGGGCGCTGGTTGCTGCTGCCGGACAGTTTCGAACTGTTACGCGATGCCGAAAAATGGGTCGACACCGGGCTGGATATGCTGCGCTTGAGCCCTGCATTGCGCAAATGACACTTTGTTAAGGATTGTGAGGGAGTGTTTTCCCTTTGTATTAACAGTGCATTAAGCCCCGCTGGCCTGAGCTGCTGTTTGTAGGAGCGGCCTTGCCGGGGCGCCGGACCGGTCGGAAAGGGCTGCGAAGCGGCCCCAGGATTGCGGCTTCGCAACAGTAATTGCCGGGGCTGCTTCGCAGCCCTTTCGCGACACGAGGCCGCTCCCACAGGTTAACGGCCACGCAACTGCCTGTCCGGCAGCACCAGTGCGGCCACAAGCCCCATCAGGGCAATCACGGCGCTACCCAGCAGCAGGTGGCGGAACGTTTCGAGCAAACGAGCCTGCGTCAGTGGGTCCGGTTCACCTGCCTGCAAACTGCCCAGCAACGGGTTACCCATCAGTTCAAACCCGCCTTGATGCAAGAGCGCCAGCAACAGGCTGGACATGCACGCCACCCCCATCGCACCGCCAAGTGAGCGGAACAGGTTGGTGGTGCTGGTGGCAACGCCGATGTCTTTGATGTCTACAGCGCTTTGTGTGCCGACCAGTGACGTCGGGAACTGCAAACCACAGGCAATACCGGTTAGTAGCATGAACAGGCCACTGAGCAGCGTGGATTGTGGTGGTGTGCAGGCCATGCCGAAGATGGCCAGTGGCATCAGGATTGCCCCGGCCAGAATCTGTGGTTTGAAGCGGCCGGTGAAGCTGGTCATGCGCCCGCCGGTGAATGCGCCTATGGGTAGGCCGATGGCCAGTGGCAGAAGGTGCAACGCGGCGCTGTCGGCGCCCGCGCCGGTAATGCCCTGGTAACGCAAAGGCATCAGCATGGTGAGTGAAATCGACTGAAAGCTGGCGAAGAAGATGGTCACCCAGCACAGCACCGCCACGCGGTTGCCGAACAGCCCCATGGGCAGCAATGGCTCTTGGCAGCGCCGTTCATGTGCGATGAACAAGGCCACGCCGAGGCCGGCACAGGCAAACAGGGTGAGCACAGCCGGTGCGCTCCATGCCTGGCCTTGCCCGACCAGCGTGATGCCGAGCAGCAGGCTACCCAAGCCGAGAATCAACAGCACGGCACCCAGGTAATCCACATTTGCTTGGCGACGTTGTACCGGCATGCCCGCCAACGCGCGACGAATAGCCCACAGTGCGATCAGCCCCAGAGGTACGTTGATCCAGAACACCCAGCGCCAGGACAGGTATTCGGTCAACCATCCGCCCAGTACCGGGCCGGCCACGCTGGCCACCGCGTACATGCTGCTGAAGTATCCCTGGTAGCGGCCCCGTTCGCGCGGTGGCACGAAGTCACCGATGATCGCCTGGCTTACCGAAACCATGCCACCTGCGCCAATGCCCTGCAGCACTCTGGCAATAACCAGTTGTTGCATGTCCTGGGCCAGGGCGCAGGCGATCGAGGCCAGCGTGAACACGCTGATGCCGGTGAGGATCATGCGCCGACGCCCGTACAGGTCACCCAGCTTGCCGTAGATCGGCACGGCGATGGTCATTGCCACCATGTACCCGGAGATGATCCAGGCCAGTAAACCCACATCGTTGAATCGAGCGGAGATGGCCGGCAGTGAAACGGCGACGATGGTCTGGTCGAGCGCGCCAAGGAAGATTGCCAGCATCAGGGCGATCAAAACGTTGCGCAGGGCTATGGGGGGCAGGGCGGCGGTCACGGATGCACCTTGGCTGGGTATGGCAGTTGCATGTGCTAATCATCGGCGCACACACGATCAATGCCACAAATTGTAACCCGAGTTAGGTAGCTTCCTATGTACTATCTGCATCCCCTATGCAAGATCGGCATTGGCACATTCATCCAGCGGTACATGGCTGCGTGATATCGTTGGTATGCCACAGCAGCTGAATACCGCGGCTTGCACCAGCATGGTGCAGCAAATTGCCGCAGGTTTTCCTGGCGCTGTATCCCACACCTTTTATTCCTCTGCCTGCATGTCGAGCATGACCGCCCAGATGGCGACGGTTGGAACAGGTCAGGTAGACCCGATTCAGGGGTCGGTAGCAACCGTTCAGTTTCTACATATATATAAGCGGAGTGATCATGCCCAAGGCTTCCCATCAAGATCTGCGTTTTGCCTTCCGCGAGCTGCTCGCTTCAGGTTCCTGCTATCACACCGCATCCGTGTTTGACCCGATGTCGGCGCGCATCGCCGCCGACCTGGGCTTTGAAGTCGGCATTCTAGGTGGCTCGGTCGCCTCGTTGCAGGTATTGGCAGCCCCCGACTTCGCCCTCATCACCCTCAGCGAATTCGTCGAACAGGCTACCCGCATCGGCCGCGTTGCCCAGTTGCCGGTACTGGCCGATGCCGACCACGGCTATGGCAACGCCCTTAATGTGATGCGCACGATCATCGAGCTGGAACGCGCTGGTGTGGCGGGCCTGACCATCGAAGACACGCTGCTGCCAGCACAGTTCGGGCGCAAGTCCACCGACCTGATTTCGGTCGAAGAGGGCGTTGGTAAGATTCGCGCTGCACTGGAAGCGCGCGTCGATTCGTCGATGGCCATTATTGCCCGGACCAACGCCGGGGTGCTGAGCACCGAAGAAATCATCGTACGTACCCAGAGCTACCAGAAGGCCGGTGCCGACGGTATCTGCATGGTGGGTGTGAAGGACTTCGAGCACCTGGAACAGATTGCCGAGCACTTGACCGTGCCGCTGATGCTGGTGACCTACGGCAACCCCAACTTGCGTGACGACGAGCGCTTGGCGCGCCTTGGCGTGCGTGTGGTGGTTGATGGCCATGCCGCCTATTTTGCCGCGATCAAGGCCACTTACGATTGCCTGCGCCTGCAGCGCGGGCAGCAGAACAAGTCTGAAAACCTTAGTGCTACCGAACTCTCGCACACCTACACCCAGCCCGAGGATTACATCCGCTGGGCCAAGGAATACATGAGCGTCGAGGAGTAACCGGCCTGGCGCCGTTCAACTCAACGAACGGCGCTCAAGGTGGCGCTCTGTGGGACGCAGTGCTCGTGCTGGCAACTGGCTGCGGAACTGGGCTGGCTGCGCAGCAGCTCTACCCGCCAGCAGGCTGAACCGTACAAGCCCGCTACGGCCATCAGGGCGAAGACGATGGCAAAACGCCTGGTTCTGATGCTCATGGTGCCGACCTCCTGTTGTGCAACAGGTGATAACCATAAGCATAGGCCAGCTACGCGAAAGGGGGAGGCATTACTTGTCCCATTCAGGTTCGTCGGTGAAGCGCTGAGCCAGGAAGTCCAGCATGCTGCGCAAGGTCGCGGGCATGTGCTTGCGCGACGTATACACCGCATTCAGGTTCAGCTCGCGTGGCTTGGCATGGGGCAGCAACCGCACCAGCTCGCCGGTGCGCAATGCTTCGGCGGCTTGATACGTCGGCAGCATGGCAATGCCAGCGCCTGCCATTGCCGCCTTCTGCAAGGTCATCGCTTCATTGGCGCTGATATTGCCCTTGATCGGCACAGCAACCTGTTGGCCATCCACCTCGAAGTGCCACAGGCTGTGACCGAAGTAGGTATGGGTCAGGCAATTGTGCCCGCTTAATTCTTCAACCTGCCTTGGCGTGCCGTGTTCTTGCAGGTAAGCGGGTGCCGCGCAGATTGCTGACCTGCATATCGTCAGGCGGCGGGCAATCAGGTTCGGGTCCAGGTCGTTGCTGGTACGGATGGCCAGGTCGATGCGTTCATCCACCAGGTTGACCGTGCGATCGAGCATCTGCAGTTCGACGTTCACAGCGGGGTAGCGCCTTACATATTCGGCAACGGCATCCACCAACTGCGCCTGGCCGAAAGATGTACTGACGCTGATGCGCAGTTCACCACGGGGGGCGTCATCCGGCTGGCGCACGGCTGCTTGCAAGTCGCCGGCCAGCTCCAGCAGTTGCCGGCAGCGTGGCAGGGTATGCAGGCCCGCAGCCGTAAGGCTGAGCTTGCGGGTGGTGCGCTGCATCAGCCGAGCCCCCACCCAGTCTTCCAGCTCGGCCAGGTAACGCGAAACCACCGGGCGGGAGAGTTGCAAGTGATCCGCCGCTGCTGATTGGCTACCCAGGTCGACAACAGTGACGAACACGCGCATGGCGTTCAGACGGTCCATGATTTGCCCGATTTCAGAAACAAACTATGTTGCAGCATCGCATTTTTTGCGATGAATCGGGCAACTAAGCTAGGGGCATTCTTCCTTTCCAGGGGCGGTGCCCATGTCTGTTTTCACCCCTTTACGTAGCCTCCTGTTGGCCTGTGTGGCTTTGAGCGTCCCGGCGCTGGCGGCTGAACCTTTGCAGCTTGAGGTCTACAACCCCGGGCATGAGGCAATCTTCCCGGTCAGTTCGGTCATCGTCAGTGGCGAGAAGGACGCCATCCTGATCGACGCACAGTTCGGCAAGGCCCAGGCAGAACAGTTGGTTCAGCGCGTGCGCGCGGGTGGCAAACAACTGACCACCATCTACATCAGCCACGGCGACCCCGACTATTACTTTGGCCTCGACACCCTGACCCAGGCGTTTCCGCAGGCCAGGGTGGTCGCCTCGGCTGCCACTGCCGAACACATCCGCCAGACCATGGACGCCAAGCTGGCCTATTGGGGCCCGCAGATGGGCAGCGACAAACCGGCGCGGCTGGTGGTACCGCACGTGCTTGAAGGCAATCGCCTGATGCTTGAAGGCAAGCCCATTGAAGTGATCGGCCTGGACGGCCCACAGCCGGATCGCAGTTTTGTGTGGGTCCCGTCGATCAAAGCGGTGATTGGAGGCGTTGTGGTGTCCGAGCATATTCATGTGTGGATGGCTGATACCCAGTCCGCCAAGTCCCATTTCGACTGGCTCGCTACGTTGAAGCGCATTGAGGCGCTGCTACCGCGGACCGTGGTTCCTGGCCATTACCTGGGCACCAGCAGCCGTTCGCTGGAAGCCGTGCGTTTTACGGCGCAATACATCCGCGATTTCGATATCGAAACTGCCAAGGCGAAAGACGCTGGCGCGCTGATCGTGGCGATGAAAAACCGCTACCCGGGCCTGGCTGATGAAAGTTCCCTGGAGCTGGGGGCGAAGGTCGCCAAGGGCGAGATGAAGTGGTAATCCCATTCAATTGAAGGAGTGTTCCCCATGAGCAAAATCGCAATTATCGGCGCCACTGGGCGCGCAGGCAGCCAGTTGCTGGAAGAAGCGCTGCGCCGCGGGCACAGTGTAGTGGCCATTGCTCGCGACCCTTCCCGGTTGCAGGGCCGTGAGGGCGTCACCACCGTGGCGCTGGATGCCAAAGACAGTGCAGCACTGCAATCGGCAGTCGCCGGTGTGGACGCAGTATTGAGCGCGGCGCATTTTTCCACCCTTGAGCCGCAGGCAATCATCCAGCCGGTCAAGCGCGCCGGGGCGAAACGCTTACTGGTGGTGGGCGGAGCGGGCAGCCTCTTGCTACCTGATCAGAGCCGAGTCATCGACAGCCCGGATTTCCCGGAGGCTTACAAGGCTGAGGCCAGTGCCGGGGTGCGTTTCCTGGATGCGCTGCGTCAGGAGCAGGGCCTGGACTGGACGTTCCTTTCGCCTTCGGCAGAGTTTGTCGAAGGTGAGCGGTCGGGAAAATACACATTGGGCAACGATCATTTGCTTATAGATGCCGATGGCAAAAGCTGGATCACCTTCGCTGATTTTGCAATTGCCATGATTGATGAGCTGGAGAAACCGGCCCACTCGCGGCAGCGCTTCACCGTCGGCTACTGAGCCGGTCACTGGCTGGCGCGCTGCTCCAGCCAGTCCAGCAGTTCGTTCAGGCCGGCCGGTACCTGTTTTGCCTGGCAGGCCAGGTAGTAGGCTTTGCCGGTTTTCACTTTCACGGCAAACGGCATGCACAGCCGGCCGCTACGCAGGTCATCCCCGATCAGCGCCCAGTCGCCGATGGCCACCCCGGTTCCTTGCGAAGCCATAGCCATGGCCATGTCCAGCGTTTCGAAGTGCTGGCGGGGGCCTTGTGCTTCCATCACTGCGCCAGCGGCCTGCAACCACAACCGCCAGTCGTGCTCATCGCGCGACGGGTGCAGCAACATGTGGCGCTCCAAGTCCTCAATTCGAGTCAGTGGTACCGACCCGGCCAGCAGCGAGGGTGCGCAAACTGGCGTCAGTTGCTCATCGAACAGTTTGCGCACGTGCAGCCCGTGGTTTGGCGCATCGCCGTAGACCACGGCTGCATCGAACCCTTCACGGCGAAAGTCCACCCCATGTTGCACCGTGGTTGTCAGCTCCACCGGTACATCGGGGCGTAGCGCCTGCCATTCCATCAATTGAGGCAACAGCCATCGCATTACACACGTGGGTGCCTTGAGCTGCAGGGTGGCACTGCGCCCGCCCACTTCGCGCACCCCTTGTTCGATCAGGGCGAACACTTGCTGTACGCGGGGCAACCAGTCCTGGCCCTCGCGGGTCAGGCTCAAGCCTCGGGCCTGACGCTGGAACAGGGAATATCCCAAATGCTCTTCCAGCCCGGCAATTTGCCGACTCACGGCACCTTGCGTGATGTGCAGCTGCTGGGCGGCGCGGGTGAAGTTGCAGTGCTGGGCGGTGACCAGAAAGGTATGCAGTGCGGGGAGCGGCGGAAGGCGTTTCATCGTGGCAAGCCATGATTAAAGGACATGGCTAGTATGTGTTTTTTTGCATTGTGGCGATAGCCGTGCGTTGGGTCCAATGGGGGCACAACCCAACAAAATGCAAGGTGATACCGATGGCAACCTGCGGCGAAGTACTGGTCAAACTCCTTGAAGGCTATGGCGTTGACCATGTCTTCGGCATCCCCGGTGTACATACCGTGGAACTGTATCGCGGGCTGGCAGGCTCATCGATCCGCCACATCACCCCACGCCATGAGCAAGGAGCGGGCTTCATGGCTGATGGTTATGCGCGTACCCGTGGCAAGCCGGGGGTTTGCTTCATCATCACCGGCCCCGGTATGACCAACATCACAACCGCCATGGGCCAGGCCTATGCCGACTCGATCCCGATGCTGGTGATTTCCAGCGTGCAGTCCCGTGACCAGTTGGGTGGCGGCCGGGGCAAGTTGCACGAGCTGCCCAACCAGAGCGCGCTGGTGGCTGGCGTGGCGGCGTTCTCGCAAACGTTGATGAGCGCTGACGACCTGCCGCAAGCACTGGCCCGTGCGTTTGCAGTATTTGATGGCGCACGACCGCGGCCCGTTCATATCGAGATCCCGCTGGATGTGCTGGTTGAGCCGGCCGACCACCTGTTGCCCGGCCGCCCCGTGCGCAGCAGCCGCGCGGGTGCCGCACCGCAGGCCGTTGCGGCGATGGCCGAGCGCCTGGCCAAGGCCCGCAAGCCGCTGATTCTTGCGGGCGGTGGTGCATTGGCGGCGGGCAAGGCATTGGCCCGCCTTGCCGAGCACTTGCAGGCTCCGGTGGCGTTGACCATCAATGCCAAGGGGTTGCTGCCTGCAAGCCACCCGCTGCAAATCGGTTCTACCCAATCGATGGTAGCCACACGGGCACTGGTGGCCGAAGCCGATGTGGTGCTGGCAATCGGCACCGAATTGGCCGAAACCGATTACGACGTGACCTTCAAGGGTGGCTTCGAAATCCGGGGCAGTTTGCTGCGCATCGACATCGACCCGGACCAGGCCGTGCGTAACTATTTACCAGAGCTGGCATTGGTGGCTGATGCCGAGTTGGCGGCCGAAGCCTTGTGCGAAGCACTGCAGGCCTTGCCGCAACCGGCTCGTGATGCTGAATGGGGCGTGGCTCGGGCGCAGCGCCTGCGCGAAACACTGGCTACTGCATGGGACCAGCCAACACTGAGCCAGACCCGCCTGCTGACCAGTATCTTGCAGCGCCTGCCCAATGCCGTGCTGGTCGGTGATTCGACCCAGCCGGTCTACACCGGCAACCTGACGCTGGACCTGGATCACCCCCGCCGCTGGTTCAACGCGTCGACCGGCTACGGCACCTTGGGCTACGCGCTGCCAGCTGCGATGGGCGCCTGGCTCGGTAGCGCCGAACGCCCGGCTGAGCGTTCACCGGCGGTTTGCCTGATCGGCGATGGCGGGTTGCAATTCACCTTGCCGGAACTGGCCAGTGCGGTGGAAGCCCAGGTGCCGCTGATCGTGCTGCTGTGGAACAACCAGGGGTATGAGGAAATCAAGAAATACATGGTCAACCGCGCCATCGAGCCGGTTGGAGTGGATATCCATACCCCGGACTTTATCGGCGTGGCGCGTGCGTTGGGTGCCGAGGCTGAGGATGTGGCAGATGTGGAACAGTTGCAGGCCGCGCTTGGGCGGGCAGTTGATCGTAATGGGCCGACGCTGATTCAGGTTGATCAGAACCGGTGGCAGGCGTCGGTTTGCGGTTAAGGCTGCCGGCCTGTCGCGGATGAATCCGCTCCTACAGGGGCTGCGTTGTAGTTGTAGGAGCGGATTTATCCGCGAGAAGCCGGGCCAGGCAGCGCAAAAACGTCACCCTGCACTCGACCTCAACCGCGCCACATCCCGAATCGGCGGCGCGCCATAAAGCCGGCTGTACTCCCGGCTGAACTGCGACGGGCTTTCGTACCCCACCCGGTACGCAGCCACCGCCGCCTCCAGCCCGTCGTTAAGCATCAGGCGCCGTGCTTCCTGCAGGCGCAACTGCTTCTGATACTGCAACGGGCTCATCGACGTCACTGCCTTGAACCGGTGATGCAGCGTAGAGGTGCTGAGGTTGACCTCCCGCGCCAAGTCCTCGATACGTAACGGCAGCTGATAATTCTGGTTGAGCCAGGTGATGGCTTGGCTCACCCGATGCGTTTGGCTGTTGGCCAAGGCGATTTCATACAAGCGGTAGCCTTGGGGGCCGCGCAGCAGCCGATACAGGATTTCACGGCGGCACAGGGGCGCCAGCATGGGGATATCCCGTGGCGTATCCAGCAGGCGGATCAGCCGCAGCAAGGCGTCCAGCAGCTGCGGATCAGTGCGTTCTACATACAAGCCACGCCCAGACGGCAGATTCGGCACCAGCATCGGCCCGCTTTCAGCAATCAGTTGGCTGATTTCGGCTGCGTCCAGATCAAGGCGCAGGCCCAGGCTGGGGTGCTCAGGGCTGGCGTCGAGCCTCACGCCGCTGACGGGCAGGGTTACCGATACCACCATGTAGTGCAGCGGGTCATAAGCGTACTGCTCATCGCCGAGGAACAGGCTCTTGCTGCCCTGGGCAAGAATGCACAACGCGGGTTGGGCGAGCGTCGGCACCGAGCGGACATTTTCGGTGTAGCGCACCAGGTACAAGTCATCGATGGCTGAGGCAGGGCCATGGGGTTCACCGGCATGCCGGCAAATCAGCTCGGCCAGTTCCTGGCGCTGTACTTCCAGGGTCGGATCGATGGACGGGGCGTTGGTCATGGTGGTGTTCCTCTGCTGACCGTCGCAGCATAGGTTTGGGCAATGGCGGGCGCTAGTCGAAACCTGCACGGCGATTGCCTGATCCTGCCGCGCTGCAGGATCAGGCAATCGACAGGCAGTATCGGCCTAACGCGCCGCGCGGGTAAGCCCCTAACCTTGGCAGCCTGGCTTTTTCGTCCGTCTGCTTCAAGGAGATCGTGCAATGACCCTACGACAACCGGTCACACACTTGGCTTTCATCCGCGCCAGCAACGGTCGTTCGGCTGAGCTGGGCGCGCGCCTGCGCGATATGCTCGAACCTTCGTTGCGTACCCCGGGGTGCCTGAGCTTCAACGTGCAGCGTTCGCAAACCGATGACGACCTGTGGCTGCTCAGCGGCAGTTGGCGCGACCAGCAGGCGATGAGTGGTTACTTTGCTTCGCCTACCCTGCAAGTTTTTGGTGAGTTGCTGCAGGAACAGGTGGTCAGCAGCCTTGACCTGCATACCTTTGATTGATGGCTTGGCGCTAGAATGCCGCCTTCGATGAATCAAGCGGAAGGCAACATGGCACGTAGAGAGTTCCCGCAGTTTGAAGCAGTTTCGGCAATGGTCCCGGTGCAAGGTGGGGGTTACAACGCTGCCATTGCAGTCAAGGCGCTGGTCATGGGCGGCGCACCACGTTTTCACAAAGTGCTGGATGGCCAGGTGTTCAGCAGCGCAGTAGCGGCTGACGAAGCCGCCTGCGCCGAACTTGCCCGCCTTCAGGGTGTGTCCGAGGAAGGCGAGCTGGTCTGGTGATCACACCTGTGGGCGGCTCATTTTGAACAGGTTGCCCAGCTCGAAGTAATCCGCCGGGCCACCACCACGCAGGATCGGCTCGGCGGCAGCGGTGTCGTAAATGCCGTTCTTGAGCAGGTGTTCGGCAATGTGCACCGCCACCACTTCGCCCAGAATCAGCCAACTTGGCACCAACTCCTGGTCGGCCCGCTTGAGCTGCACGATCTGGCTTACCTTGCATTCGAAAGCTACCGGGGTCTCGGCCACTCGCGGCACGCTGACGACTCGCGATGGCGCAGTGGTCAGGCCGCTCAGTTCGAACTCATTGATATCGGCCGCCACGGCGGCGCAGCTCTGGTTCATCTGCTCGGCCAGGGGGCGGGTCGCCAGGTTCCACACGAATTCGCCGGTTTGCTCGATGTTGTTCAGGCTGTCTTTGCGCCCGACGCTGCAGAAGCCAATGATCGGCGGGATGTAGTTGAAGGCGTTGAAGAAGCTGTACGGCGCCAGGTTCAGTTGGCCGTCGCTGCTTTGGGAGGAGATCCAGCCGATCGGGCGGGGGCCGACGATGGCATTGAAGGGGTCGTGGGGCAGGCCGTGGCCTTTGGCGGGTTCGTAGTAATACATCTGCGCTGGGCTTGCTGGCCCTACCTCTTGGGGGGTGAGGTGCCTAGTGTGCCAAGCCTTTTGCCACCTGAAAATGATCAAGCCCGGCCGAAGCCGGGCTGGTTGCACGCATCAGGCATCAGCTGATGCGGTGGGCGTTGGTGCGGTCGAAGCCATCTTCGGCGAAGCGTTGGCCGCCGGTGCGGTCGAAGCCGTCTTCGGCGAAGCGTTGGCCGCCGGTGCGGTCGAAGCCGTCTTCGGCGAAGCGTTGGCCGCCGGTGCGGTCGAAACCATCTTCAGCGAAGCGCTGGGCGCCAGTGCGGTCGAAGCCGTCTTCAGCGTAGGTAGCAGACTGGGTCTGAGCTGCGGCGAAGGTGTGGGCGCTAGTGCGGTCGAAACCGTCTTCGGCGTAAGCGCCAGCAGCGAATACCGACAGGGCCAGGGTGAGGATCAGTTTGTTTTGCATGGTCGTTGCTCCGTTGGGTTTTGAGGTTGTTTGTTTCTATGGGTTTAATGCTACGCCGATTAATTTGATTAAAAAGCTCAAAAAATAGCGTTAAACAATCAACTTTATAGATGTATAGGGGCGCAAAAATACTTATCCAGTTCCATGTTGCTGCGCGCTGGTCACGCACAAGCCTCAAGGCGAAGCACAAGCTTCGCCAGCCATTGCAGATTGGGGGCGTAGAATTAATGGCCGGTTAAGGCAGCAAACAATGGCGCGAAAGGCATCAGTTGCTGGAAATGCCCTGCACATTGATCTGGTAACGAGTACTGCGCCCGCCGCCGGGGAGGCGTGTCAGGCAGGCTTTCTCGAGGAGGTCCGCAAGATGGCGGGTTGCAGTGGCCTTGGAGACCTTTGCTACCGCTTGGTACTGGGCAGCACTGATACCGTCCTCAAAACCTCGTGGCCCGCCATCCATAAGCCGGTTGAGCACTTTGACCTGTTCGGGCAGCAAGTTGTCGGCACGGTGGGCATGCCAGAACCTGGCTTTGATCAGTACTCGGTCGACGCGCAGCAACGCCTGATCAAGGCTGCGCAGCAATGTGTCGAGGAACCAGCCCAGCCATTCGGTAATGTCCACATCGCCTTTTTGGCTGCTTTCCAGTACACGGTAATAGCCGGCACGGTCCTCCAGAATGCTCGCGGACATGGCATAAAAGCGAATCGCCTGGCGCTCACCCTGAGCGAGTGCCAGGTCGGTAATGGCGCGCGTCAGCCGTCCGTTGCCATCGTCGAAGGGGTGCAATGTCACGAACCAGAAGTGTGCGATACCGGCGCGTATCAGTGGGTCTAGGCCTGTGGCATGCCGGCTTTCGCTGAACCAGTGTAGAAAACGCTCGAGTTCATCTTCAAGGCCGCTGCGGGGCGGGGCTTCGAAGTGGACGGTGGGTTTGTCGATACGCCCGGAAATGATTTGCATTGGTGCATCGTCACGCAACTGGCCCACCAGTAACGGCTTAGCCAGGAGGTCGTTGTTTTCGGGAAACAACCAATGATGCCAGCTGAACAGGCGTTGCAGGGTCAGGGGGCGTGAGTAACCCTGCGTGGCATCGAGCATCAACGCTGCCAACCCTTCACTGCGTGCATTTGTGGGGCCAGCGTCATTGATACCCAGCCGCCGAGCCAGCGATGAACGTACCGAACCTACGTTCAGCTGTTCACCTTCGATTGCAGAGGAAGTGACGATGTTCTGCAGCAGTGTGTCGAGGATGTTTTCACTTTCGTCGAGTTCGTCTACCGCGCCGACCCTGCCCGACAAGCGACCTTGAGCTTCGACGCAACTGCGCAAAACGGGCGCAAGCTGCGCCTCGTTCCAGCGGAAGTCAGGCCAGTCCGGCTGTTGCCAGACCCAGAAAGGGGCGGTCATGAGTACCTCGACTCGGGGGCGTGAGCCGAATAATAGCGCTATTCGGCTCATTTGATGAGCCGAATAGCCGGATCAGTCGGCTCACGAGAATGGAAAAGGGGGCGTATCGTGTGGATACGCCCCCTTCGTCGAGCCCGTGAACCCCACTCAGTCAGTAGTAATCCGCGAATGCTGCTTGGTGTCTTTCATGGTTGCATACACCAGCAACGAACAGGCGATGCAGCCCGTCACGTACCAGTAGAAGCCGGTTTCCATGCCGTTGCTCTTGAACCACAGTGCCACGTACTCGGCGGTGCCGCCGAAGATCGACACGGTCAGTGCGTAAGGCAGGCCTACACCCAGGGCGCGGATTTCGGTAGGGAACAGTTCGGCTTTGACCACGGCATTGATCGAGGTGTAGCCGCTGACGATGATCAGCGCTGCCATGATCAGGAAGAACGCGCCCCACCAGGTCTGCACGGTGTGCAGGGTGCTGAGGATCGGTACGGTGAACAAGGTGCCCAACACGCCGAAGGCGATCAGGATCGGGCGACGGCCGATCTTGTCGGACAGCCCACCGATCACCGGCTGCAGGCACATGAACAGGAACAGGGTGGCCGCCGAAATGGTGGTTGAGTCACTGATGCTCATGCCCACGGTGTTGACCAGGTACTTCTGCATGTAAGTGGTGTAGGTGTAGAAGGCCAGGGTGCCGCCCATGGTCAGGCCGACCACGGTCATCAGCTCTTTCGGGTGGCGCATCAGTGTGCGCATCAGGCTTTCCTTGGCCTTTTCCTTCTTGGTGAACGAGGCGGTTTCTTCCATGCCGCGACGCAGGTACAGGGCCACGACCGCGCACAGGGCGCCGATCACGAACGGTACACGCCAGCCCCAGGCATACAGCTCTTCGGTGGTCAGTACGTTCTGCAGAATGATCAGCACCGCCAGGGCAATGAGCTGGCCGGAGATCAGCGTCACGTACTGGAAGCTGGAGAAGAAGCCACGGCGGTCCTTGCTGGCCATTTCACTGAGGTAAGTGGCCGAGGTGCCGTATTCACCACCCACCGACAGGCCCTGCAGCAGGCGGGCAAGTACCAGCAGGATGGGCGCGGCAACACCGATGGTTTCGTACCCTGGGGTCAGGGCAATCACCAGCGAACCTGCGCACATCAGTAGTACCGATGCCATCAGTGCGGCTTTACGGCCTTTGCGGTCAGCGTACAGGCCCATCAGCCAGCCACCGATCGGGCGCATCAAAAAGCCCACGGCGAAGATCGCGGCGGTGTTGAGCAACTGTGCGGTGGAGTCGCCGGCGGGGAAGAAGGCTTTGGCGAAGTACAGCGAGAATGCAGCGTAGACGTACCAGTCGTACCATTCGACCATGTTGCCAACGGAGCCGCTGAAGATCGACTTGAGGCGGCTGGCGGTGGATTTTTCCGCGGCGGGCGCAATGGCCGCCCCGGCGGGCAGGGAGGTGGCGTTATCCATCAGGGATACCTTCTCGTTGTTTTTGTGGAGCGCGCCGTAGCGCAGCTTGCCAGGGCAATTGCAGAAGGTGTGCCAAATGGGGGGGGCAATGATTCATTTGAGGGCATGGATGCCCCCAAATGCAGCAGCATCGCGGTCTACGTAGGGGCGAGCTTATCTCGCCAGTAATGGGAAAAGTCGCTTGGAATGTTCAGAAAAGCCTCATCGCAAGCGGATTATTGCCTATTGAAAGCCTTCAATAAGCGGATATCCGCCTATTCACGTATCACAAAATCTTCCCGCACCAACCCATGCCGCTGCATCTTTTCGTTCAGCGTCCGTCGCGGTAGCAGCAGGGCTTCCATGACGCCCTTGATTTCGCCCTTGTGATGGCGCAACGCCGCCCGCAGGCATTGCGCCTCGAACGCCTCCATCTGGTCGGCCAGTGATTGCCCGGCAGGTGCCACCTCAAGGTTTGGCGCCCCCAGCCCAAGCGCATGGCGCTCAGCCGCGTTGGCCAGTTCGCGCACATTGCCCGGCCAATCGTGAGACAGCAGTTGTGCCAATTGCGCCCCCGGCAGTGGCGGGGCGGTACGGCCAAGCTTTTCGGCAGCCGCGCTGGCGAAATGCTCGAACAGCAAAGGGATGTCCTCGCGCCGTTCACGCAAGGGCGCCAGGCGCAATTCGGCCACATTCAGGCGGTAGGCCAGGTCTTCACGGAAGCGCCCGGCGCGGGCTTCTTCCAGCAGGTCGGGCTTGGTTGCGGCAATGATGCGCAGGTCGACGCTGATGCTTTGGTTGGCACCCAGCCGTTCGAGCTTCTGTTCCTGAATCACCCGCAGCAGCTTGGCCTGTTGGGCCAGCGGCATGCTTTCGATCTCATCGAGGAACACCGTACCGCCATTGGCATACTCAAGCTTCCCGATGCGCTTGCCTTGGGCTCCGGTGAATGCACCGCTTTCATGGCCGAACAGCTCGGCTTCGAAAAGCGCCTCGGGGATGGCAGCACAGTTCAGGGCCACGAAGGGCTTGTCGGCACGCGGGCCGAAGTCGTGCAGGCAGCGCGCCACGCGCTCCTTGCCGCTGCCGGTTTCGCCACGGATCAGTACATTGACGGGCAGGCTGGCAAGGTCGAGTACCTGCCGCCGTAATTGCTGCAAGCCTTGGGACATGCCCAGCAACGTGGTTTCCAGGCGTGACTTGAGGTCGGCCTGTTCATGCAGGCGGCGGTTCTCCAGCACCAGCTGGCGCTTTTCCAGCGCCCGGCGCAGGCTACCCAGCAGGTGTTGTGGGGTGAAGGGCTTTTCCAGGAAGTCATAGGCGCCGTTGCGCATGGCTTCCACGGCCATGGGCACATCGCCATGGCCGGTGAGCAGAATCACCGGCAAGTCGGGGTCGTCTGCTTGCAGGCGTTCGAGCAGTTGCAGCCCCCCAATGCCCGGCATGCGCACATCGCTGATGATCACCCCGGGGAAATGCGGTGGCAGATGAGCAAGGCAATCTTCCGCCCGGGCGTACAGCTCAACGCTGAAGCCGGACAGGCTCAGCCACTGTTCAACGGCGCTGCGGATGCTGGCTTCATCATCGACGACGATCACCGAATTCAACATATAGGCTCCAGGTCGCGTGGCAGGGTAAGGCTCAGGCGGGCTCCGCCGGGCAGGTTCTCCACGCACAGTTGCCCACCGGCTTCAGTGATGATGCCATAGGAAATCGCCAGCCCCAGGCCTAGGCCTTCGCCCACGGGTTTGGTGGTGAAGAACGGGTCGAATACCTTGGCCAGGTTGGCTTCGGCAATGCCGCCACCGGAGTCAATGACGCTCAGGCGCCATTGCTCGCTGTCGGGTTCGATACGGACTTCCAGGCGTTTGAAGCGCTTGTCGGCCATGGCATCGAGGGCATTGCGCAGCAGGTTGATCAGGACCTGTTCGAGGCGGATGGCATCGCCACGCACCCAGGCGGGGCGCGCCAGGTAAAGGGCGACTTCAACTTCGTCGCTGCGGATGCGGGTGTCCAGCAGGTGCAAGGCCTGGTCGACCACGTTTGCCAGGTCCAGGCGCTCACGCAGGCCAACGGGGCTGTTGCGGGCGAAAGTCTTCAGGTGACTGGTGAGCGCAGCCATGCGCGTGAGCATCTGCTCCAGCGGTTCCAGGGCCTTGCGCGCGTCGTCGTATCGGCCATGGTCAAGCAGCAGGCGCAGGGTTTCCAGTTGCATGCGTTGGGTGGTCAGCGGCTGATTGATTTCATGGGCCATGGCTGCCGACATCTGCCCCAGTGCGGCCAGCTTGGCCGATTGCACCAAACCTTCCTGGGCCGTGCGCAGTTCGCGGGTGCGCTCTTCAACCTGGCGCTTGAGCTCTTCCCGGCTGCGCTGACGCAGGCGGGCCAGGCGCAGGCGCTGGCTTACGAACAGGGCAGCGAACACCAGGCTCAGCCACACCGCGGCGGCGCCCAGCGCAGCGTTGCGGCCGTCGGCGGCCACCTGTGGCTTGCGCAGCAGGTGCAAGGTCCAGGCCTCGCCTGCGAGGGGCAGGCTTTCCCAAAGGTACTCGGCGTTGCCGTCCGGGCCTTGCACGCGGCTCAGGTGGCTGTTGCTGCCAAAGCGGGTGAGCACGTGATGTTGCAGGGGCACCAGCGGCTGCTTGTCGTACTGCCGGGTTTCGGCCAGTTCGGCGCGGTCGGCACCGGTAAGCGGGTGCAGCTCGCGGTAGCGCCAGCCGTCCTGGTTGGCGATGAAGGTGATGCCGCGCGCGTCGCTGACCAGCAAAATGTCGCTGCCTTGGCGCCATTCGCGCTCAAGCTCCGGGAACTCCAGCTTCACCACCATGGCGCCGAGAAAGCGCCCGTGCTCATCCGTTACGGCGCTCGAGAGGAAGTAACCCGGCACACCGCTTGTCACGCCCACCGCGTAAAAGCGCCCGCTGCCTTGGCTGCGGGTTTGTTTGAAATAGGGGCGAAAGCCGTAGTTGGACCCTACATAAGTGGTCGGCAACCGCCAGTTGCTGGCCGCCACGGCCAGGCCGGTGCGGTCGAGCAGTTCAAGGGTGGAAGAATTTGCCGCACCATTGATGCGCTCCAGCTTACGGTTGAGCGCACCTTGTACCGGCTCGGTGATCGGGCCGCGCAAGGCGTCAATCAGTTCAGGGTCCAGGGCCAGCACCGCGGGCAAGGCACGGTAGCGCTCAATCAGGGTGTGCAAAGTGTTGGCGTACAGCCCCAATTGCAGGCTGGCGCGGCGGGCGTCTTCTTCCATGGCCTGGCGCTTGGCTTTTTGCATTGCCCAGCCGGCGCTCAGGGCAGTGCCAACCACAATCAGCAGGGTGATCAGCCCCAGGCGCAGGGCACGAATGGTGAAGGCCATGGGGCAGGTCCGGGATGAATGGGATATCGAAGCAGGCCTTTTCACAGGGCGCACCCCGTGAAAAGGCTGATACAGCATTACCGCAATTCAAAGCTCTGCTGCTGCACTGCCTCGGAATCCAGCCCGATCTGGACATTGAATTCCCCTGGTTCGGCAACACGCTGCAACTGGCCATTGTAGAACTTCAGATCTTCCTCACTGATGCGGAAGCTGACCGTGCGCGATTCGCCCGGCTTGAGCATCACTTTCTGGAAGTTCTTCAGCTCTTTCACCGGCCGGCTCATCGAAGCCGAGACATCCTGCAGATACAACTGCACCACAGTTTCGCCATCACGCTTGCCAGTGTTTTTCACGACCACCTTGGCATCCAGCGAGTCGCCGCGTTTGAGGTCCGTGTGCGACAGGCTCAGGCCTGAAAGCTCGAAGCTGCTGTAGCTCAGGCCATAGCCGAACGGGTACAGAGGGCCATTGGGCTCTTCGAAGTACTGTGAGGTGTAGTTGCCGGGTTTGCCTGGCGTGAATGGGCGACCGATGCGGGTGTGGTTGTAGTGCATCGGAATTTGCCCAACCGAACGCGGGAAGGTGATTGGCAGCTTGCCCGAGGGGTTGTAGTCGCCAAACAGCACATCTGCAATCGCGTTACCGCCTTCAGTGCCGGAGAACCAGGTTTCGAGAATGGCATCAGCCTGTTCGCGCTCCCAGCCAATCGACAGCGGGCGGCCGTTCATCAGCACCAGCACCAAAGGTTTGCCGGTAGCTTTGAGGGCTTTGATCAGCTCGCGTTGGCTGGCCGGGATTTCCAGGGTGGTGCGGCTCGACGATTCGTGGGACATGCCGCGGGACTCGCCCACCACAGCGACCACCACATCGGACTGTTTGGCGGCCTTGACCGCTTCATCGATCAGCACGGCAGCAGGGCGTGGGTCGTCGACGATTTCCGGGGCGTCGAAGTTGAGGAAGTTCAGGTAGTCGACAATCGCCTTGTCGGCGGTAACATTGGACCCCTTGGCATACACCAGCTTCGCCTTGCCTTCGACGGCGCGGCGCAGGCCCTCGCGTACGGTCACCGAGTGCATTGGCTTACCGTCGGCGGCCCAGCTTCCCATCATGTCGATGGGGGCATCGGCCAGCGGGCCGACCAGGGCGATGGTGCCGGCTTTTTTCAGCGGCAGGGTCTGGTTGCGGTTTTCCAGTAGCACCAGGCTGCGGCGTGCCACATCGCGGGCTGCGTCGCGGTGCAGGCGATCGTCGGTGTAGTAATCTTTCAGGTCGGCTTCGGCCTTGGCAATGCGCACGTATGGGTTTTTGAACAGGCCCATGTCGTACTTGGCGCCGAGCACTTCGCGTACGGCCTGGTCCAGTTCGCGCTGGGTCACTTCGCCGGACTTCAGCAACCCTGGCAGTTCTTCACCGTACAGGGTGTCGTTCATGCTCATGTCGATGCCGGCCTTGATCGCCAGCTTGGCTGCCTCACGCCCGTCACGCGCCACGCCGTGGCGGATCAGCTCCTGGATGGCACCGTGGTCGCTGATGGTCACGCCCTTGAAGCCCCACTCTCCGCGTAGCAGGTCGTTCATCAGCCAGGTGTTGGAGGTGGCCGGCACGCCATTGATCGAGTTCAGCGCCACCATCACACCGCCAGCACCGGCGTCGAGCGCGGCGCGGTAGGGCGGCAGGTAGTCGTTGTACATCTTGGGCAGGCTCATATCGACCGTGTTGTAGTCGCGCCCGCCTTCCACCGCGCCGTACAGGGCGAAGTGCTTGACGATGGCCATGATGCTGTCCGGGTTGGCCGGGCTGCTGCCCTGGAACGACTGCACCATCACCTGGCCGATTTTCGAGGTCAGGTAGGTGTCTTCCCCAAAACCTTCACTGGTGCGGCCCCAGCGGGGATCACGGGCGATGTCGACCATTGGCGCGAAAGTCATGTCCAGTGCGTCGGCGGAAGCTTCGATGGCCGAAGTGCGGCCGACCTTGGCCACGGCGTCCATGTCCCAGGTTGACGCCATGCCCAGCCCGATCGGGAAGATGGTGCGCTCGCCGTGGATGGTGTCGTAGGCGAAGAACATCGGGATTTTAAGGCGGCTGCGCATGGCAGCGTCCTGCATGGGCCGGTTTTCGGGGGCGGTGCGCGAGTTGAACGTGCCGCCGATACGCCCGGCGGCAATTTCCTCGCGGATTTTCGCCTTGGGCATCTCCGGGCCGATGCTGATCAGGCGTAGCTGGCCGATTTTCTCGGCTTCGGTCATCTGGCTGATCAAGTGCTCGATGAAAGCCTGCTTGTCCTGCAGGGGCGGGGCGGTGGGGGCGGCGAGGGCCGCCTGACTGGCAAGGCCCATGGCCAGGCCCAGCAAAGACAGTTTCATCATCAATTCCGTTGTCGAGGCCTATGCCGTATCCACAGTGATACGTGCGCGGCCGAAGTTTTCAGGCGGCTATTGTTGTACGATTCACAGGCAATTCTTCCAGCGGCGGATTATGCCTGAATATGTCGCTTGCGGAGGAACACCCGAATGCCGGGACAACAACTATAAGAACGCCAAGAGACCGAAGGCATGACCCCCCTGAATGAATACGAGCAGCGCCAGATCGCCGAGGCCATTGCCCGGGCGGAGCGGCGTACCGATGCGGAGCTTGTGACCGTGCTGGCCCGGCGGGCCGATGATTACGCCTATTTGCCACTGTTCTGGGCTGCGGTATTGGCGCTGGCCTTGCCTGGGCTTATGCAGGTGATCCTCGGATGGCCCGGCATGCGTGGGCTGCTGGTGGCTAATATTGTGCTGTTTGTCGGCTTGTGCCTGATGCTGCGTCACCCCGCCGTGGCGGCCTGGCTGATCCCCGGTGTGCTGCGGCGCTGGCGGGCTTCGAGCCTGGCCCGGCAGCAGTTTCGTGAACAGAACCTGCAACGTACGGCCGGCGGCACGGGCGTGCTGATCTTTGTCGCCGAGGCAGAACGGCATGTAGAGATTCTGGTTGACCAAGGCATCGATCATCATTTGGATGCCCGGGCGCGGGCAGCGATGGTTGCCCGGTTTGCAGAGCAAGTGCGTAACGGCCATACGCTGCAAGGGTTCGTCGACTGCATCGATGCTTGCGCCGAGCTGCTCAGCGAGCCGGTGCCGCGCACCCATGCGCGCAACGAATTGCCCAACCGCCTGGTGATCATCGACTGAAAGCCTGGACGGCTAGCGTGTAGAATGTGCGCTTCGCTAACCGAGGCACCTGTTTTCCCATGTCCGCCAGTAACCCTGCTTCCTCCGCGCCCGATGCGCGCACCCAGTTTCTTGACCTGCTGAGCGTTGCCCTGCGCGATAACACGCTGGTCAAGCTGGTGCTGGCGCGCCATGTCGGCGCCGACCAGACCTTGCAGCGCATCATCGCCAAGCCGCTGCAGGTGAAGGGGCAACCGCACTTGTCACTGGTCTACCGCCACCAGACCCGCGACATCACCCGTAACCTTGCGCTGGAGCAGGCCCAGGCACTGGTTGCCGAGCTGCTGCCGGAGAGCTTCCGCAATGCCCACTTGTTCGATGGCGAAGGTGAAGTGCAACTGACCTTCAGCAAGAAGGGCAAGCCGATGCTTCAGCGCCATGGCGCGCAGGCGCCGCGTGAGGTCGTTGTCAGCACCGGCCATGACCGGGAGAAAAAGCGCTACCTGGAGCTGTCGCGTCCGTTCTTGCGGGACTTGGGTGTGACCGATGCCCAGGCTGCGCTGATTCCGTCCATGTCGCGCAAATGGAAGCAGATCAACAAATTCATCGAGGTCTTTGACCACGCACTTGCCAATGCGCCGGTACCTGCTGGGCAGGTACTGCGGGTGGCAGACTTCGGTTCGGGCAAGGGCTACCTGACCTTCGCGATGCACGATTACCTGCGTAACAGCCTTGGCCGCGAGGCACAGGTGACTGGCGTGGAGTTGCGTCAGGACATGGTCGACTTGTGCAATGCCGCCGCCGCACGGCTGGAGCATTCAGGCCTGGAGTTCCAGTGCGGTGACGTGCGCAGCGTGGTGCCCGAGGCCATCGAAGTCATGATCGCCCTGCATGCCTGTGACATTGCCACCGACTACGCCATTCACACCGGCATCCGCTGCAATGCCGCGATCATCATGTGCTCGCCGTGCTGCCACAAGCAGATCCGCCCGCAACTGCACAGCCCGGGGCTGCTGCAACCGATGCTGCAGTATGGTTTGCACCTGGGCCAACAGGCAGAAATGCTCACCGACAGCTTGCGTGCGTTGTACCTGGAAGCCTGCGGTTATGAAACCAAGGTCTTCGAATTCATCTCACTGGAGCACACCAACAAGAACAAGATGATTCTTGCGGTGAAGCGCCGGCAGGTGGGGGACAACACGGCGTTGTTGGCGAAGATCGACCAGCTGAAGGCGTTTTATGGGGTGCAGGAGCATTGCCTGGAAACGCTGTTGCGAGGGGATGGGTTGATCTGATCGGGTGGTCGTCTGGAATTCAAGTAGGACATTTCCCAAGACTCTTGAACGGACAAATCTTGCGTCAGTAGCGTTGTAGTGTGGCTTGGTCATTTGCCAGGTAATGAAGTTGTCATTTGACAACCTAGTTGCCATTGGCCCACACTGGAGAGCAGCTGATGTCACGCCCCACTCATGCAAGGAAAGAGGTCGAGCAGGCCTTGAAGCATGCTGAATCACAGGGATGGAAAGTGGTGGCAGGAGGAGGTCACTGTTGGGGAAAGATGCTTTGCCCGCTCAATGACTCTGATTGCCGATGCGGAGAGTTCTGCATCACCAGCATCTGGAGCACGCCAAAAAGTCCTGGCAACCACGCGCGTCAATTGCGACGCGTGGTGGACAACTGCACGGGCACCAATATGGCGAAATGTGCCACGGGCACCGCGCAGGAGTTTTAGCAATGGAATACGAATTCACCCTCAAGTATCAACTTGCCGAAGGCGAGGATGCCGATGCGCTGTTGGAGCGCTTGGCCGAGGCAGGCTGTGACGATGCCTTGGTGGGTATCGGTCAACCGGGAAGGCTGGCCTTGGCATTCGTGCGAGAGTCGTCATCTGCCAAAGAGGCAATTGCAAGCGCGCTCAATGATGTGCGCCAGGCGGTGCCGGGCGCTCGTCTGATCGAGGCGACCCCTGATCTGGTTGGGCTCACTGATGTCGCTGAGCTAGTGGGGGTATCGCGCCAGAACATGCGCAAACTGATGCTCGCTCACATGCACAGCTTCCCCGCCCCCATTCATGAGGGCAGCACTTCGCTCTGGCATCTTGCGGAAGTGCTGGCGTGGTTACAGGCCCGGGGCAGTTATGCCATTGGTGAGCAAATCGTGGAGCTGGCCAGAGAAGCAATGACCGTCAACGTGATTCGGGCACATGAGCGTGTGTTCGGTGCGCCACAAGCGCTGGCGCACTGACCGGCCATCGTAGCACGGTTCAGCGCTGGCCGTTTGGCACGTCTATGGCCAGCTCAGGTAGCCCCAACGGGTGGGTGCTGGCATCGAAGAAATGCAGCTGGGTGTCCGGCAGGTCCCCGAACCGCGTGACGAAATGCTGTTTCTGATTGACCACCGAAGCCTCACTCACCGCTCGAATGGCAATCGACAGATGCTTTGGCCCGGCCTGGCGAATGGCATCCAGCAAATGCTGATCACTGCTGTCCAGGTGCTGCCCGAACAGGCACAGACCTTGGCTTTCAGTCGCCAACTGCCCCATGCACCAGCTCAGGTAATCCGAATTACGTATTGCCCGTAGTTTTTCTTCGCTGCGGTCTTCGTTGACGAACAAGGGTACTTCGCCCGGGATGTTTACGGCAAAACCGTCCAGTAATTCGGCGCTTTCGGCGCTGCGTTGGCGGGTGCTGCCGTCGGGCAGTTTCAGCAGGTGCAGGCCACCGTGCAGGTGAAGAATGCGAGTGCCCTTGGTGCGGGTGCGGCGTACGTCAAAGAAGCCTTCCTCGTCGAAGAGCACGGCAAAACCTTGTGCCGCGTGCTTCACAGCCCAAGGCAAAATCAGGTCGTAGTTGCTGGTGTAGACGCTGCGGTAGGTGCGCAGGGCCTGGTTGATCGAGGCGAGCGTTTGCGGCGGCATCAGTGGCCAAGGCACGTGCACGGTGCGTGTGGCGTGAATTAACCCTTCCTTGATCGAGTAATAGCGGTTGAGCGGCGCGGTGGAGTTGATCGCCAGTGCGGCATTGGCACGCACGGTATGGTTGAGCGTGCTCAACACGGGCTCGAACAACTCGGTACCAAGGGATTTGAACAGCGCCTGGTCACTGATTGCCAGGCCCTTTTTGCGACCCGCACGTTGCGCTTCTTCGAACAGTGAGAAATACCCGAACGGCTTCCACAGTGCACGGCTGGCACCGTTGCCCAGCAACAGGGCGTCGCAGGGGTGGCGTTGGTTCAAGTCTGGCCAGGTGGCAAGGTGGGCGTCGAGAGCGGGCATGCTGTATCCATTCGGGTGGTGCGGGAAACGCTGGCGACTTTAGCATGTCACGCAAGCTGTGCGAGGCTTGGTGTTTGCAATGGCAGTGTCGCCTCAGAAAAGGAGTTCCATCATGCACCGATCCCTGCTGCATACCTTGGCTTTGTTGGTGGCGCTGTCTGCACCCGCGATTCGGGCCGAGGGCGGTAAAACACTGGCTGGCGCTCAAGGCATTCCTTACCCGGCCGTCATTGCCCACCGGGGCGCTTCGTACGACGCCCCGGAGTCCACCGCGCCTGCCTACCTGTTGGCCCGCGAACAGGGCGCCGACTATCTGGAACTCGACCTTCAGCGCACCCGCGACGGCGTGCTGGTGGTAGTTCACGACGATGTACTGGTGCGCACCAGCAACGTCGCTGAACGGTTCCCGGAGCGCAAAAACAGCCCCGTCAGTGCTTTTACCCTCGCCGAACTCAAGAGCCTGGATGCGGGCAGTTGGTTCAACCACGCGTACCCTGATCGCGCTCGGGCATCTTTCGCAAAGCTGCCAATCCTCACGCTGGACGAAGTGATCGATATCGCCGAAGGCAATCCTGGGCGCCAACCCGGCCTCTACATCGAAACCAAGGTGCCTGGCCAGTTTCCCGGTATTGAACAGGACCTCAAGGCACGCCTCGACGCCCGAGGCTGGCTCGACCGACCGGGCCGTGTGGTGCTGCAGACGTTCGATCGCAAAAGCTTGGCGTTGCTGCACGAAGCCATGCCTCAGGTGCCGAAGATCTTGCTGTTATGGGTTGGCACCCAGGCAATCGCCCCGGCATCCGGGCAAGACTTCGCAGCCTCTGGCGAACCCGATAAGGCGGCGTTTTACGCGCGTCAGCAACCCAGGGAAAAGGCCGAGTTCCTGCGCTGGCTTGACCTGGCCAAGCAGGGCGGTGCCATCGGCACCGGCCCATCGGCCACGCGTACGGCACTGGGGGAGCAGAGCTACGCCGACCTGATCCAGCCCTGGATGAACCAGGCCAGCCACGAGCGGGGGCTGCTGGTGCATGTTTACACCCTTGACGAGCCTGTGGACTTCGACAAAGCGATGAAGGCAGGGGTGGACGGGATATTTACCAATCGTACAAGTGAGTTGATGCGCTTCTACCAACGCTCGACTCGATCAGAGTCGGTAACGCTGGACGATCTGGATTACTAGTTCGAAAGATGGCCGTGTTCAATGAGCCAATGCTTTCAGGACGTGGTCGGGATCGTTTCGTATCGCCCGCAAGAGGGCTTTCGCCGGGCCAGTAGGTTCCCTTCGTCCTTGCTCCCAGTTTCTTAGCGTGGCGACCTGGACATCGATCATCCCGGCGAAGCGGGCCTGTGATAATCCCGTAGATTGACGAATGGCCTTGACTTGAAGGGCGTCGATCTCAAACACCCGTGAAGCAGGGCGCTTGCCTTGAACGATTTCATCCATTTGTTGAACGCTTTCCAGCAGCTCTTCAAAAAATTTACTCATGTGCGCCTCCAGTGCTCGACTACACCCTTAAGTGCTTTGCATTGTTCGGTAGACAAGTCAGATTGTTCATTCTTCGGATAGATGTACAGCATGGCTATCTGAGATGAAGCGACGAAATGGTAATAGATGGCTCTGGCTCCACCTCGCTTGCCCCGCCCATTAGCAGCAACGCGCACTTTTCTCAAACCTCCGGTGCCTTCCATCAGGTCACCCAAATCCGGTGAAAGCATCAACTGGATCTGCAGTAATCGGTAGGCTTCGTCGTCAAGTAGCTCTTTAACGCTTCTGGAAAAGATCGGTGTTTCGATGAAAAGCATAGCAGGGTATACGCCATTGGCGTAGTCGCTGGATTTCCCAGCGCTACAGGAGGGTAGACTGTCCGGCGCAGCTGTCTGCGCGGTGCTATGACGCTAGCGAATTTAGAGCCGGCAGCAGATCATCCACTTCTGAGCGTTTTGTAGGATTCTTCCTTGCTAGGCCTCTGGCGCTTTACGCTGCCTGTTCCGCCACACCCGGTATGCCCGAATCCCCGCCCTGACGGAGCCGAACAGCAGCTTCTCCTCCATTTCCCGCGCCATCCCCGAGCGCACCAGCATGCGCAGGAACGTGCCGCGAGCGCGGGCGATGGCAAAGTGGATACCTTGGGCAGCCAGGGTGTCACGCACCTCCCGCAGGGCCGCAATGCCGCTGACGTCGATGCTGCTTACCGCTTCGGCGTCGAACAGTACGGCCTGGGGTTGGGCCTGGCTTTGCACGGCTTCGAGCAGGCGCATCTTGAAGTAGTCGGCGTTGAAGAACAGGATTGCGTCGTCGAAGCGGTACACCACCAGGCCCGGGACGGTGCGCGCCTCCTTGTGCTTGCGAATGTCGACCTGGCCTTCAGTGCCCGGTAACCAGCCCAACACGGCATCGGTGGGCTGATAGATGCTGTAGAGCAAACGCAAGATCGCCAAGGTCACGGCAAACACGATACCCGGCAGCACGCCCAGGCCGAGCACGCCGGCTGTGGTCAGCAGGCACAACCAGAACTCGAAACGGCTCAGGCGTTTTATGCGGCCTAACGAGCGGATGTCGATAAGCCCCCAGCCGGCCATTAGCAGCACAGCACCGAGTGCTGCTTGTGGGATCCATGCCATGGGGGCGGTGAAGAACAGCAGGATCAGGGCAATTACCATGGCCGCAATGATGCCGACCAGCTGGCTTTTGCCGCCCACCATGTCATTGACGGCGGTACGCGAGTCGGCACCACTGATGGCAAAGCCTTGTGACAGGCCCGCCGCCAGGTTGCTCACGCCCAGAGCGACGAACTCGTGGTTGGCGTTTATGGCGTAGCCATGCCGTGCGGCAAAGCTGCGGGCCGTGAGCATGGCGCTGCAGAAACTGACCGTGGCGATACCCAGTGCGTCGCGCAGCAGGCTCTTGGTTTCTGCCAGGTTGCTTTGCGGCCACGCCAGTTGCGGCATGCCGGCGGGCACCGGGCCGAGGATGGCAACACCCAAACGGTCCAGGCCGAGCACCCCGGCCAGTACGGTAAACACAGCAACGGTGACCAGGGCTGCCGGTAGGCGAGGGTAACGGCGTGGCAGCCAGATCAACAGTGCCAGGCCGGCCATGCCGATCAGCAGCGTGAGCCAATGGATTTCGTTTAGGCGCTGGAAAAAATTGACCACGCTCAGCACGAAACCGTCACCTTCAATCTTGAACCCCACCACTTTGGACAGCTGCCCGGCGATCAGGCTCAGGCCGATGCCATTGAGGTAGCCGATGAGGATTGGCCGCGAGAAGAAGCTGGCAATGAATCCGGCCCGCGCCACGCCCGCGGCAATCAGCATCATCCCTACCAGCACGGTAACGATGACTGACAGTTCGGCTATGCGCTGTGGATCGCCCATGGCCAGCGGCGCCACCGCACCGGCTATCATCGCGCAGGTGGCCGCGTCGGGGCCGACCATCAATTGGCGTGAGCTGCCTACCAAGGCATAGACCATCATCGGCAGCACGCAGGCATACAGGCCATATTGAGGCGGCAGGCCAACGATCTGCGCATAGGCAATGGCAATGGGGATCTGGATTGCCGCCACCGACAACCCGGCCTGCAGGTCGGCATGGAACCACTCGCGACGATAGTGCAGCAGGTTGGCCAGGCCCGGCAGCCAGCGGGAGAGAAACATGCGCATTCCTTTCGATATGTTTCGCGGGTGCGTAAAGCATATGCGCAAAGGACGGCAAAAACGAAAAAAGGAGCCAAGGCTCCTTTTGACAGCAGTGACGTTACCGGAACGCCATGCGGGGAATGCGATTTGGAGCGGGTAGAGGGAATCGAACCCTCAACTAAAGCTTGGGAAGCTTTCGTTTTGCCACTAAACTATACCCGCTTGATGTTCGCCTTTTTACCAGAACCTACCTCGAATTAGAAGCCCCGGTTATTAAAAAGCTGTCGGCGCCCATAGCCTGCGGGTAATGGCTACAGGACGCCGATGCGCTCAGATGGCCAATGCATGCTGTCCCTGCGTATACGTGTTGCGTTGACGGGACTCGCGCACGGTCGGTTTGAGGAAGCCGAGCATGGCGCTGCGGGTATCTTCACAGGCGCTTTTGTGTTCCATGTCGAGGAAGTGGCCGGCATCGCGAATCACACTGAACTGGCTGTTGCCCACGTGCTTGCCAAACTGCCGGGCATCTTCAACGGTGGTGTACTCGTCACGGTCGCCGTTGATGAACAGTACCGGGATGTTGATGTTGCGTGCGCCGTTCAGTGCCCGTTCCAGGTCATGCTGCAGCACTTGATTGATGTGGAAATGCATCTGCGCATACTCGTGGCTGTCCAGGCTGCTGACATGCCGGTAATTGAAACGCTTGAACAGTGACGGCAGGTGCTTGCCGATGGTGTCGTTCACCAGGTTGCCAACCTGGTAGCGGTCGCAGGCGGCCAGGTACTGGCAACCGCGCTCCAGGTAGTCGCGCATCGGCTCGTTGATCACCGGCGAGAACGAACTGACCACGGCCTTCTTCACCAGGCGTGGCTGGTGCGCCAGCGCCAGCAGGGTGCAGGCACCGCCCCAGGAAAACGACATCACATGGTCGGCCTGGAAGTGCTCGATCAGCTCAAGGAGGATGTGCGCCTCGGTTTCCTTGGTGATCAGCCGTTCCTGGCGGTTGTGTGGCTTGGACTTGCCAGCATAGGGTTGGTCGTACAGCACGACGTTGAACTGCGGGTGCAGGTTGCGCACCGTCTGGGCGAACGAGGCTGTGGTGGCCAGCGACCCGTTGATCAGGATGATCGTCTTTTCGGCCGCATCCGCGCGATAGAACTCCGTGTAAACCCGATACTGACCTTGGATATCAAGTACAGCAATTTCTGGCCTCATGTCATCGACTCCTGGCGCAAAAAGGGTATTCGCGTCACCTAGGGTGCACGTGCTTTATGACAGGTAGGCATTTGCCTGAAGAAAAATCCGGGGCCCTGTGTCGATCCTTCGTACACGTGTCGACGGCATTGTTTTAGGCGGGCAATTTGCCGTGCCCCATGGCATCTAGGCCTTGGGTAGCCGGCAAAAGGTGTCTTCGACTGCGGCTGTGACTGGCAGGTCACATGCAGACTGACGATTTGGATTCAAGCAGCAGGGTGAGGATCCCGCAAGTGCCGTTCAGGGAATTTTGTGACTTTTGCTGCTGGACGGTCGTATGACGACATCGCGGCCTGCAATGGCCGACCTAGACAGTGGCGACTTCTGCATCCGTCAGCATCCTGAATGCCCCCGGTGCCAGGTCTGGGTCTAATCGGATCGCGCCCATGCTCTCACGATGCAACCCCACCACCTTGTTGTCGAAATGCCCGAACATGCGTTTGACCTGGTGGTACCGCCCCTCCACGATCGCCAGCCGTGCCCGGCGCGGGCCGAGGATGTCGAGCTGGGCGGGCTGGGTGGTGAGGTTTTCGAAGGCGAAATAAAACCCTTCAAGAAACTTGGCGACATAGTGCTCGCCAATGTCGTCCTCGGTTTCGACCAGGTAATGCTTGGGCAGCTTGGTGGCGGGCTGGGTGAGGCGCCGTGACCATTGACCATCGTTGGTCAGAATCATCAGCCCGGTTGTATTGAAGTCCAGCCGACCGGCGATGTGCAGGCCGTCGCGCACATCGGCGGGCAGCAAGTCCAGCACCGTGGGGTGTTGCGGGTCCTGGGTGGCGCTGACGCAACCAGCGGGTTTGTGCAGCATCAGGTAGCGGGCCGGTCGGCCTGCCTGCAGCAGTTGATCGTCCACCTCCACGCGGCTGAACTCGCGCACCTCGGCTTGAGGGTCGGTCACTACTTCGTCGTCTACCCGGACACGGCGCTGCACCAGCAGCAGGCGCACTTGCTGGCGGTTGTAGCAGGGCAGGTTGGCAAGAAAACGGTCGAGGCGCATGGTGACGATGGGGCAGGGCTGGCGGGGGCGCAGTCTAGCGGTTTTCCTCATCGGTTTGCAGGCCGTTGAGCTGGTCAAGCACCTGGGCGCAGCGCGGGCACAGGCAGGATTTGTCTTGCAACTGTGCTGGCAGGGCCTTGAGCACGGCAGGGTCGATGGTCACGCCATAGCACCAGCAGGCCTGGGTAGCGCTGCGAGGGTCGGCCAGGGTGCACTGGTTGAGGGCGCCACAGGCGGGGCAGTGCTGGCTTTCATTCATGGTCTGGTCCGAGTGTTTCACTGCAAACGCGGTTGCGGCCGCTCTGCTTGGCACGGTAAAGCGCACGGTCGGCGCGGGTCAGCAAGGTGTGCAAGGTATCGCCGGTTTGCAAACCGCTCAGGCCGATGCTGGTGGTCAGGCGCAGCGGTTGCTCGTCGTAGTTGAAGGTCAGCTGTTCGGTGCGGCGGCGGATCTTTTCTGCCACATCGATGGCCTGCCTGCCTTCGGCTTCGCGCAGCAACACGATGAACTCCTCGCCACCCCAGCGGCAGAGTATATCCGACTGGCGCAGGCTGCCTTGCAGCACGTTTGCGAACTGGCGCAGCACTTCGTCGCCTGCCAGGTGGCCATGGGTGTCGTTGAGCACCTTGAAATGGTCGAGGTCGATCAGCAGCGCCACCAAGGGCGCGCAGTCACGCTGAGCTTCCTGCAACGCTTGGGCAGCCAGCAAGTCGAAACTGCGCCGGTTGGGCAGGCCGGTAAGGCTGTCGAGGGTGGCCAGTGCCTCGGTGCTGGCCTGGTGGCGCCGGATCATGGCGTGCAGTAACGACAGCACCACCAGGGTGATCATCGTGCAGATGGCCAGGTTCAGGTACAACGAGTGGCGGATGCGGTCCAGAGTCCCGGCCTCGCGCTTGTCCACCAACAGGTACCAGTTCAGCTCCGGCAGCTGCCGCACATTCAGAAAATGGCTGTGCCCGGCACTGTCGGCGTACTCGTGGCTGCCTTCACCTGGCACATTGTGCTGTGCCAGTACCTCGTTCAGTTCGGGATTGTCGCTCAGCGACTGGCCAACCCGCAGGCCATGCGGGCCGCCATCGGAGCCAGTCAGCAGTACCTTGCCATTGCTGTCAGTGAAAAACACCGAGCGCTGGTAGCGCCGCTGGTACTTGTCGATCAACTGGACCACCGACGCCACGCTCAGCCCCACGCCGGCAGCCCCAATGAAGCCTTGCTGATAATCCATCACCTTGTAGTTGATGAACACCGTGAGGCTGTCCTGGTTGGCCATGTCCAGGTCAACGTTGATCTCGTAAGGCGCCTTCAGATCGCGCAGGCGGAAGTACCAGGCATCGCGCCATGTGCCGGGTTCGACCTTCTTGAGCACGCCTTTGGCCTGGTAGTAGGTCAGGCTGCGGTCGGAGACGAAGAAGGAGGTGAAGGTGTCCTGCTTGCCCATGACTTCGCGCAGGTAGCGGGTGATGCGCCGAGTGTCCTGCTCGCCGGCCAGCACCCAGTCCCGCAGGAAAGTATCCTGAGCCATCATCGAGGCAATCAGAACAGGGCGAATGAGGTCTTTCTGGATCTCCGAATACACCGTGTCGGAGGTGAGCGGTAACTCGGTATTGATGATGCCGTCGCGAATTGCGCCGCGCGAAGCGAAGTAGCTCAGCAGCGAAGTGCCAAGAAAGCCGCAGGCCAGCAGTATCAGCAGGGCGAAGGTCAACGAGCGCTGTGAGAACAGGGCAGAGCGTGCAGGCATGATCGTCCCGTGATATGTGCCAGGTGGCTCATTCTAGTGAGATGACCGGAAAAAGACTGCATGTATTTTAGGGGCTTGCCGAGCTGTTTCAAATTGTTGCTGAAATGGCACTGCACCTTGGCGTGACTGTCTTATTCATTGCCGATGAACGCTTTCCATCGGCGCCCGCCAGCGCCGCTGCACGGGCACCCCTGCGGTCCAGGAGGCCGCCATGTCCTATCGAATTCTGTTGGTCGCCCTGCTGGGTCTGATGACTACCGCCTGCGTGCCCTATTACGAGGGCGGCAGCTATTACCGGTCGGATTACTACACCTCTGATCGCTATGTGGCGCCGGGCTATTACCGTTATGACCGCTACTACGTGGCGCCGCAGCCGCGCTATTACTACCAGCCAGCGCCGCGTTACTACCGCCCCGCACCGGTGCCGCAATACCGGCCTCATCCGCAGCCGGGGATGAACCAGTGGCACGGCAACCCGCGCAATGACTACGGCAATCGCCAGCGGTACGACTACGGGCGCGACCGCGACCGCCATGATTACCGCAATGACAGCCGGCGTTATCAGAACGATCGCTGGCATTCCAATGGGCGTGGGGATCGTGACCGCCGGCCAGACGGGGGCCGGGGGCAAGACCGGAACTGGCAGCGGTGATCTGGAAGGGGTTGCCTGGCAACCCCTTCAACCCAAGTCAGCCAGCGGGTGGCGCCCTTCCCACACCTTGCTGAAATGCGCCTCTACCACCGCCGCTGGCACCTGCGCCACATCCGGCCAGTGCCAGCGCGGTTGGTTGTCTTTGTCCAGCAAGCGGGCGCGCACGCCTTCGCTGAATTCCGGGTGACGGCAGCAGTTGAGGCTCATGCTGTATTCCATCTGGAACACCTGAGCCAGTGACAGGTGCCGTGCCCGACGAATCTGTTCCCAGACCAGGTGTGCCGTCAGCGGGCACCCGTCATGCAGCCGTTGCCCTGCTGCAGCCAGCAATGGATCGGCGTGGTGTTTCAGACTATCCAGCGCTCGCCAAGCCGCGGCGGGGTCCGCCACATCCAGCAGGTCGTCGATCATTTTGCGCCTGGGCAACCATTGTGCCTCGGGCAGCTCGGCCCAGGCGCGATGCTGTTCAGCCTTCAGCAGGCTGTTAAGTTGCAGTTCGGTTTGCTCCTGCCAGTTCAGTTGCAGCAGTTCTTCGATCAGGGCGTCCTGCTGGTGCTCGCCCAGAAACCGGTCAGCCAAACCGAGATCGAGTGCATCACGGGCGTTCATGGGGGCTCCGGTCAGCCCCAGAAACAGCCCAAGTTTGCCTGGCAGGCGGGCGAGGAACCAACTGGCGCCCACGTCGGGGTACAGCCCTATGCTGACCTCGGGCATCGCCAACCGGCTGCTGGGTGTGACGATGCGCACACTGGCACCTTGCAGCAGCCCCATGCCGCCACCCAGCACATGGCCATGCCCCCAACACAGCAAGGGCTTGGTGTAGGTATGCAGCAGATGGTCAAGGCGGTACTCGGCGGCAAAAAAAGTAGCTGCCAGCGGTGGCACGCTGCCGGGGTGCTCACGACAGGCCTGAGCCAGCGCCCGCACATCACCACCGGCGCAGAATGCCTTGGGGCCATTGCCTCGCAGCAGCACACATACGATGCCGGGGTCACGCGCCCATTCGTGCAAATGCTCGCCGAGCACTTCGATCATTGGCAGGTTGAGGGCATTGAGTGCCTGGGATGCATCCAGGCTGGCAATACCGATGCGGGCGCCGTCGGCGCCGGTGAGTACCTCGCAGTGAATGGCCATGGACTACCTCGCTCAAGTCATTCCACCAGTATGGCCTGCATGGCCGATCATGCCGGTCGTCGGTCGGATCGATTGACAAGGGGGGATGGCTTACCTAGTGTCGCGCCATTGTTTACGGATGGCCCCATGACTGACGACGACCGCATCAAACTCGAACCCAGCTGGAAGGCCGCGCTGCGCGCCGAGTTCGACCAGCCCTACATGCACCAGCTACGTGAATTCCTGCGCGAAGAGCATGCGGCGGGCAAGGAAATCTACCCGCCGGGGCCGCTGATCTTCAATGCGCTCAACTCCACGCCGCTGGAGCAGGTCAAGGTGGTGATCCTCGGCCAGGACCCGTACCACGGCCCAGGCCAGGCCCATGGCCTGTGCTTTTCGGTGCAGCCCGGAGTGCCGACGCCTCCATCACTGGTGAACATCTACAAAGAGCTGCAGCGCGACCTGAACATCCCGATTGCCAGTCATGGCTACTTGCAAAGCTGGGCAGAGCAGGGCGTGTTGCTGCTGAACACGACCATGACCGTGGAACGCGCCAATGCCGCGTCGCATGCCAAAAAGGGCTGGGAGTTCTTCACCGACCGGATCATTCAGGTGGTCAGTGAACAATGCCCGAATGTGGTGTTCCTGCTGTGGGGGGCGCATGCCCAGAGCAAGCAGAAGTTGATCGATGGCACCAAACACCTGGTGCTCAAGTCGGTGCACCCGTCGCCGCTGTCGGCGTACCGAGGCTTCCTGGGCTGTGGGCATTTCAGCCGGGCAAACGGGTTTCTTGAGCAGCGTGGGCTGGCGCCGATCAATTGGGCGTTGCCGCCCTTGTAATTGATGAGCCGGGCAGAGTTGCGGGCTGTGCGGGGGCAGGCAAGTCCGCTGCTAGCGAGTTTGGTTCCATTTTCTGAACAATGGCTCTGCCAGGAACAGGACGAACAGCAGCCGCATCACCTGCAAAGCCGTTACCAGTGGCACCGACAGCTGCAGGGTTTCCGCCGTCAGGCTCATCTCGGCAATGCCGCCCGGCATCATGCCTAGCGTCAGCGACCGGAAGTCCAGCCCGGTCATCAGGCTCAGCCCCCACGCCGCACTGCCGGCAATTGCCATGCACAACGCCGTGGCTACCAGTGTGCGGCCCAGAAACGAGGGCGCACGGCGGAAGAACGCGCGGTTGAAATGGCAGGCCAGGCCGCTGCCGATCAGCCATTGGCCGATCTGGCTGGCGCCGTTGGGCAAGGCAATCTGCAGGTGGGCCACCAGGCTGACACTCGCTGCCACCAGCAATGGCCCGAACAGCCATGGGTTGGGCTGGCGCAGGCGTTGCCAGGCAAAGCCCATGGCAACACCCAGCGGTGCGATCAAGGCCAGCCAGGCCCAGCTCACGCTGCCGGCATGGTTGAGTGGTACGCCGTTACCCAGCAAAAACTTGAACAGCGCCGGCACACACAGCACCACCGCCAGCACCCGCAAACTCTGCGCCGCCGCCACTTGGCTGAGCACCGCGCCATTGCGGGCGCCGAGGTTGACCATTTCACCCGAGCCGCCGGGCATGCTCGCAAAGAACGCGGTGGCACGGTCTTCACCAGTGCGCCGTAACAGCCAGACACCGATCACACTCGACAGGGTAGTGAATAGCGCCGCACCGACAATCAGCAGCCAATGACTGGCCACCTGCTCGATCACCGCTGGGGTGAAGTGCAAGCCGATGCCCAGGCCGATAATGCATTGCCCGCACTTGCGGCCGTTGGGTATTTCCGACAGCTGCCAGGGCGTGAGGCAACGCACCAGGATGATCGCCAGCAACGAGCCGACCATCCATGGCAAAGGCCAGCCGACCTGGCTGGCGAGGTATCCGCCCGCCAGGCCGACCAGCCCGGTTGCCCAAAACAGCGGTAGTGACCGGTCAGGCATCAGCCACGGCCCGGCGCTGCTGGCTGCGTTTACGCCAGATGCGCAGCAGCGGTAGGGTCAGCATGCAGGCTACCAGCACCCACACGCCCATGCTGATCGGGCTGGACCACAGAATGCCCAGTTCACCGTTGGAGATCGACAGCGCCCGGCGCAGGTTCTGCTCCATCAGGCCGCCGAGGATGAAGCCCAGCAGGATCGGTGACAGCGGGAAGTCCATCTTGCGCAGGATGTAGCCCATGATGCCGATGCCCACCATCAGGAACAGGTCGAAGGTGGTGGCATGCACGGCGTACACGCCGATTGCGGTGATAATTGCGATCACCGGCACCAGCGCCCAGTTCGGTACGGCGAGGATGCGGGTGAAGATGCGGATCATCGGGATGTTCAGGATCACCAGCATGATGTTGGCGATGAACAGCGAAGCGATCAGGCCCCAGACGATGTCCGGCTGTTGTTCGAACAGCAGCGGGCCCGGGGTGATGTTGTACAAGGTCAGGGCGCCGATCATCACCGCCGTGGTACCCGAACCTGGCACACCCAGGGTCAGCATGGGCACCAGCGCGCCGCAGCAGGAGGCGCCGATGGCGGTTTCAGGCGCAGCCAGGCCACGGGCATCGCCCTTGCCGAATTTGCCTTTTTCACCGGCGATGCGCTTCTCGGTCATGTAGGCCACGGCACTGGCCAGGGTCGCACCGGCCCCCGGCAGTACGCCCATGATGAAGCCCAGCAGGCCGCAGCGAATGTTGACCACGAACACCGAGGCCGCTTCCTTGAAGTTGAACAGCATGCGCCCGGTGGCTTTGACTGCCTGGTGGCCATGGTGGGTCTTCTCCAGCAGCAGCAGGATTTCGCTGATGGAGAACAGCCCCAGTACCAGCACCACGAACTGGATGCCGTCGGCCAGGTGCACACTGTCACCGGTAAAGCGGTATACGCCGCTGTTGGCGTCGATGCCGACAGCCGAGAGGAACAGGCCAATCAGGGCGGCGATGAAGGTTTTCAGCGGCTTGTCACCGGCCATCCCTCCCAGCGCAACGATGGCGAACACCATCAGCACGAAGTACTCCGCCGGCCCGAAAGCGATGGCCCATTTGGCCAGTAGCGGGGCGAACAGCACCATGCCGCAGGTAGCAATCAGCGCGCCGATGAACGAACTCCACGCCGACAGCGACAGTGCCACACCCGCCAGGCCGTTACGTGCCATTGGGTAGCCGTCGAGAGTGGTCATCACGGTGGAGGCTTCGCCCGGGATGTTCAACAGGATCGAGCTGATGCGCCCGCCGTACTCGCAACCCAGGTAGACCGCCGCCAGCAGAATCAGCGCAGACTCCGGCGGCAGGCCAAGGGCGAAGGCGATGGGGATCAGCAGGGCCACGCCGTTGATCGGGCCCAGGCCCGGCAGCAGGCCAACCACGGTGCCGATCAGGGTGCCGGTGAGGGCGGTGACCAGGTTGTAGGGGCTCAGGGCGACGCCGAAGCCCTGGCCCAGGTAGCTCAAAGTATCCATGTGTCAGTTCTCCAGTACGCTCAGCAGGCCGAGGGGCAGGGGCACGTCCATGACGCGGTCGAACAGCCAGTAGAGAAACACGCTCATGGCGGCCACCACGAGGGTGCTGTGCAGCCATCGGCCACCGTACAGGCGGGCCATCGGCAGGCCGACAAGGATCGAACTGAGGATGAAACCAAGGGCCTCGAAAGTACTGGCGAAGACGATCAGCAGGCCGACGCAGGCGGCGATTTTGGTCAGGGTTTCACGGTCCAGTTCGGGCTCGTCATCCTTGCGCACGATTGGCGTAGGGCGGATGGCGAGGTACAGCAGGGCCAGGCCAAGCAGGCCAAGCATCAGCAGCGGGAAGGCGCGTGGGCCAACTGGTTCATAGGAAAAGGCAGCCTGGTAGGGCCAGGCCATTACGGCCAGGGCGGCGCACACCGCCAGCAAAACCAGTGCGAACAGGCGTTGCAGGATCATCGGGAAGTCCTCTGTCGAAAAACGACGCGGTCTTGGTCTGTAGGAGCGGCCTTGCCGGACCGGTCGGATCGGCGTCCCGGCGAGGCCGCTCTTACACAGAGCGGCTTACTGGATCAGGCCGAATTCCTTGGCCAGCGCCTTGTAGTCCGCCACCTGCTTCTTCACATAACCGTCCAGCTCTTCACCGGTCATGGCGAACGGGAACAGCTCGCGCTGGTCACGCAGCTTGGCGAAGTCCTCGGAGGCCAGCATCTTGTCGAAAGACTGCTTCCACCAGGCGTAATCCTCGTCGCTTACCTTTGGCCCGAGGTAGAAGCCACGCACCACCGGCCAGACGATGTCGTAGCCCTGTTCCTTGGCGGTGGGGATGTCCTTCATCTCCGGCTCGTCCAGGCGGTTTTCCGAGAACACGGCAAGGATGCGCATGTTGCCGCTCTGAATGTGCGGCATGGAGTCGGAAATATCGGTAGAGCCAACCTGGATGTGGCCCCCCAGCAGGGCCGTGGCGATCTCACCGCCACCTTCGAGTGCTACATAGCGCAGGTCGCGGGGGTTGATGCCGGCGGCCTTGGCAATCAGTGCAGTTTGCATCCAGTCCTGGCTGCCTACAGTGCCGCCGGACCCGATCACGACTTTGCTCGGGTCTTTCTTCAGCGCCGCGACCAGGTCGTCGAGGGTTTTGTAGGGCGAATCGCTTTTCACTGCGATGGCACCGTAGCTGGTGCCGACCGCCGCCAGCCATTTCACTGCATTTTCATCGAAACGGCCGAACTTGCCCTGGGCCAGGTTCAACAGCGAACCGCTGGACCAGGCTACCAAGGTGCCTGCATCCCCGGGCCGCTGAGCCACCACGGCGTTGTAGGCCACCGCGCCGACACCACCAGGCATGTAAGTGACGCGCATCGGCTTGCTGAGGATCTTCTCTTCCACCAGTGCGCTTTGCACCAGTTTGCAGGTCAGGTCGAAACCACCGCCCGGCGAGGCCGGGGCGATGCATTCAGGGCGTTTCGGTTCGGCGGCGAGGGCGTTGCCGGCCAGCAGCAGGCAGCCGGTGGCGAGGGCGAGGCGGCGCAGTGAAAAGGTCATCGTCAATCTCCGTGAGCGTTGTTGTTATGGGTTACCACAGGGCGACGCTGTAGCTCACCAGCAGCCGCACCTCGTCCGCGTCGCGGGCGAAGTTGGAGCGGAAGGTGGCGTTACGCAGGCGCACGGCGACGTTTTTCAACGGGCCGCTTTGTACCACGTACTTGAACTCGGTGTTGCGCTCCCATTCCTTGCCCTCGCTGCCATCGGCGCGGCTGACGTTGTCGCCGTTGATGTAGCGGGTCATGAAGGTCAGGCCTGGGATGCCGAGGGCGGCGAAGTTGTAGTCGTAGCGCACTTGCCAGGAGCGCTCATCGGCACCGGCGAAGTCGTTGATCTGCACGAAGTTGACCAGGTACGGGTCGGCGCCGTCGACGTATGGGAACGCGCTGTCGCCGGACAGGTGCTGATAGGCAGCACTCACCTTGTGCCCGCCCAGCGCGTAGCTGAGCATGCCGTTGACGGTGGTGTTGTCGATGTTGCCAGCCTTGGCCGCGCCCTGGTCGTCGCTCATTGCCAGGCGCAGGTCGGCGCCGAAGGTGCCCGGGCCCCACGGTTGGGTGGCAAGCATGCCGAGGAAGTGCTGGCGATAGATATCATCGAGCTGGGCGTAGTGATAGCTGCCGGTGATGCGGTCGGTGAACTTGTAGTCCAGGCCCGCCAGGTCGAAGTTGTCGGCCGTGAACGTGCCGCCGAAGCGGCCGTTCTTGTTGTTGAGGGCCAGGTCTTCCCAGTTGGTGTCGTTGCGGTCCTTGGCCTTTTCCAGGCGCCCGCCCGTGAAGGTTAGGTTCTTGATCTCGTTGGAGGTCAGCAGGCCGCCTTCGAAGGTTTGCGGCAGGATGCGCCCGTCGTTGGGCTGCAGGGTTGGCAATTCAGGCATCAGCGTGCCGACCTTCAGTTCGGTCTTGGAAACCTTGATCTTGCCGGTCAGGCCAAGCTTGGAGTATTCGTCGGCAGCCTTGCCGTCGTCATGGGTGGGCAGCAGGCCGGTGTCGGTGCGGTCGGGGCTGGAGTCGAGTTTGACGCCCAGCATGCCCAACGCGTCCAGGCCAAAACCCACGGTGCCATCGGTGTAGCCGGACTCGAAATTGAGCATGAAGCCCTGGGCCCATTCGTCGCGCTTGGATTGCTGCGCGCTGGTGCCGTCGCGGAAGTCGCGGTTGAAGTACATGTTGCGGGTTTCGAAGGTGGCCGTGCTGTCTTCGAAGAAGGCGGCCTGGCTCATCGGGGCGACACCGGCAAGCGCGAGTGCACTGGCGATGGCAGAAGGGCGTGCGGACAGGGAACGGCTAGGCGCAAGCGCCTGAGGCTGCGATGACAGCATCGGGATGACTCCGTTTATTATTCTTGTTCGATGCACCTTGCTGGTGCTTATTTCGGCGCGTGGAGCGACCGTGGTGCGATGCTAGGTAACGAACCTTTCGCTAACCTTTCAGCGCGAAAGGTTTGTTACAAGGGGCTTCACAGGCCTTGCGACAGCGGTACACTCCGCGCCACTGCCCCACCCGAGCTGGGAGAAATCGATGCGTGTGTTGTTGGTCGAAGACCACCTGCCACTGGCCGAAAGCGTGGCTCAGGCCCTCAAAAGCCATGGTTTGACCGTGGATGTATTGCACGACGGCGTGGCCGCCGACCTGGCCCTGGCCAGTGAGGAATATGCCGTTGCCGTGCTGGATGTGGGCCTGCCGCGCATGGACGGTTTTGAAGTGCTGGCGCGCCTGCGTAGCCGCGGCAAGACGGTGCCGGTGCTGATGTTGACCGCCCGCAGCGACGTCAAGGACCGGGTGCACGGCCTTAACCTGGGGGCCGACGACTACCTGGCGAAGCCGTTTGAACTCACCGAGCTTGAAGCCCGTGTCAAAGCGTTGCTGCGCCGCAGTGTGCTGGGCGGCGAGCGCCAGCAGCGTTGCGGCCCGTTGGTTTACGACCTCGACACCCGGCGTTTCAGCTTGGGCGAAGACAACCTCACGCTGACTTCCCGCGAGCAAAGCGTGCTCGAAGCGCTGATCGCTCGCCCCGGGCGGGTGATGAGCAAGGAGCAGCTCGCTGCCCAGGTGTTTGGGCTGGACGAAGAAGCCAGCCCCGATGCGATCGAAATCTACATCCATCGCCTGCGCAAGAAACTCGACGGCCACCCGGTGGCCATCGTGACTTTCCGCGGCCTGGGCTATTTGCTCGAGCACCGCGATGCGTGACAACGGCAGCCTGCGCGGTCGGCTGCTGGGCAACCTTGCGCTGCTGCTGGTGGTGCTGATGCTGGCCAGCGGCCTGAGTGCCTACTGGAACGGGCGTGAGGCCGCTGATACCGCCTACGACCGTACCTTGCTGGCTTCAGCCAGGACGATCGCCGCGGGCCTGTCGCAGCGCGACGGCACGTTGAGCGCCGATGTACCGTACGTGGCACTGGATACGTTCGCCTACGACAGTGCCGGGCGCATCTACTACCAGGTGCTGGATATCAACCAAAAGCTGATCTCCGGCTACGAAAAGCTCCCGCCGCCGCCGCCGGGCACCCCGCGCACCGATGATTACCCTGCATTGGCGCGCTTTTACGATGCGACTTACCTCGGCCAGGACGTGCGGGTGGTCAGCCTGCTCAAGGCCGTGACCGAGCCGAACATGAACGGCATGGCCGAAATCCGCGTGGCCGAAACCGAAGAGGCGCGGGTGCGCATGGCCCGCGGCTTGATGGCCGACACACTGCTACGCCTGGGCATGCTGGCGCTCGGCGCGTTGGTGATGGTCTGGTTTGCGGTGAGCGCGGCGCTGCGACCACTGGAGCGCCTGCGTACGGCGGTGGAGGAGCGCCAGCCGGATGACCTGCGTGCACTGCCGGTCGTGCAGGTACAGCGTGAGCTGGACCCGTTGGTGCGCGCCCTGAACCACTTCACCGAGCGCTTGCGCGGGCAGTTCGAGCGGCAGGCTCAATTCATTGCCGAGGCTGCCCATGAACTGCGTACCCCCTTGGCTGCACTCAAGGCCCGGGTGGAACTGGGGTTGCGTTCGCAGCAGCCTGACGAGTGGCGGCAAACGCTCGAATCTGCAGCCCAGGGCACAGATCGCCTGACTCACTTGGCTAACCAGCTGTTATCGCTTGCGCGGGTGGAAAACGGTGCCCGGGCGATTGCCGAAGGTGGTGCGCAGCGCCTGGACTTGAGCCAGCTTGCCCGTGAACTGGGTATGGCGATGGCACCGTTGGCCTACAACCGGGGGGTGGCATTGGCGCTGGAGGCCGAGGCGCCGGTGTGGCTCAAAGGCGAGCCGACTTTGCTCAACGAATTGCTCAGCAACCTGGTGGATAACGCATTGGCCCATACGCCATCGGGTGGCAACGTGATCCTGCGTGTGCTCGCGCCTGCGCTACTTGAGGTGGAGGATGATGGGCCGGGTATTCCCGAAGACGAGCGTGAACGGGTGTTCGAGCGATTCTACCGGCGTAGTGCACAGGGGAGCGGCCTTGGGCTGGCCATTGTGGGGGAAATCTGCCGGGCACATCTGGCGCAGATCAGCCTGCATGACGGGGAGAAGGGCGGGTTGAAGGTTCGGGTGAGTTTCATTGCGGATTGACGGTTAGCCGTGCGGAATTTCCCGAGACGAAACCCGCACGGGCATCACTCTATCCGCGCAACATGCTCCGCGCTTCCAGCAGTTCGCCCATCTCCAGTTCCGTACCGAAAGGCAGCCCCAGATGCCGGTAGGCCGGCAGCGCCGCCAACGGCCGGTTACGCCCTCGCAGGCTGATGCAGCGGGCAATCTGCACCACATCGATGTAGTCGACCTTGTCGGTTTGGCGGTCCAGGTCCTGCACTTGGCTGGGCAGGTTCACCAACTGCTCCGGAAACTCCCAGGACGAAAGGATTTTGTCACCAAGCACGGGCTGAATCTGCTCGATCACATAGTGCAGGCACACCGGGTCGGAAAGCAGCTCATTGTGCTCTTCGGCATAGATCAGCACGGGCAGGGCGCCGATCTGATTCACCAACCCGCCAAGGGTTGCCTGGTCTGGTTTGAGCTGAGTGTAGCGACGGCACAACTCGTAGCTGATACCGGCAACTTCCAGGCTGTTGGCCCAGATATCCCGCAACTTTTGCTCTACAGCCGGCGAGCGAGCATGGAAAATCTGCTCGATCACCAGGCCGATCGCCAGGTTGCAACTGTAGTTGATCCCCAGTCGCGTGATGGCAGTGTGCAGGTCCGTGACTTCTACCGCCGCGCGCAACAGGGGGCTGTTGACCACTTTGATCAGGCGCGCTGACAGCGCAGCGTCGCGGCCGATCACCTTGCTCAACGCGGCAACGCTGATTTCGCTGTCTTCGGCGGCCTCGCGGATGCTCAAGGCAACCTCGGGCAGCGTCGGCAGGACCAGGTCATCGTTGTCGATGGCGGCAAGCAACTGCGCTTGGACCATCTCGGCCAGCTTGTTCATGGACTTCTCTACTGCAAAGGTGTCAGCGCTGGATTTCTCGATCGCGGTCCAGTTCGTATGGCAGGTCGAGTACCTGCAGGCTTGGCCCTTCCAGGCTGCCCAAGTGCAGCTTGCCGCTTTCCACGGCCTCGGCGCTCAATACTGCGAGCAGTTCACAGCCAAGGGCCGCGTTTGCGGCGATCACCACTTCACCCACCGACGAGCCATGAACCGGCGAGAAAATCTCGGTGGCTGGCGTTGGGGCCTCGCACGCATCGAGCGCCAGGCGATATTGCCGGCGCTTGAGCTTGCCCAGGTACTGCATGCGGGCAACGATTTCCTGGCCGGTATAGCAGCCCTTCTTGAAACTTACGCCATCGACCGCCTGCAAGTTGATCATCTGGGGGATGAAGAGTTCGCGAGTCGGGCCCATGACCTGACCGATGCCCGCACGTACCTGCCCCAGCAGCCAGTCGTTCAGTGGCGCTTCGGGCAATGCAGCGGCCAGTTTCTCACGAACCGTTGCAGCAACCTCGGCAGGGGCCCACAGCTCGGCGCGGCCTTCGGAGACGGTGATGGCAATCAATCCGTCCTGGCGCACGGTGGAGCCGGCGTGTTCAGGCAGGGCCAGGCCCAACGCTTGCAAAACATCAGCACCGCCCTGCAAGCCAAAACGTGCCCATGCCGCGCTTTCGTCAGCCAGCGTGGCCTTGGAGAACACGGCGTACTTCTTCAGGTCGGCCAGTTGCGGCTCAAGCAGCTCGCTGGCCATTGCCAGCAGGTAACCGTTGCCTTCGGGCAAGATTCGGAAGCTCGACTGCATGCGCCCCTTGACCATGCAGCGTGCGCCAAGGCTGGCATGCTCCTGGCTCAGGTAGTTGATATTGCAGGTCAACTGACCCTGCAGGAACTTGCCGGCATCGGAGCCGCGGACGGCGAGGATGCCCTCATGGGACAGAGGGCAGAAGAAAGCGGAATCGGCCATGGGTGATCGCGGTGGCTAAAGACTGGCGGCCATCATAGAACGCCAGTAACAAAATAGGTAGGTGACTAGACCAACGCCCGGTGTCGCGTGCCCGGTTGCGCGGTATACTGCGCGACCATTCGAGGAGGGCCCCATGGTCGAACAAACTGAACTCAACCGGCTTTTCTGGCATAGCCGCCGTGGCATGCTTGAGCTGGACGTGCTGCTGGTGCCATTCACTCAAGAGGTCTACCCGACCCTGAGCGAAGCCGACCGCGAACTGTATGTGCGCCTGCTGAGCTGCGAGGATCAGGACATGTTCGGCTGGTTCATGGAGCGCACCGAGTCCGAAGACCCGGAACTGCAGCGCATGGTCCGCATCATCCTGGACCGTGTCCAGCCCAAGTAATTGGTTCGAGTGCCGCTGGCAGGGGTCGCTACTCTTGCTGGCGTGCTACCTGATTGGCCAGGTGCTGGCGCTGGGTGCCATCTGGTTGAGTGATGTGCCCCAGTGGGTTGATCTGCCTGCCACACTTGGTTGTGTTGCCCACGCTTGGTGGGCAATTCCACGACGAATTCTACTGACGCATGCACAGGCCGTGACGGGCTTGCGCCGTGATGTGCTCGGCTGGCGAGTCTACAGCCGCGCGATGGGTTGGCAGCCGGTGCGGCTGTGCCGGGATAGCGTGGCCTTGCCGGTGCTTGTAGTACTACGCTTCAAGCGGGTGGGGTGCTGGTTCGGCGAGAGTCAATGTATCCCCCAGGATGCCCTTGGCATGGATGAGCATCGTCGGCTGCGCGTGCGGCTGAAGTTCAGCCGACGCAGGTTTGGCAGCGCTTCCACAGGGCGGGCCCCAGGCCTGTAGGAGCGGCTTCAGCCGCGATGCGGGCGTCGCCGAGTTCAGCCCGGACTGAGCACGGTATCTCGCGCCTCTGCCAGCATCCCTGGGTAATCCAGCGTGTAATGCAACCCGCGGCTCTCCTTGCGCTGCATTGCCGAACGAATCATCAACTCCGCCACTTGCGCCAGGTTACGCAGTTCGATCAGATCCCGGCTGACCTTGTAATTGCTGTAAAACTCGTCGATTTCGTCAAGCAACAGGCGGATACGGTGCTCGGCACGCTGCAAGCGCTTGCTGGTGCGCACGATGCCAACATAGTCCCACATGAAACGCCGCAGTTCGTCCCAGTTGTGCGCAATGATCACGTCTTCGTCCGAATCGGTGACCTGGCTGGCATCCCAGCCTGGCAAGGTGGTGGGCATGCTGACCCGGTCCAGATGTGCCTGGATGTCCGCCGCTGCGGCACGGCCATAAACGAAACATTCCAGCAGCGAGTTGCTGGCCATGCGGTTGGCACCGTGCAGGCCGGTGAAGCTGGTTTCGCCAATGGCGTACAGGCCCGGCACGTCGGTGTGCCCGCGATCGTCGACCATGACGCCACCACAGGTGTAATGGGCAGCTGGCACCACCGGGATTGGCTGGCGGGTAATGTCGATGCCGAATGTCAGGCACCGCTCGTAGACGGTCGGGAAATGGTTCTTTATGAAGTCTGCCGGCTTGTGCGTGATGTCCAGGTACACGCAATCAACGCCCAGTCGCTTCATTTCGTGGTCGATGGCGCGGGCCACGATGTCACGGGGTGCCAGCTCTTCTCGCGGGTCGAAGCGCGGCATGAAGCGCTCGCCGTTGGGCAGGCGCAGCAGTGCACCTTCACCGCGCAAGGCCTCGGTGATCAGGAAGCTTTTGGCCTGCGGGTGGTACAGGCAGGTAGGGTGGAACTGGTTGAATTCCAGATTCGCCACCCGGCAACCGGCGCGCCAGGCCATGGCAATGCCATCACCGCAAGCGCCATCGGGGTTGCTGGTATAGAGATAGACCTTGGCGGCGCCACCGGTGGCCAGCACGGTGAACCGGGCACCGTAGGTGTCTACCTCGCCGGTGTTTCGGTTCAGGACGTAGGCACCCAGGCAACGCTCCCCGTCAAGCCCCAGCCTGCGCTCGGTAATCAGGTCGACCGCCACGCGCTGTTCAAGCAGTTCGATGTTAGGGCGTTGGCGTGCCTGCGCCAGCAGTGTGGTGAAGATGGCTGCACCGGTGGCGTCAGCGGCATGGATGATGCGACGGTGGCTGTGGCCGCCCTCACGGGTGAGGTGAAACTCGAAGCCGCCGTCGTCGACGCTGTAATGCTCGTCACGCGTGAACGGTACGCCCTGTTCGATCAGCCACTCGATGGCCTCGCGGCTGTGCTCGACGGTGAAGCGCACGGCGTCTTCGTCGCACAGGCCACCACCGGCGTTAAGCGTGTCCTCGACATGGGACTGCACGGTATCGGTGTCGTCAAGCACGGCGGCAACACCGCCTTGGGCCCAATAGGTGGAACCGTTGGCCAGGTCACCCTTGCTCAGTACGGCAATGCGCAGGTGGCCGGGAAGGTTCAGTGCCAGGCTGAGACCGGCGGCGCCGCTGCCGATCACCAGGACATCATGTTGGAATTGTTGGCTCATGTCGGGACACTAGTAATCTTTGGAAGTGGCACGGCACAATAGTCACGCGCAGATGGCATTGTGAAACTATCGTGAATGCAGGCCGGGTTGCCTTTATAGCAGCCTGCGGTGGCCAATTTCCATGCCACATGTGATGCGGTGTAGCACTTGCGGGGAACTTTCCGTCATGGCCGGAAATCCTATGAAGGCTGCCCGCACGCCACCATTTGCCGCGGCGACGCAGGGCGGCAGCTCTATCCGGGCTGACACCTGCGTATTCGAAACCTGATTATTGATGCAGCGCGCCGTGACCGCGCCGTGTCTTTCCTGCAAGCCGACCAAGGGCTGCAGGAATCTTGCTTGGAGGGGAGAACTTTTGCGCAAAGCCCGAGTCTATGGTTGCAAGCCTGAACGATGGCTGTTGCAACGCTCCTTCGAGTTCACTGAGGAGTGTTCATGCTAACCCAGGAAGAGGATCAGCAGCTTGTAGAGCGCGTACAGCGCGGTGACAGGCGAGCGTTTGATCTGTTGGTGCTGAAGTATCAGCACAAGATTCTCGGGTTGATCGTGCGGTTCGTCCACGACACCCACGAGGCCCAGGATGTAGCGCAGGAAGCCTTTATCAAGGCCTATCGCGCGCTTGGCAATTTCCGCGGAGACAGTGCGTTTTATACCTGGCTGTACCGCATCGCCATCAACACGGCGAAGAACTACTTGGTGTCCCGTGGAAGACGGCCACCAGACAGCGATGTGAGCTCCGAGGACGCGGAGTTTTACGACGGCGATCATGGTCTCAAGGATCTCGAGTCCCCAGAGCGCTCGTTGTTGCGGGATGAAATCGAAGGCACTGTCCATCGCACCATCCAGCAACTGCCCGAAGATTTGCGCACGGCGTTGACCCTGCGTGAGTTCGACGGGTTGAGTTACGAGGACATTGCCAGTGTCATGCAATGCCCGGTGGGTACCGTGCGCTCTCGAATCTTCCGCGCTCGGGAGGCCATAGACAAAGCCCTGCAGCCGTTGTTGCAGGAAACCTGAGACAGCGGCGACAGCCAAGAGAGGAACCGCCATGAGTCGTGAAGCTTTGCAGGAATCGCTGTCCGCGGTAATGGACAACGAAGCGGACGAACTGGAATTGCGTCGGGTGTTGAACGCCGTCGACGATGCCGAAACCCGTGCTACCTGGTCGCGTTACCAGGTAGCTCGTGCAGCCATGCACAAGGAACTGCTGCTGCCCAAGCTGGACATCGCTTCGGCGGTCTCTGCAGCGCTGGCTGATGAAGCCGTGCCGGCCAAAACCAAGCAAGGCCCGTGGCGCAGCATTGGCCGCCTGGCCGTTGCCGCTTCGGTCACTGTAGCCGTGCTGGCCGGTGTACGCATGTACAACCAGGACGAGATCACGGGCGCCGAGCTGGCTGCTCAGCAACCGGCACAGCAAGGCCTGAGCATGCCACAAACTCAAGGCCCGGCTGTTTTGGCAGGCTATAGTGAAAGCAGTGAGCAACCGACCGGGCCGATGGCCAATGGCGTGCTGCAGAACCAGGCCGGCTGGGATCAGCGTCTGCCGGGTTATTTGCGCCAACACGCGCAGGAATCCGCGCTCAAGGGCACTGAAAGCGCCCTGCCGTATGCCCGCGCCGCCAGCCTGGAAAACCGCTAAGTAAGGAGGATCATGCGCGCGCTACCTCTCCTGTCGCTGCTTATTGGCAGCTTCATGACGGTGCCAGCATTGGCGGCCAATTCTTCGCCCGAGGCGAGCGAATGGCTGAACAAGCTGGCACAGGCCGAGCAAAAGCAGAGTTACCAGGGTTCTTTCGTTTACGAACGAAACGGCAGCTTTTCTTCCCACGACATCTGGCATCGTGTTCAGGACGGTAAAGTCAGCGAGCGGCTGTTGCAGCTCGATGGCGCCGCCCAGGAAATCGTGCGGGTGGACGGCAACGTGCAGTGCGTGAGTGGCGCCTTGGTCAGTGGTGTAGGCACCCCGCCCGACTCTGCTCCACGTGTGCTTGATCCCCTTAAACTGATGAGTTGGTACGACCTGCGCCTTGCAGGCAAGGCTCGGGTAGCCGGTCGCGACGCAGTGATCGTCACCCTTACGCCGCGGGACCAGCATCGATATGCATTCGAGCTGAATCTGGACCGTCAGACAGGCTTGCCACTGCGCTCGTTGATGCTCAACGACAAGGGCCAATTGCTGGAGCGGTTCCAGGTAACCCGCCTGGATACCGACCGACCACCTACCGACGAAGATCTTCAGCCAGGTACTGGCTGCAAGCCCGTTGAACATTTGGCCCGCACCGCTTCCGAAAGCGTTGCGGGTTGGCGCTCGGACTGGCTCCCGCCTGGCTTCGAGCTGATTAACAGTGCCGTGCGCCGCGACCCTGCACGAGACAGTACTGTCAGCAGCCTGATGTATGACGACGGTCTGGCCCGCTTCTCGGTGTTTCTGGAACCCGTCAAGGACAATTCCGGTGCAGATGTGCGCACCCAGCTTGGCCCTACCGTGGCTGTTTCGCGCCGCTTGAACACACCCAAAGGCAAGGTGTTGGTCACCGTCGTCGGTGAAATTCCGCTGGGCACCGCCGAGCGCATTGCGTTGTCAATGCGGCCCCAGGATGCCCAGGCGCGCCAGTGATGGCGCGCCTTTTCGGCCCGAAGCAAGGAAGACGGACATGCGGCTGAAATGAAATTAAAGCATTGTCATTTGCAATCCATCCGTAAATTTTTTATAGGTCAGACTTCTTGGAGCCTGGCCTTTCCTGCGTTTGCAGGGGGCCTTTCTAACTTACGCTCGTTGTGACGGGAGCCGTATGTCAATACCACGCTTGAAAACCTACCTATCGATGTTCGCCGCCGTGCTCATGCTTGGCCAGGTGCTTACGGCCCAAGCCCAGGAAGCCCTGCCGGACTTCACTACCCTGGTCGAGCAGGCCTCGCCGGCCGTGGTCAACATCAGTACCAAGCAGAAGCTGCCGGACCGTCGCATCGCCTCCGGGCAGATGCCGGACCTGGAAGGGCTACCGCCGATGTTCCGAGAGTTCTTCGAGCGTAATATCCCCCAGCAGCCGCGTTCGCCGCGCGGTGATCGTCAGCGCGAGGCCCAATCATTGGGCTCGGGCTTCATCATCTCCAGCGACGGCTATGTGTTGACCAACAACCACGTTGTTGCCGATGCCGACGAGATCATCGTCCGCCTGTCGGACCGCAGCGAGCTGCAGGCGAAGCTGGTCGGCACTGACCCGCGTACGGACGTGGCCCTGCTCAAAGTCGATGGCAAGAACCTGCCGACCGTCAAGCTGGGTGACTCCGAAAAACTCAAGGTCGGTGAGTGGGTGCTGGCTATCGGCTCGCCATTCGGCTTCGACCATTCGGTGACCAAAGGTATCGTCAGCGCCAAGGGTCGTACGCTGCCCAACGATACCTACGTGCCGTTCATCCAGACCGACGTGGCCATCAACCCGGGTAACTCCGGTGGCCCGCTGTTCAACATGAACGGTGAAGTGGTAGGCATCAACTCGCAGATCTTCACCCGTTCGGGCGGCTTCATGGGCCTGTCGTTCGCCATTCCGATCGATGTGGCCATCGACGTTTCCAACCAGTTGAAGAAGGACGGCAAAGTCAGCCGTGGCTGGCTGGGCGTGGTGATTCAGGAGGTCAACAAAGACCTGGCTGAGTCGTTTGGCCTCGACAAACCGGCTGGCGCTCTGGTGGCCCAGGTGCTGGAAGACGGCCCGGCAGCCAAAGGCGGCCTGCAAGTGGGTGACGTGATTCTGAGCATGAACGGCCAGCCGATCGTCATGTCCGCCGACTTGCCGCACCTGGTTGGTACCTTGAAAGATGGCCAGAAGGCCAAGTTGGAAATCATCCGTAACGGCAAGCGCCAGAACCTGGATATCACCGTAGGTGCCATGCCGGACGACGACGCCGACATCGCTGCTGGCACCGGTGCCGATGGCAGTGCCGAGCGCAGCAGCAACCGTCTGGGTGTGTCGGTGTCTGACTTGACCGCCGAGCAGAAAAAGACGCTGGAGCTCAAGGGCGGCGTGGTCATCAAGGAAGTCCAGGACGGCCCGGCAGCCATGATTGGCCTGCGTCCGGGTGACGTGATCAGCCACCTGAACAACCAGGCCATCGCTTCGGCCAAGCAGTTCACCGAAATTGCCAAGGAATTGCCGAAAAATCGTTCGGTGTCGATGCGTGTGTTGCGTCAGGGGCGTGCGAGCTTCATTACCTTCAAACTGGCTGAATAAGCCGTTTCGCAGGTAGCAAAGGGCAGCTTCGGCTGCCCTTTTTCATGAAAGTTCACAATTGAAAGCGCGATAGATGTGTACAGTCCGATAGAGGAATCTCCCATATCCCAGCAGCTTAAGGTACAATTCCCGGCTATTTTTCGGCGGGCGTCCGGCTCGCAGCCTTTTCGAGTGTTGACCCGTGAGTGATTTGAGTCATATCCGCAATTTCTCCATCATCGCCCACATCGACCATGGCAAGTCGACGCTGGCCGATCGCTTCATCCAGATGTGCGGTGGCCTGTCGGCACGCGAAATGGAAGCTCAGGTGCTGGACTCCATGGATCTGGAGCGTGAGCGCGGTATCACCATCAAGGCCCACAGCGTCACGCTCAATTACAAGGCGCAAGACGGCAAGGTCTACCAGCTGAATTTCATCGATACCCCCGGCCACGTGGACTTCACCTATGAAGTTTCCCGCTCGCTGGCGGCCTGCGAGGGTGCGCTGCTGGTAGTGGATGCGGGGCAGGGCGTTGAAGCCCAGTCCGTGGCCAACTGCTACACCGCCATCGAGCAGGGCCTGGAGGTCATGCCAGTCCTGAACAAGATGGACCTGCCCCAGGCCGACCCGGACCGCGTCAAGGACGAGATCGAGAAGATCATCGGCATCGACGCCACTGATGCCGTTGCTTGCAGCGCCAAGAGCGGTATGGGCGTGGACGAGGTGCTGGAGCGCCTGGTGCAAACCATCCCTGCACCTGAGGGTGATATCGAAGCGCCACTGCAAGCGCTGATCATCGACTCCTGGTTCGACAACTACCTGGGTGTTGTCTCCCTGGTGCGCGTGCGCCATGGCCGCGTGAAGAAGGGCGACAAGATCCTGGTCAAGTCCACCGGCAAGGTGCATTTGGTCGACAGCGTCGGTGTCTTCACGCCGAAACACACCCAAACCGCCGACCTCAAGGCCGGTGAAGTGGGCTTCATCATTGCCAGCATCAAGGACATTCACGGTGCACCGGTCGGTGACACCCTGACTTTGTCCACGACCCCTGAAGTGGAAGTGCTGCCAGGCTTCAAGAAGATCCAGCCGCAGGTTTATGCGGGCCTGTTCCCGGTCAGTTCCGACGATTTCGAGGACTTCCGTGACGCCCTGCAGAAACTGACCCTGAACGACTCGTCGCTGCAATACATGCCGGAAAGCTCCGATGCACTGGGCTTTGGCTTCCGTTGCGGCTTCCTCGGCATGCTGCACATGGAGATCATCCAGGAGCGCCTGGAGCGCGAGTACGACCTGGACCTGATCACCACCGCGCCAAGCGTGATTTACGAGCTGGAGCTGAAAACCGGCGAAACCATCGTTGTCGACAACCCGTCGAAGCTGCCGGACGTTTCGGCCGTTGCCGACTTCCGCGAGCCGATCGTCACCGCGACCATCCTGGTACCGCAGGAGCACCTGGGTAACGTCATCACCCTGTGCATCGAGAAACGTGGCGTACAGCGTGACATGCAGTTCCTGGGCAGCCAGGTGCAGGTGCGTTACGACATGCCGATGAACGAAGTGGTACTGGACTTCTTCGACCGCCTGAAATCCACGAGCCGCGGTTATGCGTCGCTGGACTATCATTTCGATCGCTACCAGTCTGCCAACCTGGTCAAACTGGATGTACTGATCAACGGCGACAAGGTCGATGCCCTGGCATTGATCGTGCATCGCGACAATGCGGCCTATAAAGGCCGTGCGTTGACTGAGAAGATGAAAGAACTGATCCCCCGGCAGATGTTCGACGTAGCGATCCAGGCAGCCATTGGCGGCCAGATCATTGCGCGCACAACCGTCAAGGCGCTCAGAAAGAACGTACTGGCCAAGTGTTACGGTGGTGACGTCAGCCGTAAGAAGAAGCTGCTGGAGAAGCAGAAGGCCGGTAAGAAACGCATGAAACAGGTTGGTAACGTGGAGATTCCACAAGAAGCCTTCCTCGCCGTGCTCAGGTTGGATAGCTAGGTCCTATGTCGCTAAATTTCCCGCTGTTGCTAGTCATCGCTGTAGCCGTCTGCGGCCTGTTGGGCTTGATCGACCTGCTGTTCCTGGCGCCACGCCGGCGGGCAGCGGTCGCCAACTATCAAGGCAGTGTCACGCAGCCAGAAGTGGCCGTTGTCGAGCGCCTGAGCAAAGAGCCGCTGCTGGTGGAATACGGCAAGTCGTTCTTTCCGGTGCTGTTCATCGTGCTGGTGCTGCGCTCGTTTCTGGTTGAGCCGTTTCAGATTCCTTCGGGGTCGATGAAGCCGACGCTGGAAGTAGGCGACTTCATCCTGGTGAACAAGTTCTCCTACGGCATTCGCCTGCCGGTGATCGACAAGAAAGTCATCGAGGTCGGTGACCCGCAGCGCGGCGATGTAATGGTGTTCCGCTACCCGAGCGACCCGAACGTCAACTACATCAAGCGTGTGGTTGGCCTGCCGGGCGACCAGATCCGATACACCAGCGACAAGCGGCTGTTCGTCAACGGCCAGCCAATTGCCGAACAGCTGGTCGGTGCCGAGCCGGGTACCTTGGGCAGCGCTGAGCTGTACAAGGAAAAGCTCGGCGAAGCCGAGCACCTGATCCGCAAGGAAATGACCCGTTATCGCATGCCCCCGGACCAGCAATGGACGGTACCCGCCGGCCATTACTTCATGATGGGCGACAACCGCGACAACTCCAACGACAGCCGTTACTGGGATGACCCTAACATTCCCAAGGAACTGCACGGCATGGTTCCGGACCGGAACATCGTCGGCAAGGCCTTTGCGGTGTGGATGAGCTGGCCAGAGCCCAAACTCAGCCACCTGCCCAACCTGTCGCGGGTCGGCCTGATCCATTGATACCCATCGGCGCTGTCCTGCAGACAGCGCCGAATGCATTTCTGACATAGGCTGTGTTCTCAGGGATCGAGAGATTCGCCGCTCACCGCGACGGACCACAGCCAAACAGTCTTTCAGGATGTTGATTTGAACAACGCGTTTAGAAAACCACGGGTGGCTGCATGAGTGCTTCCCTTGCCCGCCTCGAGCGCAAGCTCGGCTACACCTTCAAGGATCAGGACCAGATGCTGCTGGCCCTGACCCACCGCAGCTATGCCGGGCGCAACAACGAGCGCCTGGAGTTTCTGGGTGACTCCATTCTCAATTTCGTGGCCGCAGAGGCGCTGTTCGAGCGTTTTCCGCAGGCCCGCGAAGGCCAGCTGTCGCGCCTGCGCGCCCGTTTGGTAAAAGGGGAAACCCTGGCCCGTCTGGCCCGTGGCTTTGACTTGGGCGAGTACCTGCGCCTGGGTTCTGGCGAACTCAAGAGCGGCGGCTTTCGCCGCGAGTCGATCCTGGCCGATGCGCTGGAAGCCCTGATCGGTGCCATCTACCTGGATGCCGACATGGAAACCGCGCGCGAGCGCATCCTGGCCTGGCTGACCGATGAATTCGACAGCCTGACCTTGGTCGACACCAATAAAGACCCGAAAACCCGCCTGCAGGAGTTTCTGCAGTCGCGTAGCTGCGAGCTGCCACGTTACGAGGTGGTGGATATCCAGGGCGAACCGCACTGCCGTACCTTCTTCGTCGAATGTGAAGTGGTGCTGCTGAACAACAAGAGCCGTGGCCAGGGCGTGAGCCGGCGTATTGCCGAGCAAGTCGCTGCCGCCGCTGCATTGATCGCCCTGGGCGTGGAGAATGGCAATGACTGATATCAACCCGACCCGTTGCGGCTATGTGGCCATCGTCGGCCGCCCCAACGTGGGCAAGTCGACCCTGCTGAACCACATTCTGGGTCAAAAGCTTGCGATCACTTCGCGCAAGCCGCAAACCACCCGCCACAACATGCTCGGCATCAAGACCGAGGGTGATGTGCAGGCGATCTACGTCGATACGCCCGGCATGCACAAGGCCAACGACAAGGCGCTGAACCGTTACATGAACCGTAACGCGTCGGCTGCGCTCAAAGACGTCGACGTGGTCATTTTCGTGGTCGACCGTACCCGCTGGACCGATGAGGACCAACTGGTGCTGGAGCGCGTGCAGTATGTGACCGGCCCGCTGATCATCGCGGTCAACAAGACCGACCGCATGGAAGAGAAGGCTGAGCTGATCCCACATCTGCAGTGGTTGCAGGAACAATTGCCAAACGCTGAAGTGATGCCGATTTCGGCGCAGCAGGGGCACAACCTCGAGGCGCTGGAAGCCCAGATCGCCAAGCACCTGCCGGAGAATGATCACTTCTTCCCGGAAGACCAGATCACCGACCGCAGCAGCCGCTTCCTGGCAGCCGAACTGGTACGCGAGAAGATCATGCGCCAGTTGGGTGCGGAGCTGCCGTACCAGATCACCGTCGAAATCGAAGAGTTCAAGCAGCAAGGCCATGTGTTGCACATCCATGCGCTGATCCTGGTTGAGCGTGACGGCCAGAAGAAGATCATCATTGGTGACAAGGGCGAGCGTATCAAGCGCATCGGCTCCGAAGCGCGCAAGGACATGGAAGTGCTGTTTGATGCCAAAGTGATGCTCAACCTTTGGGTGAAAGTGAAAGGCGGCTGGTCCGACGACGAGCGCGCCCTGCGTTCGCTGGGTTACGGCGACCTGTAAGCCCCGAGCAATCGGCTTATCCTGTGGGAGCGGGTTTACCCGCGAATGCGATGGTGGATTTACCGCCGCATTCGCGGGTAAACCCGCTCCCACAGTTGTTTGTGAAGCATAGAGATCTCATATGGATCAACCCTCCCCCCTGCCGGCCTACGTCCTGCACAGCCGCCCCTACAAGGAGACCAGCGCGCTGGTGGACTTGTTCACGCCCCAGGGCCGCCTGCGGGCGGTGCTGCGCCGTGCGCGCGGTAAGGGTGGCAGCCTGGTGCGGCCATTTGCGCCGCTGGAAGTGGAACTGTTCGGCAAGGGTGAACTTAAAAACGTCAGGCGCCTGGACACCGTCGGCATCGCCGCCTGGCTGCATGGCGACGCGCTGTTCAGTGGCCTCTACCTCAACGAATTGCTGATGCGCCTGCTGCCCGCCGAGGCACCGCAGCCCGAGCTGTTCGAGCATTACGCCCTGACCCTGCAGGCGCTGGCTGGCGGACGACCACTTGAGCCTTTGCTGCGCTCGTTCGAGTGGCGGTTGCTGGAAGACCTGGGCTACACCTTTTCGCTCGACCATGACGTCAACGACTATCCGGTCGAAGCCGACGGCCTGTACCGCCTGCGGGTCGATGCGGGCCTCGAGCGCGTATACCTGGCCCAACCCGGCCTTTTCAACGGCACCGAGCTGCTGGCACTGGCCCAGGCCGACTGGGAAGCGCCCGGGGCGTTGTTGGCAGCCAAGCGCCTGATGCGTCAGGCATTGGCGGTACATTTGGGGACAAAACCCTTGGTCAGCCGGGAACTGTTTCGCAAGCGTTGATCACGACGTATGCTGTGGGGCTAAATCTTCAGGAGAGCCTTTCGTGACTCACAGCAACCGCATGCTTCTCGGCGTCAACATCGACCACGTGGCGACTCTGCGTCAGGCTCGGGGTACACGCTATCCGGACCCGGTCAAAGCCGCGCTGGACGCAGAGGAAGCGGGTGCCGACGGCATCACCGTGCACCTGCGTGAAGACCGCCGTCATATCCAGGAACGCGATGTACTGCTGCTCAAGGATGTGCTGCAAACCCGCATGAACTTCGAAATGGGCGTCACTGAAGAGATGATGGCCTTTGCCGAGAAAATCCGCCCGGCGCATATCTGCCTGGTGCCTGAAACCCGCCAGGAACTGACCACTGAAGGTGGCCTGGACGTGGCTGGCCAGGAAGCGCGTATCAAGGCGGCAGTCGAGCGTCTGGCACGTACCGGTGCCGAAGTATCGCTGTTCATCGATGCCGATGAGCGGCAGATCGAAGCTTCGCGCCGCGTGGGTGCGCCCGCCATCGAACTGCACACTGGCCGTTATGCCGATGCCGAAACCCCGACCGAGGTGGCTGAAGAACTCAAGCGCATCGTTGACGGTGTCGCATTTGGCGTTGGCCAAGGCCTGATCGTCAATGCTGGCCATGGCCTGCACTATCACAACGTCGAGGCAGTGGCGGCGATCAAGGGCATCAACGAGCTGAACATTGGCCATGCGTTGGTGGCCCACGCCTTGTTCGTCGGCTTCAAGGCGGCGGTGGCGGAGATGAAGGCGCTGATCGTGGCAGCTTCGCGCTGATTGTTCGATTGCCTGTACCGGCCCTTTCGCGGGTACAGGCAGCCTCTTCACTCTGCTCGAAATACCAAGGTGAACCGGGTCGGCCCTGAAGGGCTGCTGCTCACCTCGACCCTCCCCCCATGCAACTGCATGATTGACTTGACGATCGCCAGCCCTAATCCGGTCCCGCCTTCCAGCCGCGAACGCCCGGACCCCACCCGGTAGAAGCGCTCGAACAATTGCGGCCAATGTTCCTCGGCAATTCCTGGCCCCTGATTTTCCACCCACATCAGCGCCTCGCTGCCGCGGCGTTCGACGCCCAACTGCACCGGCATTCCCTGCGGCCCATGGCGAATGGCATTACTCAGCAGGTTCGACAGCGCCCGCTGAAACATCAAGCGATCTGCCAGCGCTGTTCCCCAGCCTTGTATGCGCAATTCGATGGCCTTCAGTTCGGCGCTAAAGCCAAACAGCTCCAGCACCTGCCCGGCCTCGTCGGCCAGCGCCAGCGGCTTGAACCCAACTTGCACCTGCGGCTGGCTGACCTGGGCGAGAAACAGCATGTCATTGATGATGCGGTTGAGCCGGGTAAGTTCTTCGATGCTGTCTTCCAATACTTCCCTGTAGTTTTCACTGTCGCGCTCGCGGGCAAGGGTGACCTGTGCCTTGCCCATCAAGTTGCTCAACGGTGTGCGAAGCTCGTGGGCGAGGTCGTCGGAAAATTGCGACAGCTGCTGCACTCCTTGGTCCAGCCGGTCGAGCATGACATTGATGCTGCCCGCCAACTCGGCCAGCTCCAACGGCAGCCCGGTGGCGGGTAAGCGGTGCTGCAAATCCTGGGCTGAAACGCGCCCGGCAATACGCCGAAAGTGGCGCAGCGGTTTAAGGCCACGCTGCATCAGCCACCAGGCTCCCGCACCGATCAATATCAGCAGCAACGGCAAGGCCAGCAGGGTCGAATGCAGGTAAGCCTGGAGTAAATCGTTGTCATCCGCGCGGTTAAGCGACATCGCCACCCGCACCGGCGTGTCATCGCGCAGACGCATCACCCTCGTCACAGTCAGTATCTGGTTGCCTGTGCTGTCGCGCCACTCATGGTAAGTCAGCCGTATTTCGGCAGGAAACTCGCCCACACGTGACTCCAGTGCCGGGCCGAGGCTCAGAAGGTGAGGGTGCCGCCCATCCAGTGCCAGCACGCTGAGGCTGAGGTTGTCATGGCCCATGACCAGGTCGAGCAGCGGGTGGGCGCGGGTGCCGAGGTCTTCGCTGCGCAGGTCTACCCGAAGGTTGTGCTCCACCTGCAGCATCTTGCGCGCGAGGTCCTTGCGGGCGCGGCTATCAAGCTCGTGATCGAGCGCGAACACGGCCAGGCAGGCCAACAGCAACACCAGTGCTGCGCCCATCAGGGTTACACCCAGGCCCAGGCGCAGAGACAGGCTGGCCTGTTTCAAGGGCGTGCCTCCAGCACATAGCCAACCCCACGCAGGGTGTGGATCAGTTTGTCTACGAACGGGTCGTCAATTTTTGCCCTGAGGCGGCGAATCGACACTTCGACCACATTGGTGTCGCAGTCGAAATTCATGTCCCACACCAGCGAGATGATCTGGGTACGCGAAAGCACTTCGCCGCTCTGGCGCATCAGTAGATGCAGCAGCGCGAACTCCTTGGCTGTGAGATCGATCCGTTGCCCGGCGCGGTAGGCCCGGTGGCGGCCAGGGTCCAGTTCAAGGTCGGCAACGCGCAGGGTGCTGGGCTGCAATTGTTGATCGTTACGCCGCAGCAGGGTGCGAATACGCGCCAACAGTTCAGGAAACTCGAAGGGCTTGAGCAGGTAATCGTCTGCCCCCAGGTCCAGCCCCTTGACCCGGTCTGCCAGGCGGCCGTGGGCGGTGAGCATCATGATGCGGGTAGCCGAGTCGCTGCGCAGCCGCTGCAGGACTGTCCAGCCATCAAGCTCCGGGAGGTTGACGTCGAGAATGATCAAGTCGTAAGGCTGTTGGCGGGCCAGGTGCAGGCCATCGGTGCCGGTGTGGGCGCAGTCCACCACGTAGCCGTTTTCGCGCAGGCCTTGTTGCAGGTAATCGGCGGTGCGCAGTTCGTCTTCGATGATCAGCAGGCGCATAACAGGCTCGTGAGGTGATAGGGAGGGCGATTGTTGACCCTGAAGTGGGATCAGGGTCAACGGGCGGGATGTTACGGCATGAGAGTGCTTGGGTTGGGTAGATAACGGAATTGTAATGTTGACGTTATGTGGCCGGCTGTTTCGGCGTTTGCGGCACATTGCAAGACTGTAATGCCCACCTCACCTTCGTGTTAGCTGACCCTCGATACGATGGCCCTGTCAGATCGGTTATCACGAGGCAAACACGATGAAACTGAGCAACTACCTGCTGCTGGCCACCTTGGCCTTGAGCAGTGCCGGCGCCTATGCCGAAGGCGGGGCCGAGCGCGCGCAGCAGTTTTGGGAGGCTTTCCGCCAGGACCAGCAGCGCCTGCATGGTGACAAGCAGCAAGCGATCGCAGAGCGCGAGCGCAAAGTGCAGGAAGTTGCCCGCGAGGTGGCCAAGGATTAAGGCAGCAGCCCTTGCGTTGCGACAGCTCCTCAACGCAAGTGTGACTTCGGCGCCCCGAGGGGCGCCTTTTTTACTTGCGAGCCAGCAGCGTGGCGCGGCGTGGCGCGGGCAGGCCCTCGACGGTTTTGCTGTGGTCGTTCGGGTCGAGGAAATCGCCCAGCGACTGGTAGCGCATCCACTCTGTACTGCGCTGCTCCTCGACGCTGGTCACGCTGACGTCCACACAGCGCACATCACTGAAGCCGGCCCGGCGCAGCCAGCGCTCCAGCGCCGGGACCGAAGGCAGGTACCAAACATTACGCATTTGCGCATAACGGTCTTCTGGCACCAGCACATGCTGCTCGTCACCTTCGATAACCAATGTCTCCAATACCAGTTCGCCACCTTTCACCAGGCAGTCTTTGAGCGCCAGCAGGTGCTCGATCGGCGAGCGGCGATGGTAGAACACGCCCATGGAGAAGACGGTATCGAACCCTTCCAGGTTGGCCGGCAAGTCTTCCAGCGCGAACGGCAGGTGCCAGGCAGGCAGGTCGGGCAGGTATTGTTGCACTGCCTGGAACTGGCAGAAGAACAGCCAGTTGGGGTCTACGCCGATGACCATGTCGGCCCCGGCCCCAAGCATGCGCCACTGGTAATAGCCGTTGCCGCAACCCACATCCAGCACTCGCTTGCCCTTGAGGTCCAGGTGCGGACCGACGCGTGACCACTTCCAGTCCGAGCGCCATTCGGTGTCCACGTGTACGCCAAACAGGTCGAATGGCCCTTTGCGCCACGGCGAAAGCCCCATCAGCGCCTGGCGTACTTGCGCGCGCGTGGCGTCGTCGCAGTCGCAATCAAGGCGTAGGCCTTCTTTGAGGTCGATTTCGGTCGGCTGCAGGGCCGGCAGTGCGTCCAGTGCACCGCGCCAGCGATCCAGGTCGCCATGGCCTTTTTCCAGTTTGGCATCCAGTTGCGCTTGCAGGCCTTGCGACCAGGAAGCCAGCGGCGTGCCCGCCAGGCGGCGGGTGAGGGGGGACAAATCGATCATGGCAGGGCTATCAGCGAGGCGAAATTAAGGCATTGGAACCACGGCACCACCTTGGAGAAGCCCGCGGCGTGCAGACGTTCGGTGTGGGCTTCGAGGGTGTCCGGTTTCATGACGTTTTCTATGGCACTGCGCTTCTGGGCGATTTCCAGTTCGCTGTAGCCATTGGCGCGTTTGAAGTCCAGGTGCAGCTCGTTGAGCAGGGCTTGCTGATCGTCATCGGCAAAGCGCAGTTTTTCCGAGAGGATCAGCGCGCCGCCCGGTAGCAAGGCTTGATGGATACGGGCGAGCAACGCCTGGCGCTGGTCAGGTGCGATGAACTGCAGGGTGAAGTTCATCGCCACTACCGAGGCTGGCTCAAGGGGCAGGGCAAGAATATCGGCCTCCAGCACTTGCACGGGCAGCAGTTCCTGGAACATCGAATCCTGTGCGGTCAGGTACTGGCGGCAGCGTTCGACCATCGCCGCGGAGTTGTCTACAGCGATGACCCGGCAACCGTCGCTGCGCACATGGCGGCGCAGCGACTGCGTCACTGCACCGAGCGAGGCGCCCAGGTCGTACAGTGCTGTATGCGGCTGGGCAAAGCGGGCTGCGAGCACGCCCAGATTTTCCACGATGGTGGGGTAACCCGGCACCGAGCGCTTGATCATGTCCGGGAACACGCGCACCACGTCTTCGTTGAAGGCGAAGTCGGGCACTTGCTCCAGGGGTTGAGAGAAAAGGCGGTCAGGGGATTGGGTCACAGGAGGCTCAGCAGACACTGTCGAAGGCCGTCATTCTATCCAAAAGACTCCCTGGCTGCCTATTTATCGGACCAGAGCACACGGGGAGGGAGCGCGGTTCCACTACTCATGAATCTGTCATTGCAAGGCGAACTTTCTGTCAAGTAATTATTGATCGCCTGATCTCTGCAATACGGTCTGAATATTAATATTCATCCACGAATGGCTTGGGCCGATCGTATTGGCTTGAATATTTTGGAGATCTTCATGGGTGATGATGTTATCGAAAGTTCGATATTGATTGAGGCTGCTGAAGGCGTGATGCCGGAACACAAGCCATATACCAAACTGACGGAGGAAGAGCAGGTTTTGCTGGTGCCGGATCAAATTTTCAGATTCAAGGAAAATGAGCCGGCATTCATTTTTAGCAAGGAGAACCTGGTTTCGATCAGGCGGTATGTAAAAAAAATACGTCAGCTGCCTCAAGAGGAAGAAGTTTCAAATAATGTAGTGTTTCCCTCCATGGGGATTCAGGCCGTTGATGTGAACGGCTTTTACAATAATTTGCGCTCCCATGCGGGTATGTGGGACGGCATTGAAAATTTGTGCAAAACAACGGGGGCTGACCTACAGGTATTCGCCGAGGATTTGCTCGCTGAGGGCGGAGCATTTATTGATGAAATAAAAGGCATGGAAAGTTGGGGTGTAGGGGGCTCCACCGAGCCGTCCAAAGATCAGGATTTGCCTGCTGACGAAGAGGCGCTATTCAAGGAAAGCGTGGAAAATTATCTGGGTGGTCTTTCAGATAATATAAAAGATAAGCTGGAAGGTATTCGTACACTTAAGAAGATTATCGATGTGTTTGGTAATGATATCTTTAATGTCTTGGAGCCTACCGCAACGAGTTTGTCGCTGGCCATTGCGCAGAATGATAACTCCGGAATGCTGGCTGATTTGGAAGAAAAGATTGGAACGCTGGATGTTGAAATAAAACAACTCCTTGATGAATATAATTCTCTTGTTGGGACATCCTTTGCGGGTTTGGTTTTTGGCCCCATCGGGCTGCTGGTGACTGGGGGTATCTACGGGGCGCAGGCCGAGACAGTGAGAGCCCAGAAGAACGAAAAGATAGCCGAGCGGGAAGAATTGGCTAAATCCAAAAACCTGTTAATCGTGGGGGGTGGAGATTTCGATTTCATACGAGCAGATGTAGAGGATATAAAATTCCGCTTGGTGGATGTCGGCACGGCTGTCAAGAACCTCGAGGATGTATGGGTGCTGCTGGAAAGCTACATGACTACATCATTGGCTAAGGCAGGGCGGGTTACAACCCAGCTTGCTTTAAAGCGCTTCGTACGGAATTTCGAACTTGTCATAAAGCCGTGGGAAAAGATCCAGGGTGTTACTAAAAACATATCGAAGCTGTTCAATGAGGTCATGTGACGAGGGGGAGTTATGGTTGACGGTAAACACGTATTGCCCGAGCTTGAAGTGATGTATCAGGTGGAAACAGAAATGCGTGCTATCTACTACGGTGGTACGGCAAATATGCTGCCTGCCGTGCGTGAGCAGCTGCTGGATCTTGTGAGTTACATTGTTGTTGCTAACAACACACTACGAGAGAAGACGGTGTTGGCACTTGTGATGTTGGATAATGAGCTTGATAGCCCGGGGTCGAGCGTTCATGAAGATGATCTGGTTGCGCTGCGTTATGCAGTTCAAACAGAGGTTTCTCAAGTTGTGGCCGCGATGGAAAAGGTTGCAGGCTACCGAGCACCCAGTATTCAGACGTTAAAAAACCAGCAAGAGGAGTTGGTTGCGACGCGCCGCGAATCCATGGCAAGAGTTCAGGAACAGGTGATAAAAAAAGAGCAGGATCTAAAGGGCCTGGATGAAATTTTAAAGACACTGGATCGGCCTTCTGTGCATAAAGCGCTGAGCAACGCGATTCCAAAGGAGAGTGATATTGATGTGGCGCTTGCCACATTCAAAGACCCTACGGTGAGCCCGGAATTGGTCAAGGCTGCTCTGCACAATCTCAATAAAAATATGGAAGTATTGGCACAAGGGCGTGAATTTGCTGATGTTCTCAAGGCCAGGCGGACGCTGTGCAAAGCCAGGGACGAGAGTGCCAAGACACAGCGGGAGCTTGAGCTAAAACTTGGGCAGGCGGAGGAGGCGCTCACCCAGTTTGACAATGCGAATGAGTTTCTTGAAAAGCGCAAACCGTGGGTGGTACAGGCAGAAAAATTTGCTGGCAGTTGGCAGGCCCATGAGCAGGCGCTGAGTAAGACCAAGGAATGTGAATCGCTCCAGATCGCGTTGACCAATGCACGCGACTACCTCCTGGCCTTGCGGCGCCATTTTGAGAAAGGCGCAAGTTCAGCTATCTCACCTTGATCTCGCAGTCAAATGTTTGCACTGGCTTAACTTCTGGTGCCCAGGGCTGCTGATAAACCAGCACCAAATGCCCTTCGCCGGCGGCGCGGGCCTCGAAGCGCCAGGTAGAAACACCCGCGCTGCCAACGATGCCGGCGTCTTCCGGAGCGCTGTATACCTCTGGGCCGAGGTTACGCATTATCTGTGACGCAGGGTTTTGCAGCAGCCAGCGGTAACCGGTGGATGGGTTGCTCGGCAAGGAAAGCGTAAGTACCTGCCCAACCTGCAAGCGCTGGGGGCACTCGCTTTCGGCGTCCAGTTCGACCGGTTGCTGTGGATATTGGGCGCAGGCGGTGAGCAAAGCGAGGCTCAGGGGTACAAGCAGGCGAGGGCTGGTCATGGTGGCTCCGGAGACTGGCGGTGGCCTGAGGATAACCGAAGCATCTGGTTTTTTGTGCTGGGCTTGATGGCCCTTTTCGCAGAGGAGTAAGTCGGTGCGTTGATCCGACTTACTCCGCGAAAGGGCAGGTACAAGTCAAAACAGCACTTTAGCCACGTCGGCAAAGCGCTTGGCAAAATGCACAGTCAGCCCGTCACGCAGGTAATCCGGCAACTCTTCAAAGTCTCCGCGGTTAGGTTCGGGCAAGATCAGTTCGAAGATCTTCTGCCGGCGCGCGGCAATCACCTTTTCGCGTACCCCACCAATGGGCAGTACTTGGCCGGTGAGGGTCAGCTCGCCAGTCATGGCCACGCCTTTCTTGGGTGCCTGGTCGCGTGCGAGGGACAATAGCGCACTGGCCATGGTGATACCCGCACTCGGGCCGTCTTTGGGGGTAGCGCCTTCAGGCACATGCAGGTGGATGAATGCTTCGTTGAAGAAGCCCGGGTCGCCACCAAACTGTTTGAGGTTGGAGCTCACGTAGCTGTAGGCAATTTCTGCGGACTCTTTCATCACATCCCCAAGCTTGCCGGTAAGCTTGAAACCGCGGTTCAGCGTATGGATGCGGGTTGCCTCGATCGGCAGGGTCGCCCCCCCCATGCTGGTCCAGGCCAGGCCGGTGATAACGCCCTTGCCAGCTAGTACCTGCTCGCTGCGGAACACTGGCATGCCAAGTGCCGGCTCCAGGTCTTTGGTGCCGATCTTGAGTTTGGCATCCGGGTTATCCAGCAGCTTGACCACGGCTTTACGCACCAGTTTGCCCAGCAGTTTTTCAAGCTGGCGTACGCCGGCTTCGCGGGCGTAACCCTCGATGACCATGCGCAGGGCGCTGTCGCTGATGCTCAGGCTGGCCTTGGCCACCCCGGCCTTGTCCAATTGTTTGGGCCATAGGTGGCGTTTGGCGATGGCGAGCTTTTCTTCGGTGATGTAGCCCGACAGGCGAATCACCTCCATGCGGTCGAGCAACGGGCCGGGGATCGAGTCCAGGGTATTGGCGGTGCACACGAACAGTACTTTGGACAGGTCCAGGCGCAGGTCGAGGTAGTGATCGAGAAAGTCGACGTTCTGCTCTGGATCCAGGGTTTCCAGCAGCGCCGACGCCGGGTCGCCCTGGTAGCTCTGGCCCATTTTGTCGATCTCGTCGAGCATGATGACCGGGTTCATCACCTCGACGTCCTTGAGCGCCTGCACCAGCTTGCCCGGCTGGGCGCCGATGTAGGTGCGGCGGTGGCCCTTGATCTCGGCTTCATCGCGCATACCGCCGACGCTGAAGCGGTAGAACGGCCGGCCCAGGGATTCGGCGATGGATTTGCCAATACTGGTCTTGCCCACGCCAGGTGGGCCCACAAGCAGTACGATCGAGCCGCTGATTTCGCCTTTCCAGGCACCTACGGCAAGGAACTCAAGAATGCGCTCCTTGATGTCGTCGAGGCCTGCATGGTGCTGATCCAACACCTTGCGTGCATGCTGCAAGTCGAGCTTGTCCTTGCCGTAGACGCCCCACGGCAGGGCGGTTGCCCACTCCAGGTAGTTGCGGGTAACGGCGTACTCGGGCGAGCCTGTCTCAAGGATGGCCAGCTTGCCCATTTCTTCATCAATACGCTTTTGGGCCTGAGGGGGCAGGGTTTTGCCCTCCAGGCGCTGCACGAACTGTTCAAGGTCGGCACTGCGGTCGTCCTTGGTCAGGCCAAGCTCTTGCTGGATGACCTTGAGCTGTTCCTTGAGGAAAAACTCCCGCTGGTGTTCGCCAATCTGGCGATTCACCTCTGCAGAAATCTCATTTTGCAACCGCGCGACTTCAACTTCCTTGCGCAGCATGGGCAGGACTTTTTCCATGCGTTTGAGCATGGGCACACAGTCGAGTACTTCCTGCAGCTGGTTACCGGTGGCGGAAGTCAGTGCTGCGGCAAAGTCGGTGAGTGGCGAGGGGTCGTTGGGACTGAAGCGGTTGAGGTAGTTCTTCAGCTCTTCGCTGTACAGTGGGTTAAGGGGCAGCAGTTCCTTGATCGCGTTGATCAGGGCCATGCCATATGCCTTCACCTCGTCGGTGGGTTCAGCCGGTTGTCGCGGGTACTCGACCTCGACCAGATACGGCGGACGATGATGTTTGAGCCAGGTGCGGATGCGCACGCGAGACAGGCCCTGGGCGACGAACTGCAGCTTGCCGTTTTCCCTGCTGGCGTGGTGTACCTTGACCAGCGTGCCATATTGCGGCAGGGCCGAGGTGTCGAAGTGGCGGTGGTCTTCTGGTGGCGTGTCCATGAAAAACAGCGCCAGGGCGTGATCCGGGGTTTTTGCCACCAGGTCGAGAGTCTCGGCCCAGGGTTCTTCGTTGACGATGACTGGCAGCACTTGCGCGGGGAAGAATGGGCGGTTGTGAATCGGGATCACGTAGACCTTGTCCGGCAGCTGCTGGCCGGGCAGGGCCAGGGCGTGGCCAGGTTCGGTCTTGGGATCGAGGTGTTCGACTTCGCTGTGTTCGTCGGGTTGTTCCGGGAAATCCTGCTGGTCGCTCATGGGGCACCTGCGTGAATGACTATGGTGCTTAGATGGGGCGGGGGGGATGGGTTTCAATGGTAGACGATGGGCGTGGGGTGGGGTTTCATCTTTGCCGGGCGGTGTTGGATGGCACCGGCTTCGCCGGTTCGCGGCTGAAGCCGCTCCTACAAACTACGGCGCCAATCCCGAAATCGGCGCTATTTCTGTAGGAGCGGCTTTAGCGGCGAACCGGCGAAGCCGGTGCCACCCAACGCTGCAAAAGGTTACTCAGCCAATTTGTAAGCGATGATGTAATCGCCCATTTTTGTGCCCAGCGAACCATGGCCGCCAGCAACGATCAACACGTACTGCTTGCCGTCCTTGCCGGTGTAAGTCATGGGCGTTGCCTGGCCACCTGCTGGCAGGCGGGCTTTCCACAGCTCCTTGCCATTGTTCACGTCATAGGCGCGCAGGTACTGGTCCAGGGTGCCGCTGAGGAAGCCGACACCGCCAGCTGTGACGATCGAGCCACCCATGCTCGGCACGCCAACCGGCAGGCCGATCGGCACCGGGGTGCTGTCGCGGGTGGTGCCGTTCTTGCGCTTCCACACCACTTTGTTGGTGAATAGGTCGATGGCGGCCACGTAGCCCCAGGAAGGCGCCTGGCACGGCACGCCCAGTGGCGACATGAATGGGTGCATGATCACAGCAAACGGGGCGCCGGTATTGGGCTGCACGCCACTGGTCTCGCTTTCGCGCTTGCTGCCAGCCGCCACTTGCTCACGCGGCACCATCTTCGACACGAACGCCATGTAGTTGGGCGAGGTGAAAAGCAGTTGGCGCACCGGGTCGACGGACACGCCACCCCAGTTGAACACGCCGACGTTGCCCGGGTACACCAACGTGCCTTGTTCGGACGGAGGGGTGTACTGGCCTTCGTAGCGCAGTTCGCGGAATTGGATGCGGCAGAGCATCTGGTCGAACGGCGTCGCGCCCCACATGGCCTGTTCGGTCAGTTCCGGAGCCAGCAGGTTGAGGTCGGAGCGTGCTTGGGTCGGCGCGGTGTGGTCACCCTCGACGGCGCCCTGCGGCACCGGGATCTCGCGGATCGGCACGATCGGCGTACCGTCGCGGCGGTCGAGCACGTACAGGCTGCCTTGTTTGGTCGGTACGATGATGGCGGGCTTCACACCTTCCTTGGTTTTCAGGTGCACCAGGGTGGGTTGACTGCCCACGTCCATGTCCCACAGGTCGTGGTGGGTGAACTGGTAGTTCCAGCGGGCCTTGCCGGTGGCGAGGTCCAGCGCGACCACGCCGGCGCTGTATTTTTCGGCGCCGGGGGTACGGTTGGCGCCGTACTGGTCGGGCGTCTGGTTGCCAAGAGGCAGGTACACCATGCCCAGGTCTTCATCGACACTGGCCAGCGACCACATGTTGGCCGAATTGCGGCTGTAGGTTTTGCCGGGGGCCAGGGGCTTGGTGTCGTCGGGGTTGTTGCTGTCCCAGTTCCACACAAGGTGGCCGTCGTGTACATCGTAGGCGCGAATCACACCGGACGGTTCGTTGGTCGACTCGTTGTCGGTGACGTGGCCACCGATGATCACCAGGCTGCGGGTCACGGCCACCGGCGAGGTGGAGTAGTAGCCGCCTGCGGTGAACGGGCCGATGCCGGTGGTCAGGTCGATGGCGCCCTGATTGGCGAAGCCTTCGCAGACCTTGCCGTTGTCGGCGTTGATCGCGATCAGGCGCGCGTCGGCGGTCGGCAGATAGAGGCGGCGTGGGCAAGCCTGGGCGACAACCTGGCCTGCATCGGAGATTTTCGGCGCGGGGCTGCCGTCGCGGCTCACGTAGGCATTTTCGTCAAAGTACGAGACACCGCGGCAGGTCATGTGGGCAAAGCCCTTGAAGGTGCCCACCGGGGTTTTGATTTGTGGGTCGAAACGCCAGATCTCGGCGCCGGTGTCCGGGTCCAGGGCCAATACCTTGCTGTGGGCGGTGCAGGCATAGAGCATGCCGTTGGCTTTGAGCGGGGTATTTTCGTTGGTGAGTTCTACCGGGTCGTTGTCGGTTGGCAGGTCACCGGTGCGAATGCGCCAGGCTTCTTCCAGGCGATAGGCATTTTGCGGAGTGATCTGGCGCAGTGGGGAATAGCGGTCGCCATGCTCGGTACGGCCATAGGCCTGCCAGTCGCCATCAGGCATGGCGGGTGCGGCGCTGCCCATTTCGCTGTTGTCACGGCCGAGTTCACCGAACACTTCACCGGGGTGAGTGAATTGGCTACCCAGTGCGCTGGCGCCGGAGGCCACTACGGCAACACTGAGCAAGGCGATGTTGGCTTTGTTTGCCGGCCCGGTCAGTGGGCGGCGCGCCCAAGGCAGCAGCAAGACCACGCCGATGGCAAACCAGATGGCCAGGCGTGGCACCAGTTGCCACCAGTCCAGGCCCACTTCGAGCAGGGCCCATACAGTGCTGCCCAGCAGCACCAGGCCGTAAAGGCCAAGGGCGATGCGGCGCTGTGCCAGCAGTAGAACGCCCGACAATGCAAAGCCGATACCGGCAATCAGGTAGTACAGCGAGCCGCCCACCTGGCTCAATTTTATGCCGCCCGCCAGCAGGGCAAGGCCCATCAGCAACAGCAATACGCCCAGTGTGCGCGGTAGCCAGCGGCTTCCATTCTTGGCACCGTCAGTGCTCATCGTAGGTTCTCCGTCAGGTTGAAAGTGGTCAGTAAGTGCTTTGAATTTTCGTTGCCAAAGACAGCGGCGCTGGTGGCGGGTGGCTGGCGGTTCACGTGCCTTGGAACATCGTGTGCATTGGCATTACTGTAGTAGCAGCCAGCGTGTTATTCCGCCTTTCAGGCCATTGCCTTAGTGCTCCAGCCCCTTCCTCTTCCACCATGGCGCCGGGTGAGACAGGCGTTGATGCGGCATGAGATAGCGCTATCTTCTGATTGCGAAAACAACGAGAAGCGCGCCCGACAACGGACGTCTCAAGATCATGGCGGCACGGTTTGGAGGTGAAGCGTTTCAGCTTGGGCCGGGGAGGATATAGAGGAAATCGTCAGAAAAAAAGACAAATTGTCGCAGGGGATTGTTGCTAAATCGGCAACAGTAATTCGCAGGCGCGCCCTCGCGGCGCACCTGCGAAATGGCCACGATGTCAGAACGTCGTGCGCAGTCCAACTTCGACACTGCGGCCCGGTGCTGGCGCGATGTCTCGCAGGATCGAACTGGCATAGCGCACTGTCTGGTCCGTGAGGTTCTCGCCACGCACAAACGCCAGCCACTCGCTTTGCCCGATATCGAAGCGATAGCCGACGCTGGCGCCCAGCGTGGTATAGCCATCGGTGCTGGTTTCGTTGTCGGGTTTGCGGTGTTGTGATGCAGCATGCTGCACATCGACCCGCGCCTGCCAGCGGTCCAGTTCCCAGACCAGGCCGCTGTTCAGCCGCAGTGGCGCAATGCGCGGTAGTGGCTCGCCGCTGTCGAGGTTCTTGGCGCGAGTGTAATCGCCCGACAGTTCCAGCGCGAAGCTGCCGAAGCGGTTCTCCAGCAGTTGCCAGCGGTCCTGGGCTTCGATGCCATAGAAGCGTGCGCGTACGCCTTGGTACTGGTATTCGGGGAAGCCTTCGTCATCGTGATCATGTTCTTCCTCTGCGTGGTCATGATCATGGCCTTCACGCACATTACCTGTGCCAATCAGGCCGATGTAATTACGGAAGTGGCTGTAGAACACGCCAACGCTGCCCTTGTGGGTGCCGTTGTCGAAGCGCAGCGCCAAGTCGGCGGAAATGGCCTTTTCCTTGTTCAGGCTGGCATCGCCCACTTCATAGGCTCCGGTGGCTACGTGGGGGCCATTGGCATACAGCTCGTAGAAGGTGGGAGCGCGTTCGGTGTAGGCAAGGTTGGCTGCCAGCGACCAGATCGGGTCAAGCTGGTAGACCGCGCCGGACGACAAGCTGAAGGCATTGAAGCTGCTGGCGCTGTCGGCGTCGATGAAGTTTTCGTTGCCTTTGGCGTCGGGGTCTACGCGGGTATGCTCCAGCCGCGCGCCCAGGCTCAGGTTGAGGCGTTCGGTGGCTTGCCATTGTTCAAGCATGAACAGGGCCAGGCTGTCGGTGTCGGTGTGGGGTACGAATGCTTCCTCACCCAATGCCGAAAATTCGTTGCGGCTGACTTGCGCGCCGATTACACCTTCGACTGGGCCAAGCGGTTGATGACGGGCTTCGATGCGCGCCTCGTAGCCTTTGTTCTTGAATGTGGTGTGCACCTCACCGCTTTCGATCTCGCTGTGCTCGTAGTCGGTGTAGCCAGCATCGACCTTTACTGAGCTGAACGGGCCTTCCAGGTCTCGCAGTTCGGAGGCGAAGGCATAGTGGTCCTGTTTCATGTCCAGGCGTACGCCAGATTCTGCTACCGAGCCGTAGTTGCTGTCGTAATTGCTGTAGGAAAGGCCTGCATAGCCGTGGTCCCAATGGTAGGAGCCGCCGATGGCTCCTCCGTCCTGACGACCGTCGCTGTTTTCCAGGCGGTGCTTGCTGCCTGGCTCGTCGGCATCACGCACTTTGCTGCTGCGCGCGTAGCCTGGGATGCGCAGGTCATTGAACTGCCGGCTGTTGGCGTCCAGGTGCAGGGCGAATGTGCCGTCGCCCGCCTCAAGCTTGCCGGCGCTGCTGCGGGTGGTGTCGGCACCGCCGTAGCGCAGTTCACCGGCGCCGTGGATGCCTTCGATGGGGGCGTCGGGAATGCGATTGTCGAAGGTGTTGACCACGCCACCAATAGCATTGCCACCATAGAGCAGCGCGGCAGGGCCTCGGACGATTTCGACGCGCTCTACGTTTACCGGGTCCAGCGGCACGGCATGGTCGTAGGAAAGCGACGATGCGTCCAGCGCACCTACACCGTTGCGCAAGATACGGATGCGATCACCGTCGAGGCCCCTGATCACCGGGCGGCTGGCGCCAGGGCCGAACCAGGTGGAAGCCACGCCAGGCTGCTTGTTAAGGGTTTCGCCCAGGCTACCGTGTTGCTGCTGCAGCAGGTTTTCACCTTCCAGCACGGTACTCGGCGCTGCCAGCTGGCGGTTGCCCAACGGGTTGGCGGTAATGACTTGAGGTTCAAGTTCCACGGCATGGCTGAGGGATGAAGCGAGCCAAAGGGCGATGGCGAGGGGGGAGAGACGCAAGGGAGAGGACAGCATGGTGAAATGACGTTCCTTGGCAGAGACTTTATATTGTTACTATATAACATCTCTATTTCAGCACGGACGATTCGCCACTGGCCAGCGGTTTTTGCGCGGTCACTACACTCGTGTAAGGTGCGCATCTTTAAATCGGAGCACAGCATGAGCACGGCCCAACACAACGCGTTGCACGGCAAGACCCTCGAACAGATCCTCACCGAACTGGTGGCGCACTACCAATGGCAGGGCTTGGCTGAACGCGTGGATGTGCGCTGCTTCAAGAGCAACCCGAGCATCAAGTCGAGCCTGACGTTTCTGCGCAAAACGCCTTGGGCGCGGGAAAAGGTCGAGCAGCTCTACGTGAAAATGCAGCGCCAGGGCTGAGATGCTGCGCCGCCCGTGGTTGACCCTGGCCGCCATGCTCGGCTGGCTGGGCCTGACTGTGCAGATTGACTTGGTGCTGGTGGCGCGTTGGCAGGAGCAGGCCAGCCTGATGGGTGGGCTGATCACTGTGTTCAGCTACTTCACGGTGCTGAGCAATACCCTGGTGGCGACTGTGCTGAGTTACGCGGCCTTTGGCCGTGAGGGCACCGCCAAACGGTGGTTCCTGTCGCCGTCGGTGAGTTCGGCAGTGTGCGCGAGCATCGTGCTAGTGGCACTGGCCTATAGCGTGTTGCTGCGGCACCTGTGGCAACCGCAGGGCTGGCAATGGCTGGCGGATGAGCTGCTGCATGATGTGATGCCGCTGCTGTACGTTTTGTATTGGTGGTTCGAAGTGCCCAAGGGGGCATTGCGGCTATGGCATCTTGGGCTGTGGACGGCTTACCCGGCGGCCTATTTTGCCTACGCCCTGTGGCGGGGGAGCGAGATTGGTGTGTATCCCTATCCGTTCATCGATGTGGCGAATTTGGGGTATGACCAGGTGATGCTCAATGCCCTGGGCGTGTTGGCGGGGTTCTGGGCGATTGGTCTGGTGTTGTTGTGGCTGGACCGGTGGTAGGGGCGCCTGCGCCGGCCCGCTCGCACTTAGGGGGCAGGGCCGCCGCCATGAATCACTCGTCGTCTGCAGTCCCATCCGCACGCCAGTAAGCGGCCGCCTTGAGGGCATCTTCCGCTATCCCTCTGTGCAGCAGCAGCGCTTTGGCTTGTCGGGTTAACGATTTCTCGAGCGCTACCCAGCTGTAAAGCTTGCCGTCTGGCAGTGGCAACGCCTGCAGCCGCGCCAGCAAGTCCTCGTCACGTTTGATCCAGATGATCTCGACCTGCGCCTTGCTCGGCAGCGGCTGGCGTTCGTGGTCATCTTCAATCTGGATCACCGCCAGCACCTTGCGGCCCGCTGCTAGCTCTTCAAGGCGCCGGCCAATTGCCGGAATCGCTGTCTCGTCACCCACCAGCAGGTAGCTTTCGAAGATGTGCGGAACCACCATCGAGGCCCTCGGCCCGGCGATGTTCAGTATGTGCCCTGGCTCAGCCTGAGCTGCCCATGTCGAGGCAGGGCCATCGCCATGCAACACAAAGTCGATATCCAGTTCATTGGCCACCAGGTCGATACGCCGAGGCGTGTATTCGCGCATGGTTGGCCGTGCACCGCCATCCCTGCCCAGGTTGCGGGCGTCAATGGCGGCCTGCTGCTCGGCGCTTTCGGCAAACAGCAACTTGATATGGTCATCGCTGCCCAGGCTGGTGAAACCTTGCAGCTCTTCACCACCCAAGGTGATGCGGCGCATGCGGGGGGTGAGGTCGGTCACTTTCAGCACCTGCAGGCGGCGCTGGCGGATTTCGTGATTAACGCGGTGAATGGTGTCAGTCATGGGAATTCTCCGTGGCAGGCACAGCGGCGATGGCCTTGGCTGTGTCGTTGAGCAGGGTGCGCACCCGCTCGATTTCTTCCGGCGTCCAGCGGCCACTGTGCATGTGCAGGGCATGGCGCAGGTTGCCGACCGCTTCGTGGATTTCGGGCGGGCGGTCGTGGCCGCGCAGGGCGCGCTTGCTGACTTCTATGCGCAGGCGCATGCCATCCAGAGCGACGGCCTGGTCAGCCAGGGCATTACGGCCTGCTTCGGTGATGGCATACAGGCGCTTGCTGCCCTGCACCTGCCCGCCGATCAGTTCGGCTTCTTCAAGAAAATTCAGGGTGGGGTAGATCACACCGGGGCTTGGTGTGTAGCTGCCGTCGAACAGGTTTTCGATCTGGCGGATCAGGTCGTAACCGTGGCCCGGTTGCTCCGCGAGCATCGACAGCATCAGCAGTTTGAGGTCACCAGGGGCGAAGACCCGGGGGCCTCGTTCACCCCGTCCAGGGCGGCGTTCGAACAAGTCATGGGCGCTATGGTCGCGCATGATTTCAAGGCTCCATCTGTTTCGATATATCGCAAGATATTACTCAAGATATATCTAAAGACAAGCCTTAAAATGCGGATGATTCTCATCTATGTTTTCGATGCATCACTCCCATGCATCGCTACTTCGGGCGCTTTGCAGGCGTTTGGATTGCCCGGTTCCAGGTAGGGCATGAGGATCGGCGCCATGCCCTTGAGCACCTGCACCGGTAACGCTGATGTGAACTTGAAGGCCTCGGCAGAACGCCCCGGCACAAACGCCGTGAGCGTGCCGAAGTGGTTGTCGCCCAGGAAGAAGACGAACGTGGCGGTGCGGTTCAGCGAGCGGGAGCCGATCAGCCGGCCCCCGGCCCCGAAGCTTTCGATACGGTTGTCACCGGTACCGGTCTTGCCACCCATCACCAGTGGGGTGCCATCGTGCAGCTTGAAGCTGCCGGAAATGCGCCGCGCCGTCCCGGCGTCGACCACCTGCGACATGGCGCCTTTGAGCGCCCGCGCCACCTCCACCGGGAGGATGCGCACCCCGCGGTCAGGGTCGCTGACCAACTTGGTTTCGTACGGGGTGTTGGCAGCGAAGTGCAGGGTGTCGATGCGAAGCGTGGGCAGGCGCACGCCATCGTTCTGGATGATCCCGACCAGCTCGGACAGTGCCGCCGGGCGATCGCCCGAGCTGCCGATGGCGGTGGCCAGCGAAGGTACCAGGTGGTCGAACGGGTAGCCTACACGCTTCCAGCGTTGGTGAATGTCGAGGAAGGCTTCGATCTCGACCATGGTACGAATGCGGCTGTCACGCGCGCCTTGGTGACGGCTCTTGAACAGCCAGCCATACACTTCCTGGCGCTCGAAGCGGCTGGCGTTGACCATTTCGGTCAGCGTGGCGCTGGGGTGCTTGAGCAGGTAACCGAGCAGCCAGAGGTCCAGTGGGTGCACTTTGGCGATGAACCCCTGGTCGGGCAGGTCGTATTTGCCAGGGCCATAGGCTTCGTACATTTCGGCAAGGCGGCCATCAGTCAGCTTGCCCAAGGCAATCTTGTCCGCTTTGCTGTGCGCACGGACGAAGGCGTTGAACGTCTCCTGGCCTGCCTCCGGGAACAGGTATCGGTGTACAGCAGCCAAGCGCTGCGGGGTCACGCGCATGCTGTCCAGGAAGGTGTCCAGGCGCTGTTGTGAAGTCTTGCGCTGGTACTTCTTCCAGAAGCGCATCAGGTAGTTGGTGCCTTCCTTGTCGGCAAAGCGCGCCAGGTACTCCTGGCGACGAGGGTCGGCATCGTCCTTGAGCAGTGGTACCCGGTTGAATGGCTGCTGGTAGGTGACATAGCGCACCAGGTCGCGCATCAGGCGGATGAAGGGCAGGTTGATCGATTCGCGCAGCGCTTCCTTGAGCGTAGGGTTGCGGCTGTTGTCTTCCTTGCGGAAGTTGTTGAACACATGCATGCCACCGCCGGTGAAAAAGGCCTCGCCGGTATTGGCCGAATACTTGCGCTCCAGCGCGGCATCGAGCATGGCATCCAGGCTCTGGTTCTTGCTGTTCAGTGCCAGCCACTCCAGCGACCATTGGGTGATGCGGTCCAGCTCGGCGACTTCGACTTTCTTCAGTTCCGCGGCGGGTTTGCCAGCGTATTTGTCGTGCAGTTCGGCAATGATTTCCAGGTAGGTGGTCAGCACCCGCAATTTGGCGGTGGAGCCCAGTTCCAGCTTGCTGCCTTCGTTGATATCGAAGGGTTGGTCAGTGCTGTCGGTTTGCACCCGCACCCGCGAGCCGTCTGCGGTGCGCTCGAACAGCGTGAAGCTGTAGCGCACCTGGTCGGTGGTTTTGCTGGTCAGTAACCGCTCACCGATCAGACCGATCTGTGCCGCAAATTCCGGGTCGGACAGGTTTTTCAAGTACTGACTCACTTGCATCTGCAAGTCGGCCTGCAAGGTGCTGGTGGCCGAGACGTCGAGGCGATCCAGGTCATACAGCGGGCGGTTGAGCATGGCCGCCATGCGGTTGCGCGCCAGGCTGATGCCTTTGTTGGTGATGATGGGCACGATGGTCGGTTGCGCTACCCAGTCGCGGTACACGGCCTTGCTGGCGAGTGCCGCTTCTGCCAGTGGAGCGTCGACGATGCCATTGGCGGCGAGCACACGAATGTGCGAGTCGGTCAGTTCGGCCAGTTCGACCCGGCCTTTGGACAGGTAATGCGAAGGCCTGCGCTGGGCGATCATCAGCGACAGCACCTGGCGCAGGGCCAGGCCGCGCACCGCCATGCTTTCAGGGTCGGTTGCGGTCGACGTCAGCGCCTGGTTGACCTGGTCGAAATCAGCGCCGTACCACACGCGCAGGCCTTCAGCCATGCCATGCACCTCACCGTGCCCCGGGACGGCCGACAGCGGCACGCTGTTGAGGTAGTCGCGCACGATGCGTTGACGCGCCTCGGTCGTATCCGCGCCGCCCTGATAGGCGCGCACGCTGGCAGAAATCATCTGGCGAATTTTTTCGGCACCTGAAACGGTCAGGCCGTCAGGCGAGTGACGGTACTTTTCCAACTGCGTGGCCAAGGTGCTGCCACCGGCGGACTGGCCGGGCAGCGCGAGGTATTTGGCTATTTGGCTGTAGGCGGCCTTGGCGAAGCGCGGCCAGTCGACGGCCGGGTTGTTTTTCGGGTCTTTCGGGTCCAGCAAGTCGCGGTTTTCGATGAACAGCAGGCTGTTCACCATTACCGGCGGGATCGCCGCAAAGTCCGGGTAAAGGTGCTGCGGGTAGTTGTACTGGTAGAGCGTGTCGCCACGGCAGTCGGTGATCGACAGGCCGGCCTGAATCTTCTCGATATAGGGTGCGAACAGGCCATGGTCGACATAATTCATGAGGGCCGGCGAAAACTTCACCTGCTCGCTGATCAGGTAGTCGCGCTTGAGCAATCGCGGCAGAAACTCCCCCAAGGCGCTATAACCCAAGCGTTTGTCGAATGGCCCTTCACCCGGGTACACGATGGCATCGCTGGGCCCAGGCTGCAGCGAATAGGTGAGAGTGGTAGCCAGCTTGCTGAACTCGCGCGATTGAATTTCGGAGGTGCGAAACTCTTCATAGGCGGCATAACCCACCGCAACAATCGCCACCAGCAAGATCAGCAGGATCAGACGCCACCATAGCCGACGCTGACGGGGGGACTTTGGCTGTGGCGTCTCGGCCAGAGGTGATTCGGGTGCTTCCGTTCTGGTTGGTTCCGATTGCCACAGTGCGCCCATAGTCATCTATCCGGCCAGGTTATTTCGTCTTGCTTGTCTGAAGCTTAGACGCTGACGGGAAGAGGTGAAAAATTTGTAGGAGCGGCAAAGCAGGGGCAAGCACGCCCCTGCTAAAGGCCCTTTCAGGCCGCCACCTCACTGTGCGGCTCGAAACTGTCGGCCCGGGCCAGTTGCCACATGCGCGAATAGAACTGCCCGTTTACCTCGCCGGTCAGCAACTCGCCTGGCTTGAGGAATACGTGCATCTGCGAAAACAGTTTGATTTCAGTGGCCGAAATGCGCCGCACCAGGTGTTTGGCCTCCAGCTGCGCCGGGTGCTCCAGCCCGGCTGCTGCCAGCATTTCTGCCAGTGCGCGCAGCGTGTTGTGGTGGAAGTTCAGTACCCGTTGCGCCTTGTCCGGCACCACCAGTGCGCGTTGGCGCAGCGGGTCCTGGGTGGCCACCCCGGTCGGGCATTTGTTGGTATGGCAACTTTGCGACTGGATGCAACCGATGGCGAACATGAAACCACGCGCCGAGTTGGCCCAGTCGGCACCGATGGCCAGCACGCTGGCGATGTCGAAGGCGCTGACGATCTTGCCGCTGGCGCCGAGCTTGATCTTGTCGCGCAGGTTCAACCCGACCAGCGTGTTGTGCACGAACAGCAAACCTTCGCGCAGCGGTACGCCGATATGATCGGTGAACTCCACTGGCGCAGCCCCCGTGCCGCCTTCCTTGCCGTCCACCACGATGAAGTCGGGCAAGATGCCGGTCTCCAGCATGGCTTTGGCAATGCCCATGAACTCCCAAGGGTGGCCCAGGCAGAACTTGAAGCCCACCGGCTTGCCTCCCGAAAGCTCACGCAATTGGGCAATGAACTGCATCATTTCGATGGGCGTGGAAAAGGCGCTGTGGCGTGATGGAGATATGCAGTCTTCGCCCATCAGCACGCCACGGGTTTCGGCAATTTCCTGGGTCACCTTATGCTTGGGCAAAATGCCGCCGTGCCCCGGTTTGGCGCCTTGGCTCATCTTGATTTCGATCATTCGTACCTGTGGGCTGAGGGCCTGGGCGGCGAAGCGTTCCGGGTCGAAGCGCCCGTCCGCGGTGCGGCAGCCGAAGTAGCCACTGCCCAGCTCCCAGACCAGATCGCCACCATGCTCCCGGTGATAGGGGCTGATGCTGCCTTCGCCGGTGTCGTGATGGAAGTTCCCCAACTTGGCACCCTGGTTCAGCGCGCGGATGGCATTGGCGCTGAGTGAACCGAAGCTCATGGCCGAAATGTTGAAGATCGACGCCGAATAAGGTTGGCTGCATTGCGGGCCGCCGATGATGACCCTGAAGCTTGAAGGGTCGGCCAGCGGCGCGGGGCGCATGGAGTGGCCAATGAATTCGAAGCCAGACTCGTACACGTCAATCAGTGTGCCGAAAGGCTTGTCCGAAGCTTCGTTCTTGGCCCGGGCATACACGAGCGAACGCTGGGCACGGGAGAAGGGCAGAGCGTCGCTGTCGGCCTCCAGCAGGTACTGGCGGATTTCCGGGCGAATGCCCTCAACCAGATAGCGAATGTTGCCCAGGTGTAAGACACACCAGTAAATGAGAAAAACAGCATTAAAGAAGATTTCCTCTAATTAAATGAGAAAAATGTGACTTAGCTGGGACCTATGCTCCGTCCACGCGTTCACAATATCGATAGCCCCTCCGATTGAAGGCTTTTTTGTACGGAAAATACACGCGTCGACTCATGAATCTTTTCAACAATTAGTGAGTGTAGTTGACACTTATCGTTACGGCTTGGCTTTATAGTTTTCCCTGTAATTCGAAGCTCAGCACGACTACCAAATGGCATCTTAAATTTTAGCAACATATTTTTTCTGGAAAGCATCAAGCTATTATTCAGACTTGTAACCTGAAGGTTTTTATATGGCAGCACTCCTGAAGCAACAGACCTCACAGACAATGAAAGTAGCTGCGTAGCAGAAATCTCATTTTTGCTGAACTTGTTTCGACCACTCGGCATCAAAAGGCCACCCCCCCCCCTATGCATGCGAGGTAGCCATGACTGAAACTCAGAGGTTAGTACAAAGTTCGCATACGTCTTTGAAGGACACAGATAATGCCTGAACAGTTCAGCACAAGGGATGAGAATTCTAGCGAAGTAACTTTCAAATCGAACATAATTTATATGGGATAGGAACTCAGCTCTCGAACACTTGGCACGAAGAAGTCGTTGATTCATCTCTTCAGGTGGCAGATGATGGGCTGCGTCCACATAGGTTACGTCATAGCTACTGAGATCCACCCAGTGCCCCCCATAAGTATGTGCTGAGATTCTTCGCCCGTTCTGCCATAGTGATCCTGGAATGAGCACACGAATCGCGTCAATTGGAAGCGTCACATAGATACTGGACCCAGACCAGACTTTTTCTTTCAAATCTTTTACAGAACGACAGTAAAATACCGCTTCGAACCCCTCTTTATTCCTCGACAAAACCAACTGCCCAACGCCCATAACCTCCAAAATTGTTGAACCACGATCCAACTGGGGGACATATTTCATATTCAAAACGAAAAACCTATCCCAATAACAAGTCAAGACATACCATTAAAGTAGCTGATCCTAGCACGTAATATTGACATACCTATGTCGGCAACATCATATTGCGCTCACCCTCGCAGTCGACAGGTAAATTACCCTTGAACAATTTTTCTAAGTCCTCCGTCCTAACCAATACGCAAGTCGCGCACGCCGCGAATCTAGCAAAGTCAATTAGCCATGAAAACGGTAACCGAGACGCCGCGTTAGTTTTAACCTGCTTCTCAAGTGGACTAACAATCACTGAGATTGCACGACTGACCATCAAAGATTATTTAGCTGCGAACGGGGAGGTTTTACATGAATCTGAGGTTAGAGAAAAGATTTCCTACAACGGCCGAAGCCGACCACTTTTCTGGGCAAATGCAAAAACAAATTCTGCAATTGACGCACATTTAGCAGAGCGTTCAATTCGCAATCACGGCACCACATCACACAAAACATTTCGAGGACTAGAACCAGACTCTGCATTGTTCGTGTCCGGCCGAACCGGGGCTGCCTTGAAAATCAGTGTCAAGGTAAGAGATGGTCAAACTTACTATAGCTGCAACCAACTAAGTAGGCTCATTACTAGGCTGTTTGAACTCTCGGGAGCACAGGGAGTAACTGCACAATCTGGTAGACGAACATTAGCCTGCAAAATGGCGAAACATGGAATTAAGTACAGCTACATAGGTGAAGTCTTAGGCATTGAAAGCCTAGAAGCGGTAAAAAGATTGTGCCAAGGCTCGCCTCCATGCTTCAAAACAATCATGAAATCGATTTATAAGTGAATCGCCCCTGGTTTCGCCAACCCCGCAACCGTTGATACACCGTCGAGAAGGGCCGAAGCGTTCGGGCTTATTTCGCCACGCAGCGCCCTAACAGAGTACCCAGAGCGCGCCATCAAGCATTAGGCGGTCGCTCAAGCGGGGCCGCCCTAGGCCGTGGGTTTCCGTGAAGAAATCGGCGACCAGAGTCCAGGCCTCATATGAGAGTTCGTAACGCTTTACGGATACCGTCATCGCTCTGCGCGGTCAGCGAATAAATCCAGTAGTCGGCTGTCTCCGTTCGACGCGAATTTTTCTCCGGGTTTGGCGATGGGCGGTCTTTGAAGCCGAAGCGGACTCTGAGCCGCTTTCCGCTCTTACACAGGAAGTCGGCGTAGTCACGACCGTTTCGCGTGACGCTCAGGTCGTTGCTTGCGGCTACTGCGAGTAACCGCTGTCGAGTTCGAATCAGCCCAGCATCAATCGCGGCCTGCATGGCGCTCTTCAGCCGCCTAGCATGTTCGATCGCCTCCCGGTCCATTTGGGCTACTGATGGCTTTTTGCAATCGGAGCCTACGGTCAACAGCGCGAGGATGGCAACTCGCGCGTGTAGTAAAGCAGTCCCCAAAAACGCACCGGCCCCATTTCTCGACTACTGTTTGATGGCTATTGGCCTTGCTATCTGAGGCTTACATGGGATCGGGAGCGGACGGATATGCGGGTTGCACGGCTACAGATTGAGAATTTTCGGGGTATTAAGCGTGCGGATGTCTTGTTGCCCAAGCATGCCGTTATCGTCGGTGACAACAACATCGGTAAGTCTACGCTGCTGGAGGCGATTGATCTCGTCCTAGGCCCCGAGCGACTCTCGCGTCGGCCGGTGATCGATGAGCACGATTTTTATGCGGGGGAATATGTCGATCCACAGAGGCAGCCAGTCAACATCACCATTGAAGCAGTGATCACTGATCTGAACCTGGATCAGGAAATGCGCTTCCGGGATCACATAGAGTGGTGGGATAACGGTACGGGAGATCTGCTCGGTGGCCCGCCAGCAGAGGGTACTGACGAACAGATGGTTCAGGCCTGTTTACGCGTCGTTTTTGTCGGCAACTACGACGCTGATGAGGATGATTTCACTGGCACCACGTACTTCTGCTCGCCGATGAAACAGGATGGGTCCTACGATTTCTTCAGGACGGCCGATAAGCGTGTCTGTGGATTTCTGTACCTGCGCACGATCCGAACCGGCAGTCGTGCGTTGAGCCTCGAGCGTGGCTCGCTCCTGGACATTATTTTGCGGTTGCAGGACGACAAGAACTTCAAGATCTGGGAAGGACTCCTAGTCGAGCTTCGACAGTTGCAGGTTGCAGCTGATCCAGAGATTGGGATCAACGACATCCTGGCGAATGTGCAGGCCTCAATCCGCGGCTACATGCCCAGCGATGACGGCAGCGATCCCCAAATGCGAGTCACGCAACTGACACGTGAGTCTCTGCGGAAAGCGTTAACTGTCTTCATGGCAACCGGGGCTCAGCGCAGTGATGGCGAAGCGCATGCAGCACCATTCCAGAGCCAAGGCACCGGTACTATTAGGCTCTGTACGAAAAGAGATGTCGCAAACATCGCATGGAACAAGCCAGCGAGACCATGGCGGCATAGCTTTTTGCGAGCTTGTCGAAGCGTGTCACGATCCGGCGGTTCTCTTTCAGCCAGCCGAACATGCGTTCGATGATGTTGCGCTGTCGATACTTGGGGCGGTCAAACAGCCTGGGTAAGCCAGGCTTGGGCTTGCGCTTCATCGAACGCATCGGAATGACGGGTTGCATTCGATATTGGTCGCAGTAGCGGCGCAGCGCTTCGGCGTCGTAGCCCTTGTCGGCAAGCAACCACTTGCAGCGTTTACGCGGGCGGCCTCGTTGGCTCGATGGAATGCTGACTTCGTCCAGCAGAGGTTGCGCGTAGCTGATGTCACTGGCTTGGCCGCCAGAGAGGAGGAAGCGCAACGGTGTCCCGTTGGCGTCGCAGAGCATGTGAATCTTGGTTGTCAGGCCACCGCGACTGCGGCCTAGAGCGTGATCGGCAGGCTCGTCAGGCCCCCTTTTTTCCCGGCGCCAGAAGAGGCTCGGGTTGCGCGTACTGCGGTTGAGTCGATCATCCAGGTTTGCAAATCAATCAAGCCTTGCTCATTCAGTCTCAGGTGCAAGCGTTTGAGCATCTGATCGAATGTGCCCTGGTTTCGCCAGCCCCGGAACCGTTGATACACCGTTGACCAAGGGCCAAAGCGTTCCGGCATATCTCGCCACGCTGCACCCGAACAAAGTACCCAAAGCACGCCATCGAGCATCAGACGGTCGCTCAGGCGGGGCCGCCCCCGGCAATGGGTTTCTGTGAAGAGATCGGCGACCACAGTCCAAGCCTCATCCGAGAGTTCGTAACGCTTTGCCATCACAGAATTCCTTTCCGTAGATGGCCGGGAACCCTACAGAAATTCAGCGTCCGAAGGGTGGCGATTGGGTTTCTCGGGATTTCGTACAGAGCCTAACATGATGGTATTGGCACTTCTGTCGCTAATCGCGGAACTGAAGCAAAACGTGATTTTTGCGATGGAGGAGCCTGAGATAGCAATCCCGCCGCACATTCAGAAACGCATCATCAACGGCGTGCGCAGCAAGTCAGCCCAGGCGCTGTTTACCTCGCATTCGCCCTACGTGCTCGAAGAGTTCGAACCCGAGCAAGTTATCGTCATCAGCCGAAACGATGGGGAACTGAGTGCCATGCCTGCAGGGCTACCGCCGGGCATCAAAGCAAAAATGTACCGGCAGGACATGCGGCTGCGTGTTTGTGAGGCCCTTCTGGCACGTCGGGTACTGATTGCAGAAGGCCGGACAGAATACGACGCTTGGCCCGCCGTAGCTCGACTGCTTCATCAGCAGGAGCCAGAGTCATTCATGCCGCTTGAGGCCTTGGGCATTCCAATCATCGATGCGACGACAGATTCCCTGATCGCGCCGATGGGGGCTTATTACCGCAGACTCGGAAAGAAGGTCTACGCCGTGTTCGACGAACAGTCACCCGAGCAGCTCGAAGCTATCAAGGCGTCGGTTGACTACCCCTATCAGGCGCCTCAAAAAGGTTTCGAGAACGTCGTTCTCAAAGGAACCGATGAGGAAGTTTTGCGTGGCTGGGTAGCGTCTTTGATCGACAGCGGTGCTTGGCCTTCAGACTTAAAGGACAAGGCCCCGGGCCCTGATGCCACGAAGGATGAGGTAGTAGTGATTCTAGGGGTGCTGCTGAAGCGCTGGAAAGGCGATGGTGCTGCTGCCAGTTTGCTTTGTACCGCCATGACCCGACACCACCTGCCGGAATTCATTGTCAGTACCCTCGAGAGCATTACAGCCACAATTGTCCCCAAGAAGCCCGAGCCTGAACCTCCAGAACTGGATGATGACCTTCTCGATTTGGTCGGGCCTTAACAGATGATGGTGCTTGATCAGTCTCGACGGGATGTTATCGAATCCCCCAGCCATCTGATTGTGATGGGGGGGCCTGGCTCAGGGAAAACCACAGTCGCATTGCTTAAAGCTGAAGCATTTCTAGGCCGACTAGACCTCACAGAGTATCAGCAGGTGCTGTTCCTGAGCTTCGCCAGAGCAACGGTCGCAAGGGTTGCGGAACAGGCTGGGAAAATGCTGCCGAAACTCGAGCAGGCTCGGCTCGAGGTCAACACCTACCATGGCTTCACGTGGAATTTGCTACGCAGCCATGGCTACTTGCTCCGCAACGGTCGGCCCTTATCGCTGCTTCCTCCGCCAGAGGCTGCAGCCCGATTGTCCACATTGAGCGAAGAACAGATAGCCTTGGAGAAAATCAGGCTGCTCGAGGAGGAGGGACTGTTGCACTTCGACCTGTTCGCCGGCAATGCTGCCATGTTGCTGGAGAGAAGCAAGTCGCTGCAGCGCATCTACGGCAACACCTATCCACTTGTCATACTCGACGAGTTCCAGGACACGAACGAGGATGAGTGGCGTTTCATTCGAGCGCTGACTCGACATAGCCAGGTGCTGGCTTTGGCTGACCCGGAACAACGAATCTACGAATTCCGCGGTGCTAGTGCTAACAGGATTCAAGAATTCGAAGACGCCTACCGCCCCGCCTCCTTTTCTTTTGGAATGGAAAATCACCGGAGCACAGGGACCGACATCGTGCAGTTCAGCAACGATCTGCTGACAGGAGCCAATAAGAGCAGAGCCTACACCCATGTGTCGGTGACACCCTATGCGCCGCGCAAAGGGATGCTTCATCGGGCTTTCAAATTTGCCGTTCTGACCGCCATTGCACGGTTGAACAGAGGCGAACGTGATTGGTCGCTAGCAATTCTGGTGCCCAGCAAGAGCTTCATGGCAGAGGTTTCCGCGTATCTGTCGAGTGACTCGGATAATTTGCCGAGACTTTCCCATGAGGTAGCGTTCGACCAATAGGCTGCGGCGCTTTCTGCTACGGCTATCGCCGCGCTTCTCGAGGGCGGCGCGACTGCAGAGATCATTACTGAACGGCTGCTCAGAAATTTATGTGCTCACCTGCGTGGTAGGAAAGGCGAGAAGGCCCCCAGCAAACCGCATTTGGAATTGGTGCTCGCCCTAGAGCAGTTGTTCGGTGGACAAGCTCTTCGTCGAGTGCCGCACAAGCGGGTTCTTGCTGCCGCGCAGGTCATCGCGGTCCAGCGTCTTGATCTGCAATTGACTGGCGCCCCCCAGCTTGACTGGATTGCCGCGCGCCAGCTGCTGGATTCAAGCACCGAGCAGGTCTTCAATCAGATAGGTATCGATGGCCGCTATGTGCGCTTGCTGGGGAAGGGATCCCTACTTCGAAGCCGCTTGAGCGAATTGTGGCGCTCAGCCGAGGGTTACCCAGGAGCAGAGAGGCTAGTACGAGATGCTCTTATTCAGGATCACTTCCAAGCTGTCACCAAGGACTGGAAGGGTCTCCATCTCATGACCATGCACAAGTCAAAGGGAAAGGAATTCACGGAGGTCATTCTTTATGAGGGCGTCATGAAGGGACGCTTTTTACCGGCCGAAGCAACTCCAGATCGCGTGCGCCAGGCCCGTTTGGCCATGCGTGTCGCTGCCACCCGTGCTATGCAGAAAGTGACCATTTTGACGCCGACTGGACGAAATCGCTGCCCGTTGCTTTGAATGCAAAAGGATTCATCAAATGGTGAAACCGCCTGGGATCATCGGGTCATTACCGACGTGCGACTGATTGGGCGTAGATGCCCGCCAGGTGTAGGTTTTCGAATTAAATGCGAAACTTTGGATATTAATGCGACCAGTTTGGTGGTGCAGGCTCATCCTGGCCGTGCCTAAAGCCTCCAATCTCATATCCAAGTGATAGTCGATGTACGCAGTGGCCTTGGCGCGGATTCTCTTGTTCCGCCGATAGAGTGCGATGCCTACACGTATTTGTGTACCACGAGGCGCAGGCCTCTGGCTGTCACGCCGAAGAAATCGAGCGGCTTCGTCAAATCGCAGAATCACAGTTCCGAGCGGTGAACGAGTATCAGCTCAGAGCCTTGGGTTGCCATTCTCGAAAGCCCCACTGATAGGATTGACCAAATCGGCCCCCGTTGTGGGCACATGACTGCCCCCCAAGACACTCAACATGCCATGCATGTCCGGAGAGATCAGTTCCTGCCAAAGTGCGCAGACCGGCCCAAGAAATGACTTGAGCCGGTCCTACACTAAATGGTTTAGGCGGTAGCCGGCTTACCAGCTAGCTCAGGTTGTGAAGGACGAATCGTCAACAGGGTGAGCGTTGTTACTGCGCCGAACAGCATCAGCATTACTGCAACTGGCCACGCGTCCTTGTAGGCTGCAAAGAGCGCAGTAGCAATTAGCGGTGCGAAACCACCCGCGAAGATCGATGCGATTTCATGTCCCAGTGCTAGGCCGGTGTAGCGGACATGCGTCGGGAACAACTCGCCCATCATGGCCGGTTGGGTGCCGATCATTGCGCCATGGCTAAATGGCAGCCCCAGGCAAAGCGCGAGGTAAACCAGCAGCGGCTGGTGTGTGTCCATCAACCAGAAAAACGGGAACGCAAATGCAATCAGGCTGACCGAGCCGATCGCGTAGACGGTGCGGCGCCCGATGATATCGCTCAACCAGCCCCAGAATAGGATGCTGAACGCTTCGATGATCATGGCCACCATCACGCCGCTGAGGACCACTTGGGTGCTGAGCCCGGTGAACTTGGCATACGCCATGGAAAACGCCAGGAAGATGTAGCCACCTCCATTCTCTGCCAGACGCAGGCCCATGGCTTGCAATACCGCCTTGGGGTGTTCGCGCAGAACCTGAAGAGCAGGCAGATGTTTGGCTTCGTCCTTGGTACTCACATCACGTTCGAATTCGCGGCTTTCCGGTAGGTTACGGCGAATGTAGACGCCCACACCAAAAATCACCACGCTAGCCAGGAACGGAATACGCCAGCCCCAGCTCATGAAGTCTTCTGTCGGCAGCATCTGCACCAGATAGAACGCTGCGGCCGAGAGCACGAAGCCGGCGGATACGCCCAACTGGCTGAAAGCTGCAAAAAAACCAGTGCGATCGGCCGGGGCATTCTCGCTGAGCATCAGTACGCCACCACCCCATTCGCCGCCAGAGGCGATGCCTTGAACGATCCGCAGGATGACCAGACATACAGGTGCCAGGTAGCCCACTTGCTGGAAGGTTGGCAACAAGCCAATGAGGAACGTCGCAACGCCCATCATCGACAGGGTAATGACCAGCGCCTTTTTCCTCCCGTCTCGGTCACCGATATGGCCGAAAATGATGCCGCCCAACGGTCGCGCGACAAAACCAACGGCAAAGCCAGCAAAAGCACCCATAGTGCCAAGGATGGGGTCGGTGCCAGCGGGGAAGAACAGCGGCCCAAAGATCAGGGCCGCGGCAGTGCCGTAGAGGAAAAAGTCATACCACTCGAGTGCATTGCCAATGACGGAGGCGACAACGATTCGCCCGAGTGAGGATTGTTTATCTGAAGCTTGGGACATTTTTAGCTCCTAGCGCATTACTTGAACGGTAAAGCTGCGCTTCATGGACTGGAGATACGTTGTGACTGCAGGCTGGCTTACCAGACCTGCCACGTGTAGGTGGTGATCAAGCGGTTCTCATCGAAGTCGTTGCCGTAGCGTTGCTTGACCATCCAGTTTTTCCATTCGAGGCCGAGTCCCTTAAGCGGCCCACTCTGGACAACATATTTCAAAGCCATCCCTCGTTCGTTTTCAGCATCATCTGCAAGACCCTGGCCACGATCGATCTGGGTGCCTTTGATGTAGCGGAGAGAAGCGGTCAGACCAGGGATTCCGGATTGCGCGAAATCGTAGGCGTACCCCACTCCCCAGGAGCGCTCCTGAGGTCGAATGAACGGTTGGTTGGCCCAGTTCATCAAGTAGAACTGTGGGATTGCACCGTTCAGCGTCGGGAACATGCTTTCGCCCAGCATGCGCTGATAGGTCACGGAGGCTTTATGTCCGCCTTTGGTCAGCGTGAATCCACCTGTAACGGCGCGGTTATCGATGTCGCCGCCTTTGGCCTGGCCCGCTTCATCATTGTCGAAGTAGCGCAAATCAGTGCGCAGTGCGAAACCTGCCCCCAAGTCAGCAGTATGGGCAAACCCTACGTAGTTCTGCTTGTAGATGTCATGAACGAGTGCATGGAAAACACTTGCCTGGAAGCGGGGTGTCACGTTGTAGGTTGCACCAGCAAAGTCCATGCCTTCACTGTCGAGATCGTCACGAGTGCCGTACTTGTAGAAGCGCTCGTGGTTGGACGATTCGCGGGTGACAGCAGACCAGAATCGACCGCCGGTCAGGGTCAAACCATCGATCTCCTTCGACTCCACCACGGCACCTTGGTAAATGGTGTCAAGCTGGCGGCTCGGGTCGTGCCAGGCGACCGGTAACTCGGGGCGCATGTCACCTATTTTTAGTTCGGTTTTGGAATACCTCAACTTCAGGGTGGCGCCGGCCCGACTGTAGTTATCCACAGCCTCGCCGTTGTTTTTCATTGGCAGTGATCCATCATTGCCGTCGGAGTCGAAGACATATGCGTACTGGGCGTCGACATCAAGGCCGACTTGCACAGGGGTTTGGGTGTAACCAGAAGTAAATTGAAGGTCGAAGCCTTGCGACCAGTTACCAACCTGTGAAACCGGCGCATCGCTCTTGGTAAAGTTACGGTTCAAATACAAGTTCCGCAGATCCACTTTGAAGTGGCTATCTTCAATAAGGTCTGCATGTGCAACCAAGGGCGTAGATACTGCGCCTACGATCCCCATGCACTGAACTCCACGCACAAGCACCTTTCGCTGAAACATGTGAGGCGTCCTCAACAGGCGTGCCGAGCACTATTTATTTGAGCAGGTGGAATAATTATTAAAATTGGCAGTCAAAACGCCGTGCACTTTGGTGGGTGCTTATTGTGGGGCGGCATAAGCCACGCGCACGGTCGTATTGCCGTGGCGTTGTCGTTATAAGGTGCTGCAGGAAAACCTGGGAACAGCGCAGGCTTCAACGATTGGCCAAAGACTCAGATGTCGAGTACCAGCCGTTTGGATTTGGCCCGAGAGCAACACACCAGAATCTGGTCGTTGGCGCGCTTCTCCTCATCAGTGAAATACACATCGCGATGGTCCGGTTCGCCTTCGAGTACATCGCACATGCACGTGCCGCATACGCCTTGCTCGCAAGACACCTCGATCTTGATGCCCACCGTCCCCAGGGCTTCGAGGATGGTTTGCCCTTCGGCGACCTGCACAGTCTTGCCGCTGGCCGCTGCGACCACTTCGAAGGCACCACCGGTGTTGTCCACTTCGACCTGGAAGAACTCCCGGTGAATATGGTCGTCGCTGTAACCCTGCTGTGAGGCTGTTGCAATGACCCAGTCCATAAATCCGGCTGGGCCACAGGTGTAAACATGAACACCGTCGTTACCTTGGCCCAACACGCTGGCGAGGTCCAACCGGGTTTCAGGCGCATCGTCGAAATGGGTGAAAACGCTGCCCGCAAATACTGCGTTCTGCAGTTCATCCAGAAACGCGCAGTGGCCACGGGAGCGGGCGCAGTAATGCAACTCGAAGGATTTGCCCTGCGCCTGCAGACTGTACGCCATGGCAATCATTGGGGTAATGCCAATGCCGCCGCCCACCAGAATGGAGCGTTGCGCATCCGGTGCGAGTGGGAACAGGTTGCGCGGCACGCTGATGGTGACTTCAGCATTTTCGATCAAGGTTTCATGAACTTTGACCGACCCACCCCTGGAAGCAGGATCCTTGAGAATGCCAAGCCGATACACTTGCGTATCGGCGGGTGCGCTGCACAGTGAGTATTGGCGCACCAGGCCGGGCTCAATATGCAGATCAACATGCGCACCAGCGTCAAACGCGGGCAAGGGCATGCCGTTGATAGAAACAAGGTCAATAACAGCGACACCGTCGCCTTGAAGTTGGCGCTTGTGCACCTTTACTTTCAGTAGTTGTTCAGTCATCTGGCATTACCCGCGTTGCACGTCAAGGTTGTTGTATGCGGCCTTGAATGGCCGTCGCATGGTAGTAAGTGTTACGTCAAAGGATGTAGCCGATACCAGCGAGGGTGTCGTCAGAGTTGATGAGTCGTATCAATTTTCGTTGCAGCGTAAAGGTGTCCGCCTGCCGCCGGAGTTCATAAATGATGTCGGCGCTGTAATGTTTGAGCACGTCCTTGCGGAACTCGCGCAGGTCCTGAGCGCAGCGCACGGTCACGTGCTCTCTGTCTTCATAGACAATACGAAAACGCGAGGAGTGGCGTACCGTGCGCGGTTGCGGGCTGGTGGAAATCGATTCGCCACCGATCAAACGCTGTACGCGTTTTTCACGCATGTGCGCATCGTCGTAGGCGTAGTTCAACGTATTCTCGAAATCCTGCTCATCGGGATTGATCGGGATGATATAAGTACCGTTCTTTTCCCACAGAGCCAGCCAGGCGTCGTATTCGCCATGGTCGAGCATGTCGCCTTCCTGCCAGATAAAGGCGGTTACCGCCTGCAGCAATTGCAAATTCATCAGTGCATACTCCGTCGGTCAGGCCGACATCATCTTTTTCCATTGTTGATAGGCCGCGCGCATGCCGGTCTCAGCGGAGACGTCGCTGATCAGGCCATCTTCGCTGGGCTTTTCACCTGGCAGGCCCCGATTGAGCATGATCCAGAGGTCTTCACCGGCGTTCGCACCTTTCTGCACCCGTTCCCACGCTTCGGAATCGTCCGGCGTACCAAAGCCCATCGGCCCTTGGAAGTGTTCGTGTAGGCGCAGGCGGTACTGGTTGGCCACTGCTGGGCCCCCATCCATGGTGATCACCGAGTGATGGATCTCGGTTTCGTTGACCGAAATAGGTTGCAGAACCCGGAAGAACGCCATCGAACAGGCTACGTTGGGGAATAGATTGAGGTTGAAACCTGTTCCGCCAACGGCGCGGACGATACGACGCACTTGCAGTTCATCGATGCCCTCTTCGCGAAGTTGCTGAGCCAGTTCCTCGAAGCGCGTGGGGATGGGCGCCTCAAGATCCGCGTCTAGGTCGATCAGTTCCGGGATCATGACCATGACACTGTGACCGTTACCCAAGTCCTCGACGTATCCGGCCCCATCGACGAAGTCGAGCATGTCCATGGTCTGCTGGTCGACCGAGTGCAGGAACGACTTGTGCACCAGTGGGAAGTGGTAAGCATCCGTGGTGTTTTCCAGCTGAATCTTCCAGTTACCGGGGAAGCGGAAGCGGTGTTCGCCCGGCACTTTGATGCCGTAGCCAGCCCCCTGCTTCATGAACAGATCCATCCATTTCTTCGCTGGCCCCAGGAAGTCCACCAGCGGTTCAATATCGTCATTGAATGTCGCGAAAATCATCCCCGCATAGCGTTCGGTACGCAGGCTGACGAGGGGCAGTTCGCTTTTGTCCAGGCAGTCACCGTAGCTGTCCGGGTGTGGAACGCCGCGCAGCGAACCGTCCAGTGCGTAACCCCAGCCGTGGTATGGGCAGACGAAGCTGTTGGTTTTGCCTTTTTTGTGCTCGCACACGGTGGCACCCCGGTGGCGGCAGCGGTTGAGCAGCACATGAATGGCTTGCTTGCGATCGCGCACAACGATGACCGGCTGCTTGCCCACGTAGGTGCTCTTGTAGCTGCCGGCCTCAGGAATCTCACTTTCGTGGGCAACCCACACCCAGGTGCGGTAGAAAATCTTGTCCATTTCCTGGTCGAACAGCTTGCTGTCGGTATAGAGCGAGGTGTGGACGCGATCGGCCTGTACGAGCTCGGCAGGTGAGCTCTCCAGGGTCACGGTTTCTATCAGGTTGGTCACGGTGGTTACCTCTTTTTTTGAATTTGGGTTAAGCCCTGTGTCACAGGTATTGGCTGAGTGCTTTGCCTACCGCGCAGACCTTGGCGTCATCGCCAAGGGCGCCAATGACTTGCAGGCCTGCCTTCAGCCGAGTACCAGGCAGCGGCAGTGGCATCGAAAGTGCTGGGTGGCCACTGAGATTGAAGGGACGCACCAAGGCGCTGAGTTCAAGTAAGGGCTCGCCGTTGCGCACGCGCTCGACCGACGGAGGCAGGCGAGGCAGGGTCGGCATCACAAGGGCGTCGAATTGCGTGAGGGTCGACTCGACGTGCGATTGGAACCGTTGGCGTATCTCCTCGGCGTGGGCCAAGGCCTGGCTAGATGTTTGCTTTGCCTGAAGCAAACGCGCTTCAACGTCGGCACCCAACAAACCGCGTTCGGTAAAATGGCCGAATGCCGCCCAGGTTTCTGCTGATATGACATCGACGGCGGCCTGGAACGCTTCGCGCATCAAGGGCAGTTCGACAATCTCAACCTGCCACCCGGTTTTCTTGAGTACCTGGGTCAATGCCTCGACGATGGGCGCATCACTGTCAGTGCGCACAAGTGCAATACGCGGGCTTTCGGGAGCTGCTTCAGACTTAAAACTGCTGTCCAACGCTTGCATGACCCGAATCAGGGTATTCATGTCTCGGGCAAACGGCCCAACGCAATCCAGCGAACTCTCGGCCGGATGCAGCCCTTTGCGGCTTACTCTGCCGAACGTCGGTTTGAAACCATGCACGGCGCAACACGCTGCTGGTAGCCGGATGGAGCCACCGGTATCGGTGCCCAGTGCAGCATCCATAAGGCCTGCACCTACTGCGACAGCACTGCCGCTGGAAGATCCACCGGTAATCAGGGTTGGATCTTGCGGGTTGAGCGGGGTGCCCGACCATTCGTTGATCCCGCTCATGCCGAACGCAAGTTCGTGCATGGTGAGCTTACCGACGATGTACCAGCCGTTATCCAGAAGCGCCTGTACCACTGTCGCATGTTCGGCGGCTGGCGGTTGCTCAGCCAATGCCCGACTGCCTGCGAACGTTACATGCTGGGCAATATCGATACAGTCTTTGATGCCAATGCTCGGACCTTCACCACCCAGTTCGAAACGCTCTACAAATACACCCTTCATTAGTTCTTCTCCGCAGTTGGGACGCTTGCGCCCAGTGGAAACTCTGCCAGGCGCTCCGTGCGGAAATGACTGATCTTCCAGTGATCGTCGACAAGGGCGAAGTCGATGTTCAGGCGAGCAACAATCAGTTCGCTGCGCCCATCCTCGTAGCTTGACACTTGTTGCATCAGCCACTGGCCATTGGCACTTACCACGTCAGACTTGATGTCTTCGGAGGTCAAGAAGTGAGCGTTGAAAACAAAGTGCGGTGAGGGTGGCAGGTAGGAGGCAAGCATGGCGGCGATTGATGTACTGCCAACCAGTCGACCGAATTTTTGTGCGTACTTACTACCTACGCCTTCCCAGATGGCATCGTCGGTAAACAACGCTTGTAGTGCGAGAGAGGTTCCAAATGGAGCTGGCACATCGCAAAGCTGCATGTATCGCGCAATGGTCTGACGGACTCCCTGGGCCGACTCGAGCTTGTTGAGGCGTTCGATCAGGAGCTTGCTTGATTCGTGTTCGGGCGTTGGATCAATCATCATGGCAACTCGATCTGTCCGGTATGGACACATGATGGTTATCCAGTGTCGATCCGCTCAATGACAGGTGGCGCCTAACATGATGCGTTTTGTGCAACACACTTTTTGGCTTTTTGCACCTTTATGATGCGAAACGTGAAATCGTGCGCAAGACAGGGGCATGATGGGGCCGGCGCTAGATCGACCCGTTAGCGAACTTCGTTCCTGACCCCACCGGAAGACCGGTGCCGGCGGCTGGCCTGGTATTTGCGTGAATGCAGCAGTTCCAACCACAGCCAACATTCAGATTGGCGAAGAGTGCCTACCGTGATTACCAATTCCCAAGGAGCTCACCTGGATCTTCAGGACCAGCGGCTCAAATATCTGTATCTCAGTTATCAACTGGGCTCCATGCGTGCTGCCGCCGATGAGCTTGGGCTTGCGGCGTCGTCAGTCAGTCGACAGATCGGCAAGCTTGAAGCCGAACTAGATATCGACTTGGTAGAACAAGGCACCCACCGGATTCGCTTGACCGAAGCGGGACAGGCCGCCATTGCCTATTACCATGCACGCGCCGAGCAGTTCGAGGCGCTATTGAGCCGCCTGGATGACCTGCGCGGCCGTTTCCTGGGCACCACAGTCATTGCTGTGGGAGAGGGTTTGCTTGGCGCACGGGCAATAGGCGAGCTGGAGGGGTTCTTTCAAAGTCACCCAGATGCGCGCACGGAATTCATTACCGCGCCGTCCTTCGAGGTGCAACGTATGATCCTAGAAGATCAGGCTCATATAGGAGTGGTCTTTTCTCCGCAACAGACTGGTGGCTTGCGGTCGCTCTATCGTTTTGAGCAACCCTTGCGAGCCATCGTCAACCCCAATTCTCCACTTGCTCACAAAGCCTACGTAACACTGGAGGACCTCGCGAGTGCTTCAGTCGTCCTACCAGGGCCAAAATTTCGTGTCAGGGAATTGGCCGATAAAGCAGGCAAGGGAAAGCCGTTCTCAATAACGCCGAGCATCACCTCGAACTCGCTGCAGGTCATCCTAGATTGTGTCCGCAGCAACCTTGCGGTAACACTGCTGGCGGAGCTGACGGTTGCTCCAGAATTGCAAGCAGGGACAGTTACTGCAGTTCCTATCGCAAGCGAAGAAATGAACAGCACCGACATTCAGATTGTCGTGCGCAAGTCGCGGAAATTGTCATCCAATACACGCGACCTGATCCATCATCTGGCACGTACGATTAAAAAGCTGAGTAAGGACACAGCCTTTGGTGGCCGCTAACTGAAACCTGCGAGTTATTGTTATCAATTCAGTTGTTGCAAAACTGGTCTTCGCTGAGCGACCCGGGGATGGGCGAAGCGTTAGGCCTCGGAACTCCTTGAACCGCTCACTTCAGATGAAGCTGCGTAAAAAGGGTTTTGATGACTATCTTCTCTCACCCCCCAAAGAGCCAAAGCTGGTGGTTTTCGTCAGATTTCGTCACCGACTTTCAAGCTTCAGTAGATACTGGGCCCGTATGTCTCACTGGGACCTCGCGGGAAGCCTAATTCGCCCCTAACGAACACCCATCGCGGAAGTGCGTCCATAATCTTTACAAAAGGCTAGCTTTACGGATATGGAAGCCAAATTTTAATCATTCTTCTTGCTGCGTCCCGTTGGACCCCTAAAACTCGCATAACGTTTTGAGTGCTCAATTGTAGACCGTTTGAAACTAAATATGCCGCCGCTTGCAGAAATTTCTCTTGGTTTGGCGAGTAGGTCCGATTATCCAAATAATTGGAAAGCGCAGCCTCAAGCCAATAAGGACTAGCATCAGGCTCTTCAAGGATTCGACTTCTTGATAGTCCAGCGGTGCGGCAGGATGTTACGAAGCGGTCAGGCCAGTTTTGTATTAACCAACATGCACATAGCAGCAGATGCAAACGTCTAGCTGGTCCCAGGTATTCAAAGTGCAGAGCGGACGTCTGCACAACTGCTATAGGTAGTTGAGAACATATTGAATTCTGCAACCGCTCTCCGTAACGGCCATTAAGCAAATTCAAAATCGCGCGCAATCCTATAAAAAAGGGTAGGGGGCAATCAGCACCGACCGGGAACCCCTGCCATGGACAAGAATCAAATTCACGAATCAAGCGCTCAAGCAGAAATTGCGAGCTGAGGTCTGGCCACTGTGGATAAATGGGCTCTACTGCGGCCAAATTATCATTACATGCATAACAATACTTAAGGCAATGAGGGTGTAGATATTTCCCTCTGCCGATTCCATGTCTATGGAAAATAATTGGACTATTACATCTCGGGCAATGGTCCATCAAAACACAGTTATGCACTTCGCATAGCACTATCAGCCCTATTCGCCACTTGAGCCTGTAATATGGGCTCGAATCATTCTTTAGGCAAAGCGGACAAAATTGCATACCTGCAAGCTTGTGGGTACGATGATAAATTCCTAGCGGCAGCAACCATGGTGCCACGCCATTTACCGAAAGACTGTCATAGAACAAACCTTCATACTTTTTTAAACTTAGCTCATTAAGCTGGCTTATTGAAGCTTTAGTAACGTGATTAAGGCACTCCAGTAAGCCAATAGGCGGATGCCGATCAATATCACGACTCCAGATTGCCTGACGAAAATTTAGCAATCCAGAATAAAAGCTGTGCAGTGGCAGACCATTTGCCAAGGACAGCCTCACCAGCCAAGAGGAAAAAATCTCGCCCGCTTTTGGCTGAGGATGCATAGGAACCATTTTATATTTCACCCATGATTCTTCGCCGCTGCGAAGGTGGCGTGAACTGGCAGGAGTTTAGGATTTCGAGATCTATAGCTTCGACTCCAGACTGTATAGCAAGACTTGCTGCTGCATTCAGAAGTTTAGAAAGCTCCCCAATGGTACCTTCGCTCAAGGACAGAATTTTTGCCGCCAGCAAAGGCTCACTGAGATTTGATGCTTTTTTGAGCGGCAAAATTTTCTCAAAAGATTTAAGCAGTCTAGTGAATTCTGCCCCTTTGACCCAACGTGTTAGTATCTGAGGCTCAAATCTATTTTGAATTTGCGAATCAATACTCACAGCATTCAGTAAAGTCTCATCTCCCACCCCGATGATCGACACCTGTAGCTCGTTAGTTAAATACTTTATAAGATTCAAAAACTGATGCTGGCTTTGCGACGAATTAGCCAATGTATTATGCATCTCATCTATTATAAGAACCTTTAACTGAACCGCCCGAAGTATATCTATTACTTGCGAACGCTTTGTGTCGTTTGACCCCGCGACAGGCTTTATCATCAAGGGCCTGAGGATCTCCGCATAAAATCCATTTTCAGTCGGCTTTGGCGGTGTCTGGACAAAAATAACAGGAGCCAAGATGTGTTCGCCACCCAAGTTCTCAGCGGCAGGGTGCTTTGCAGCGAAGCGCTTGACTATGTCGGTTTTCCCATTATTCGTCCGGCCGATCAGTAGCATGTTCGGCATCCGAGTTACTCGCGGATGATTATATAACGATTCAAGGGCCTCACTGACTTCACGTGCTCGTGTATACCCTATCCATCTTTGCATAGCGAGGTGATCTATACGCTCTTGATCGCTCATGCACGAGACTTTATCAATTATCGATGGTAGCAAATGGGAAAAATCACTCATGACTAATCGGTCTCTATTTCGTCAAAAGCATCCAGATTTTCATCAACACCCTCATCAAATGTGTCTATCGGTTGCGTCGACACATCAGCGTGGACACCTCTCCATCCGGCTCGACGCTCGGCAGTACGTCTTTTACGCTTTTCCGTTGCTCGCGCATTTTTCGCCAATCTGGTTTTCTCTATTGCTTCTTCTTCAATTTTGCGCATTCTGTAATACCCTTCACGGATCGCATGCTCGTTTACATGCCCGCGGGGATCAATCTTAATTATTCGCCTAACCTCCTTCAGATCCCATTTACTCATTGGGGGCAGCGTAGCGTCGAAATAAGGAATGGGGAAATAGACTTTCTGGTCCGGATCCAAAAAATAGATCACGCTAATATCTCGAGGATCCCTGACACAATAAAACTTTCTGCTTTTCCCGTTTGCATCCTTCTGACCAATGCGGTTTTTCAACACTGGCGCGTAGTAACTTATATAATCCCAGGTTATTCCATGACGCTGCACACTTTTATACTCGAACGGCATAAAATCCAGCCGCAACTTCTCTTCATTCTCAATCGGCTCCGGCAATCCAACGCCCAATTCTTCATCGTTCCCAAAAACACATTGAGCATAACGCTTTATAGGGAGAAAGTCGCAAATTCCAACATGCTTATTATTATGATAAACATATACTATATAAATAGTAAACCATAGCTCAAGCTCAGCTAGCGTTAAGCAAGCACGCCCTTCAGAGTCATAGTCTAACTTTTCCTTAACATTGGAAAATGTTGTTCCCTTGAGCGTATGCGCTTCGCTCATGAATGTCCGGAAAGCACGCTCGATATGTGGGCCATAGTTTGGCTGACCCTTAGGGCGCCACTCAAGAGATATACCGTATTCTTCGCACCCCCTACTAGGCTCTGTACGAAATCCCGAGAAACCCAATCGCCACCCTTCGGACGCTGAATTTCTGTAGGGTTCCCGGCCATCTACGGAAAGGAATTCTGTGATGGCAAAGCGTTACGAACTCTCGGATGAGGCTTGGACTGTGGTCGCCGATCTCTTCACAGAAACCCATTGCCGGGGGCGGCCCCGCCTGAGCGACCGTCTGATGCTCGATGGCGTGCTTTGGGTACTTTGTTCGGGTGCAGCGTGGCGAGATATGCCGGAACGCTTTGGCCCTTGGTCAACGGTGTATCAACGGTTCCGGGGCTGGCGAAACCAGGGCACATTCGATCAGATGCTCAAACGCTTGCACCTGAGACTGAATGAGCAAGGCTTGATTGATTTGCAAACCTGGATGATCGACTCAACCGCAGTACGCGCAACCCGAGCCTCTTCTGGCGCCGGGAAAAAAGGGGGCCTGACGAGCCTGCCGATCACGCTCTAGGCCGCAGTCGCGGTGGCCTGACAACCAAGATTCACATGCTCTGCGACGCCAACGGGACACCGTTGCGCTTCCTCCTCTCTGGCGGCCAAGCCAGTGACATCAGCTACGCGCAACCTCTGCTGGACGAAGTCAGCATTCCATCGAGCCAACGAGGCCGCCCGCGTAAACGCTGCAAGTGGTTGCTTGCCGACAAGGGCTACGACGCCGAAGCGCTGCGCCGCTACTGCGACCAATATCGAATGCAACCCGTCATTCCGATGCGTTCGATGAAGCGCAAGCCCAAGCCTGGCTTACCCAGGCTGTTTGACCGCCCCAAGTATCGACAGCGCAACATCATCGAACGCATGTTCGGCTGGCTGAAAGAGAACCGCCGGATCGTGACACGCTTCGACAAGCTCGCAAAAAGCTATGCCGCCATGGTCTCGCTGGCTTGTTCCATGCGATGTTTGCGACATCTCTTTTCGTACAGAGCCTAAGCCCACGTGGGTTCAGCATCTGGTGGGTAGGAATTTTTAATGGTTTAGATTTTTATTTTATGCCTGCGTTTTTAAGTGAGCTGCAACTATTGTCAATTTTTTTGGCCCGGCGTGTAATCATGTGCAGGTCATTTAATTGACGTTCACGAAATGTAGATCGAGGCTTTACGATCTGCTGTTGAGTAGTCAGCATTGAAAGAGTAATTTAATTAAAATTACCTCACCTGCTCTCATGGAGACTCTCAGTGCTCGCCCTTATTATAGATTTTGCGTTCGGCGTAGCCATGGGGGCTTTGGGCGGTTTTTTTGGGATAGGTGGAGGACTCATTGCCATCCCCGTCATGACTATCATCTTCGAGCAGTCGCAAAAGCTCGCACAGGGCACGGCTTTGGTGATGATGGTTCCCAATCTAGTTCTTGCGTTCTGGCGGTATCAGCAGCGCACACCGTTAAACTGGCCACTCGTATTTCCTCTTGCTGGAGCAGGGTTCATCTGTGCTGGTGTGGGAGCGCGGCTGGCTACCAAAATGGATGCTCAAGTCATCCAGTTCGGATTCGCGATTCTGATGATTTTTCTGGCTATGTTGAATCTCGTGAGGGCTCGACTGGCTGCCATTTCCAAATCCCTTACGCATCCCACATCGTCACGACTTGCTGTGTTGGGAACTGGCTGCGGTGCATTGGGAGGATTCTTTGGGGTCGGTGCCTCCGTGGTTGCCGTACCCGTTTTGACCGGCGTTTTTGGATTGACCCAGGTCGCAGCACAAGGGATGGCTCTGTCCCTTGCTCTGCCTAGCTCACTAGTCACCCTCGTCACTTACGGTATAGGCGGCCATGTGAATTGGTCGATGGGCTCAGCTATGGCGCTGGGCGGTCTATTAAGCGTCAGCTGGGGTGTGAAGTGGGCGTATAGAGCACCCGAGGCAGTGCTGTGTGGGCTGTTTTCGCTTTTTTTACTGGGCTGCGCGGGTTTGCTCATCCTTCGCCAGTTTTGATGGATTCACGAAGTGTGAACTGAGCATCCACTGGGAGCCAGTTGATGTGTGTTCTCGTATCGATATCCTGTTGTTAACACTGCCAAGCAGTGACCGTGATGCCTCAGGGCCTGAACAACAACAAAGGGTACGTACTTGCGATGAGCACTCCAAGAACGCTTTATCAGAAGCATATTGATTCCCACACCGTGTGCGAGCTGGATGATCAGGGGCATGTGCTCCTTTACATTGATCGTCAAGTTGCCAATGAATACACCAGCCCTCAGGCCTTCAGCGGCTTGCGTGAAGCGGGAAGGAAAGTGTGGAGACCCTCCGCGACGTTGTGTGTTGTGGATCACGTCAACCCAACAGCACCTGAGCGTATTGCGGACATGCCAGATGCTGGGGGTGCACTTCAGGTCAATTACTTCGAGCAGAACTGTCGAGATTTCGGTATCGAGCTGTTTGACGTATTGGACAAGCGCCAAGGTATCGAACACGTCGTGGCACCCGAGCAAGGTTTCATCTTGCCCGGAATGGTCGTCGCCGCTGGTGACAGTCACACCACTACCTACGGTGCCCTTGGCGCGTTCGGTTTTGGTATCGGTACTTCAGAAATCGAGCATTTGCTGGCTACCCAAACCCTTGTCTACAAGCGCCTCAAAACGATGCGTGTGACGGTCGAGGGTAAGCCTGGTCCAGGATTGGTCTCCAAAGATATCATCATGGAACTCATCCGCCAGATTGGCGCTGCTGGTGCCACCGGATATGCCATTGAGTTCACTGGGCCTGCTATCACCGACCTGAGCGTCGAGGCTCGGATGACCATCTGTAACATGGCTGTGGAAGCAGGGGCGCGGGGAGCTTTCATGGCACCTGACGAGAAAGTGTTTGCCTACCTTGAAGACAAACCACGAGTACCCAAAGGTGCACACTGGAGCGCAGCGATTGAGGAGTGGAAGAAGCTTCACTCTGACCCTGAAGCGACTTTTGACAAAGAAGTCCGAATGCACGTTGCGGATCTTCAGCCGATGGTTACCTGGGGAACCAGCCCTGACCAAGCTGCTTCAATTACCGGCCTTGTACCAGACCCTATGCAGGAAGCTGATCTGATTCTGCGCCAAGACTTGCAGCGCGCTTTGCGCTACATGGATTTGCAACCAGGTACTGCTCTGGAAGGCATTCAAATCAGCCATGCATTCATCGGGTCTTGCACGAATGCGCGGATCGAGGACTTGCGCGATGCTGCTCGCGTAGTGAAAGGGCGGAAGGTGGCGGATGGCGTACGTGCGATGATCGTACCTGGGTCCACCTTGGTGCGTGATCAGGCTGAGACTGAAGGATTGGCACAGATCTTCCGTGACGCCGGTTTCGAGTGGCGACAATCTGGCTGTTCCATGTGCTTGGCGATGAACGATGACGTCCTTAATCCGGGTGATCGTTGCGCTTCCAGTACAAACCGTAACTTTGAAGGCCGTCAGGGTGCCGGTGCTCGTACCCACTTGATGTCCCCTGCAATGGTTGCTGCGGCTGCGGTCACAGGTCATTTGGTTGATGTACGTTCTTTGGCGTTGGAGGCGTGAGCATGGAACCTTTCAAATATGTAGAGGGCTATGCAGCCCCAATGCTGGCAGCCAACGTCGATACCGATGTGATCATGCCAAAGCAGTTCTTGAAGGGAATCGACCGTAGTGGATTGGACCGAGGGGTATTCTTCGATTTGCGGTTCCTCTTGGATGGCACTACCAACCCTGATTTCGTCCTCAACCAAGACCCATGGAACACTGCCACTTTTCTGGTGGTAGGCCCAAACTTTGGCTGTGGATCAAGTCGAGAACATGCCGTCTGGGGCCTGAAGCAGCTGGGCATTCGAGCCCTGATCGGTACGACCTTCGCTGGCATTTTCTACGATAACTGTCAGCGCAACGGGGTGCTCACGATTCAGCTTTCACCCGCTGAACTCAAAGAGATCGGCCAGGTTGTGAGCGAGCGTGGGAGTTCCTGTATCGCCATTGATTTGGAGGCTCAGCACATCCTGTTGACAGATGGTCGTGCTATCGCATTCAACATCGATTCGTTGCGTAAAGAAGCTCTGATGTTGGGGCTCGATGCCATCGGCACGACGCTCCAGCGCGGCGATGAAATCCGCGAGTTCGAGAAGCGCCACCTTGCCAGCAATCCTTGGCTGGCTTGAGAGCCATACGTCTGATGGGCGGGATGCGCTGCTTCCCGCTTAGGAGCTACCGCAATGTTGAATGTGATAAGTCATGGTGATTGGCCAGCAGGTTATCTGATCAAACCGTGCGCCCCATCACTGTTAAAGGATTGGCATGAGGCGTTTCAAGGTATGCCATCCGCAATTGTCAGTGATTGCCTAGGACGAAATACGGGCGGTCTAGGTTTGAAGCCCTATCATGGCCTTCGTCATCTGTGCGGCACAGCCTTAACGGTAAGGGTTCGTCCTGGTGATAATCTCCTCGTGCTCAAGGCTATACAGATGGCACGTCCTGGCGATGTACTTGTGATCGATGGCAGCGCAGATCTCAGCAGGGCTGTCATTGGTGGCATCATGCGTGCGATGGCTATCAAGGCGGGCATCGCTGGTGTCGTGATCAACGGTGCGATACGCGACCGTGAGGAATGGCTAGACGGAGAGTTGCCGGTTTATGCGCTTGGGTATGTACATCGGGGGCCAAGCACTGATGGAGGCGGAGAAATTAACGTTCCGATTGCTTGCGCCGGTATGCTGGTAAACCCAGGTGACCTTATAGTCGGCGACGCAGATGGTGTGGTAGCGGTCAGGACCGATGAGTTGGCAAAGGTTCATGCCCGTTGCACTGAGCTTTTGGACAGGGAAGCAAGCATCCTGAAGGCCGTGGCATCCGGTGAACTGGACCCATCCCGATTTGATGAGATTCTGCGCAGCAAGGGCTGCCCCATTTAACTGGGGCACCGAGCATGGTTCAGTCTGCTTTCAGTCTACTGAACCATGCCTCTAAAAACTCAACACATGCTCTCAGCTTTCCCGACTCGCCCAGCCTCGTAGGGTAGACAGCCCAGACGTTAGCACTCTGGCTGTAGTCGTGAAGCACTTGCACAAGGCGCCCTTGTTCTAAGAGCGGTTTAACATCCCACATTGAACGTAACAATAAGCCCCGATGCCTGAGCGCCCATTGCAATACAATTTCGCCATTATTTGAGGATAGCTTTCCGTTCACGCGCACAGCCATGTCTTTTTGACCATTACGTAATTGCCAAACACCGAAACTATTATTGCGCTCCTTAAGAACGAGGCAGTCGTGGTCTGCTAAATCCTCAATGGTGTTTGGGGTGCCGCGTGCTGCCAAATACTCCGGAGTCGCACAAATTACGCGACGGTTTGCTACCAGCAGACGACTGATGTGTTGGCCGGGGATATCATCACCTACACGAATCTCAAGGTCGAACCCCTCAGCTACTATATCCACCACCCTATCAAACACATCCATACGAACTTCAAGGTCTGGATATTCCTCTGAAAGCTCTGCAATAGCTGGGGCTACATAATTACGTCCAAAGCCGAAGCTGCTACAAATGTGTAGAAGCCCGCGAGGTGCTTTCCGCACCTGGCTCAGATCACCCATGAAATCGTCAATGTCATTGAGGATTCTCGTGGCCCACTGTTCAGCACGGACACCAGTATCCGTCAGCGCTATGCGTCGAGTGGATCTGTGGATGAGTTTCGTTCCCAGGGTTTCCTCTAGGATTTTTATGCGTTTACTCACATAGGCGGGAGACTGCTGAAGCTCAGCTGCTGCCGCTGCGAAGCTGGATTTCCTGATCACGGTCAGGAACACCCGCAGATCCTCTGGGAGCGGCGCTTCTTCATGAATCGTGTTCATAGTCTTCATGGTATTCGTATTTTTCCACGGTTCGTTAAAGGATAGCATGTACTTAGCCTCGGAAAACCGTGATCCGGGCAGAAATTAATTCTCCTCACACAAAAATAATTGAGGACCCGCGTATGACTTCCGCTACTCTTGCCTCGACCCCAAAAAGCCGTTTCAGCGCAATAATGAGTTACGAAATCGGGGTCATCCCGTTTCCATACTTCCTCGGTATCTCGCTGATCGTGTTTCTATCTGCCCATTTCGGAATGTTGCCTAAGACCATGATTGGTGGCTTAGCCGTGATCATGACGCTTGGCATGTTTCTGGGCCAAATTGGCCAGCGCTTACCAATTTTAAGAGATATCGGTGGAGGCGCAATCCTCTGCCTTTTGTTACCTTCAGTTCTAGTGTTTCATGGGTTCTTTGGTAGCACCACCATTGATGCCACGAAGATGTTGATGAAGGATGCAAATTTCCTCTATTTCGTGATCGCAAGTTTAGTAGTTGGTAGCATCCTGGGTATGAATCGCACTATCCTTGTACAGGGTATGATTCGTATGTTCGTACCGTTAGTAGCTGGTACGCTAGCCGCGATACTAGCTGGTGTTCTTGTCGGAGTCTGTTTCGGTTACACCGTGCACCATACTCTCTTCTTTATTATTGTTCCAATTATTGGTGGTGGTATCGGTGAAGGTATTTTGCCTCTTTCGCTCGCCTATGCGCATATCTTAGGCGGCACTCCAGAACAGTTTGTAGCGCAGTTGGTCCCTGCTGCTGTGGTAGGGAATATAGTTGCAATCATCTGTGCAGGAGTACTTGCCCGCCTGGCTGTGCGTAAGCCGCATCTGAATGGTGACGGTATGCTGATTCGTGCCAAGGAAGAAAATGACAAATTCAAAGTAGAAGAGCAGGAAGACAAAGAAATTGACTTCCGTTACATGGGTGCGGGTGTATTGCTAATCTGCTCCTTCTTCGTTCTGGGTGGTTTGCTGGAGAAGCTAGTCCACATTCCTGGTCCAGTCATGATGATCGTTGTCGCTGTACTGTTCAAATATCTCCGGGTCTTGCCTGACCGGTTGGAAAAGGGCAGCAAGAAATTCTACAAGCTGGTATCTACAGTCTTTATTTGGCCGACCATGATTGGACTTGGAATGCTCTACGTGCCACTGGAGAGTGTGGCGAGCGTGTTTTCAGTCGGTTACGTGATGGTCTGTGTTTCCGTTGTGGTGGCAATGGCGCTCGCTGGTTTCTTGGTGGGGAATCTGCTCAAGATGTACCCCATTGAATCCGCCATCGTGACCAGTTGCCACAGTGGCCTTGGAGGCACCGGAGATGTGGCAATCTTGTCCGCTTGCAACCGTATGTCCCTGATGCCATTCGCTCAAATCTCGACCCGGATTGGAGGCGCGGCGACGGTCATCGGCGCGACAATCCTGCTGGGTCTCTGGCACTGATCGGCAGCCAAATCACTGCTTGAAGTGCCATTTTGCTCCCATCATTCTTCCCTTCGCCACGCACTCGGGGAAGAATGATCGGGAGTTTTTTTTAATTTTAGATTTGGCCTTTCGCAGCTTGGCTGTTGATCCGTAAGAAATTATGTGCGCGCACAGAGCCAACTTAATGTAGAGGATCGATGTTTAGAGCGTTACGTAAGCTTAACATCGCCGGCCTTATGATTTGTGTGTAACGTTTCCAGTCAGCAGCTTTGGATGCTAGCTTTACTATTCGAGAAAGTGCGATTGCCCTAGACTCACCAGTGTGGGCAACGATAGTACTTACTAAGCTATGATCATCCCTGGCATTTACTACATTTCTCGCTATTTCCAGCAAATCGATCTCGTCAGGCGATAAATTATCGTTAGGTATGCTTCTGAGAAGATTGTTGATAGCACGTTCGGGAGACTCAAGATTTTTCGGTTTGAGCGGTCTGATCCGACCTAGCACATTTTTTCGTTGTTGCGCTCTAAACACTTCAGTGCCGGTAATTTCTTGTGAGACTCTATCTCGGCGCTCGCATTTACTGGAATATAAGTCGCCATCTTGAACAATGAGCACACTATCAAGCGGGCGACCTGCCAGAACGAGGCCGGAAGCAAGTTTGAATGCGTTTATGGCTGCGCCATACATGACGATATCAACTTGAGGTCGCATTCTCAAATCAAGAGCAATCTGGCCAATGATCGCTGAGGCTAAATCATCTTCAACGTAAATTGTTATTTCTCTGCTCAGCTCTCCAGTTATGTGCCTCAAAGCCGCTAGAGAATAACCACTCCAGTACACTGTTTTTTCAGGTGTTCGATGAAGGGTGGTGATCGAAACATTATTGTACATTTTTGCAATTGGCGGGAAGTGCGTGGTCATTACAAGTTGTTTGTTCTTTTTGCTGCAATGATCATGCAAAGATTCAATGAGGCGGCTCAAGGCATCTTGATGTAAAAATAAATCGATCTCATCAATTAGAATTAAGGCATAGTCTGGAGCAGTGAAAACGGCTTCAAGTATGCGAAATACACGTTGCTCACCAGCGCTCATCGAAAGCGCAGGATAAGTAAGTCCTCCCGCTGTAACTCCAAATGATGCTCTTCCGCCTCGATCATAATTTACACTGTGGTAAGCTCAATAGTCACGATTAAGAATTCTACCAGCGCTATCCAAAATCGCCAGGTCAGTAGCTGAATCACGCACTACTCTGCTGTACTTTATTAGGCCAGTCGCACTCACGAACTCCACCTCAGGAACAGATTCTCTGATGGTGATCAGCCTTGTGAAGCGTGTTGGTCTTCTCTCATATCTGGGAGTCCAGCGATCAGCTGCTTTAGCATAATTCTGAACAAGTCCTTCTCTGTAATTAGTTCCTTCTCTTTCATTGTATTTAACTGTGAAGGAGCTGCCTCTCCAGGTAGAGTCTCGTGTTGGATTGAAAAAAGTTGATAGCTTGTAATTGGGAGAGATTTCATTCGGCGGTGAATATACGCAGGCTAGCGCATGAAGAACCGTTGTTTTTCCGCAACCATTTGTGCCCATTAGAGCCGTAAGTGGTGTGCTGTCGAGCTGAAGTGGAAAATCTTTTAGGTTCTTTAAAGAATCAAAGTAAATCTCTATGAGCTTTTGCTGTGTTGGCATTTTTGTAGTAGATCCATGACGTCATACGGCCATCATGACATACGGCTGGGCTCTAGAAAAGTGAGGTCTGGCGCATCAGATCTTCAGGCAGTGGTCCAAGAACCGGGGGACCACGATATAGCTGTAGCGCTAGGGGGCAGGCTAACGGTCATGGATGATTGCGAGACACGCACTACTCGGCATGACAATGCTCAACGCATAAGGTGCGGCAGCCCTAATGCTGCGCGAGGAAAGGGTTTATATCTTAACTTAAAGGCCTGCTCTGGAGCAGGCCATGATGTTCAATGGAATAGATTCCGCGAGTATCTAATTCAACCTGAGTGCTTACCGACTTCTGAGCTTTGGTGAACTCCCAGTGTCCTGGCTTCACAGTGCTCTATGGTTTAAGTTAAAGTTAAATGTTCTTATCTCAAAATTTTTTCTAGTAAGCCCTAGTCGTATTCCAGATAAGCAGTTATCTGGTGGCTTCGCGATTGACTAAGTCTACGGGGACTTGCCCCCGGAGGCCGTCCAGTAAATTTTTAAGTGCCCGTTGCGCCATTGCCAATCGTGTTTGAGTCGTAGCAGAGCCGATATGAGGCACTGTGACGGCATTTGTCAGCTTGAACAGTGGTGATTCCGACATTGGCTCCTTGGCGTACACGTCTAAGCCGGCAGCACGGATGCGATGATTCTGAAGGGCATCTATCAGAGCTTCCTCGTCCACCACAGCGCCGCGAGAGACGTTAATCAGTATGGCTTCGGACTTCATCAGTGACAGCTCTTTGCGGCTGATGAGATTCCTGGTCTGGGCGGAGAGCGGCACAACCGGGCAAACAAAATCTGCCTCGCGGAGCAGATGCTCCTGGGGAACGTACCGTGCATCAAGTTCCTTTTCCAGCTCAGGTTTACGGCTGTTGCCAGAATATAGGATTTCCATTCCGAACCCGAAGCGCCCTCGGCGGGCGATGGCTGCACCAATTTTTCCGAGTCCGATAATGCCTAGGGTCTTGCCATGGACGTCACAGCCGAAAGCCGACTCGTCGATGGTTTTGCTCCATGACCCAGACTTTGTCCATGCATCCAGCTCTGGAATGCGCCTAGCAGTGGCCAGAATCAAGGCGAGCGCCAGGTCTGCTGTTGTCTCATTCAGAACGTCCGGAGTGTTGGTTAGCATGATCCCGCGACGGTTGAGGTAGGCCAGATCATAGTTGTCGTACCCCACGGAGATACTGGAAATGATTTCCAGATTTTCTGCTGCCTCTAGGTCTCTCTCGCCAAACTTACGATTCCCTCCGATCAGTCCATGCGCCTTCGGTAGCGCGGCCTGGAATTGTGCGTCGAGGTCTCCCTCCTTGGGATCAAGCACGATGATGTTGAACTGGTCAGCATAAGGTGCGAGCAGGCTTGGGTGAACACGGCTAAATGCGAGAATCGTCTTTTTCATAACCCTGTATAACCTTATTTACTTAGTTAAAGCCGCCTTCGGCTTTGAGATAGAGGTCCGCCAACCGCTGGTATTTGTCTGAAAGGGAGTACTTAGCAACCAGTTGGTTGGGAGAGAGTTGGGAAGGATCGTGCTCAGATTCGGCGCATAATGCTTCGTATGTAGCTTGAAGAGCAGCGAAATAGGGTTTGTGACCATTTACGACAATCCGTACGTTTGCGGCGCTCAGCTTTTCGGCATCTGCAAGTTCTGGATTGCCGTAGTTAATCAGCATAATTGGCAGCGACAAATGCGATGTGAGCGCTTCCAGGTGCAGGAAATCGGTCACTCCCACAAAGCAAATCGCATCGGCCCCTGCCTTTTGATAAGCAGTGGTCCTAGCGATGGAGTCACTCAGTGAAGTAGCGCCGGCGTGTGTACGCGCAATGATGCTGAGAGACTCGTCGGTTCGAGCAAGCCTTGCCGCGTAAATCTTGCTCGCAGCTTCATCGAGGCTGATCAGATGCGTTGATGGCTGGTTAAATTTTGCGGGGAGGTGAGTGTCCTCCAGGGTCAGCGCTGCCACGCCTACCTTCTGTAACTCACTCACGGTGCGCATCACATTGAGGGAATTTCCATAACCATGATCAGCATCCGCAATGACCGGAATTTGACTAGCACGGCCTAGCCTCGATGCTTGCTCAGCAAACTCATCCAGGGTGATCAGCGTGATGTCTGGTGCGCCGAGTACTTGGAGCGAGGCGACAGACCCTCCAAGAATGCCAACCTCAAAGCCCAAGTCAGCTGCCATTCGTACGGAGATCGGATCGAACACAGAAGCAGCGAACTTGCACGATTGGCCTTGCAAAATAGCGCGGAAGTCGCTTCGGAGTTCTGGGTGAGATCGTTCGTTCATCTTGTAGCTCCCAAAAACGGAATGCCAGCTTTCGCGAGGGGGCGCGAAGCTGGCATCTGCGTACACTTACTCTTGGATGGCGTAGGATTTGGCTTTGGTTTCGGTCTTTTCGGTCTTCAACGCCGCGATTTCCCTCTTGGCAGTTTCGACGTCGAACGCGTTGTCCCATTTGGCGATAGCGATGGTGCCGATGCCGTTCCCAATCAGGTTGGTGACCGCCCGAGCCTCATTGAGGAAACGGTCTATACCGAGCAGCAGAACCAGGCCGACCAGTGGGATTGAGTGAATGGTGGTCAGCGTGGCGGCCAGGGTGATGAACCCGGCTCCCGCAACCCCTGCCGAGCCTTTCGAGGTGAGCAGAAGCACGCCTAGCAAGATCATCTGATCCATAAGTGAGAGAGGCGTATTCGTTGCTTGCGCAACGAAGATTGCGGCCATGGTCAGATAGATACAGGTGCCGTCCGCATTGAAGGTGTAACCCGTAGGGAGAACCATCCCCACGACGGATTTCTTGCAACCCAGCTTTTCAAGTTTTGCCATCATGCGTGGCAGTACGGCCTCGGTTGAGCAGGTGCCCAGCGTGACCAGGATTTCATCCTTGAAGTAGCGAAGAAATTGCATCAGCGGCAGGCCAGACCAGCGAGCGACAGCCCCCAGAATGACCACGATGAACACCAGAGTTGTGACGTACAGCGCTACGAGCAACTGACCAAGCGACAGCAGCGTACCCACACCATATTTGCCGATGGTGAACGCCATACCTGCACCCGCACCGAGAGGGGCGAGCCGCATGACCATAGCGACGATCTTGAATAGGCCATGCAGGAAAAGATCAATGATATTGATCAGAGGCTTGCTGGTCGGCCCCATCTGAACCAGAGCAACCCCCATCAGTACCGACAACAGAATCACCTGGAGCATGGAGCCTTTGGCGAAGGCATCTATGAAGGTGTTGGGGATGATGTTCAGCAAGAAATCAACCGTGCCACCCTGTTCCTGAGCCGCGTGGCTGTATTTTCCGATGGCACTGCCGTCTAGGGTGCTCGCGTTGATGTTCATTCCAACGCCTGGCTTCACGATGTTGACAACGACCAAGCCGATGACTAAAGCAATCGTGGACAGGATTTCAAAATAAATTAATGCTTTGACACCAATGCGACCCACTTCCTTAATGTCACCCATCTTCGCTATGCCGACGACTACGGTGCCGAAGATGATCGGAGCCAACAGCATCTTAATAAGCTTGATGAAGCCATCGGCGAAAGGCTGTAGCTTGGCGCCGATATCGGGTTCCAGGTAGCCGATTATTCCACCGATCACGATGCCGATCAGTACCTGAACATAAAGCTGGCTATACCAGCGGGATTTGGACGTTTCCACGAGCGCACCTCATTTTATTTTTGTGATCGGCTGTGTGGTCAGGCGTCGACATGCGACGCTTGTAATGCAGCTGCCTTGGAACACAAGGCAGCTGCTGGCTTGGATCAGCCTTCGCCCAGCTCGCGCATCACTTTGTACAGTGCGGATTTCGCTTCGAAGCCTACGCCTGGAATATCCGGCAGGCCTACATAGCCGTTCTCGACGCGAATGCCATCCGCGAAGCCACCGAAAGGCTGGAACACATCTGGGTAGGATTCGTTACCGCCAAGATGCAGGCCTGCTGCGATGTTCAGAGACATTTGGTGGCCGCCGTGGGGCACGACGCGGCGAGAAGACCAGCCCATTTCTTCCATGACTTTCAGTGTGCGCATGTACTCGACCAACCCGTACGACAGGGCGCAGTCGAACTGTACGTAGTCACGGTCCGAGCGCATGCCGCCATGGCGAAGCAGGTTGCGCGCGTCCTGGTGCGAGAACAGGTTTTCACCTGTCGCCATTGGCAGGTCGTAGTGATTGGCCAGCTCGGCTTGAAGTGCGTAATCCAGCGGGTCGCCTGCCTCTTCGTACCAGAACAGGTTATAGGGCTTGAGAGCCTCGGCATACGCAATGGCAGTTTGCTGATCGAAGCGACCGTTGGCGTCGACTGCCAGGCGACGACCATCGCCAACGACTTTGATGACAGCTTCGATGCGACGGATGTCATCGGCAAGAGGTGCGGCACCGATCTTCATCTTGACGACGTCATAACCACGATCCAGGTAGCCGCGCATCTCATCTTGCAGCTTGGTATCGTCCTTGCCGGGGTAGTAGTAACCACCAGCCGCGTACACCCATACCTTGTCGTCGGCTTTGCCGCCACGATAGCGGTCGGCCAGGAGGCGATAAAGCGGCTTACCCTCGATTTTGGCTACGGCATCCCAGACAGCCATGTCGATAGTGCCGACGGCCACCGAGCGCTCACCGTGGCCACCCGGCTTCTCGTTGGTCATCAGGGTTTTCCAGATGGCGAACGGGTCGAGGTTGTTATGTTCCTTATCGATCAGCGACTCAGGGTCAGCTTCAGTGATTCGAGCCAGGAAGCGATCACGCATCAGCGCGCCTTGACCATAGCGACCGTTGGAGTTGAAGCCGTAGCCAATCACTGGCTTGCCATCACGGATGACATCAGTCACAACCGCTACGACAGAGCAGGTCATTTTGGAGAAATCGATGTAGGCGTTGGCAATTGGCGAGGCAATGGAAACGGTCTTTTCGCGGATGTCGACGATACGCATGTTGCGCTCCTCTTGTTGTTGGTGGCTTCAAATTAGGCCTGGTAACGAGGTCCGCCCAATGCTATTAATGCAGGCCCCCATGCTGAAACGGCATTGCCCATGGAACTGGTCTGGCTTGAGGATTTCATCGCACTGGCGGAGCACGGAAGCTTCGTTCGAGCTGCCGATGCGCGCCATGTAACTCAACCTGCTTTTAGCCGCAGGATAAGGTCGTTCGAGAGTTGGATCGGTGTCGAGCTGTTCACGCGCACACCTCAGGGTGCAAACTTGACGGATGCGGGGAAGCACATTCTTCCGAGTGTTCTGGATGAGGTGAGTAGGATTTATCGAATCCGCTCAGAGGCTCAGGAGCTTGCTGGGAAGGCAGCCAAGGTCCTGCAATTCGCAGCTACTCACTCGCTATCATTTACATTCTTTCCCAGGTGGATCAGGGCCGCTGAGCGTGGGGCGCCCATTGAAGCCGTCCGGCTTCACTCCGACAGTATGGCCAGTTGTGAACAGATGCTGGTTCATGGGCAAGTGCAGTTCCTGCTTTGCCACCGTCATCCTGAAGTACCGCCTCTGCTACCGCATGACCAATACATCAGCAAAAAGGTGGGGGACGATATTCTGATTCCTCTCGCCAGCCCAGTGCTTGATTTTTCAGCCGAAGAAACGTCGATGCCTTATCTCGCCTACACGGAAGAGTCGGGCCTTGGGCGAATCGTGAGGCATCGCTTGCAAGGTAAGGACGAGTATCTTCATCTCAAACCTCATTTCAGCAGCCATTTGGCTGCCGTGTTGACATCAATGGCCCTTGAGGGAAAAGGCATTGCGTGGCTCCCTAAAAGTTTGACCGAGCAGGAAGTCCTTGATGGTAGATTGATAAGGGCGCTCGACGAAAGTTGGGATATTCCGCTCGATATAAATCTCACGCGTCCTACTGCACCTATCAATACATCTGCTGAGACATTTTGGACCAGTCTGAAAGATTGATAGCTTACAAATAGATGGCTTCGGTATCACCGAGAGGCCATCTATGGCCGTTAAAGCAAGCTTTCTTTAAACTACCGGTAAAGACCAACGATTGACTGACCAAGTAAGGTGTGACCTTTCAATTCCTTCAAAAGTGCATCTCGTGTGAGGCCGATAGCTAGTTTTCCTGGTTCAATCGTTGTAGCAACTACTGTCAATGTATAGTGATGAGAGTTCTCGTCAGGCTGTGCACAAAGTCCTCGGTAAGCAGATTGCCCCATGGTGTTCAGCCCTACAGTGTAGCTACCGTCCAATTGATCTTTCAGGCCCTCATTCAACTGAGTGACTGTAGCGGGAATGTTGTATACCACCCAGTGAGAGGTTCCTGTGCCTTTTTGGCCATCCGGATCGGTAACGAATACCGCCAAAGATTTCGTACCTTCAGGCAGGTGTTTCCACTGAACGTGCGGGGAAAGGCCCTGGCCGCTACCACATTGTTCATCAGTTCCTGCATGGCGAGCGGAAATTTTCTCTCCATCTTTAAAAGAAGTACTCTCGATAGAGAACTTATCAGCTAGTGCTCCACCGGAAAATAATAATGTCGACAAAAGCGAGGTCTGTAAGAAAAACTTCGAAAGAATTGTATCTCTATTGGTTGGCATTGCATTAGCCTTCTGTTTGGGTGATGGTTCTCTAGGTTGCTGGCTACAAGGGGTTTTAAATAAAGGACAACCCTATCGTTGGTAAACCCTTGGATCGTATTGTTTGCTGAGCAAGCTGAGGTGGGGTAGTGATATGGCCATTCGTCTATCCTCTCGTTAGTTAATGAGTCGTCAAGGCGTCAAGTTATTGGGAGAGCGAAATATCGCTGGGGTGGTTTATCGATGATTGCATGTAAAATCTATTTTGTTGTTCACGATCCGTGTAGTGATGATTCACGATATGGCGTGTATGACAGCTCTCTGAGGAATATCGGTTAGTGGCTTCGCATGCAAGTTGTTGTCTGCTCTGGGGATTGGTTTCTACAAGCGAATTTGTCTGACGATATAAATATATATTCAGCAACACATTTGGTTTTGTCTTTGGTGCTGCTGATGCGTGCGCAAACAAGCCCGTGGGTATATCATTGCCACTATTTCTGAGGGGGTTAAGTAATCCTCAAGCGACTACGAGGAGAGGGGTTCAAGTCAAATCTTCTAAATTTCCCGTAAGAATGTTTGCAAGAAATATATGTAGGAAGTTTCTGTCTTTCAAGAATGCAGCACGTCGTTCGCAATCCTATGGGGATGATATGTTTCAAAAATTACTATTTGGAAATTACTTCTAGAAAGAATAATAATGTTAATGCCTAGTTGCCTCTTGGTGAGTTCTGAACTGTGCATGAGGATTTAATGGTTTTTGAGATATAAGTATCCCTATCAATAAAAACTATTCGAGACTCAAGCTTCACCGACTTCGCTCCAGTTTATTCAGCCCGTTATGCATGACCAGCCCAGCGGGCTGAGATTCTGGAAAGGGGCATCTAGGGCGAAAATGGTTTAGATGACTATCGAGAAGGTTGTGGTTTTCTCGAAATAGTGATTGGACGCAATTTTTTTGATGTAGTAGTCATCTAAAAAGTTAGATAGATCTTCGGATGTGATGGTCCTTTCTTCAAGTGGGTATCTAGTAAAAAGATCGTACATTTTTCTAATGGCATTCAAGGATGGGTCTGTTTTTTCTAGATGAGTTAGCAGTTTTTGAATAAACAGTCCGAGATAGCTGTCTGCCGGTTTTATCTCATCTCGGTCATGAAATTCGTAGGTCCTGTTGAATGTCATGTCCATGGGCGCGTCGTCTACGTCGTAGCAGAAAATAGTGCGCGTTCCCGTGAGGCAGAAATTATCAATTGATAATACTGAGTCCACCATGCTTAAGGATGTAGTATCTCCGGCCGAATGCCTAACTAATGCGTCGAGAACTGACTCGTGAGCCGATTTGAATTTATTTTCGATGTCACATGAGAGGGCGAGTACTCCATAGAAGACCGGAATCTCGGTGATGGGGTCTTTGGCATTGCCAGAGGCTAAGTCATTAAGCCGCCTAGCGGTAGAAACAGCTTCCTTAATGTCATCTAGACGAAGGCTTAGCTTGCATTCAAAAGCCGCGACAACTGAGTCTATTGGGTAAATTTTACTCTTGAGTAAGTGTACTGGGTAGTTTTCATTTAGTACCAAGATGTCTATCTGAGGCGATATTACTGGGCCAATACCGCCAATGACACCTTTCACTACAATATTGTACTTAGGTAGTAATAGCCGCAGTAGATCAGCCCAGCATTCTTCAGCGGCATCACCGGCAGTCCCATTATCGAAGCCAGTAAAAATTGACTTTATTCGTGGGCGATCTGCACTTAATCTGCGTTGTTGTTCCATTGTGGTCTGATATAGCATTTTTTCGTCTGGTTGCCAGCTATCTCGTGCTCGGCTAATCAACGAAAGCATTCCCTTCCTATAACTCTCCTCGCCGATCATTTCTCGGAAGCATCGAAGATGTAAAGTATTGATGATCCAGTCAGAGCTGTGGGGGCGCATAGGAAATCCTGCTCAAATTTACGCTGCTGATAGCTTAAGGAATAAAAAAACTCAGTGCATTAAATTTATCACCAAACTGGCACTTTCTAAGAGGAAGTGAGCAGGCCGACTCGCCAGCGTGGCCACCGCTGGTTGGCTTTAGCCTGCGTCAACCGGGCTGTTGTGGAGGTCGAGCTTGGAGAATGGCACTGGGAGCGGGATCGAGCTGAGGGCTCGAAACGAATGATAATTCTCGATGGTGACACACCGGAGACTAGAGGGCCTGATGTCGATCTGATTGGAGGCTCGATTTGGAGGAACGTACTAACCGTATCTGGCGGTTAGTACGTTTCAGTTGGTATAGTACTAACCTTGATCGTTCTCAAGATCCTTTTTTTATAAGGGCTGACGAAGGATAGTATGGTTAGTGATTCCAATCGAATTTCCGGGCGAATGCCTTCAACCAGGTAGCGAATGTTGCCCAGGATCGGGTAGTTGCGGCGTACGGCATGGCGTTGCTGCAGCAGGTCGAACACACCAATCAGGCTGAGTACACCCGTGGTCAGGGTGAATGGCCACAGCCATTCATGGTGCAGGAACGGCAAGCTGGCCAGGGTAGCCAGCACACAAGCGGCGAAGAAGGCATAGCGGCTGAGAAGTGACAGGCTCATACGGGATCCTTTCGATGGCTCGGTCAGGCTCAGGGCCTGGGGTAAAGTCCGACCATAGCCCGGTTAGAGCAATCTGAAAATCAAATGTAGACTGCTTCGGCCATATTCACCGTGAACCCAACGCATGCCAGACATCATCCGAATCGCCGCCGCCCTGCTCATCGATGGCCAGGGTCGTACATTGCTCGTGCGCAAGCGCGGCACCCAAGCCTTCATGCAGCCTGGCGGCAAGATCGACGCCACCGAGACACCGGCGCAGGCGTTGGTGCGCGAGCTGCATGAAGAGCTGGGGCTGCGTATCGACCCGGCCGGGGCCCGGCATTTGGGCCAGTTCAGCGCGCCTGCTGCCAATGAGCCGGGCTGTGAGGTGCACGCCGAGCTGTTTCGCGTGGACACGTGTGACGCCGTTAACCCGGCAGCAGAAATCGAGGAAGTGATCTGGCTCGAACCCGGTCAGCCAGTTGTGGTGCAACTGGCACCGTTGACGCGTGACTGGGTCCTGCCACTCTATCGCAAGGTGCTCAGCGCACCGCGCTGACGCCATCAAGCGTGGCGAAGGAGGTGTCCTTGGCCGTCAGCAGAAAATCCCGCATGTAGGGCGCATCGAGCATGTCGGTGCGCACTGCCGCGTACAGCGTGGCAAACAGGCCTTTTTCGCCGAGTCGTTTACCCTTCACATAGCCTCGCGAGCTGTACTCGTGCAGGGCCCAGTGCGGCATGCCGCACACACCACGGCCACTGGCCACCAGTTGCATCATCATTACCGTCAGTTCGGACGTACGCACGGCAGCCGGTTCGATGTCGGCAGGTTCAAGGAAGCGAGTAAAGATGTCCAGGCGGTCACGCTCAACCGGGTAAGTGATCAAGGTCTGGTCAAGCAGGTCCTGGGGCACGATGTAGGGCTTGCTGGCCAGCGGGTGCTGGTTCGCCACGGCCAGCATCGCTTCGTAGGTAAACAGCGGCACGTAGGTGATACCGGCCAGGTCTACAGGGTCTGACGTAACCACCAGGTCCAGGTCGCCGCGGGCCAGTGCCGGCAAAGGGGCGAAAGCAAAGCCCGAAGCCAGGTCAAGCTCCACTTCTGGCCAGGCGTCGCGGAACTGGTCGATGGTCGGCATCAGCCATTGGAAGCAGCTGTGGCATTCGATTGCCATGTGCAATCGCCCGGCGGTGCCGCCTGCCAGGCGGGCGATATCCCGCTCGGCACCACGCAGCAGGGGCAGGGTGGCGTCGGCCAGTTGCAAAAGGCGCAGGCCGGCACTGGTAAAGCGAATCGGTTTGGTCTTGCGCACGAATAGCGGCAGGCCCAGGCGTTCTTCCAGTTCTTTGAACTGGTGGGACAGTGCCGATTGGGTCAGGTGCAGGCGTTCGGCCGCCTCTACCAGGCTGTCGGCCTCGCGCAAGGCATGAAGGGTTTTCAGGTGGCGAATTTCCAACACAACGACTTCCCCAATAAAAACCTGGTCATTATGGGGGAGCCGTTGAGTTTTTCTCAAGTAGCGGGAGGTGGCAATCAGTCAACGTTCAGGAAGTACTGGTTGGCTGTCAACTTGCTGATTGGGCCACGCCAGACAGGTTGAGCGTCGGATTGGCCTTGCTGCCATTGTGGGCCGCGGAAGCGATCGACAACCCGTTTGATATGCCCGGCGCTGTATTGGTCGAACGGAGAGTCCAAACGCCTGTAATGAAAGTGGGCGTACCACAAGACCGCATGGTTGCCCGCTGTGGTTTCCAGCACTTCATACTCCTGAAGGTAATCATGCTCTTTCAGCATCTGGCGTCCGCCAACCCGGCGAAGTTGAATCTCTTGTTTTTCCATCAAGTAAATGAAATGTCCCTCACTTGGCGTAGTGCCCTCCTTGATCTGTGCAATGCGCATGCTACGGCCATCGGCTCTTAATGATCGTGCTTGTGTGATCAGCCGGGTTGGCAGCGGGTTCGATGGGTCCAGGCCCTCTAGCCGGGCAGCGTAGGTTTCCAGCTCTTCTGCCTTGATGACCATCATGTGCTCGACATCGACCGGCAACATGTTTTGCCGCTGATAGGTCTGAATCTGGCGTCGATATGCGGCCAGTCCTTCCATCGCGTTCTCGCTGACTTGCGTGAGTTCGCGTAGTTCGTTGGGTTTGGAGCGGGGCCTGCGCACAGGCTGCCAGCGTTCCTGAATGAGCTCATAATGGCGGCCAGACGTGTTGCCACCCAGCGGCACTATCCGTTGCGGCTGATTGCCAGCAGCAGGGAAGTGGTTGCCGATGTAGAGCTGGTCTTCGTTCGTCAGAAATACCCGGGGGCTGCCCCCGGCTTGCCTGGGCATACGCTCTTCGGCTGGAAGACGTTTGAGGTAGCCGTCCGAAATGGAAATGAACGCGTCCAGATTGTCGTGGAGGCGTTTGAGGTAAGCCTCATCGAACAAGGTAGGGAGGCTTGCGAACGTGCTTTGCAGGCGTCGCTTGTACGCGGCATAGTTGTCCCGTGCCTGTTGGTAGATCTGCCGCCTTTGCGGAGCCGTTACCTGAACACTTTGCAGCTGTGCCAGTGTACTGCGGCTCATCTGCACGTTGTGTTCGGCTTCAGTCAGTTGTTCAAGCAGGAACTCAGCGACCACGGAGCTGTTGTCGTGACGCAAGGCCGTCAGTATCAAGTGATTCGTGTCATAGAATGCCCGAAACTCGCGATTGAGAACTTTCTGGTATCGCTCGTAGGAACTCTGCACCCGAGGGTCTGGTTCAGCTCTGCGGAACCAGGTGTCCAGGTCGTTCATCTCCTCGAAAATCCGGTCTCGCTCGGCCAATACACTCACCGTCACCTTGCGGGCTTGTTGTAGCAATGGAATTTGGTCAGCCAGTTCTTGCTCTGCGTTGGCTTGCAGCCGCAAGACTATGCTTTGCTCAAGCAACGCACGGCTGCGCCTTGCTCTGATGTCAATCACGGTCATCAGGCGTTCGCAGACAAGTTTGGCTGCCCGTTGCTTTTGCATCAGTGGCGTGTTTCGGTTGCGCCCGGTGGTGATGTTCAGGTAATCATCCCACGATTGGAAACTCTGTTTCCCCAAGCGCACATCGGCAAGGTATGCCGCCTCAAGGGTGGCCATTGGAACGCTGCCCACATCCAGTGAATTGCTCGCGTTCAAGGATGCGATGAGCTGCGTTTCATCTGAGAAAGCCTTGGCTTTCACCCTTTGCTGGTTACGGAAGTGCGCGTCCACCAGGAAGCGCGGCAACCGGTCGCGGATTGCCGCAGGCCAGTAAGGGTCCAGTTGATCCACCAGGTGCCCGACCACCTGGCCACCTCCAGCGCCCCCGCCAAGCAAATGGGTGCCATACAGGGCGTAGTGAGTGTCCCACTCCCCATTTCCGTCCAACGCTATGGCACGTTTCCAGCCTTTGGTCGCATTACCTTTCAAGCGCCAGGTATGGGCAGTTGCGTCCCATTCCACCTGATAGACATGGTGCTCGATGCGGATGAAGTACTCGTCATCATTGCGGTAGATGCCCCGGAAGCGGCCGTGAGTACCGATGGGCAGGTCCGCCAACACATTGGGATGAGGGTGTTCGTAGCCAGCGAATCGGGTCAAACGTTCAATGGGTGAACTATCTACGCGTAAATAACTGGAAGTGCCATTGCGCAAAGGGCGCAGTTGTCGCTGGCGAGCCAATCTGCGCAGGGTTGCATGATTGATACTGGACCCGGTACCAACATCCATCAAGGTGTCGATAAGTGCCACCAGCACGTCATTGAGCGCCTCAAGCCCTTCAACTGTCTTGCCCTTGAAGAATGCATCCACGGCGCGCATCGAGGCTTCAAAGAAGTCATAGACCCCCACCGCCGCACCCACAAATGGCAGGAAACCTATTGCCAGCTTGATGTAGGTGTAAACCATCGTGCTCTGGTAGGTGAAGTTCTCCATCCAGAGATCGGCGTTGGACCGCGATGTCTTGCGGTGGGCGCTGATCACCCGTCCCATTTGTGCGTTGAGCAGATGTTCGGCGAATGACGTGGTCGCTGGCCATGCTCCGCCGATGCCAATGATGCCACTGAACGCGTGAGTCTGGGCTTGAAGGATGCGTGATTGATGGGCTCGTGGGTCGCCCGACAGCGCAAGGCCAGCCAAATAGGCGCTCTCCCCACTGAGCTTGCTTTGCTCGTACAGGCTGAGCCTGGCTTCCTCCAGGCTATCGTGCTGTGTCAGCGATTTGCTCGGGTGCTCGGGCAGGTACAGAAGCGTTATGCCAGAGCTGCGGTCCTCGACAAAGGTTATCCCCGACAAGGACGATGGCTTGAAATCGGTGTCTGTACCACCTGAAGTGAGCACGGCGGCCAACAATCGAATGTCGTGCCCCGAGGCTCGATAATCAGCGGGGCTTTTAGCGTTGATGGCAACCTGCAGGATCGCAAGCCCCTGGTCATTCAGAACGCGTTTCCCATGCAATAAGACGCCGCGCATTTTCAGCATGAACTGGTAGGGCGCTACAAGCGTTTCACGGCGAAGGTCCAAGGTGAAACCGCTATCGCTGATGCCCTGAAACGCATCGCGAACATGCTCTTCATATGCCTTTGCCAGATCCAGTTCACTGGCAAGGTTTTTGATGTAATTGGGCGTGAGGCCCGCTGATAGTGTGTCGAGCAACTCCTTGGAATCGGACGTCAGCTGCAGCTTGAGATATGCCAAACGCTCGAGGGTTGTCTGGTCGATGTTCTCCAGCAACAGCGTGTCGAGATTTACGACTTCCGTCGTGGAACTGGGTTTGGGGATTTTTTTGGTAACTGTTCCATAGGTGCCTCCCGTAATGAGATCTGTGACCCATTCGACGCGAAGGGGCAGTTCCAACGCGATGTTGCTGCCGTCATAGCCAGGGAAGTCCTTCACCAGCTGCTGATGTATGAGTGGTCGGCAGAAGGCCATGCAGCTTAGTAAATCCTTGGCCAGCAAAGCTTCAGAGCGTTGAGCGGCTGCGACGTAGTCCGGGATCAGTTGGCTCAGGGTCTGGCAGGTAGCTAATGGCAGGGTTCTCAGGCTGGGCTTCATTGCTCCAGCCAGCTCCACGACAGCTTCCTGCTGTTGTATCAGGGCGAAGGCTGCTTCACGTGCGGCATGTCGTGGTACTTGCAAGGATTGCTCTAATACTTCCTTGAGGCGCGGCAGGTCGGATGCAGCTGCATTCAGCCCTTGGTCGTTTTGCAGCTCGCGTTTTTCGGAGTGGACTTTGGCAAATTGCTGCCCCAGTGCAGCCTGGAGCACGTTGCCAGTAAGCTCTTCCAGTACCAGCGTGTGATCATCCAGAGCGGATGTACCCAATAGCAGCGCCAGCTCTGCCTGGTTCGCACAAGGCAGCAGGCCGCCTTGTTCGCCCAGCCAATACAGCAGCAGAGCGCCATCGGTCGAACCGTCCAGCGTTGACCGAGCGGTGAAAATGATCAACTCATGAAGAAGCTTATCTTCGATTGAAGGCGCAAGCTGCTTGATACGCGGGCAGGCCGCTAGCAGTTCGCTGTCCGGGAGGGGAAACTTGCCTGCCTGTTTGACGATGGATTCGATTGCATTGAGCTGAGCAGTCGTGATCTGCCCGCACAGTTGCTGAAGTTGAGCATGAAGCAGCAGGCCTTGAACATGGGCATCCAGCAGTGCATCGCTGGCTGCGATCGGCTCGGGCGCAGAATGCCAGCGAGCTGACTGCAACTGGATGGCGATTGCCTCTTCAGCCAGTGTGCGTTGCTGTACCAGCTCCTGATGTAGTTTTTTTGCTTTCTCGATTTTGTCGTCATCAAGCTGCGCAAGAAGCTGCAGCTGTTTTTCGACCTGCTGGCTGCGAAGGTAGGGTGTGGCCTCGTTGCTCACGATGCCGAAATCGAACAACGAGGGGGCAGTGCTCGTGTCGGCAGGGGCGGGTATGGTGCGAGCAAAAACCACAGGGTTCATGCGCGCGAACTGCAGCGCTGCGGCTTGTGCGAGTGCCAGGGGGGCATGAGTGCTCGGGCTTTCCCCCGGGTCATGATCGAGCGTTTTGAGGGAGGCATCCAGCAAGTCATCAAGCAAGCGGGTAGAGCCGTCCGCTATGTCTTCTATCGGTCGATGGATAGTGGTATCTGGAGGCACGTCCTTTTCCAGATCGTCGACTGTCGGGTAGTAACTGAAGGCGCGGCCTTGCGAGGGGCTATAGAGCAAGCGAGGTTCTTCGCCATCAATGCGCAGCAGGATTGCCCCGACAGGCATTGAAAGGGACTCGATCACTACTGTTTTACCACCAACGGTTTTGCCGTCTGGGTCATCGAACACCCATTTGGCCAAATCGAGCTGCGGTTCTGTCAGGTTTTCTGAAGCCAAAGCCAACGTCAGCGATGCGTTGAAGTGGCTCACATACTGATCTCGGGCGTGATCTTTGCGGCTTGAGGCGGTGCCTGCTGCTCGCGCCTCCCAATAGGTTTTCCACTGTTGTCGCATTTCCCCTGGCAGGTCCAGTTCGGATAAGCGAGTCAGCAAATGGCTGGGGCTTTCGGCAATCAGCCCTTGATGTGCCGGTATGTTTCTGACGCTTGCCAACGCCTGCAGGTCTGTTGGGATGGTGGTATGGCTTCGAGCGTAAACGGCCAGGTTCGCAAGGCTGGTGAATGAATGCTCGCCATCGGCGCTGAAAGCCAGCCCCGCGCTGTCTGGATCTACGCCAAACGTTTTACGCAGCAGTTCATTAACAACTTGGACCGGAGCGGGGGAGGCTCTGAGCAAGGCATTAAACGTTTTGCGTGCCTGCTCGCAAGTATCCATCGCTTCAAGCGTCGATGGGTTCAAAGGCACCCGCCAAGTGGGGTGGGCGGGTGAGTCGATGGAATGGCTCATGAGTGTCCCTGCTTTGCTAGGTCAGAATTGAACCCTCTTTTTAAAGAGCGACCTGGCCAAAGGGTGTTAGATAGTTACCTACTAACCGTTCAGCGAGCTTCATCAAACTGTCATGGTTTTGTGGCAGCGCCCCCGAACAGATTTCATCAGACTCGCGCTCTACTGGGGATTTGCATTCTGGTGTTTCCATTCATGCGGGCATTTCTGTTTTTCTTCTTGCTGGTAATCAGCGCACAAGCGAGCTTCGCCAAGGGCGGTTGCGATGTCGATGCGCCGGTTCAACGTGCCGAGCTGGGCGGGTTGAGCCTGGTTTACCAAAGTGTCGGAGCGCCACGTGACCCTGCGCTGTTGCTGGTCATGGGGTTGGGCGGGCAACTTATTCACTGGCCGGACGATGTGGTCGAGGCGTTATGCCGGCAGGGTTTCCGGGTGATCCGCTATGACAATCGCGATGTCGGCCTTTCACGCTGGAACCAGTTGCCACCCTCCGCCAACCTCACCCTTGAACTGTTGCGCTTCAAGCTTGGCCTGCCGGTAGCTGCTCCCTACACGTTGACTGACATGGCGGAGGATGGCCTGCACCTGATGGATGCGCTGGGCGTTCGCGAGTTTCATGTGCTGGGTGTGAGCATGGGCGGCATGATTGCCCAGCACCTGGCTGCCATGGCGCCAGAGCGTGTGCGCAGCCTGACGTTGGTGATGTCCAGCTCCGGTGCAGCCGGGCTACCCGCACCGAACCCTGCACTTGTGCAGTTGCTGGCGCGGCGCAATGCCCCGAGTCGGCAAGTGGCCATCGAGCAACAAGCCGATCTGCTGGCTGCGTTGGGTAGCCCCGAGGTGAGCGATGATCGGGCGGTGCTGTTGCAGCAGGCGGCGGCGGCCTATGATCGGGCGTTCAACCCCGAGGGTGTAAAGCGGCAGATCATGGCCATCCTTGCCGAACCCAGTCGTGTCGAACTACTCAACCAGCTGCGCGTACCAACGCTGGTGGTGCATGGCACTGCCGACCCGTTGCTGCCGGTCATGCACGGTGTTCACCTGGCAGCGCATATTCGCGGTAGCGAGTTACGGCTGATCCCTGGCTTGGCGCATCGTTTCCAGGAGCCTTTCAAAGCCCCATTGCTCGGAGCAGTGTTGCCCTACTTGCAGGCACATCGGCAAGATGTCACTCACATAGCCGGGCTTTGAACAGGCGCGGGCGCTCATCCGAGCCCGTACTTTTTCACCTTGTCGAACAGCGTGGTCTTGGCCATCCCCAACTCCTGGCTGGCCTGGCTCAGATTCCCGCCGGTACGCTGCAATGCATCACTGAGCAGGCTGCGTTCGAACGCCTCCACTGCTTCGGCAAACCCGAGCCCCTGGCTGGCGCCACCACTCGAGCTCTTCTTGAAGGCCGGCAGGCCCAATGCAAAACGTTCGGCAACGTTGCGCAGCTCGCGCACGTTACCGGGCCAGTCATGGGCCATCAGGCGTGATAGCGTCTGGCTGTCCAGTTCCGGCATTTCCCGGTCAAAGCGCAGTGACGATTGCTGCAGAAAATGATCAAACAACTGCCGAATGTCTTCCCGCCGCTCGCGCAGAGGCGGCAACTCCAGCGTAACCACGTTCAATCGGTAATACAGGTCGCTACGGAACTGTCCGCTTCTGCCCAAGGCATCAAGGTCGGACTTGGTTGCCGCAACGACGCGGCAGTCCACCGGGATACTCTGGTTGGAACCCAGCCGCTCCAACGTGCGCTCCTGGAGCACCCGCAGCAGCTTGATCTGCAGGTTGATCGGCATGCTCTCCACTTCATCGAGGAACAGCGTGCCGCCGTTGGCATGTTCGATCTTGCCGATGCGCCGCTTGCCTGCACCGGTGAAGGCGTTGGCTTCATGGCCGAAAATTTCGCTTTCGAAGAGGTTCTCCGGGAGGCCGCCGCAGTTGAGTGCAACGAAGGGCTGCCCCTGCCGCCGACTGAAGTCATGCAGGCAGCGGGCTACCAGTTCCTTGCCGGTGCCTGTTTCGCCCTCGATCAGCACGTTGGCCGACGTGTCTGCAACGTTGGCAATCAGTTCGCGCAGGTGCTCCATGGCGGTGGAACGCCCGATGATACGCCCCTCCAGGCTGTTCTGTTCGGCCAATTGGCGGCGCAGTGCAACCACTTCCCGCGACAGGCCGCGCTGTTCCAGAGCGCGGCGCACCACATCCACCAGGCGCTCTGGCGAGAAGGGTTTTTCCATGAAATCGTAGGCACCGTTGCGCATGGCACCGACGGCCATGTCGATATCGCCATGGCCGGTGATCAGTACCACCGGCAGGCTTCGGTCACGGGCCTTGAGACGGTTGAGCAGTTCCAGTCCATCAATGCCCGGCAGGCGGATGTCACTGACGACGATGCCGGCGAAGTCCTCGCCGATACGTTCAAGGGCCAGTTCGGCACTGCCCACGCCTTCACAGGCAATGTCTTCCAAAGCCAGCGCCTGCTGGCAGCCGAGCAGCACATGCGGGTCGTCTTCTACGATCAGGACGGTAAGAGGCGCTTGGTTCATGGGTGCTCTGCCGAGGGTTCAGATGGCGATATCAGCGGGATGGCAAGGACGAAGGCCGTGCCGCCGCTGGCGGGGTGTTCGACGTTCAGGCCGCCCTTGGCGGCGGCGGCAAGGCTCGCCGAAAGGGTAAGGCCCAGGCCCAGGCCATGTTCGCCGGGTTTGGTGGTGAAGAAAGGTTCGAACAGGTGCTTGCGGGTTTCGGCATCAATGCCGTGGCCATTGTCGCGTACCCGCAGGCGATATTTGTCACCCTGCACTTCGCCCTCCAGCCAGAGTTCGGGCAGTGGCACGGTGGCCATGGCGTCCAGCGCGTTGCCCATCAGATTGACCAGAATCTGTTCCAGTCGGGTCTGGTCGATGGCCAGTTGATGGTCCTCATAATGGCTGTGCAATTGCAGGTGGCAACCACTGACTCGGCTGGCCAGCACCTGCAAGGTGGCTTCGATGGCTTTGGCCAGCGAGGCCTGGCCGCTGTCGTCGCCTCGCCGTGCGAAAGAGCGCAGGCTCGCGGTAATGCGCCCCATGCGATCAATCAGGTCGTTCATGGTGCGCAGGTTGGTGCTGGCGGTTTCCAGTGCACCGCGCTCCAGAAAGCGCACGGTGTTGCCCGACAGCGTCCGCAGAGCCGCAAGCGGCTGGTTGAGCTCATGGGCAATGCTGGTGGACATCTGCCCGATAGCCGCCAGCTTGCCGGCCTGCACCAGCTCGTCCTGGGCCTGGCGTAGCGTCTGCTCGGCATGGCGACGCTCACGAATCTGGCCTTTGAGGCGTTCGTTGCTGGCGCGCAGGTCGGCGGTGCGGTCGGCGATGCGCCGTTCCAGCTGGCTGTTGGCCTCTTCCAGCGCTTCACGGGCAGCCAGGCGAGTGGCAATCACCTTGCGCCGCTCGTTCCAGGCGATACCCAGAATCGCCAGCAAGGCAAAGGCCACAGCAACCAGGATGCCTTGCACCATGGATTCCCGGCGCAGGTCCTGCAGCGGGGTCAGCAGGGTGAAATGCCAGGGGGTGTCGACCAGCCGACGGGTCTGCGCCAGGTAGGCAACTTCGTGGGGTTTGCCGTGAGCGGTTTCGCGGTTGGCCGGGAAGGTGAGTTTCTCCACACCATCGGCCAGGGTCTCACGGGCCAGCGGTTCCAGCTCGTTCAGCGGCCACCAGTAATATTGCAGGCTGCGCGCCAGGCGCTCCTTGATTTGCGGGGTCAGCGGGCGCACCGATTTCAGCCGCCGCGCCGGGTCGCTGGAGAGAATGATGATGCCGTTCTCGTCGCTGACGAAGGCTTCAAGGCGAGCACGTTGCCAGCGCTCTTCGAGCGTGTCCAGGCGCACCTTGATCACCGCTACACCGATGATTTTGCCGTGTTCCTCCAGGCCATGCGCCAGGTAGTAGCCCGCCTCGCCGGTGGTGCTGCCGATGCCGTAGAAACGCCCGGGTTCGCCACGCACGGCGGTCTGGAAGTAGGCCCTGAACGACAAGTCTTCACCCAGAAACGAGTCGGCATCGCGCCAATTGCTGGTAGCTTGCACCCGGCCATTGGTGTCCAGCACGAAGATTGCCCGGCTGCGGCTGCGACGGTTGAGCCCTTCAAGGTATTCGTTGACGGCCTGGCGGTCGCCGCCGTCGGGGTTGGTCAGCAGCTGCGAGACGCTGTCTTCGAGCTCCAGAAGGCTGGGCAGGTAGGTGTACTTGCTGATTTCGCTTTCCACCGTGCGCGCGTGCAGCTCGAGCTGACGCTCGCCGTTTTCGCTAAGGCTACGGATACCGTTGCTTTCGCTGATCAGGTAACCGGCCATCCCCAAGCCTACCATCATGAGGATGATCAAGGGTGGCAGCAGCAGTTGGCGAATCAGGCGGGATTTCACGGCAGGTTTGGCAGGCAGAAGAAGCGAAGAATCGCATTTCATCACAGTGGCCTTGTCACGGCCAGCATCCGCTGCCGGGAAAGCCCGGGCAGCGGCGCTGTTGGCGCAGTATCAGTGTTGCAGGATTTTGCCGAGGAAGTGCTGGGTGCGCTCGTGGCGCTCCTGAGGCTTACCGAAGAAGTCTTCTTTCTGGCAGTCCTCGATGATGTTGCCTTTGTCCATGAAAATCACGCGGTTGGCCACCTTGCGGGCAAAGCCCATCTCGTGGGTTACGCACATCATGGTCATGCCTTCGTGGGCCAGTTCCACCATCACATCCAGTACTTCATTGACCATTTCCGGGTCCAGCGCCGACGTTGGCTCGTCGAACAGCATGACGATCGGGTCCATCGACAGTGCGCGGGCAATGGCCACGCGCTGCTGCTGGCCACCCGACAACTGGCCAGGGTGCTTCTTGGCATGGGCGCTCAGGCCGACGCGGTCGAGCAGGGCCAGGCCTTTTTTGGTGGCCTCTTCTTCGCTGCGGCCCAAAACCTTGCGCTGGGCGATGGTCAGGTTCTCGGTGATGGTCAGGTGCGGGAACAACTCGAAGTGCTGGAACACCATGCCCACCCGTGAACGCAGCTTTGGCAAGTTGGTCTTTGGGTCGGCAATGGAGGTGCCATCGACCACGATGTCGCCTTTCTGGAACGGCTCCAGCGCGTTGACGCATTTGATCAGGGTGGATTTGCCCGAGCCGGAAGGGCCGCAGACTACAACCACTTCACCTTTCTTGACCTCGGTGCTGCAGTCGGTCAGCACCTGGAAGTCCCCGTACCACTTGTTGACGTTCTTGATGGAAATCATACGGTGATCCTTTTTTGCAGGCGCTTGACCAGCCACGAAGCGGAGAAGCTGATGAGGAAGTAGACAACCCCGGCGAAGATCAGGAACTCATGGGAGCGCCCGATGATGTCGCCGTTGGAGCGTGCCGAGTTGAGGAAGTCCACCAGGCCCACGGTGTACACCAGCGAGGTGTCCTGGAACAGGATGATGCTCTGCTGCAGCAGCAGCGGCGTCATCTTGCGGAAGGCCTGGGGCAGGATGATCAGGCGCATGGTCTGGCCGTAGGTCATGCCCAAAGCCTGCGCTGCGCCCATCTGGCCCTTGGAGATCGACTGCACGCCGGCACGCACGATTTCGCAGAAGTACGCGGCCTCGAACATCATGAAGGCCACCACGCAGGAGGTGAAGGCCCCCACCGGGGTGTCTTCGCCGGTGATCCAGCGCAGCACGAACGGCACCGCAAGGTAGAACCAGGTGATCACCAGCAGCAGCGGGATCGAGCGGAAGTAGTTGACGTAGGCGCCGGCCACGTTCGACAGCAACTTGTTCGACGACAGGCGCATCAACGCCAGGATCGTGCCCAGGGCAATGCCACCGACCACGCCCATGACCATCAGCTGCAGGGTCATGATCATGCCGTCCCACAGGGCGGGCAGGGCGGGGATGATTTCGCTGAAATCCATTTCCATTTACTTGCCCCCCACGGAAATCAGGCCAGGCACCGAGACTTTCTTCTCGACCATGCGCATCAGCAGCATCAGGCCCATGTTCAGGGTGAAGTAGATTAGCGTGGCCAACGTGAAGGCCTCGAACAGGTTGGCCGAAAATTCGGCGGTTTGCTTGGTCTGCGCCAGCAGTTCCATCAGGCCGATCAGCGACGCTACCGAAGAGTTCTTGAAGACGTTGAGGAACTCGGAGGTGAGCGGCGGGATGATGATCCGGTACGCCTGCGGCAGCAGCACGTTGTTGTAGATTTGCGGCAGGCTGAAGCCCATGGCACGGGCCGCGGCTTCCTGACCCTTGGGCAGTGCCTGAATGCCGGTGCGCACCTGCTCGCAGACACGTGCGGCGGTGAACAGGCCCAGGCAGATGACCACACTGATCAGCGCCGAAGTGGTTGGGTTCAGGTCCTGCTTGAACCATTCCTGCAGGCCTTCCGGCAGCAAGTCCGGCACCAGGAAGTACCAGATGAACAATTGCACCAGCAGCGGCACGTTGCGGAACAGCTCCACGTAGGCGGTAGCGATGCCGGCCACCAGGCGGTTTGGCACGGTACGCATCACACCCAGTACCGAACCCAGCAGCAACGCAATGATCCAGGCGGAAACGGCGATGGCGATGGTCCAGCCCAGGCCGGTGATGTACCAGTCCAGATAGGTTTCGCTGCCCACGCCGGTGGACTTGAAGAACACGCCCCAGTCCCAGTTGTAATTCATCGGGATTTCCCCTCAGACGGTTGTTTCACGGGCACCTTCGAGCATCCAAGGGCGGCACGCGCCCTCGGATGAAAGGTTAGACACTAATGAGTGGCCTGCAGAATTGATTGGCGCTCTTGCGCACCAGGCCACTATCTGAGGATCAGGACTTCTTCTCGTCCGCAGCCTTGTCGGTCGGTTCAGCGATCAGTTTTTTCAGCTCGTCACTCATCGGGAACTGCAGGTTCAGGCCCTTCGGTGGGATCGGCTGCTGGAACCACTTGTCGTAGCTCTTGTTGACCTCACCCGACTTGAAGTAACCCACAATGGCATCGTCGACTGCTTTCTTGAACGCAGCGTCATCCTTGCGCACCATGCAGCCGTAGATTTCGTACGACTGCGGGGTGCCGGTGATGACCCAGTCAGCCGGCTTGCGCGCCTTGGCCATTTCACCGGCCAGCAGGGCGTCGTCCATCATGAAGGCCACGGCGCGGCCGCTTTCGAGCATGTTGAAGGCTTCACCGTGGTCCTTGGCGGAAATCACGTTCATCTTCATCTGCTTGTCGGCGTTCATTGCCTTGAGGATGCGCTCGGAGGTGGTACCGGCGGTGGTCACCACGTTCTTGCCGGCCAGGTCCGGGAAGTCTTTGTAGGACGGCTGACCGTCCTTGACCTTGGTCAGCAGGCGGGTGCCCACTTCGAAGATGCCAACCGAGAAGCCAACTTGCTGCTGGCGCTCGACATTGTTGGTGGTGGAGCCGCACTCAAGGTCCACGGTGCCGTTCTGTACCAGTGGGATGCGGGTTTGCGAGGTGACCAGGTTGTAGCGGACCTTGATGTCCGTACCCAGTTGCTTCTTCAGGGCCTCGACGACAGCCAGCTGGATGTCATGGGAGTAGCCCACGGGCTCGGGTTTGCCGGCCAGGTAGGAAAACGGAATGGAGGAGTCACGGTGCCCCAGGGTAATGGTGCCCGATTCCTTGATCTTCTTCAGGGTGCCGGTCAGCTCCTCGGCCATGGCGGGCGAAGCGATGACTGCAGCCGCGATGGCGGCGCCCAGCAATTGACGAACGATACGCATCAAATTTTCCTCGACGTGTTTGTTTTTTTTATGGAGCCGTTGGCGGACTCTTTCGTTCAACGAATACAGCATGAAGCGCTGTGCATTCGGCTTCCAAGTGTAGAGCATGACTCGTGCCAAGCCCCGTTTTCGATGATAACGCCGCGAAAATGCTGAGGATTACTGTTTAGTGAAGGTTTTTTGTGTAGGAAATTTTCTCGGTATTCCGAACGGATTGAATATCGGTGTTCGGTAATCCGAATGGGTGATGGGTGCGGGTGCGGCGCGAAATATCTACCGCGGGTGGGGGTGGTGAAGATGGTCTCTTGCGGCTTTCCCATAAGGCCAAGCCACCATGACCCTCCATGAAATTGCTCCCGACTCGATTGACGCAGTCATCGCCAGCGGTTTGCCAGACTGGATGCAGCGTGCAGAAATCGATAGCTTGCGGGCCTTGCAGCGTGCAATGCATTTGCAGCAAAAGAGCGCGCAACAGGTGCGCGAGCTACTTGCCCCCCTGCCCTCGATCGATACCTTTGCCGAACCCTTGTTGAAGCAAGCGTTGATCGACCGTTTCAACTTGCATACCGATGTGCGTACCAGCCGCGTCAAAGTCGTGCAGAAAGTGTTCTACCCGGTCCTTATTCCCACTGCGCCCCGTACTTACTATTTGCACACCTCGAGCAGGTGGCTGCTTGCTGCGGCGCTGCATAACTACACCGACGAAGAAACCATCCCGGGGGGCATGGAAGACGCGTATTTGCTGGATAGCCAGAAAGTGCGGCTGAAAGTCTCGTTCACGCATTTCGCCTTGCTGTGCCGCAGCCTGGATATTGGTGCCAGGTATCAGGCTGTGTTGAAGGCCCATCTGCAACCTGATGACCCGGCTAAGCGTGAAGCAGTGGAGCGGCGGCTGGAAGAGGACTTGCGTGCCAGGCTGGAGGTGGCGTTGCGCATAGCCGAGATGCGGACCGAGCTCGATGAGCGCAGCTATCTGCAGTTGTTACCGGTATGTAGCCCCAAACCGATCGTCCCTATCGACCGCGCCGAGCTTACCGCACGGCAGTTGTATCTGTTGGGCAAGCGTATCGAGGGCGTTGCTGCCTGGGAGGTGCGCGACACCCGCGACGGCCCGCTGCAAGGTGTTCTCAGCTGGATCCCCGATGACCCCGTGCAGCCGTTGCATATCCACCAGGATTGGGACGCGCTGTATGACATGCTGGCAAACCGCCTTCGCGACAAGACTTACGCAAGTTTTTTCATGCGCTTTGTTCGTGAGCGTGACAGGGCGTCGTTCACCGTTACGCTGAAGAAGCTCATAAAGGACACCGGTACCTCGGCAGAAATCGAGCTTGACGGCCGTCACTTTGCCATCGATACCCCGGTGCTGGCCCACCTCCGGACGCTGCGTATCGACAAGATCCTGGACGATGCCCGCGTGCTGGCTGTGCCAACGGGCGATGAAGACAGTGAGTCCCGTCGTGAACGTTTGGCCGGCTACGTCGATGCGGGGCTGACGTTGCTCGGAATCGCAGGGTTATTCGTGCCGGTGCTTGGGCAGGCCATGTGCGTGATCGCAGCGGCGCAGCTCGCCAATGAAATCTACGAAGGCTATGAGGACTGGAAACTGGGTGATCGCCAAAATGCATTGAAGCACCTGTTTGGCGTTGCTGAAAACGTTGCAGTCGGCGCCATCATTGCGACTGGCGGGGTAGCGGTAGGGCGGGTACTTGAACGTGTGCCATTTGTCGATGACCTGGACCCGGTTGTCAGTGAGCACGGTCAACTCAGGCTTGTAGCCAGTACCCCGGGCCACTACCGTACAGAGCTATACCGCCCTCAGGAATGGTCTGGTGCGGGGATGATGATGCGACGGCTAGGCGGCGAACTGAGTGAAGTCAGCGATGAACAGGCGCTTGTGCTGACGCAAGTCACGGGCATTGATGAAGCCCGCTTGCGCTACCTGCATGTTGAGTCTGCGCCTGCCCCTGCGCGGCTTCTCGATGCCTGGGAACGTTACCACCTGCATGGCGTGTTTCCGGCGCTACGTGGGGATGCATTCGAATCCGTCTTCACATCGAAACAGCCCGTGCCGGGCACTGAAGTCGTGCTGTTGCAGAGGGATTTCCCAGGGCTGAGCAGCCGTGGTGCACGCGAGATTATTGCGCAAGCCAGCGAGCAGTCGCTTGATTACATGGTGCAGAAACAGCGTGTACCGCTGGTGCTCGCGGAGCAGGCGCGTTGGCTCGTGCGTGACAGCCGCATCGACCGCGCCCTCGCCGGCCTGATTCAGACCAGTGCGACCAACGCTGACAGCGAGCGCCTTGCCTTGAAGCTGATTGATGCCCGAGCTCCCTGGCCGCAGTCGGTACGCGTGGAAATCCGACAGGGTTCACGCGAGGGCGCGCTCAGTGCCCAGCTGGGCAGTGATCAAGCGCAAACGGTGCGCTGCCTGACCAGAACAGACCAAGGCTACCTTGCACTGGGTGATCAAGGGGCGCCACTTGCACAGGCCGCGGCCACCGACAGCCTGGTCAAGGCGTTGCTGCATACGCTGGAGCCCTCCCAAAAGCTTCTGCTGGGCAGTGCTGCGCTGGATGAGGCCGGGCTGCTGGAGACGCTGCTGGCTCAAGCCAGTGGGGCGCGCGCAACGGTGGCAACCTTGATCGGCATGGCGCGGGTAGGCGAGGGGGTGCGCCCACCGGTTCGCTTTGCCGATGGTCGCCTGGGCTACCCGCTGAGTGGTCGAGCCAGTAGCAGCCGCCAGGCCGCGCGCCGGGGCATTCACCAAATCTATCCAACGCTCGGCGAAGATGAACTGGAGGCATACATTGTAGAGCTGCTGGCGCGCCGGATGGACCCGTGGACGCACTACGTACAACTGCAACGGCAGCTCACGCGCCTGCGTCAGGGGTTGAACAGCTGGTGCGACGCCAGTAGCGGGCTTCGTGATGGCTGGCGGCGCAATCGGGTAGCCAATGCGCTGCGGCGTTGTTGGCGGCGCAAGGCCCCCACTTTGAGCGAGGGAGGGTTCTTGCTGGCCATTCGCGGCGAGCACGTGGGTGGGTTACCGGCCCTGCCGGCCGGCATAACGTTTAACCATGTAACACGGCTTACCCTGCGGGACATGAACCTCGCGGCGCTGGATGCAGACTTCCTGTCGCGCTTCCCACATCTGGTGGAGTTGGACTTGCAGCAAAACCGCTTCACGGCGCTGCCGGCAGGTATTGAACAGCTCAGCGGCCTCAGGCGCCTGCGCCTGTCGCACAACCAGATCACGATCGATGCGACCGACAATCAGCGCCTCGCTGCCTTGACGCGCCTGGAGCAGTTGGATCTGGGGCATAACCCGCTTGGTCAGGCCCTGGATGTGCATGCGTTGCGTCATCTGCGTGATTTATCACTGAATGCGGCAGACCTGGTTCATTTTCCCGAGCGTGGCCAGCAATTGCCTGTTTTTGGTTTTGCAGACCTGCGTAACAACAGGATCCAGCGCATCCGCCAGGACCTCAACAGCCTGCGCCTGCGGCTACGGCGTGCAAGCGTGCATGACAACCCGCTGGATGAAACTAGCCAGGGGTTGGTGAACCTGGCCGCGCGCCAGCCTGTCAACTTGCGGCCCATCGATCATCAGTTGCTCGATGACGCTGCACGTGAGCGGTGGCTAGCCGATTCCAATGGCCAGCTGCGCAGTGATCGTGAAGCGCAATGGTTACGCTTGCGCGATGACCCGGACTCGGCGGGGTTGTTCCAGTTTCTGGCCGACTTCAGCCGGACCAGCGATTTTCGGGAACACTCGGTGTATTACCGGGAGCGTGTATGGCGCATTCTGGGGGCCTGTGACCAGAACAGTGAGTTGCGAGCAATCCTGCTGGCTCAGGCGAGCGGCCCGCGCACTTGCGAGGATCAGTTGCTCTACATACTGAGCGAGCTGGAAGTTACCTTGTATGTGGAGAACGCGGCGGCGGGCAGCAGCCTGGCCCAGCGTGAAGACGCCTTGCTGCGGGTAGGGCGAACGTTGTATCGATTGGATGAAGTCAACCGCATTGCTGCGCTCAAGGTTGAGGAATTGAACCGGCAAGGCGGGCTTGTCGACCCGGTTGAAGTCTACCTGGCGTACCGCTCGCGGTTGGCAGGCGGGCTCGGTTTGCCGGCTCAGCCAGGCACCATTCATTACATGGCGTTTTCAAGGGTGACCCTGGGCGACGTGAGTGCAGCGCGATTGAAGATTCTGCGGGGGGAAAGCCCGCCCAGGTTGAGTGAATCGCTTGCCGAGCGGCCGTTTTGGGATCGCTACATCCACGAGCGCTATCCGCAACGGATCGATGCGCTGGTTGAATCATTTGATGAGCGGCTTACACAGGCCGAGCAGCTTTCCGAGCAGGAGTATTTGCTGCAATCGGCAGCGTTGCGGGCAGAGTACGAGAAACAGCTGAGGGCGATGCGACTGGAGCTCGCGCAGGCAGCGTACGCACGCTACCTGCACATAGAGCCGACGGTGGAGGGCCAGGCCTCGTAGTCAAGGCGTCTCAGGCAGCCTGTTCGCGGGCTTGGTTCGGCCGGGCCTGCTGCAGGTACTCTTCAAGCAGCTGCTGTTCAGCGGCAGAGGTGAACAGACCGAGCTTGGTCCGGCGCCACAGGATGTCGGCGGCACTGATTGCCCATTCTTTACTGCACAGGTAATCCACTTCGCGGGTGAACAAGCCCCCGCCAATGGCCTGGCCAAGATCGTCGGGGCCCTGTACACCTTCGAGCAATTGCCAGACGCGGCTGCCGTAAGTGTGTGCCCAGCGCTTGGCGATGTCCTCGGGCAGCCAGGCGCTGTGGGCGAGGATGGCGTCTACCAGCGCTTGAACGCTGGTCATTTTTTCCCCGCCAGGCAGGGCTGCGTCGGCTGTCCAGCTACCGCGCATTTGTGTGAAGAAAGGCTTGAGTTCGGCCATGGCCGACTCGGCCAGCTTGCGATAGGTCGTCAACTTGCCACCGAACACCGACAGCAGCGGCGCCTGGCCCTGCTCGGACGAAAGTGCCAGCGTGTAATCACGGGTAACGGCCGATGGGTTGTCCGACTCATCGTTGCACAGCGGCCGCACGCCGGAATAAGTGTGCAGGATGTCGGCGCGGCTCAGTTGATGGTTGAAGTGTGCATTGACGACCTTCAGCAGGTAGTCGGTTTCCTGTTCGGTGATGGCCACCTTGGCCGGGTCGCCGCTGTATTCGCGGTCGGTGGTGCCAATCAGTGTGAAGCGGTCCAGATAGGGAATGCAGAAGACGATGCGCTGATCTTCGTTTTGCAGGATGTAGGCATGGTCACCTTCATACAGCCGCGGAACGATCAGATGGCTACCCTGAATCAGGCGAATCCCGTAGGGCGCATCAAGCTTGAGATCATCCTTGATGAAGCTGGCCACCCATGGTCCGGCCGCATTGACCAGCGCACGTGCCCGGATGGTTTGCAGGCTGCCATCGGCATGCTGCAGTTCAACTTCCCACAGGCCATCAATGCGCTCGGCGCGCAGGCAACGGGTGCGGGTGTGAATGTGCGCGCCATGTTCACGCGCGGCCATGGCATTCAGCACCACCAGGCGGGCGTCATCCACGGCGCAGTCGGCGTATTCGAAGCCACGGGTGATCGCTGGCTTGAGCGGGTAGCCCGGCCCGAAACGCAGGCTACGCGAAGCGCCCAGGCGCTTGCGTTTGCCCAGGTGGTCGTACAGGAACAGGCCTGCACGGATCATCCAGGCCGGGCGCAGGTGCGGGCGGTGGGGCAGCACGAAGCGCATCGGTTTTACGATGTGCGGGGCCTTGGCCAGCAGTACCTCCCGCTCGGCCAGGGCTTCGCGTACCAGGCGGAATTCGTAATGTTCCAGGTAGCGCAGGCCACCGTGAATCAGTTTGCTGCTGGCTGACGAGGTGTGTTGCGCCAAGTCGTCTTTTTCGCACAGGAACACCTTCAGGCCGCGCCCGGCAGCGTCGGCAGCGATGCCCACGCCATTGATGCCGCCGCCGATCACTGCGAGGTCATAGCATTCGGCGAGGGCGGGCTGGGTCGAAACGGGCTGGGACACGGGCAAGGCCTCCTGAGGTTGTTCATATCGAATATGAACATCTATGTTCGTTTGCGAAAATAGTAGCGCAACAGAAAGGCCATCGCCAGTCAGTGTTTATAGAAAAAACTGATCAGATGACAATAAAGTGAACAAAAACGAAAATTACAACGCAGTTGCCAGGGTAGCCAACCCTGGCGTTAGCCGCCCCTTTCAGGCGTGCACGTCAAACGCTCAAACCACTTCGAGGCGAATCTTGTACTGGTTCAGCAACTGCGTTAGCTCCAGGCTCGGCGCCTGGTCGGTCACCAGGCAATCGACCAGGCTGATCGAACCCAGGCGCACCATGGCATTGCGCCCGAACTTGCTGGAGTCGGCAGCCAGAACCACTTGCCGGGCGTTGGCAATGATCGCTTGGGAAACGCGCACTTCCTGGTAATCGAAATCAAGCAGGCTGCCATCCTCATCAATGCCGCTAATACCCACCAAGGCAAAATCAACCTTGAACTGGTTGATGAAGTCGACGCTGGCCTGCCCGACGACACCGCCGTCACGGCGCACCGTACCCCCGGCTACCAACACTTCGAAATCATCCTTCGCTGCCAGGATCGCCGCCACATGCAGGTTGTTGGTAATGACCTTCAGGTGGCTGTGGTTGAGCAGGGCACGGGCAATGGATTCGGTGGTGGTGCCAATGTTTATGAACAGCGAGGCATGGTCGGGAATCTGCCGGGCGATGGCTTCGGCAATACGCTGCTTCTCATCGCGCATCTGGTCGGCGCGCATGGCGTAAGCCGTGTTTTCGATGCTCGAGTCGTAGGCCGCCCCGCCGTGGTAACGGCGCAGCAGATTGAGCTCGGCGAGTTGGTTGATATCGCGGCGGATGGTTTGCGGCGTGACGATGAATAACTGCGCCATTTCCTCGATGCTGACGTAGCCGCGGTCGCGGACCAGTTCGAGGATTTGTTGTTGGCGTGGGGGCAGATTCATGGGCGGTCCTTAGGGGCTGCCGGACAAATTCTGCAATAATGCCGTAGGAAGGGGATGACAGCCAGCGCTACCGCCTCTTTCGCAAGGCGGTAACGCTGAACTCGATCAGGCGTCGTGATCTTCCCAATCGCGTGTGCGATCTACTGCTTTTTTCCATCCGGCGTACAGTTTTTCTTTCTGCGTTTCATCCAGCTGCGGGCTGAACTCGCGCTCGATGATCGCCTTGTCGCGCAGCTCGTCCAGGCCACTCCAGAACCCGCACGCCAGGCCTGCCAGGTACGCAGCGCCCAACGCCGTTGTTTCGCGCATTTTCGGGCGCTCCACGCAGGTGCCGAGGATATCGGCCTGGAACTGCATGAGGAAGTTGTTGGCCACTGCGCCACCGTCCACGCGCAGCTCGGACAAGCGTTGGCCGCAGTCCTGTTGCATGGCATCGAGCACGTCGCGGGTCTGGTAGGCGATCGACTCGAGCGCTGCGCGGATGATGTGGTCGACCTTCACGCCCCGGGTCAGGCCAAACAGGGCGCCGCGGGCATACGGGTCCCAGTAGGGCGCGCCCAGGCCCGTGAACGCAGGCACCAGGTACACGCCATTGCTGTCCTTGACCTTGCTGGCGAAATATTCGGTGTCGAGTGCGTCATTGACGATCTTCAGCTCGTCACGCAGCCATTGCACGGTGGAACCGCCATTGAACACGGCCCCTTCCAGTGCATAGGCCACTTCGCCGCGCGGGCCGCAGGCGATGGTGGTGAGCAGGCCGTGGGATGACATCACGGCTTTGTCGCCAGTGTTCATCAGCAGGAAGCAGCCGGTGCCATAGGTGTTCTTGGCCTGGCCAGGCTCCACGCACATCTGGCCGAACAGCGCGGACTGCTGGTCGCCTGCGATACCGGCAATGGCGATACCGCTTTTGGTATGGCCGTACACTTCGGAGGAAGGGCGCACCTCAGGCAGCATGCTGCGCGGGATACCGAGGATTTCCAGCAGCTTGTCGTCCCACTGCAGGCTATGGATGTTGAACATCAGCGTGCGCGAAGCATTGGTGTAGTCGGTGACATGTACCTTGCCGCCGGAGAACTTCCAGATCAGCCAGGAATCGACGGTACCGAACAGCAATTCGCCACGCTCGGCACGTGCGCGGGCACCTTCCACGTTATCCAGAATCCACTTCAGCTTGGTGCCCGAGAAATACGGGTCGGTGACCAGGCCGGTGGTTTCGCGAATGTAGGCCTCGTGGCCGTCACGTTTGAGCTGGGCGCATATTTCGGTGCTGCGACGGCACTGCCAGACGATGGCGTTGTACACCGGGCGGCCGGTTTCCTTGTCCCACACCACCGTGGTTTCACGCTGGTTGGTGATACCCAGCGCGGCGACCTGGGCATGGCTGATGCCGGCCTGGGCCAGCGCTTCGACCATGGTTGCGCTCTGGGTGGCGAAGATCTCCATCGGGTCGTGCTCGACCCAGCCCGCGTGCGGATAATGCTGGGCGAATTCGCGTTGGGAGGTGCCCACCACATTGGCGTCGCGGTCGAAAATGATGGCCCGCGAGCTGGTGGTGCCTTGGTCCAGGGCGATGATGTAGTTCTTTTCCTGGGTGTCTGTCATGGTTGTAGGCCTTGCGAAATGAGGTGGTCAGGGCACACGTGTCAGTTGACTTGAGTATCGCCCTGGCGATTGTCGTTTGTCTCGGCGCCAGTCGGTTGCGCCGTTGGCAGGTTGCGGGCGATCAGGCCGCGATAGGTCGCGGCACCCAGGCAAGCGCCGAGGATCGGGGCGAACACCGGAACCAGGAAGTACGGAATGTCCCGACCGCCAGTGAAGGCAATTTCGCCCCAGCCGGCCAGGAAGGTCATCAATTTGGGGCCGAAGTCACGCGCGGGGTTCATCGCAAACCCGGTCAGCGGGCCCATGGCGCTGCCGATCACAGCGATCAGCAGGCCGATCAGCAGCGGCGCCATTGCGCCACGGGGCAGGCCGTTGTTGTCGTCGGTCAGGGCCATGATCACGGCCATGAGGATGGCGGTGATCACCACTTCCACCAGGAAGGCCTGGCCCGTGGTCAGCGAAGGGTGCGGGTACGTGGAGAACACCGACGCCAGCTCGAGGCTTTCGGTGCTGCCACGCAACATGGCGTGGCTTTGTTCGAAATCGAAGAACAGGTTGCTGTACAGGGTGTACACCAGCGCCGCGCCGCAGAATGCACCGCAAATTTGTGCCAGTGCATAGAAGGGCAGTTTGCGCTTGTCGAAACCGGCGAACAGCGTTAACGCGATGCTCACGGCCGGGTTCAGGTGTGCCCCGGAAATGCCCGCCGTGAGGTAAATCGCCATGCTTACGCCAACCCCCCAGATGATGCTGATTTCCCACAAGCCAAAGCTGGCACCCGCCACCTTGAGCGCGGCGACACAACCGGTGCCGAAAAAGATCAGTAGTGCGGTGCCAAGAAATTCGGCCAGGCATTGGCTGGACAGCGTGGGTTCGCGAAGAGCATTCGTCATGTATGACCTCGTTGTTTTTGTTGTGAGGCGCGTGGCGCTCGACAGCAAAGCCCGGAGTCGATCCCCATTGACCCCGGGCAGATATAGGAATGCACTTAAAAAGGGCATCGTTTATTCAGAAACGAAAAAATATAGACAAGAAACGCTTATGTCAAAGGTCGAAAGTGAACGGTCGGTCACGTTCTGCTTAGTCGTTTCAGCCAGCAAAGCCTGAGCTAGAGCGCGTTGTTGGTGGTTTGCTGGCTGGGATGTTGGAATTGCCCTACAGTAGTCGCCGATTCGTCCCCGTTATGGAGCACTGCATGACCCCCGCGCTCGATCTGTTGAAAAAAGCCCGTGCCGAACATCGTGTGCACAGTTACGAACATGACCCCAAGTCGGCGTCATATGGGCTTGAGGCAGCGGAGAAACTTGGTCTGGACCCGCAACAGGTGTTCAAGACGTTGCTGGCGAGCAGTGAAAAGGGCGAGTTGCTGGTGGCGGTGGTGCCCGTGGTGGGGACGCTGGACCTCAAGGCACTGGCCCATGCGGCCGGGGTGAAGAAGTGCGAGATGGCCGACCCGGCGGCGGCCCAGCGTTCTACAGGTTACCTGGTGGGTGGGATCAGCCCGCTGGGGCAGAAGAAGCGCCTGCGTACCTTTATTGACGAGTCGGCGCAAAATTTTGCAACCATCCATGTCAGCGCGGGGCGGCGTGGGCTTGAGGTGGAATTGGCGGCCAGCGTTTTGGCAGCGCATACACAGGGCATGTTTGCCGGTATTGGTAGGGGTTGAGGGGAGGGGGCTGCAAAGCAGCCCCCAGTACCGACTGTCAGGTCGCCGAACTGTACCGACGAACCCCGTTTTCCTGCCGTGGCAACTGCGCCGCGACACTCCCCGGCACCGGGAACAGCACCAGGTGGTCCGCCTTCACGGTAATCCCTACTTCCTCACCCACCTGATGGTCGATGTGGCTTGGGAAAATCGCTTCCAGCTGGCTTCCCGTCGGCAACTGCAAGCGGTACAGCGTCGAAGCACCGAGGAAGCTCTTGCCCACGATACTTGCCCGCAATGCACTGTCTGGGGCATGCACGATATCGTCCGGTCTTAGCAGCACATCGACCGAACTGCCGGGCGCCATGATGTAGGCACGGTTACCGCGCAGCTCGCCCAGTTCGGTATTGACCGCCTCATGGCTGCTCATCTGGCCGCGAATGAAGTAGCCCTGGCCAATGAAGCTGGCCACGAACGGTGTCTGCGGTTCGTGATACAGGTTGTACGGCGTGTCCCACTGTTCCAGGCGGCCTTCCCTGAATACGCCGACGTGGTCGCTGACCGCAAAGGCTTCTTCCTGGTCATGGGTAACCAGGATGGCACTGGTGCCTCGGCTCTTGAGGATGTCGCGCACCTCGTGGCTGAGGCGACGGCGCAGCTCCACATCGAGGTTGGAGAACGGCTCGTCAAGCAGCAGCAATTGTGGCTCCGGCGCCAGTGCCCGGGCCAGTGCCACACGCTGTTGCTGGCCGCCGGACAGCTCGTGCGGGTAGCGCCCGCCCAGGCCGCCGAGCTTGACCAGTTCCAGCATCTCTTCGACCACCTGCGCCTGGCGCGGGTGTTTTGCAATGCCGAAGGCGATGTTCTGCGCCACGGTCAGGTGCGGGAACAGGGCGTAGTCCTGAAACACCATGCCGATACGGCGCTTTTCCGGTGCCTGGGTAAAGCCGGCCCGGGAAATGACCTCGCCCGCCAGCTGGATCTCACCTTCATGCACCGGCTCGAAGCCGGCGATGGCGCGCAGGGTGGTGGTTTTGCCGCAACCCGAGGAACCCAGCAGGCAACCGATGTCGCCTGCGTTCAGGTGCAGGTTGAGGTTCTGGACGATGCGCTGCTCGCCGTAGCCACAGGCGAGGTTGCGCAGGTTGAGCAGTAGGGGTTGACTCATGCGTGGTGGTAAGCCGGTTCTACAAGGAATTCAAGAAGCGCCTTCTGTGCATGCAGCCGGTTTTCAGCTTCGTCCCAGGCAACCGAGCGTGGGTCGCCGAGCAGGTCCTGGCTGATTTCCTCGCCACGGTGGGCGGGCAGGCAGTGCATGAAGAGGACATCGGGTGCCGCCAGGTCGAGCAGTTCGCGGGTGACCTGATAAGGCGCGAAATGCGCCAGGCGCCGTGCAGTTTCCTCCTCCTGGCCCATGGAAGTCCAGACATCGGTGACCACCAGGTGTGCGCCACGCACGGCGTCCTTGGCATCACGGATGATCTGCACGCGCTCACCGCCCAAGTCCAGGAAGCGCTGGTCGGGCTCGTAGCCCTCTGGGCATGCAATGCGCAGTTGGAAATCGAACTGCCGGGCGGCCTCGATGTACGAGTTGCACATGTTGAAACCATCGCCGATCCAGGTAACGGTCTTGCCCTGGATCGAGCCACGGTGCTCGATGAACGTCTGCATGTCGGCCAGCAGCTGACACGGGTGCGATTCGTCGGACAGGCCGTTGATCACTGGCACGCGCGAGTTGGCGGCGAATTCGGTGAGGGTGCTGTGGGCGTGGGTGCGGATCATTACCGCATCGACCATGCTCGACAGCACGATGGCGCTGTCGCTGATCGGCTCGCCACGGCCCAGCTGCGTGTCACGCGGGGACAGGAAGATGGCCTGGCCGCCGAGCTGGATCATGCCGGCTTCGAACGATACGCGGGTACGCGTGGAGGACTTTTCGAAGATCATGCCCAGCACGCGGTTTTTCAAAGGCTCGAACAGCACGCCGCGCTTGCGCAGGTCCTTCAGCTCGATGCCTCGGCGGATCACACCGAGCAATTCGTCGGTGGTGAAATCCAGCAGGGAGAGAAAGTGCCTAGCGCTCATGATTGACTACCTTATCTGCAACGGTATGCAGGTCGACCGTATGGTTTTTTTTGACAACGGGAGTGACCTGCGGCGTAAGCCGCACGGGGCGGACGAAATAGGGAAAGGCGCAATACTATAATTAAATGTCGCCTGAAACCAAGAGGGGAAACAGCTACCCGTTTCAAAGGATGTTGCAAAGGGTGTCTTGACCCGCCGGGCGGTGCTGTTTTTTATTTGCTACACGAAGGTTGTACACGGCTTGCCGTCGATTTGGCAAATAGCTGTCGCAAATCGTGTGCCTGATGTCGGGGGATTCACGCGGCGAAGGCCGCTGGCAGCTGCCAGGGCCGCGGCGCATAGTCGAGGCTGGACAAACAACAAGGCAGAGGCGGCCATGACCAAGACCCTGCATCACCGTGCCTGTCACCTGTGCGAAGCGATTTGCGGGTTGAATATCGAAGTCAGCCACGAGGCTGACGGCCAGGCGTTGATCAGTTCGATCAAAGGCGACCCACTGGACCCGTTCAGCCGTGGCCATATCTGCCCCAAGGCGGTGGCCTTGCAGGATATCCAGAACGACCCCGACCGCCTGCGCGGGCCTCACAAGCGTGTGGGCGATCAATGGCTGGCCATCGGTTGGGAGGAAGCATTTGCGCTGGCGGCCGACCGGCTTTGGGCCGTGCAGCAGGCACATGGACGCAATGCCGTGGCGGTGTATCAAGGCAACCCGAGCGTGCACAACTATGGGTTGATGACCCACAGCAACTATTTTCTCGGCCTGCTCAAAACCCGTAACCGCTTTTCGGCCACATCAGTGGACCAGTTGCCTCAACACCTCACCAGCCACCTGATGTATGGCCACGGCCTGCTGCTGCCCATCCCGGACATCGACCATACCGACTTCATGCTGATTCTTGGCGGCAACCCACTGGCCTCCAATGGCAGCATCATGACCGTCCCGGACGTGGAGAAGCGCCTGAAAGCCCTGCGAGCACGCGGCGGGCGGCTTGTGGTGGTGGACCCGCGCCGCAGTGAAACAGCAGCCATGGCCGACCGCCATCTGTTCGTTCGGCCGGGCGGCGATGCGGCCTTGCTGTGTGGCCTGCTCAACACCCTGTTCGAAGAAGGCCTTGCCCGTGGTTCGCATCTGCAGGTCAACGGCCTGCAGCAGGTGCGTGAGGCAATCGCGCCCTTCAGTGCCGAAGCCGTGAGCGCCCATTGCGGCATCGAAGCAGTCGAGATACGCCAGTTGGCGCGCGAGTTCGCTGCCTCTGACAAGGCAGTGTGTTACGGCCGCATGGGTGTATCCACCCAATCGTTCGGCACGCTGTGCCACTGGCTGGTGCAGTTGATCAATCTGGTCACCGGCAACCTCGACCGGGTTGGCGGCGCGCTGTGTACCGAGCCGGCTGTAGACTTGGTGGCAACTACCTCGGGTGGGCATTTCAACGCCTGGCAGAGCCGGGTTTCGGCTTTGCCCGAGTATGGCGGTGAGTTGCCAGTCGCAGCGCTTGCCGAAGAAATGCTCACACCTGGCGAAGGCCAGATCCGCGCGTTGGTCACCGTTGCTGGCAACCCGGTGCTGTCCACGCCCAACGGTCGGCAGCTCGATACTGCGCTGGAAGGGCTGGACTTCATGCTCAGCATCGACCTGTACATCAACGAGACCACCCGGCACGCCGACCTGATCCTGCCGTCCACCTCGGCACTGGAGAACGACCATTACGACAGTACCTTCAACCTGCTGGCGGTGCGCAACGTTACCCGTTTCAACCGGGCGATCCTGAGCAAGCCGCAGGGGGCGCTGCATGACTGGGAGATTTTTGTTGGCCTGGCACGCGCCTTTGCCGAGCGCGCCGAACTTGAACTCAAGCCAACCATCCCGCCCTCACAGATGATCGACCGGGCTTTGCGCATGGGGCCGTATGGCGAGGCGTCTGAACACAGCTTGTCGTTGCAAGCCCTGGATGAACACCCCCACGGCCTTGATCTGGGGCCACTGCGCGCCAGCCTGGGCAAGCGCCTGGCGACCGCCAGCAAAGCGGTGGAAGCTGCGCCGGGGGTGTTGCTGGCCGACTTGCAACGCCTGGCAATGCAGGCGCCGCCAGCCCCTGGAGAGTTACTGCTGATCGGCCGCCGGCACGTGCGCAGCAATAACTCCTGGATGCATAACTTCCACCGGCTGGTCAAAGGCAAGCCACGTCACCAGTTGCTCATGCACCCGCAAGACCTGCAGCAGCGGCATTTGCAGGACGGCCAGCGCGTGCGCATCCGTTCGCGCACAGGGATATTGGAGGTGGACGTACAGGCGAGCGAAGAAATGATGCCTGGCGTCGTCAGCCTGCCCCACGGTTTTGGCCATGGCCGCCAAGGTGTGCAACTTCAGGTGGCCGGGGCGCAGCCGGGTGTGAGCGCCAACGACCTGACCGATGAGCGATTGCGCGATGAGGTGTCCGGCAATGCGGCACTCAATGGTGTGCCTGTGCAGGTAGAGGCCGCGTGAGTGATGGCAAGGCCGAGCACGCCGCTCGGCTTTCCGATACAATGCGTCACCGTGCCGACGACCGCGTCGGAAAGTTCAGCCGAGGTGCTACATGGATATCATCGAAACGATCAAAGAGCAGATTGCCAACAACACCATTCTGCTTTACATGAAAGGCTCGCCGAATGCCCCGCAGTGTGGCTTCTCGTCGCGCGCTTCGCAGGCAGTAATGCAGTGTGGCGAAAAGTTCGCCTACGTCGACATCCTGCAGAACCCGGAAATCCGCGCCAACCTGCCCAAGTACGCCAACTGGCCGACCTTCCCGCAACTGTGGGTTGCCGGTGAGCTGGTCGGCGGTAGCGACATCATGCTGGAAATGTTCGAGAAGGGTGAGCTGCAAACCCTGATCAAGGAAGCGGCTGCAAAGGCCAAGGCTTCCGAGGCTTAACTAGCCTGAAATAAAGCTGGGGCCGCACAGCGGCCCCAGCTTTTTTGTGCGCGAAGAAAACTTACTCTTCGCCCATCTGCGACTGCAGGTAGTTCTCGATGCCGATCTTCTCGATCAGGCCCAGCTGAGTTTCCAGCCAGTCGATGTGCTCTTCCTCGGACTCGAGGATGTCTTCGAGCATGTCACGCGAACCGAAATCGCCATGCTTTTCACAGAAGGCGATGGCCTCCTTCAGGTCTTTCAAGCCCTTCTGCTCGATCTTCAGGTCGCACTCAAGCATTTCCTTGGTGTTTTCGCCGATCAGCAGCTTGCCCAGGTCCTGAACGTTCGGGATGCCCTCAAGGAACAGAATACGCTTGATCAGTTTGTCAGCGTGCTTCATCTCGTCGATGGATTCTTTGTACTCGTGCTTGCCGAGCTTATTCAGGCCCCAATCTTCGTACATGCGCGCGTGCAGGAAGTACTGGTTGATTGCGACCAGCTCGTTTCCGAGGATCTTGTTGAGATGCTGGATGACGCTTTTGTCGCCTTTCATGACGGGTTCCTGCCCTGTAGAAGTGTGCCGATACAGAGAAGTTTGAGCCTGATAGTTGGGTGTGTCAAACCTAAGTTATTGAATAATAAGTGAAAATTAATAGGAATAAGAATGTTTGTGAACCGCGTTAAAGCGCTAACTTATTGAATTTTGGGCATAAAAAAACCGGACACAAGGTCCGGTTCTTTAAATTCGGGTTTACGCGGCGGTAAATTCTACCGGGTAGGAAAGGGCGGCTTGCTGGCTCACCTGAAGCTCGGTGAGGGTCTCGCGAACCACCTGCTTGGCCAGGCAGGCGCATTTGCCACATTGGCTGGCGACATTAGTCGCGGCCCGGACTTCCTTGTAGCTGCAGCATCCTTCGTAGATCGCATCGCGGATCTGTCCGTCGGTAACGCCGACACAGAGACACACATACATAGAGGCTGACCATCGCTGGTTGAGTCGATGAGATGGAGAGTAATGGTAATGAGAATGCTTGTCAAAACACGATGAGTAAAGATTGTGCCCCGGCGACCGGCGGTTGAGTTCGGCCTGTCATCCGAAGCCGTGTATGATGGTCGGCCTTTGTTGGATGTCGGGCCTGCCCGGCAAACGATTCTTAACTCTCATCAGGAGATTGCAATGAGCGTACTCGTTGGCAAACAAGCCCCCGATTTCACCGTACCGGCCGTGCTGGGCAATGGCGAGATCGTCGACAGCTTCAACCTGGCTTCGGCCATCAAGGGCAAGTACGGCCTGGTGTTCTTCTACCCACTGGACTTCACCTTCGTCTGCCCGTCCGAGCTGATCGCCCTGGACAACCGCATCCCTGACTTCCAGGCGCGCAACGTTGAAGTGATCGGCGTTTCGATCGACTCGCACTTCACCCACAACGCCTGGCGTAACACCCCGGTCAACAACGGCGGCATCGGCCAGGTGAAGTACACCCTGGCAGCCGACATGACCCACGAAATCTGCAAAGCCTACGACGTTGAGTCCGAGGGCGGCGTAGCCTTCCGTGGCGCCTTCCTGATCGACACCAACGGTGTTGTCCGCTCGCAGATCATCAACGACCTGCCGCTGGGCCGTAACATGGACGAACTGCTGCGCTTGGTCGACGCGCTGCAATTCCACGAAGAGCACGGCGAAGTCTGCCCTGCCAACTGGAAGAAAGGCGACAAAGGCATGAACGCTTCGCCAGAAGGCGTTGCGGCCTACCTGAGCGAGAACGCTGGCAAGCTGTAATTGCCGCGCGCATGAAAAAAACCGGCCCTTGTGGCCGGTTTTTTATGGGGAGTGCTTCGCACTCCTATCGCGACACAAGGCCGCTCCCACATAGTCCGCCGCAGGGCTTGCGCGGTCCGTGTGGGAGCGGCCTTGCCGGGGCGCCGGACCGGTCGGAAAGGGGCGCACAGCGCCCCCAAAATCGCAGCTCAGTCGTTGAAATCCCGCCAGCCGCCCATCTCTTTCCAACGGTTGACGATGCCGCAGAACAGTTCTGCTGTCTTCTCGGTGTCATACCGCGCCGAATGCGCTTCGCGCCCGTCAAAATCGATATCGGCACTCTGGCAAGCCCGCGCCAGTACGGTCTGGCCATACGCCAAACCAGCCAGGGTGGCCGTATCAAAGCTGGAGAACGGGTGGAACGGGTTGCGCTTGAGGTCGTTGCGGGCCACCGCAGCATTCAGGAAGCCCAGGTCGAAGCTGCTGTTGTGGCCGACCAGGATCGCCCGCTTGCAGCCGTTGGCCTTGAGCGCCTTGCGCACACCACGGAAAATATCGGTCAGTGCGCTTTCTTCGCTCACCGCCATGCGCAGTGGGTGGTCCAGCTTGATGCCTGTGAACTCCAGCGCGGCCGGTTCGATATTGGCGCCCTCGAAGGGCTCTACACGGAAGAAGTACGTGTGCTCCGGGAACAGGAAGCCTTTATCGTCCATGCCGATGGTGACTGCAGCAATTTCCAGCAGGGCATCAGTTGCGCTGTTGAAACCACCTGTCTCGACATCCACCACAACCGGCAGATAGCCACGGAAACGCTCTGCCATCGGATGGCGCGAACCACCGCCGGTCTGGCCGTCCTGATCTTCGTCGTAAAGGTCTTCGCTCACGCGTTGTCCTCCAGCAGGCGCCAGCGCAGTTTCTCACCGGCGCGCAGCGGGATGACGGTTTGCTCGCCAAACGGCAGGCTGGCCGGGGCGGTCCATTCTTCGCGAACCAGCGTGATGGTGTCGGTGTTCACTGGCAGGCCATAGAACGCCGGGCCGTGCAGGCTGGCGAAACCTTCCAGTTTGTCCAGGGCATTGCGCTGCTCGAACGCCTCGGCGTACATCTCGATGGCGGCGTAGGCGGTGTAGCAACCGGCGCAGCCGCAGGCGGCTTCCTTGGCATGCTGGGCGTGCGGCGCCGAGTCGGTGCCGAGGAAGAACTTCGGGTTGCCGCTGGTAGCAGCATCCAGCAGCGCCACCTGGTGGGTGTTGCGCTTGAGGATCGGCAGGCAATAGAAATGCGGGCGAATACCGCCAACCAGCATGTGGTTGCGGTTGTACAGCAGGTGCTGGGCAGTGATGGTCGCGCCAACGTTGGCCGGAGCCTCGGTGACGAATTGCGCGGCATCGCCGGTGGTGATGTGCTCGAACACCACTTTGAGCGTGGGGAAACGCTCGACCAGGCGGCGCATATGCTCGTCGATGAAACGCTTTTCGCGGTCGAACACGTCGATCTCGCTGCGGGTCACCTCGCCATGCACCAGCAATGGCATGCCAACCTCTGCCAGCGCCTCGATGGCCGGGAAGATGTTGTCGATGCTGGTCACGCCCGAATCGGAGTTGGTCGTGGCGCCTGCCGGGTACAGCTTGGCGGCGTACACGATGCCGCTGGCCTTGGCAGCGCGGATGTCCTCGGGGCTGGTGCGGTCGGTGAGGTACAGCACCATCAGCGGCTCGAAGCGGCTGGCGGCCGGGCGTGCGGCCAGAATGCGCTCACGGTAGGCGCCAGCTTCGGCGGCATTGCGTACCGGCGGAACCAGGTTGGGCATGATGATGGCACGGGCGAAAGTACGCGCCACATCGCCAACGGTATGGGGCAGGACGGCACCATCACGCAGATGGATGTGCCAGTCGTCGGGGCGCAGGAGGGTCAGGCGATCGGACATTGGGGATTCCAGGCGGGTCGAACTCAGGCCTCCAATGCTACCGGAAAACCCTGAACCGAGCACGGCTATCAAGTTTTCCGGCTGGCGGCCGTTAGCCTGCCTGTAAGCCGTCAGAATTTGTGGAGCCGCCCGTGCGCCAGCGTTATCTAGCCCTGTTGACCCTGTTCGCCAGCCTGCCGGCCGGCGCACTGACCTTCCAGACCCGCATGGAGAACATCGCCTGGAAAGTCGAGGGTGACCAGTTCGAATGCCGCCTGATCCAGCCGATTGACGGTTTTGGCAGTGGTGAGTTCGTACGCAGGGCCGGCGAGCAACCGGTGTTTCAACTGCGTTCGGACAGCAATGTGCTGGGGTCGGGGACGGCCACGTTGTTGGCTGCCGCCGCGCCATGGCAACCAGGCCGGGGTGATATCAACCTCGGGGCCGTGCGCATGGCGCGCAACGGTGTACTGTTCACGTCATCTCAGGGGCAGGCCAGCCGTTTGATCAACGGTTTGCTCGATGGGCGCAGCACCGTGGTGCGTAATTACACGGGTGAGGCGGGGCGAGTGATGGAAGTGCGTGTTCTGCCCGTCAGCTTTGCCAAGGCGTACAGCGACTATCAGGCGTGTGCTGGCAAGATGCTTGCGATGAATTACGATCAGGTACGCCAGACGCAGGTGGGGTTCCCGAGTGGCGGCGTTGATCTGGATGCCTCGGCCCGAGCGCGGCTCGATGTGATCCTTGACTACATCAAGGCCGACCCGACGGTTAACCACATCGAGCTCAACGGCCACTCGGACAACAGTGGCAACCGCCTGAACAATCGTGATGCCTCGCGTCGTCGTGCACTGGCCGTTGCCGACTACCTCAAGGCCCATGGCGTGCCAGAGGAGCAGATTGTCGTACGCTTCCATGGCGAGCGTTATCCGTTGGTGAAGAACAACAGTGCGGCCAACCGGGCGCGCAATCGCCGTGTCAATATTGAACTGGATCGAGTAACGCCGGTAGAGAAACCGGCAGTGCAGCCAGTGGTACAACCGCCTGTTGCCCCTGCGAGCCCCGCGGCTGCAGCGCCGGCTGCCAAGGCGCCCTGAAGCCATAGCCCAACAAGTCGCGCCCTCGACACTTCCTGTCGCTTTGTCGTCACAAGCTGTCGCCCCACTGTAAATTTGTCGGCAAGGCCGGTAGACTCTGGCCTTTTCCGTACAACCCCGTGGAGTGATGGCATGGCGGACGTAAAAAAGGTCGTACTGGCGTATTCCGGCGGCCTTGATACTTCGGTGATTCTCAAGTGGCTGCAAGATACCTACAACTGCGAAGTGGTGACCTTCACCGCTGACCTGGGTCAGGGCGAAGAGGTCGAGCCGGCCCGCGCCAAAGCGCAGGCAATGGGTGTCAAAGAGATCTACATCGACGACCTGCGCGAAGAATTCGTGCGTGACTTCGTCTTCCCGATGTTCCGCGCCAACACCGTCTACGAAGGCGAGTACCTGCTGGGTACTTCCATCGCTCGCCCGCTGATCGCCAAGCGCCTGATCGAAATCGCCAACGAAACCGGCGCCGACGCCATTTCCCACGGTGCAACCGGCAAGGGCAACGACCAGGTCCGTTTCGAACTGGGCGCCTACGCGCTCAAGCCCGGCGTCAAGGTTATCGCGCCATGGCGTGAGTGGGACCTGCTGTCCCGCGAGAAGCTGATGGACTACGCCGAGAAGCACGGTATCCCGATCGAGCGCCACGGCAAGAAGAAGTCGCCGTACTCGATGGACGCCAACCTGCTGCACATCTCTTATGAAGGCGGCGTGCTGGAAGACACTTGGACCGAGCACGAAGAAGACATGTGGCGTTGGAGCGTCTCTCCGGAGAACGCACCGGATGTCGCTACCTACATCGAGCTCACCTATCGCAATGGTGACATCGTCGCCATCGATGGTGTCGACATGAGCCCAGCCACCGTGCTGGCCGAACTGAACCGCATTGGCGGCGCCAACGGTATCGGCCGTCTGGACATCGTCGAGAACCGTTACGTAGGCATGAAGTCGCGCGGCTGCTACGAAACCCCGGGCGGCACCATCATGCTCAAGGCACACCGTGCCATCGAGTCGATCACCCTGGACCGCGAAGTCGCTCACCTGAAAGACGAGCTGATGCCGAAGTACGCCAGCCTGATCTACACCGGCTACTGGTGGAGCCCGGAGCGCCTGATGCTGCAGCAGATGATCGACGCTTCCCAGGTCAACGTTAACGGTGTTGTGCGCCTGAAACTGTACAAAGGCAATGTCATCGTTGTCGGCCGCAAGTCGGACGACTCGCTGTTCGATGCCAACATCGCGACCTTCGAGGAAGATGGCGGTGCTTACAACCAGGCTGACGCTGCCGGCTTCATCAAATTGAATGCACTGCGCATGCGCATCGCAGCCAACAAGGGCCGCGGTTTGCTTTAAGCCATTGCAGGCATGAAAAAACCGGCTTCGGCCGGTTTTTTCATGCCTGCAAATCAGGTCAACTCTTCAAATGCGCCGCATTGGGTGGAAGTTCCCCCGCGGACAGCCTGAAGCACAATTGTTTGTCCAAGTTGCAAAACACCCAGTTGCCGCCTGTGTCAGGTGTATGTGTAAGCGCTTGCAATACTTGTTGCTCGATCATTTTTTGAGCATCCGGACCGGACAGCATGACGGTGACTGGATCCGCCGCGTGGTTGAAATGCATTCGGCCAGGTTCGGCGTGAGGCGACTGTGAAAAGAGCGGTGAATGGGCCATTGCATGAGCCGCGACAGGTTCATGCTCCGGCTTGTAAAGTGATTTGTAATTAAAATTAAGTGTAAGAAAAAATAACGCAGTAAGAAAAAACGGGAATCCCACCAGAAACCACGTGTATAGGCTTTGGCTTTCTTCGCTGAGAAACGGCAGTGTTGCCAGCGCGGAGGATTCAATGATGCCGGCGAAGACAGCAATAATGGTCAACGGAGCTACGGGTTGTCTTGTCGTCATGATGAGGGCCCTCCTGCGGTTGCCTCATCAATATCCTAGTGTTGCTCTCGACTAAATTGTGGAGTCTTTCCGGGGTATTCATTCGCTTGCCGTGCTTTACCGTGCGTGCAGCGCCGGGCTGCACTGGTAGAGGGTAATCCTTGATGTTGATGTTTAATTCATCAAAAGAGGCTGGAAAACGGAAACTTGAGCGTGCTTGTGATCTCACTTGGCCCGTAGTTGAGCGGGGCTACTTATTTTTGTAGGAAATTTCCTAAACAGACGTAAGGCTGATCTATTCGTGTATTTGAGCGAGAAATTGACACGCCATTGGGTGTGTTGCTCGGTTATGGTGAGGTGTCGTCAAAGCAAAATAATGAATGAATGGATATCGCATGAATAAAGTCCTAATCGTGGATGACCACCCGGTCATACGCTTGGCAGTGCGCATGCTGATGGAGCGGCATGGCTACGATGTGGTCGCGGAAACCGACAACGGCGTAGCAGCCTTGCAACTTACCAGGGAACACTTGCCCGACATCGTGGTACTGGATATCGGCATTCCCAAACTCGACGGGCTCGAAGTCATCGCCCGCATGGCTTCGGCCAGCCCGGGTAGCCGGGTACTGGTGCTGACATCGCAAGCCCCCGGCCACTTCTCGATGCGTTGCATGCAGGCAGGGGCTTCAGGCTATGTGTGCAAGCAGCAGGAACTGACAGAGCTGCTCAGCGCCATCAAGGCCGTGCTCTCTGGTTACAGCTATTTCCCAAACCAGGCATTGCACAAGTCGCGGGGGCGTGTGGGCGGCGCCAGCGAACAGGAAATGGTCGATCGCCTGTCGGCCAGGGAAATGATGGTGCTGCAACAATTGGCGCGCGGGAAATCAAACAAGGAGATTGCCGATAGCATGTACCTCAGCAACAAGACCGTCAGCACCTACAAGACCCGCCTGCTGCTCAAGCTCAATGCCCACTCACTGGTGGACCTGATTGAACTGGCTCAGCGGCATGGCATAACTTGACCCCCAAAAAGCAGAAAGCCTCCGAGAGGGAGGCTTTCTGTTTGGCTACAAGTCGTAGTCGAAATCGGTGAGTTGCCTTTTCAGGCGTCGCTCTTCAAGGAGGTTGTCAATGGTGCGGCGTTTGCTCAGGTTGGTTTTCGCGGTTTCCACCTGCGGCTCCGCTTCATCATCAGCGGTGGCAAAGTCATCTTCGATCGACAGTTCGTCTTTATCGGTACTCATGAGTCGCTCCAAGCCAAAGGGCCATTGGCCGTCCTTATAGCGAGAAAGCGAAGCCCGGTAAAAAAGATTTTTTCAATCACCCCGCGCAAATTTTCGCAAGCTTATCAATCGTCAGATGTCTTCTGCTTGTACTCGCACAGGTCCTCGATGCGGCAACTACCACAGCGGGGCTTGCGCGCCTGGCACACGTAGCGCCCATGCAGGATCAGCCAGTGATGAGCATCGAGTAGATAATCCTTGGGCACGAACTTGAGCAGTTTCTTCTCCACCTCCAGCACGTTTTTGCCCGGTGCGATACCCGTGCGGTTGCTGACCCTGAAGATATGGGTGTCTACCGCCATGGCAGGCTGGCGGAACGCGGTGTTGAGCACCACGTTGGCAGTTTTGCGGCCTACCCCCGGCAATGCTTCCAGCGCCTCGCGAGTGTCAGGTACCTCACCGTTGTGGCGTTCGATCAACAGGCGGCAGGCCTCGATCACGTTCTTGGCTTTGCTGTTGTACAGCCCGATGGTCTTGATGTACTCGCTCAGGCCTTCGACCCCCAGTGCATAGATGGCCTGCGGTGTATTGGCTACCGGGAACAACCTGGCTGTGGCTTTGTTAACGCCAACATCGGTGGCCTGCGCCGAAAGGGTCACGGCAACCAGCAACTCGAATGGCGTGGTGTAGGCCAGTTCGGTTTTCGGATCGGGATTGTCTTCGTGCAGCCTGCGAAAAATCTCCAGACGTTTGGCAGCATTCATGGGTTCAGCGCTTTCCTTGACGACATGAGGGGAGTGCCCCCGGATGCAGCCAATTGTACAAGGCCAGCAGCACTGCGAGCAGCAACAGTCCGCCTGCTGGCAGTGATGCCAGGTGCACGCCAAGCCCTTCGGCCAGCCCTTGGCGCATGGCTCCCAGCAGCAGGGTGGTTGCCAGCAGTGCGCACAGGTACTTCAGTAACTGCCGGTAGCGGTTCTCGCGGGGTAGCAGGGCATCCGTGGCCAGGCATTGCAGGGCGACAAGTGTGGGGAAAAAGCTCAAGCTAATGGCCAGTGGCAATGCCCAGGCGCTTAGCGCCATTTGCAGGCAACTGGTCAGGCCTGCAACCAGCAACAGGTTCGCCAGCGTGCACAGGCTACCCTCGAGCCTGTTACGCAACAAGCCAAGGAAAGTTTGATGAAGCGCAATCAGCGTGATCATGGCCAAGCCCGTGACAACTGCCTGGCTAAATGTCTGCGTGCCCCCCAGCAAGGGGGCGAGGCTCACCGCCAGCAAGCAGAAACTATTCATGCGCTGAGGTTCCAAGCAGCAGGGTGCGATGTTGGTCGAAGTAGCGCAGTGCCTCCTGCTGCGCCACGATCACGGCGCGTGATGTGACCGTCGCGCCGGCCAGCTGGTCAAAATCACCTTGATCACGCTTGAGTGCCCAGCGATCGCTCAGGCCACGATTGGCGAACTGCGACAGCCAACTGGCCTGTGGGTCGGTGATGCGTCCGCCCAGGCCCGGGCTTTCCCGCTGTTCTATCACGCGTGTGCCCATCAAGCGTCCATCCGCGCGGACGGCGATTGCCAGCCGGATGGGCGCGGCATAACCCTGTACTTCGCTCACAAACAGCACGGCCACAGCTGCCGTGCCTTGCATCGCTCGGTAGGCGGCGGTGATTCGGCTTTGGGGCGGTTGGTCGGTGGGAAGGGGAATAGGCGTGTCCAATGGCTTGTTGTCATAGCTTGTTGCCGGCAGCACAGCCAGAAACTGACGGGCCTTCCATTGTTGCAAGGCTTCTGTGGCCGGACCTTGGGTAAATTGTTGCCAGAGCAGTGTCACACCCAGGGACAGGCCGGCAACCAACAGCAGCCAAGCGATGTTACGTGCAACTCGCTTCATCGTGCGGCCTGCTGGCGCGCTGCGGCAAGGCGATCGAGTGCCGGCACCATGAGGTTCATCAGCAAAATGGCGAAGGCAGTGCCGTCCGGGTAACTGCCCCAGGTGCGAATCAGATAAATCAGCGTGCCTACGCCCAGCCCGAACATCAACTTGGCCTGGTTGCTTTTCGGGCCTGAGACTGGCTCTGTGGCAATGAAGAACGCCGCCAGCATCGTCGACCCGGAAAACAGATGCAGCAGGGGCGAACCATGGGAGTCTGACCCTGAACCGTTCCACGCCAACAAGCTGAACACGAACAAAGCTGCCAGAACACCCGCTGGCGTGTGCCAACTGCAGACCTTGCGCTGTAACAGCAACAACCCGCCCAGCAGAAACGTCAGGTTGACCCATTCCACGCCACGGCCCCCGAGAGAGCCAAACCCCGGGTGGCTGGCAAACAGTTCTTCAACGGTCAGGCTGCGGTTATGACGCAGGGCGTCCAGTATGGTCGGGCTGGCCCAGGCGTCAATTTTGCCCGCGTTGCCGAACACCGGCGCCAAGCTGTCGATAAAGCCGGGCGCCTGAGCCGGCCACTGATTCATCTGCAAGGGGAAGCTCAACAGGACGAATGCGAACCCGACCATGGCTGGGTTGAACGGGTTGCGGCCAACACCGCCGAAGGCATGTTTGCCAATAGCGATGGCGGCAATGGCGGCAATCGTTGGCAACCACCATGGTGCCAAGGCCGGCAGCGCAACCGCCAGCAGTACGGCGGTAACCAGTGCGCTGCCGTCGCTCAATGTCGGCAGCACCGGTTGTTTGCGCAGCGTCAGCAACGCGGCTTCGCAAACGGCGGCACTGGCCGCGCACAACAACAGGTTGAACAGCATGCCCCAGCCATGCAGCCACAATGAGGCCAGCAAGCCTGGTACGCAGGCCACCAGCACCACTCCCATTGCACTGCGTAGCCGAGGATCAGCCTGGATGGAGTTCATTGCATGAACAACCCGTTGAACCCGGAAAATGCCATCACCATGACGCCAGCGCCTATAAGGGCCAGCGGCAATCCCTGCAGGGCGTGAGGAACATCATCGTGGTCGCCGCGTTGCAGCAAGTCGTCGAACAGGGCAAGCGCCAGCCAGAACCCCAGCCCGGACAGAATGCTTGCGCCCAGCGTTGCAAAGCCCCCCGTCGAATTGTCGATGATGTGCAGTGTCAGCCCCAGCACCAAGGCATTGGTCATCACCGGCAATGCCAGCCCAGCGGTGGGCCAGCCCGGCCGTAATCTGCCCAGCCCTGCGGGTACGGCATAGGCAATCAACGCCAGCCAAGGCAGCAACAGAAACAATTGCAGGCCCTGCAACTGCATAGGCACCACAACGATTCGCTCAAGCATGCAGCCACCGCTGACGCCAAGCACGGTCGCAAGCGCACACGCCAGGCCGAACACATGCAGCCGCAGCCGCGAAACCGGCTGTTGCAGCATGTAGAGAGAGCTGACCAGCGCGGCACTGACCAGAACCAGGACGTAGTCGTTCATGCTAATGACGATAGCCGGGAAACACACGATGTGTCCGGCAATAAAGGGCGTGCAAAACAAAAGCCCCGGCGCAAAGGCCGGGGCTGGGATATTACTTGATACGTTGGCCTGGCTTGGCGCCGCTGTCCGGGCTGAGCAGGTAGATTTCCTCGCCGCCAGGGCCTGCGGCCATGACCATGCCTTCAGACACGCCAAAGCGCATTTTGCGCGGTTTTAGGTTGGCTACCATCATGGTCAGGCGGCCTTCCAGCTTGGACGGGTCGGGGTAGGCCGACTTGATGCCCGAGAACACGTTGCGGCGCTCGTCACCGATGTCCAGCGTCAGTTGCAGCAGCTTGTCGGCGCCTGGCACAGCCTCTGCCTTGACGATCAGCGCCACGCGCAGGTCGACAGCGGCGAAGGTGTCGAACTCGATTTCGGCCGAGAGCGGGTCTTTGGCCAGTTCGCCGTTGCCGGCCGGGGCTTTGGCTTCAGCGGCCAGCAGGTCTTCCTTGCTGGCGGCAACCATGGCTTCGACCTTGGCTGGCTCGATGCGGCTCATCAGCGCCTTGAACGGGTTCAGCTGATGGTTTTCCAGGCGGGTCAGGTGGTCGTTCCAGGTCAATGGCGCGACATTGAGGAAAGCCTCGGCGTCGGCGGCCAGCACCGGCAGTACCGGTTTGAGGAAGATCACCAGCTGGCGGAACAGGTTGATGCCTTGGGCGCAGATGGCCTGCACTTCATCCTGCTTGCCTTCCTGCTTGGCCAGCGACCACGGCGCCTTGTCGGCGATCCAGGCATTGGCACGGTCGGCCAGTGCCATGATTTCACGCATGGCGCGGCCGAAGTCGCGGCCTTCGTACGCTTCAGCGATGGATGGGGCGGCAGTAAGGAACGCTTCGGTCAGTTCTGGTGCAGCATCACCGGCAACCATTACGCCGTCATTGCCCTTGTGAATGAAACCGGCGCAGCGGCTGGCGATGTTGACCACTTTGCCAACCAGGTCAGAGTTGACCTTCTGTACGAAGTCTTCGAGGTTCAGGTCCAGGTCGTCGACGCCACGGCCAAGCTTGGCCGCGTAGTAGTAACGCAGGTATTCCGGCTGCAGATGATCCAGATAGGTGCGAGCTTTGATGAAGGTGCCGCGCGACTTGGACATCTTGGCGCCGTTGACGGTCAGGTAGCCGTGCACGTTGACCGCGGTTGGCTTGCGGAAGCCCGCGCCTTCGAGCATTGCTGGCCAGAACAGGGCGTGGAAGTTGACGATGTCCTTGCCGATGAAGTGGTACAGCTCGGCCTTGGAACCCTCGCTCCAGAACGCATCGAAGTCCAGCTCCGGGCGGCGGGCGCACAGGTTATTGAAGCTGGCCATGTAGCCGATCGGGGCGTCCAGCCACACATAGAAGTACTTGCCTGGCTCGCCCGGGATTTCGAAGCCGAAGTACGGCGCATCACGGGAAATGTCCCACTCCTGCAGGCCCGAATCCAGCCACTCGGCCAGCTTGTTGGCCACGGCGTCCTGCAGCGTGCCGCTGCGGGTCCACTGCTGCAGCATGGCCTGGAAGTCCGGCAGCTTGAAGAAGAAGTGCTGCGAATCGCGCAATACCGGAGTGGCACCGGAAATCGCCGACTTGGGGTTTTTCAGTTCGGTCGGGGCGTAGGTGGCGCCGCACTTCTCGCAGTTATCGCCGTACTGGTCTTCGGCCGCGCATTTCGGGCAGGTGCCCTTGATGAAACGGTCTGCCAGGAACATGCCCTTTTCAGGGTCGAAGTACTGGGTCACCGAACGGGTGGCGATGTGCCCGGCGTCGCGCAGGCGGGAGTAGATCAAGCTCGACAGCTCGCGGTTTTCGTCGCTGTGGGTCGAGTGGAAGTTGTCGAAGTCCACCAGGAAGTCGGCGAAATCGCCGCTGTGCTCGGCCTGAACGTTGGCGATCAGTTGCTCCGGGGTGATGCCTTCTTTCTCGGCGCGCAGCATGATTGCCGAACCGTGGGCGTCGTCGGCGCAGACGTAGATGCACTGGTTACCGCGCAGCTTCTGGAAGCGCACCCACATGTCCGTCTGGATGTACTCCAGCATATGGCCCAGGTGAATGGAACCGTTGGCATAGGGCAGGGCGCTTGTAACGAGAATCTGACGTGGCTCGGACATGGTGGCTCGGCTACTTATTTGGCTCGGGTAAAAATGAAGGGTGATCGGCAACTATAAAGGGCTGGCGAATATATTTCACCCCAAGGACGCATCTGCTGACGATTGACGGGTTAGGATAGGCGCCTGTTTGACTATTTGTTTGCCAATGGGAGCCTCCATGAGTGCCGTCACCCGTGCCGCCGTCGAAGGCGCGCTTCGCCAGTACACCGACCCTTACCTGAACCAGGACCCGGTCAGCGCCGGCTGCGTGCGGGCCATCGAAATCCAGGGCGGGCAGGTTACCGTGCAGTTGCAATTGGGCTACGCCGCGGGCCTGTTCAAGAACGGTTGGGCGCAGGTGTTGCAGACTGCCGTCGAGAACCTTGAAGGGGTCACGTCGGCACAGGTTTCGATCGACTGCGTGGTGGCTGCCCATAAGGCCCAGGCCCAAGTGCCTGCCATGGCCAATGTGAAGAACATCATCGCCGTGGCATCCGGCAAGGGCGGCGTCGGCAAGTCGACCACGGCTGCCAACCTGGCGCTGGCGCTGGCACGCGAGGGTGCCCGCGTGGGTATTCTCGATGCCGATATCTACGGCCCCAGCCAGGGTGTGATGTTCGGCATCCCCGAAGGCACCCGCCCGCAGGTGCGCGAGCAGAAGTGGTTCGTGCCGATCAAGGCCCATGGTGTGGAAGTCATGTCCATGGCTTTTCTCACCGACGACAACACGCCGATGGTGTGGCGTGGCCCGATGGTCTCCGGCGCGCTGCTGCAACTGGTCACGCAAACCGCTTGGGATGACCTGGACTATCTGGTGATCGATATGCCGCCGGGCACCGGTGATATTCAGCTGACCCTGGCGCAGAAAGTGCCGGTAGCCGGCTCGGTGATCGTTACCACCCCTCAGGACCTGGCGCTGCTGGATGCCAAAAAGGGCGTGGAGATGTTCCGCAAGGTCAACATCCCGGTGCTGGGGGTCGTGGAGAACATGGCTGTGCACATCTGCTCCAACTGCGGCCACGCCGAGCACCTGTTCGGTGAGGGTGGTGGTGAAAAGCTGGCAGCGCAGTATGGCGTTGACCTGCTGGCCTCCCTGCCGTTGTCCATGTTGATTCGCGAGCAGGCCGACAGCGGCAAGCCCACGGCGATCGCCGAGCCGGAAAGCCAGATAGCCATGGTTTACCAGGAGCTGGCGCGCCAGGTCGGTGCGCGGATTGTGCTGCAGGAAGCAGCGGCACCGGCGATGCCGAGCATTACCATCAGCGAAGATTGATCGTTGTGGGAGCATAAAAAAACCCGCCAGAAGGCGGGTTTTTTTTGAAAGCAGGAAGCTAAATCGACTTAGGCGATTTGAACTTCTTCAGCCTGCATGCCTTTCTGGCCGCGGGTAGCGACGAAAGTAACAGCTTGGCCTTCTTTCAGGGTTTTGAAGCCGTCAGCTTGGATGGCTTTGAAGTGCACGAACAGGTCGTCGCCCGACTGAGGGGTGATGAAGCCGTAGCCTTTCTCATCGTTGAACCACTTAACGGTACCGGATTGACGGTTGGACATTTTTCTGTCTCCTTGGACAATTTGTTAACGGTCAGGAAAATTCCTGGCCGGGACTGAGCGCAAAGAGAGCAGAAAATTCAGCGATGGGCCGATCAGGATCGTGCATCAAACTAGAGATTCTCGGTGTCACGTGCAGCACAGTGGCGCCACCTTAACCCACTTTCCGCAAGCTGCCAATCTCCAAGATGGGGTTTGATGAAATTCAGATCGGCGGTGGCCGCAAGCCCCGTCCGGCGCGGGATACGGTATGGAACTTTAACCTGAGCGCCGAGGCCGGTAAGATGCGCCTTTCGTTTTTCACCTCGCAACTCTTCAGGACACCCCCGCCATGAGCATCAAATCGGACAAGTGGATTCGCCGCATGGCGCAGGAACACGGCATGATCGAGCCGTTCGTCGAGCGCCAGGTGCGCGGTGAGCAAGACAGCCGGGTCATCTCCTTTGGCGTCTCCAGCTACGGCTATGACGTGCGCTGCGCCGACGAATTCAAGGTGTTCACCAACATCAACTCGGCCACCGTCGACCCGAAAAACTTCGACGCGGGCAGCTTCGTCGACGTCAAGAGCGACGTTTGCATCATCCCGCCGAACTCCTTCGCCCTGGCCCGCACCGTCGAGTACTTCCGCATCCCGCGCAACGTGCTGACGATCTGCCTGGGCAAAAGCACCTACGCCCGCTGCGGCATCATCGTCAACGTCACCCCGCTGGAGCCTGAGTGGGAAGGCCACGTGACCCTGGAGTTCTCCAACACCACCACCTTGCCGGCGAAAATCTACGCCAACGAAGGTGTGGCGCAGATGCTCTTCCTGGAGTCCGACGAGGAGTGCGAAGTGTCCTACAAGGACCGTGGCGGCAAGTATCAGGGCCAGCGCGGCGTCACCCTGCCACGCACCTGAACCGACGAGCGCGGGGAATTCCCCGCGCCTCTGGCACTCCAACGGAGTAACTGCCGGTGTGCATGACGTGCACTGGCGCCCGTCAGGAGCCGCCAATGAAACTCCATCCTGCAATCAGCGCGAAGCTGGCTGTGCTGCAACCCAATCAGGTGGGGTTGTTGCCATGGTCGTTGCTGGCCCATCCGCTGCCGTTATCGGCGGGCGGGGTTCCACATCAGCCCGACCCCGATACCCCGCAGCCGCCAGAACCTGGCGAGCACCCGCCCATGGAGCCGGGGGAGCCGACATTACCTGACGAGCCCCCTCCAGCACCGGTGGCCTGATCACTCCGCCACGGTCCAGACTTGATCCGCGCCTGTCGGGAAAATCCGCCTGCCAGGTGCGCGCTCCATATCCCATCCGCCCGTGAACTCACCGAAAGCGGGCAGCAGGCTGACTTGGCTTTGCATCACGAAACAGCGCAACCTCAAGCGCTGCCTGGCGCGGCCGCGCAACGTGAAAACAGGATGGACGTGGCCGGCCAGCACCGGGCGCTCGGGGTGTGGCGTTGGCTCATGCTGCAGGGCGAAAGGGCCTAACAACCAAGGTTCATCGTGGACTTCGATGTTCAACTCGCCAGGTGGATCACCCGCGTGGCGGTCGTGGTTACCCCGTATCAGCCGCACATGCAGGCATGGATGCCGGTTGCGCCACGCCTGCAGCAAAGCCATGGTGGCAGGCGTGCGGGCGGCGCGGGCGTGCAGGAAGTCGCCCAGAATGATCAGTTGTTCGCAGTCATGGGTGGCCAGCAAACTGTCCAGGCGTTGCAGTGTGGCAGCGGTGGTGCCCTTCGGGACGGGCTGGTGAAGGGCTCGATAGCTGGCCGCTTTGCCAATATGCACATCGGCCACCAGCAAGGCGCGCTGTGCCGGCCAGTAAATGGCGCGATCCGCTAACAACCATAATGTTTCAGCGCAGTGCTCGATACTCAGGTGTCCATTCATGGTTGTCGATTCGCTGCTTTTTCAAGGTCGGTGACCATGCGTGCGATGCGGTCTGCCAGTTTCTCGGTGCTGAGTGTTTCACGCATCCCTTCGACCAACAGGGTGAAGGCAAGTGGGCTTGGGTGGTGCAGGTGCTTGAGCTCCAGCCGCAAGCCCTGCATTTTCAGAAGTTGCCGGTGCAGGCGTTCTATATCCAGCTCTTCGCGCAAAATTTCATCCCGTGCCTGGCCAAGCAGCAGGTTGCCAGGGTCATGCTTGCGAAATACTTCATAGAACAACCCGCTGGAGGCCTGAATCTGTCGGGTGCTTTTTTGCGCTGACGGGTAGCCGCCAAATACCAAACCAGCAATCTGGGCGATTTCCCGAAAGCGCCGCAAGGCCATTTCTCCGGCATTGAGGCTGGCCAGCACATCCTCCAGCAGTGCTTCGACAGACAGTACCCCGGGCAAATATCTCGCCCAGTCCACTTCACTGGGGCTGAGCAGTTCGAAGCCATAGTCACTGACAGCTATCGAAACAGACAATGGCTGCACGCGGCTGACCCGCCAGGCAATCAGGTTGGCCAGGCCCAAGTTGGCCATGCGCCCGGCAAACGGATACAGAAACAGGTGTGAGCCTTGGCGTGTGGTCAGCGTTTCGGCCAGCAGCGTTCGGGTGGTTGGCAAGGCCGACCACTGGGCCTGTAATGCAAGCAGTGGGCGCACTGCGCGCATTTCTGGCCCGTCATGCTGCCCATGGGCGGCGGCATCCAGTTGTGCAACCAGCGCATCGGCCAACTCGCTGGACAATGGCATGCGCCCGCCATTCCACCGCGCCACCGCGGCCTTGCGGGCCGTGCTGCGGCGCACATAGGCGGTCATGTTTTCCACGCGTACCAATTCCAGCACGCGCCCCGCGAACACCAGCGTATCGCCGGGGCGAAGCCGCGCAATGAACGCCTCCTCGACGCTGCCCAGGGTTTTGCCACCACCGCCCTTGCTCCAGAATTTAAGCTGCAGGCTGGCTTCGCTGACGATGGTGCCGATGCCCATGCGATGGCGGCGTGCCAGGCGCTCGCTGGCCACCCGCCACACACCGTCGGGGTGGGCTTCGACACGTTGGTAGTCCGGGTAGGCGCTCAGTGAGCTGCCTCCATGGCAAACGAAATCCAACGCCCATTGCCACTGGCTGTCACGCAGTTCGCGAAAGGCCCAGGTGCTGCGAACTTCCGCCAGCAGTTGCCGGGGTTGAAAGCCGCTGCCCAAGGCCATGCTGACCAAATGCTGGACCAGAACGTCCATGCACAAGCGCGGTGAATGGCGAGCCTCGATATGGCCTGCCGCCACAGCGTTGCGGGCGGCTGCGGCCTCCACCAGTTCAAGGCTGTGGGTCGGCACCAGGGTGATACGGGACTGACGCCCCGGCGCATGGCCCGAGCGCCCGGCGCGTTGCAGCAGGCGCGCGATGCCCTTGGCGGAGCCTATCTGCAACACCCGCTCGACCGGCAGAAAGTCCACGCCCAGATCCAGGCTGGAAGTGCACACGACCGCCTTTAGTGCGCCTTGCTTGAGATTAAGCTCCACCCAGTCGCGGGTTGCCCTGGCCAGCGACGCATGATGCAGGGCGATTAGCCCGGCCCAGGCGGGGCGGGCGTCCAGCAGCGCCTGGTACCAAAGCTCGGCCTGGGCCCGGGTATTGGTAAACACCAGGCTGCTGGCGCTGGCCTCAAGCTCCAGGGCCACGGGTTCCAGCATTTTCAGGCCCATGTGGCCGGCCCAAGGGAAGCGCTCAATGGCTGGCGGTAGCAACGTGTCGACGAGCAGCTGCTTGTCCTGGCGCCCTTTTACCAGGCGCCCGCCCTGGGGCAGCAACACATCCAGGGCGTGTGGCAGGTTGCCAAGCGTGGCGGACAAGCCCCAGGTCACCAGCCCGAGTTGCCAGCGCCGCAGGCGGGCGAGTGCCAATTGCAGCTGTACCCCGCGCTTGTTGCCAAGCAACTCATGCCATTCATCCACCACCACCAGGCGCAGGCTGCGAAAATCCTCCTGCGCCTGGGCCCTGGTCAACAGGAGGGTGAGGCTTTCGGGCGTGGTGATCAGCGCGCTGGGCAGGCGTCGGGCCTGGCGCGCGCGTTCAGCGCTGCCGGTGTCGCCGCTGCGTACACCAACGCTCCAGTTCAGGCCCAGCTCGGCAAGCGGTAACTGCAGTGCCCGGGCAGTATCGGCGGCCAGCGCCCGCATCGGCGTCACCCACAGCACTTGCAGTGGCGCCGGCTGCTGCGAGGACGCCGGGCGGGCATAGGCACGCAAGGCGGCGAGCCACACCGCATAGGTTTTGCCAGCGCCGGTGCTGGCATGCAACAACCCGGATTCGCCGCGCCCGACCGCCGCCCATACCTGCCGCTGAAAGGCAAAGGGCTTCCAGCCGCGTGCGGCGAACCAGGCATTGGCGATGTCTGTGTTGGCGGTCATACGGGCAAACGGTCCGTCGAAGGTTGTGCTTCTTCAGACTGCTGGCCCGCGTGATTGGTTTTACCGGGTCAATTGGCCAGTAAGTAGCCGCTGCGGCAGACCTGCTCGCCGGCGACATGGGCGATGACCATGCCCGCAGTCGCCATGCGCCGTACGCTGCGCGCATACAACAAACCTGGCTGGCTGTTGCGCAACGGCGTGACCCGGTCGCTGAGCGGGTCGATGATTTCGGCGATCAACTGTCCGGCCTCCAGAAGCTGGCCTGGGCGAGCGTGGTAAACCAGCAAGCCGCCCAATGGCGCCGATATCGGCTCGACCGCTGCCAGTGGCGTGGCGGTGCGGGGGAGAGGTGGCAGGGGCGCGGCTGTCCCGTCGATGACGCCAAGGTGCGTCAGGTAGTCGAGAATGGCCTGGCAATCCTTGCTCGCCAGCGCATGGCTGACGTCGGCCTGGCCTCGCAGCTCGACCGTTACGGCCACGCTACCCAGCGGAATCGGGAAGCGTTTGGCAAAGCGTTGCTGCAACTGCCACCAGACCAGGCTGAAACATTCGTCGAATGACTGACCGCCCGAATCAGTGGCCAGCAGGCTGGCCTGTGCACCCAGATAGCGAGCCAGCGGTTCGACCTGCGGCCATGCCTCTGGTGTGGTGTAAAGGTGTTCGACGGCCTCGAAGTCGCAATGCAGGTCCAGCACCAGGTCGGCATCGCAGGCCAGCCGTTGCAGGGTCAGGCGTTGCGCTTGCAGGGGGGTATGGGCCGGGTGCGCATCCAGGCCGCGACGCAGGTATTCGCGGATCAAGGCCAGGTTGTGCTCGGGGTCTTGGGTCAGATGACCCTCGATCTGGTCGCCGATAGTGTCGGAAAGGTCGACGAACTTGCGGTTGAAGTTTTCGCCACTTTGCAGCTCGAATCGCCCCAGCGGTGCATCCAGCAGCACTTGTTCCAGCCCTACCGGGTTGGCCACCGGCACAAGGGTGATCTCGCGGCGCAGGCGCCCTTGTTGCTCCAGCTCGGCCAGGCGTTGCTTCAGGTGCCAGGCCACCAGCATGCCCGGCAGTTCGTCCGCGTGCAGCGAGGCCTGGATATAGACCTTGGCGCCACCGCGCGGGCCGAAGTGGAAGCTGTGCAGTTGGCGGGTCACGCCGGGTACGGGGGAGAGCAGGTCGTGGGTTGAGTGGTGCATGGTGGTCCTGGCTTTGAGGCGATTACGGGCTGCGAGAGAGAGATAGAAGCATAATTTTGCCAACTGTGCCCGCAAGCATGCCTACGCCAGCAGTGCTTGCAGCGTTGCCAGGTCGTCGGCTTCGTCTACCGGTTTGTCGTGGCGCCAGCGCAACATGCGCGGGAAGCGCACTGCAATGCCGCTTTTGTGGCGTTTTGACAAGGCGATGCCCTCGAAACCCAGTTCGAACACCAGTGTAGGGGTTACGCTGCGCACCGGGCCGAAGGTTTCCACTGTGGTCTTGCGGATGATGGCATCGACCTTGCGCATTTCTTCATCGCTCAGACCCGAGTAGGCCTTGGCGAAGGGCACCAGCGCACGGTTCGCCGTGCCAGCAGGCGCATTCCAGACGGCAAAGGTGTAATCACTGTACAGGCTGGCCCGCCGCCCGTGCCCACGCTGGGCATAGATCAGCACGGCATCGACGCTGAAAGGGTCGATCTTCCACTTCCACCAGGTGCCCATGTCCTTGGTCCGGCCTACGCCATAAAGCCCCTGCTTTTGTTTGAGCATCAGCCCTTCCACGCCCATGCGTCGTGACTGCTCGCGTTGAAGTGCGAGGGCGTGCCAGTCGGCGCCTTCAAGCAAGGGTGACAGCAGCACCGGGGCCAAGGGGTGATCGGCTACCAACTGCTCAAGTTGCTGGCGGCGCGCTTGCTGCGGCCGGTTGCGCCAGTCCTCGCCTTGCCACTCCAGCAGGTCGTAGGCCTGCAGCACGACTGGAGCATCGGCCAGCAGCTTCTTGCCCAATGTTTTCCGGCCGATGCGCTGTTGCAGCAGGGCAAAGGGCTGAACCGCCACTTCATCGGTTGCTGCTGGCTTCCAGACCAGTATTTCCCCGTCGATCACCACGCCGTCGGGCAGATTTTGAGCCAGGCCGTGCAGTTCGGGAAAGCGATCGGTGACCAGCTCTTCACCTCGCGACCAGATCCACAACTGGCCCTCGCGTTTGACTGCTTGGGCGCGGATGCCATCCCACTTCCACTCAATTTGCCATTCACCTGGGGGGCCGAGCAGGTCGTCGAACTGTTCAGTGGGGGCCTGCAGCGGATGGGCCAGAAAGAACGGGTAGGGCTGGCCGCCGCGCTGGCTATGTTCATCCGCCGATTCGGGGGCGATCAGTTTGCGGTAGCTTGCCGCCGTGGGGCGGTGGCCGAAGTCGGTGTAGCCGACCATGCGCTGGGCCACGCGCTTGGGGTCCAGGCCAGCCACTTGCGCCAGGGCGCGGGTGACCAGCAGTTTCGACACGCCAACGCGAAAGCTGCCGGTGATCAGCTTCAGGCACAGCATCAGGCTGGGCCGGTCCAGGCGAGCCCACAGCAACGGTAACTGATGCGCGATGGCTTCGGCGGGCTGGCCCCTGAGGGGAAGCAAATATTGCTCGACCCAATGTGCCAGGCCGTCCTGGTCGTCTTGCGCGGTTTCCGGTAGCAGCAACGAAATGGTCTCGGCCAGGTCGCCCACGGCTTGATAGCTTTCTTCGAACAGCCATTCCGGCACGTTCGCCTGTGCAGTGGCCAGTTCGCGCAGCAGGCGGGTGGGCACCAGCTGACGTGGTCGGCCGCCAGCCAGAAAGTACACCGCCCAGGCGGCATCGTCGGAGGGTGCATGGCTGAAGTAGCCGCGCAGGGCGTCGAGCTTGGCGTTGCTGGAGGTGGTGGCGTCCAGTTGTTGGTAAAGCGCTGCAAAGGCTTTCATGGGGTGACGTCCGTGGCCGGTGCTTCATCCTCATCGCCGTATTCGGTGTTGAACCCTCGGGCGTCCAGGCCTTGCTCGCTGAGGTAGCGCACCAGCACGTTGACCGAACCATGGGTGACCATCACCCGTTCGGCACCGGTCTGGCCGATTGCCCACAGCAGGCCAGGCCAGTCGGCGTGGTCCGAGAGCACGAAACCACGGTCCACACCCCGGCGCCTGCGTGTGCCGCGCAGGCGCATCCAGCCGCTGGCAAAGGCGTCGCTGTAGTCGCCGAAGCGGCGCATCCACGTGCTGCCGGCAGCAGAGGGCGGGGCCAGCACCAGGGCTTGGCGCATCAAGGGGGCGTTGCGCGGGATGTCCCCGGCGTAAAGGGTATCTGGCAGAGCCACCCCGGCTTCCCGGTAAACCCGGTTCAACGGCTCGACGGCGCCATGCACCAGAATCGGCCCGATGCTGGCGTCCAGGCCATAGAGAATTCGCTGGGCCTTGCCGAAGGCGTAGCAGAACAGCACGCAGGCCTTGCCTTGGTCGCGGTTGAGCCGCCACCACGCGTTGATTTCAGCGAACACCTCAGCTTGGGCGGGCCAGCGGTAGATGGGCAGGCCAAAGGTCGACTCGGTGATAAAGGTGTGGCAGCGCACAGGCTCGAACGGCGCGCAGGTGCCATCAGGCTCGACTTTGTAATCGCCAGACGCCACCCAGACTTCCCCACCGTACTCCAGGCGCACTTGCGCCGAGCCCAGCACATGGCCGGCTGGGTGCAGGCTCAGCGTCACGCCGTGGTGCTGGATGCGTTCGCCGTAGGCCAAGGTTTGCAGGTCGATGCCCTGGCCCAGGCGGCTGCGCAGAATGCCCGCGCCCGGCGCGGCGGTCAGGTAGTGACGGTTGCCGGAGCGGGCATGGTCGCCATGGCCATGGGTGATGACCGCCCGATCAACCGGGCGCCAGGGGTCGATGTAGAAGTCACCGGGCGGGCAGTACAGGCCTTCGGGGCGAGCGATGACGAGGTCCATGGCGTGGCCGCTGGTTGGGGTTTCCAGTTAGGAGCGTTGTCGTGGACGGGAAGTTCGAACAGAGATCAAGTACGCCGCTTGCACACAGCGTAATGGTTAGCAGGGACTTGTAGGAGCGGCTTTAGCCGCGAACACCGGCGCAGCCGGTGCCATGCACCGCGGCGCCTGCTTCGCGGCTGAAGCCGCTCCCACAGGGTGCGCGGCGCACTTGCGGCCGCAGTTCAGCCCGGAAGAGGTGAGTGATCCCTGGAAAACCGTTGGCCTGTAGGCGCTCCAGCCGCGCAGCGCTTATTTGCCCGGCACTAGCGTCAGCCTCTGGCTCCCATATGCCCGCGCGAAGTTCTGCGGTTGCAGCGGCAAGCTCATGAACCGCCCCTTGAACCAGGCATCCAACCCATCGGCATAGTGCGCGCTGGCCGTGTTGCCGGATTGGCCGTTGCTGGTGAGTACCTGCAGCGGCTCTGCCTGGCTAAAATCGACGATCATGCGGGCCGAGGCCGGAAGGTCAGTGTTGAAGTCGCTGCCCCAGGCATAAGGCGTCAAGGCCACGGTGCTGAAGTCCCCGCCCGCTGCCAGCGGTGAACGGCTCTGCGTATCCCCCAGGCCATGGTAGGCAGGCGCCGGCCAGCGGTACTGGTGCAGCTTGCCCCACTGCCAGGCGCGGCGGTCGGCACCCAGTTGCGCGGTGCCCGCATCGACAGCCGCGGCCAGGCTGCGGGCGAGGATGGCGGGTTTGTCTTCTTTCTGGGGAGTGGTGCGGTCATCCCAGAACGGGCTGTCCTCGCGGCCGAGCAAATGGTCTGCCTGCGCAGAGTAGGACAGCCGTGCATTGCTGACGAACGCCTGCCAGGCCGCACCAGATTCCGGGCCCAGGTCGTCAAGGAACGTCTGCCGGGCCACTTCCTGAAGGAACAGTTCATACAGCGCTGCATCCGCCAACACCGGGCTCAAGCGCCCGTCGAAGGCCTTGAGGCGGGCCAGTGCATCCCGGGCCTTGTCACGCTGGGCCGCGGGCAAGGCGTCGATGGCCTGCTTGAGCGGCTGCGCCATGCCGGGGGCATCGAACATCTGCTTGAGCTTTTCAGCCAGCAAAGTCACCTGGTCGTTTTGCAGGGCCATCAGGCTGCGGCTGTCGTGCCGACCGTTGCCGGCCAGTTGTGCCAGCCGTTCTGCGCGTTCGGGGTAATACCAGGTGTTGGACAACTGCATGCCGTAGCCGCGCGGCAGGCTGCGCTGGTTGGCGTGGGCAATGAAACCGGTGGTCGGGTCCTGATCATAGGGGTGCAGCATGGCGTCGGCAAAGCCGTCCCAGTCGTAGCGCCCGTCCCAACCGGGGGAGGGCAACAGGCCCTGGCCTTCGCGACGGTTGGGGTAACGGCCACTGACTTGCCAGCCGATGTGCTCGGGCTCGGCAAAGACGAAGTTGAGTGCGGCAGCGGCCACTTCACGGGTGTTGTCGAAGGCACGCTCCACGTTTTTTGCGCGGGTCAGGTCGAACAGCGCATCCAGGCTGCGATCACCCTTGAGCTGCGGCAGGTTCAGCGCCAGGCCCAGGCTCGCGTTGCCCGGCTGAGCCAGCAGCGTACCGTGACGGGTGTCATACATCACTTCGCGTAGCGGGCGTTGGCCGCGCACGAAGAAGGTTTCGCTGCGCGCCCGGGCCGGTTGCCATTTGCCGTCGGCAAGGTAGCTGAGCTGGCTGCCTTGCTGGCGCAGCTGCTCCAGGTACAAGTCCTGGCTGTCTGCCATCACGGCGCTGCTGCTCCAGGCCAGCTTGCCGTTGTAGCCGGCCAGCACGATGGGCAGCCCCGGCAGGGAAAGGCCGGCCACCTGGTATTTGCCCGTGTGGATTTGCACCGGGCTCAAGGCCCATGCAGCGCGGCTGTCGCTTGCCAGCAGGCTCTTGCCGCCGCGGCTGCGTTGTGGCGCCAGGGCAAGGTTGGCGGAGCCCGGGCTGCCCAGCAGGCCAAGGTCGGCCAGCTTCTGGCTGGCGGCTGCCAGTGCAGGCAGGCCTGGTAATTGGCTGCTCAGGTTCACACCTTTGAGTTTTTCCACCTCGGCATCTGCCAGCGGCTCGTCGGGAGCGCCGGGCAGCAGCCAAGGGAGTTTGTCGCTGCCTACTTTTTGCGCCAGTGTCAGCGCGCTGAGTTCTTCCTGCAGGTTTACCGACTGGCTGAACGCGTACAGGCTGAAAATCAGCGCCGAATCTTCGGGCTTCCAGTATTCCGGGCGGTAGCCGCTGTTGGCGAGATCGGCCGGCAGTTTGTCGCGATAACGGAACAGGTAGGCGTTGACGCCGCGGGCATAGACCTCAAAGAAACGCTTGAGCCGAGGTGACGCGTCGGCGTATTGCTGGGCGGCATTCTGCTTCAGGTTGGCAGCGCGCATCAGGCGGTCGATGTCCAGTGCCTCGCTGCCGGCCAGTTCCGACAGGCGGCCCTGAGCCAGCAGGCGCATGGCGACCATCTGCCCGATGCGGTCACCGGCATGCACGTAGCCCAGGCTGAACAGAGCGTCATGGAAGCTGCTGCTTTCGATCAGCGGAGCGCCCATGGCGTTACGGCGGATCGACACGTTTTGCGCCAGGCCCTTGAGCGGTTGTACGCCCGTGGTCGGTGGCACGCTGTCCTGATAACCGCCCATTTGGCAACCGGCAAGCCCGAGCATGCCAAGCAAGGTGGCAGCGGTGGCGAACCGTGGGCGGAAGGGAGGAAAGACGAGGGCGGCCATGACGGGGGCTCCTGCAGGGCGTGGCGGGGTATTGAGAGGCGCTTAAGGTAGCATGCCGACGGGTTTTCGGCGCTGGTGAAATCGAGCGCCAACCGCGTGGCGCTCGATGGCTATCGGGTGTCTTGGCTCAGGCCCCGTGGCACTTCTTGAACTTCTTCTCACTGCCGCACGGGCACGGGTCGTTGCGGCCGACGTCCTTCAGGGCATTGCGCACCGGCTCCTGGTGGCCATGGTTGCAGTGCGGGCCGTGCACATGGCCGTGGTCGTGATCGTGGTGGTGATCGTGACCGTGGTTGCAATCAGGGCCATGGACATGGGGTTGTTGGGTCATTGCAGGGTTACTCCGGTATGAATTCACCGGGCATTATCTCACCACTGCGCGACAAGTGCAGGCTCCGGTAGATGAGCAGGCCGGTATTGAGCTCGCCCTGTAGCCGGTAATGCAGCGGTTCGCCGCTTTTGAGCAGCTTGGCCAGCGGTTTGAGCTGCTTCCACAGGTTGGTCCGGGCGGTGATCTTGAAGGTGCGTTTGGCATGGCCGCCCACACTGCGCCACACGCTGGCTTCGTCGTCCACCAGTTGCAGGTCGTTCAACCAGATGGCGTACTCCACGTTGCGGATGAACAGCCGGCTGTCGTTGGGGTTTTCGATGCGCAGGTGCAGCACGAACTCTTGCTCCAGCAGCTTCGCCTTGACCGTCTCGACCTTGACCAGGTGCACCTCGGGGTCGCGCCAGTCGTCACTTCCCCAGATGGCGCAGCCCGCAAGCTGGGTCAGGAAAAGGCTGATCAGAAGCAGGCGGGCCAGGTTTCTCACGGGTTCACGTCCGGGTGAGTACAGCGGCGTCGGGGCGCTTGAACTTGATCCGTCGGCTCCAAGCGATGGCAGGGCGCTCGAACAGCACATAGGCGACGGCTGCGAATGCGATACAAACCGCAATGATCAGCACCATTGCGATCAGGTCTGAAGCGATACCGCTTGGCATGAAGCGCCGGAAAACCCGCATGAACGAGCCCGTCACCGGTGAATGGAACAAATACAGGCTGTAGGAAATCAATCCGATCTTCTGCACCGGGTAGCTGGATAAGAAGCCCAGCGAGGCGGAGCGATTGACCAGGAAGCAAAAGCCAAGCCCAGTCAGCCCTGCAGCAATGGTAAATGAATTGCTGCTGGCAATACCGGTAAGCAGTACCAATGCACTGTAAGTGATGGCGATATGGCGGCTTTGCTTCGTGCCAGAAAGGGCTTGGGCACACAGCACACCGGCCATGAAACTGAACCAGAAGCCAATGAAACCACCTTGCCAACCGATCGACTGAACAAGCCCGGTAGGCCATAACAGCGCCAGGATTGCGCTGATCCAGATCGGAATGTTCCGGGCTTTGAACGCTTCGCCGCCGCCCGCGCGATCAGCCAGCCAGAGCATCACTGCGAAAGCGATATAAAACTGCACTTCGATACACAGCGTCCAGAACACCGTAATGATGTTGTCGATGCCGAGCACACCTTGCGCGAACGCCAGGTGCGCGAGAATGTCGGTGGTGCTGGGGAAACTCACCCCGCTTTGCCCCATCATCTGTTTAGTGGCAATGACCAGCAAGCCCAGGGCAATGGCGGCGTAGTAGGGCGGTGCCAGGCGCACCAGGCGGCGTGCGACAAAGTTGGCTGCGTTGACCGTGTTCATCTGCACGCGCGCGGTGGTCGTCGCCATCACGATGCCACTCAACACAAAAAAGATCGGCACGCCCAAATGGCCAGCATCGAAGATGGCGGCCTTTACCCAGTCCGGTATGGCGGCAAGCAGGGTTGGAATGTGGTTGCCTTCCGACAAGTGAAAAAGCACCACCCAGAAGGCTGCGAAACAGCGCAAGGCGTCAATCAAGGCCAGGCGATGCTTGTCGTCGGTGGTGATTCCACTCATGCCCGCGTCTCCTTTCGCCCGCCCCGGGTGTCGCTCTTTGGCCACTGAGCGCAAGCATAGCAGTTGGGGCAACGTGTCAATGGCAGACGCGGTGTTTGCCCACTCTTATGAAAGGTAACTGCTGCAGCATTTCTTGAACTTCTGCCCGCTCGCGCAAGGGCAAGGGTCGTTGCGCCCAGCCTTGAGCTCAACCGTCGGGTCGATGAAGTACCAGCGCCGGTCATGTTGCACGAAGGCCGAGCGCTCACGGTGCTGGTGATCGCCCTGGGCGTCGTGCCAGCGCGCGGTGAAGGTGACGAAGGCATGCTCAGGCTGGCCGCCGAGCACTTCGGCGCTTTCCACCTCAAGGCCCAGCCAGGTGCTTTGAGCGCTCCAGGCAGTAATGGCTTCGCGATCCAGCCCCGTTTGCTGCGCGGGCAGGGTGGTGGCGACCAGGTAATCGATCAGGCCCAGCACATAGGCGCTGTAGCGCGAGCGCATCAGCGCCTGTGCGTCTGGCGCCGGCGTACCCGCGTGGTAGTGCCCGCAGCAGGCGTCAAGCAAATTACCGCTGCCGCAAGGGCAAACCGAGACACTCATCATCACCACCAGTATTTGCCGAAGTTTTGAGGGTTGGCCCAGAACTTGGCGTTGAGCCAGTCCGGCACTTGTTTGTAGTCATGTAGATCATAGGTGAACAAGCTCAGCACCTGATCGTCACGGCGGAACTTCTCGCTGGCCGACAACGCCAGGGCGAAGAAGTCGGTGTCTTGCCAGCCACAGGCCTGCAGGTCGGCCAGCACGGCAACCCGGCTGGCATTGAGGTTACGAATGCCACCGAGCAGTTGCAGGCCGGTGCGCTTGGGCAGGTGTTCCAGGCAGTCCACCAGTACCGCCAGATCAAAGCGCTTGCCCGCCAGCTCGGCAGGCAGCGGGCCGGGGGCGCAGGTGTCGATCGTGACCTGCGGGTGGGCCTGGGCGAAGGCGTCCAGAGCAGGAAAACGTGTGCCTACAAGCAGCAGGCGCTGCGGGGTGAACTGCTCCAGCAGGGCCGCCAGGGCCTGCTGGGGTGTACGTTGGGAAAAACCGTCGGTCATTGCCAGTCCTCGTTCAGGTCGTCCAAGACTAGCGGGCTGTCGCCCGTGGGCATAGAGGCATATGACGGTGTCGTGGCTTATTGCTGGCAGAGATGGATGGCCCGGTCTTTACTCCCAGAGATCGGCCTTATGCCGATTCCCCCTAGGAGAAGCAACGAAAATGAGCATAGTACGCACAGCGTTACCCCTGGTACTGCTCACCAGTGTGTTGACTGGTTGTGCAGGTTTGCAAAAAACCGACTGGCCGAAGTGTGCTGCCGTCGGGGGTGTTGGCGGCGCTGCCCTGGGCGCTATCGAAAGCTCCAGCTGGGCTGGCTGGGGCGCCTTGCTCGGCGGCGGGCTGGCGGCCGGCTATTGCTGGGCCCACGGCGATGGCGATGAAGACGGTGATGGCGTGCCGGACAGCCGCGACAAGTGCCCCGGCACCCCGCGCGGTGTGCAGGTAGATGCTAACGGCTGCCCGCCAGAACCGGCGCCTGTAGTGGAAGAAGTCGTGGTGCAGAAGGAAGAAGTCATCGTCATTCGCGATGTGCACTTCGAGTTCGACTCCGCACGCCTGACCGCGGCCGACAAAGAACGCCTGAACACCATCGCTACCCGCCTGAAGCAGGAAGCGCCAAGTGCCCGCTTGAGCGTGACCGGCCATACCGACAGCGTCGGCTCCGACAGCTACAACCAGAAACTGTCCGAACGCCGCGCCCACTCGGTGACCGATTATCTCGTTGAAAGCGGTGTACCACGCGCCAGCTTCGTCTCGGTGGTGGGGGCAGGCGAAACCCAGCCGGTAGCCGACAACGCCACGGCCGATGGGCGTTCGATGAACCGTCGCACGGAAATCAAGATCCAGCGCTGACGGCATGCGCCCGCGCCTTGTTAAGTGGCGCGGGCGCGTCTTTACTCCACTAGGTTGTGTTCGAAAAGCCTTGATACTTGTTCATGCTGCGTTGAAAACAGCCTCGGAATGCTCATGTACTCCAGTACACTCCGCTTCCTCGGCTGTTTTCGCCTTGCCTGACCTGCGTCTCAAGACTTTTCGAACACAACCTAGCCAGTTGCGGCCAACGACACGGGAGCATTCAGCATGAGTGTGATGTCAAAGGCGGCATTGCCATTGGTGGTGGCTACCAGCCTGCTTGCAGGTTGTGCCACCCACAGTGACGGCAGTGCGCCCCTCAACCAAAGGACCTGGCCCATTTGCAGCCTGCTTGGCGGCCTTGCAGGAGGTGGCCTGGGTGCCATAGAAAGCTCCAGCTGGGCGGCGGGTGGTGGCGCCTTGGGTGCCATTGCCGGTGGGCTGATCTGTTACGCCCAGGACGGCGACGAGGATGGCGACGGCGTGTTCGACCGCCGCGACCGTTGCGCCGACACGCCGGCTGGTACGGCAGTCAACCACATGGGTTGCCCTTTGCCGCAATACCCGCCCAGCACGCCAGCGCCTGAGCCCAAGCCCGAAGTGATTTCGCTGGATGATCAGGGGCAGGTGATGTTCGCCTTCAATTCCGCCGACCTCACCACGGCCAGTCAGCAGCGCCTGCAAAGCCTGATGCCCAGGCTGAACGAGCTGGGCGTCAGCCGGATCAAGGTTGTCGGTCACACCGACAATGTGGGGTCCGACAGTTACAACCAGGCACTGTCTGAACGCCGTGCCGCCAGCGTTGCCGAATACCTGATCAGCCAGGGGCTTGCGCCGGAGAAAGTGACCAGCCAAGGGCGCGGAGCCAGTGAGCCAGTGGCCGAAAACGACACCGAGGAAGGGCGCGCGCACAACCGGCGGGTCGATCTGCACCTTGATTGATTGGCGTGAGGGCAGGGTATGAAGTTCATTCTGGGCCTGGGTAAGGTCCTGACCGTGGCGTTCTGGGGCGTGGCGCTGTTCAACTGGCTGGTGCCCCAGCCGCTGCCGTTCAACCTGTTGATCAACACGGCAGCCGTTGCCCTGCTGAGCCTGCATGTGCTGGAGGTGCTGTTCTTCAATGGCAGCCTGCGGGGGCGTAGCCACCGCTGGTTTGACCGGCTGCAAATTCTGTTGACGGGCATCTTCCACGTCATGTCCATACCCCGCCCGCGCCCCCGGTAGGCGCGGGTCAGCGCATCACATCATCAACCGTGAACTTGCCACTGCCACGACCGCCAACCCCAGCAGCAGGTTGGCCCCCACCATCCGCCGAATCCTGACCAGCACCGCCGCCCCGCTGGCCCAGTCCTCGGCCTGCACCGCCGCTTTGAGCTCCGGCAGCAGCAAGGCCTGAATACGCATGAACAACGCAAACATGACGATCCCGCCGCCAATCATCACCTGGATGTACTTCGGCGCTGTCTCGAAGCCGTTGAAGCGCAGGTGCAACATGCCGATACCACTTATCGCCAAGATCGCCACTGCAAGCCAGACCCAGACAAAAAAGCGTCGGAAAACTTCCACCCACAAACGCAGCCGGGCAGGTCCCTCAAGGGCTGCAACCGTTGCCGGGCGCAGTACCAGCCAGGCGAAGAACATGCCGCCGACCCACACCAGGGCGGCCAGAACATGCAGTGTGTAGGGCAGGGCAAAGGCAAGCATCGGGATCTCCATGCGGCACAAAGGGCAATAGCGGGGTATGATAGCCGCCCCATGCGAAACACTGAAAATATATCCAGCCCTATGGGCGCCCGCAGACCATGATCAGCACTGAACTCAAAGCCACCATCCAGGGCGCCTACTCGCGTTTTCTCGAAGCCAAGAGCCTCAAGCCCCGCTATGGCCAGCGCCTGATGATCGCCGAAGTGGCCAAAGTGCTCGGCGACATTGCTTGCGACGACGAAGGCCGCCGTGCCGGCGAGCCCGCCGTGGTGGCCGTTGAAGCGGGCACCGGTACCGGCAAGACGGTGGCCTACAGCCTGGCCGCCATCCCCGCCGCCAAGGCTGCTGGCAAGCGTCTGGTAATCGCTACCGCAACCGTAGCCCTACAGGAGCAGATCGTCTTCAAGGACCTGCCCGACCTCATGCGCAACAGCGGCCTGAACTTCAGCTTCGCCCTGGCCAAGGGGCGTGGCCGCTACCTGTGCCTGTCCAAGCTCGACGTGCTGCTGCAGGAGGGTCACGCGCAGTCGGCCACTGCGCAGCTGTTCGAGGAAGAAGGCTTCCACATTGAGGTGGATGAACGCAGCCAGAAGCTGTTCAACAGCATGATCGAAAAACTTGCCGGCAACCGCTGGGACGGTGACCGTGACAGCTGGCCCGAAGCCCTGGAGGACCAGGACTGGGCGCGGCTGACCACCGACCACAGCCAATGTACTGGCCGCCACTGCCCGAACTTCCAGCAGTGCGTGTTCTACAAAGCCCGGGAGGGCATGGGCAAAGTCGACGTCATTGTCACCAACCATGACATGGTGCTGGCCGACCTGGCCTTGGGCGGCGGTGCCGTGCTGCCCGACCCGCGCGACACCATGTACGTGTTCGACGAAGGCCATCACCTGCCAGACAAGGCCATCGGCCATTTCGCCCACTATTCGCGGCTGCGCTCCACTGCCGACTGGCTGGAACAAACGGCCAAGAACCTGACCAAGCTGCTGGCCCAGCACCCGTTGCCTGGCGACCTGGGCAAGCTGATCGAACAGGTGCCGGAGCTGGCGCGGGAAATCCGCACCCAGCAACAGTTCATGTTCACCCTGTGCGAGCAGGTGGCGGACTTCCGGCCCAGCGAAGACATGGAAGGCCGCGAGCGCCCGCGCTACCGCTTCGAGGGTGGGGTGGTGCCGGAGGCGATCCGCGAAGCCGGCATCGAGCTGAAAAAAGGCTTTGCCCGCCTCAACGACCTGTTCACCCGCCTGGCCGACCTGCTCAAAGAAGGCATGGACGGTGAAGTGAACATTGGCATCGCCAGCCATCAGGCCGAAGAGTGGTACCCGCTGTTCGGCAGCCTGGTCACCCGCGCCCAGGGCAACTGGGAGCTGTGGACCGCCTTCACCGCCGAAGACCCGGAGGACAGCCCACCCATGGCCCGCTGGCTGACCCTCGCCGAGAGTGGTGCGTTGTTCGACATCGAGGTCAACGCCAGCCCCATCCTGGCTGCAGAAATGTTGCGGCGCAGCCTGTGGAACGTTGCCCATGGTGCATTGGTGACCTCGGCAACGCTCACGGCGCTGGGCAAGTTCGACCGGTTCCGCATGCGTTCAGGTTTGCCCCGTGATGCCGTTACCTGCGTGGTGCCCAGCCCGTTCGTGCATGGCGATGCCGGCTTGCTGCGGGTGCCCGACTTGCAGGCCGACCCTCGGGATGCGGCGGCGCACACGGCGGCGATCATCCGCGAGTTGCCGAATATCGTCGAAGACGCACGCGGTGCCTTGGTGCTGTTCTCTTCCCGCAAGCAAATGCAGGACGTGTTCGATGGCCTGGACCGGGACTGGCGCAAGCTGGTTTTGATTCAGGGCAACCTGTCCAAGCAGGAAACCCTGAACAAGCACAAAGCGCGGGTCGATGATGGCCAGCACAGTGTGCTGTTCGGCCTGGCCAGTTTCGCAGAGGGTGTCGACTTGCCAGGTGCCTACTGTGAGCACGTGGTCATTGCCAAAATCCCCTTCGCGGTGCCCGACGACCCTGTTGAAGCGGCACTGGCCGAATGGATCGAAGCCCGTGGTGGCAACCCGTTCATGGAAATTGCCGTTCCCGATGCCTCGCTGCGCCTGATCCAGGCCTGTGGCCGCCTGCTGCGTACCGAGCAGGACCGGGGCGTGATTACCTTGTTGGACCGGCGCCTGGTCACGCAGCGCTACGGCAAGGCTATCCTCAATGCGCTGCCGCCGTTTCGCCGAGAGATTTCCTGACGGCCGGAGCATGATGCGTCGGCCCGTTGTCCACCACTCACCCGCGGGCTCATGAAGGCCCGGAAGGAGAGCCCCAGCCTTATGATTCGCCGCGCCTTGCCTGCCATTCTCACCCTGTTGTTCAGTTCGCCATTGCTGGCAGGGCAACAGACGTTGTTCAGTTTTGTGCGGCCGGCTTCGGTGGTCAATGTGCTGACCGAGGGTACGGGTATGCCGCAATACAACGCCGAGCAGACAGCTGAAGGCGAAGTGTTGCGGCGCGTGGTGTTCAACCCGGTCGAACGCCCGACCTTGCGCATGAGCCCGCAAAGTGGGGTGTGGGACTGGTCTGCCGGGCAGTTTCTGACGTTGCGGTTGCAAAGTGCAATGGATTGGGCGCTGACCGTGGATGTGACGGTGTTGGGCAGTGATGGGCGCACCCTCACCAGCCGTATCGATTTGCCTGCGGGCCCGGCCCAAACCGTGATGGTCCCGCTCAAGGCCAGCTCGCCACTGAGCCAAGGCATGCGCGCCGGGCCGCCCATGCCTTGGGCTTATCAGGGGCAGCGCCTGCTGTTTACCAGCAGCAGTGGCGATATTGATCTCAAGCAAGTGGTGTCTGTCAGCCTGACCATTCCAAGCCCGAAGGTGGCGCAAAACCTGCTGATCGAAAAAGTTGGCCTGCAGGATGACGATCTCGCCTACAAGGCCGCTTACCACGAACTGATCGATAGCTACGGGCAGTCCACCCGTGGTCGTTGGCCTGAAAAGATCGTCAACGATCAGCAGCTCACGGTTGCCGATGGCCGGGAGCAAGCGCAACTTCAAGGTTGGCTGGCCGAACGACAGAAGCAGCAACTGGATAACTATGGTGGCCTGGTCGCGGGGCCTGCCTTTGAGGCCAAGGGTTTTTTCCGCACCGAAAAGCGCGATGGCCGCTGGTATCTCGTAACGCCGCAAGGCCACCCGTTTTACTCGCTGGGCGTCAATGCCGTGGCCGCGGACGGTGGACGTACGTATGTGGCTGGCCGTGAAGACATGTTCAGTGCATTACCGGCAGAAGGCGAAGCGTTGGCCGCCTTCTATGGTGAAGGCAACAACGATGATGGCAACGCCTCGTCGCAAGGGCGTAACTTCAAGCAAGGGCGCTGGTTCGACTTTTATGCTGCCAACCTGCAGCGCACCTACGGCATGGCACCGGACAACACGCGCTGGCAGGCGCACACCCTGGACCGCTTGCAGGCCTGGGGCTTCAACACCTTGGGCAACTGGAGCGACCCCGCACTGGCTCAGGCCCAGCGCATGCCCTACACCTTGCCGCTGTCGATCGTCGGTGACTATGCCAGTATCAGCACCGGCATGGACTGGTGGGGGCGCATGCCCGACCCGTTTGACCCGCGCTTTGCCATGGCCACCGAACGTGCCGTGGCCATTGCTGCCCGCGATCACCGTGATGATCCGTGGCTGATTGGGTACTTCGCGGACAATGAGCTGGCCTGGGCCGCGCCCGGCGATGCCCCCAAGGCACGATATGGCTTGGCCTACGGCACCTTGCGCCTGACCACCGATGTGCCGGCCAAACGTGCGTTTCTCAAGCAATTGCGTGACAAGTACCGCAATCAGGAGGGCTTGTCCAAAGCCTGGGGGATCGACCTGCAAGCCTGGGAGCTGATGGAAGACCCGGGCTTCGAGGCGCCGCTGCCCAACCCTGAACACCCTGAAATCGAGCGTGATTACCAGTACTTCCAGCAGGTGTTCGCCGAAACCTACTTCAAGACCATTGCCGATGCGCTGCAGTGGCATGCCCCCAACCATATGCTGTTGGGTGGGCGCTATGCCGTCAGCACTCCGGAAGCGGTGCAGGCCTGCGCCAAGTTCTGTGACGTGCTGAGTTTCAACTTCTATACCCTCAAGCCTGACGATGGCTACAACTTCGCCCAGTTGGCCGCGCTGGACAAACCGGTGCTGGTGTCCGAGTTCCAGTTCGGCTCGCGCGATCGTGGGCCGTTCTGGCCTGGGCCAGTGGAAGTCGCGCGCGAAGAGGACCGTGGGCCAGCCTATGCCAACTTCCTCAGGGCGGCCTTGGCCCAGCCGATGATCGTCGGCGCGCACTGGTTCCAGTATCTCGACCAACCGGCCAGCGGCCGCCTGCTCGATGGTGAAAACGGGCACCTGGGGCTGGTGGCCATTACCGATGTGCCTTACCCGGGCTTTGTCGATGCCGTGCGCAAAAGCAATCTGGCGGCATTGGGCCAGTTGCGTGCCGGTGTCGAGAAGGCGAAGCAATGAGGCAAGCGGGGAACTATTCCTGGCAACCTTCCAGCCATGCCCAGTAGGCAAACGGCCTAACTACTGAAACAATGCACGCCTTTTCAGCAGGGTCGTACGGAGAACAGGCGGGTGCAGATTCAGGGTCACTATGAGCTGAAGTTCGAAGCAGTGCGCGAAGCATTCGCGGCGTTGTTCGATGATCGCCAGGAGCGCGGTGCCGCGCTGTGCATCCAGGTGGGTGGCGAGACGGTCATCGATCTGTGGGCTGGCAGCGCCGACAAGGACGGCCAGCAGGCCTGGCACAGCGATACCATCGCCAACCTGTTCTCCTGCACCAAAACCTTTACGGCTGTGACCGCGCTGCAACTGGTGGGTGAGGGCAAGCTCGCCCTGGACGTGCCTGTGGCGCGTTACTGGCCAGAGTTTGCCCAGGCGGGCAAAGAAAGCATCACCTTGCGCCAGTTGCTTAGCCACCGGGCAGGTTTGCCGGCCATTCGCGAGTTGCTGCCAGCTGAGGCATTGTATGACTGGCAAGCCATGGTCGATGCCCTGGCCGCCGAAAGCCCGTGGTGGGTGCCAGGCACCGAGCATGGCTACGCCGCCATCACTTATGGCTGGCTGATTGGCGAACTGATCCGCCGCGCCGATGGCCGTGGCCCGGGCGAGTCGATCGTTGCCCGCACTGCACGGCCACTGGGGTTGGACTTCCATGTCGGTCTTGCAGACGAAGAGTTCCATCGCGTGGCGCACATCGCCCGCGGTAAAGGCAATGCTGGCGATGCGGCAGCCCAGCGCCTGTTGCAGGTAACCATGCGAGAGCCTGAAGCGCTGTCGACCCGGGCTTTCACCAACCCGCCGGCGATTCTGACCAGCACCAACAAACCGGAATGGCGGCGTATGCAGCAGCCAGCGGCCAATGGCCATGGCAACGCCCGCAGCCTGGCCGGCTTCTATGCCGGTGTGCTCGATGGCAGCCTGCTCGAGTCCGAACTGCTCGACGAACTGACCCGTGAGCACAGCATCGGCCAAGACCGTACCCTGCTGACGCAAACCCGCTTCGGCCTCGGTTGCATGCTCGACCAGCCCGATGTGGCCAATGCCACATTCGGCCTCGGCGCCCGTGCCTTCGGGCATCCAGGGGCGGGCGGCTCGGTCGGTTTTGCCGACCCCGAGTACGATGTGGCCTTCGGTTTCGTGGTCAATACCCTCGGCCCCTACGTGCTGATGGACCCGCGCGCCCAGCACTTGGTTCGGGTGCTTCGCAGTTGCCTTTGATCGGGTAACGCGGGTATTGCGCAACCCCTTTGTCTATCCTGAATGCCAGCGCCTGAACCGTTTTGGCAAATTTTCTTTCTATTTCATGGTGTATCGCTGATGTCTTCACATAAAACCTTAGCTCTCGCGCTGTGCCTGACTGCCGTGACCGGCTGTGCCAGCCACTCCCAGGACGCCTCCAAGGAGGGCGGCAGCAGCTGGTGGCCGTTTGGTTCGGACAAGGTTGCCGAGCAGGAAGTGAAACAGGCCGTGACTGAAAAGGTTGCCAAGGCTGACGCAAAATCCGAGAGCGCCAGCCGCTGGTGGTGGCCGTTTGGTGGTGACGACAAGCAGGCCCAGGGTCCTGTCGTGCCGAAGATTGACGAAAAGGCCACCCAGGCTTGGCTGGACCAATACGAGCCGAAGCTGCGTGAAGCCATCAAGGACAGCAAGCTGGAGCTGGAGCGCCGTGAAAACGTGCTGGTCGTGACCATTCCGGCGGACAGCTCCTACAACCCGGACCGCCCGAACATGCTCCTGCCGATGAGCCTGGGGCCGATCACCCGTGTGGCCAAGGCCGTCGAGGGCGACCCCAAGACTGCCGTGCTGGTGTTGGGCCATGCCGACACCAGCGGTGCTGCCGCTGCCAACCAGAAGCTCAGCCTGGAGCGCGCCGCCTCGGTGTCGGCTATCTTCCGCCTGAGTGGCCTGCAGCGTGATCGCCTGTCGCTCAAGGGCATGGGTTCGGAAATGCCGCGTGCCGCCAACGACAGCGCCGAGGGCCGTGCCCTGAACCGTCGCGTGGAAATGCTGCTGACGCCGCAGAACACCATGCTTGCGCTGCTGGCCAAGTACCAGAAGCCAGTGCCTGCAGCCAGCGCCGCTTCGATGGTTGCCACCCAGGACGCCAAGGCTCCTGCTGCCAAGGTCGCCGAAAGCAAGCCAGCTGTAAAAGCGGCTGCCAAGCCAGCCGCTAAAAAGGCTACCGCCAAAGCGCCAGCCAAGCCGGCTGCCAAAAAGAAAGCCGCCCCGGCCAAGCCTGCCGCCAAGAAAGCCACGGCCGACAAGAAAGTCGCCGCCAACACCCCTGCGAAGACCAACTGATCGTCAAGGAACGCAGCCATGACCCAATCCCTGGCCGATATGCGCCGCGACTACACCCGAGATGGCCTGGCCGAAGCCCAGGCCCCGGGCGAGCCGTTTGCCTTGTTCCATCAGTGGTTTGCCGATGCGGTGAAAACCGAGCAACCCCCAGTGGAAGCCAATGCCCTGACCCTCGCCACGGTGGATGGCGAGGGGCGTCCTCATTGCCGTGTGCTGTTGTTGAAGGGCCTCGATGATCGCGGTTTCACCTTCTTCACCAACTATGAAAGTGCCAAGGGCCAGCAGCTGCTGGCCAATCCTTTTGCCGCAATGACATTCTTTTGGCCGGCACTGGAGCGCCAGGTGCGTATCGAAGGGCGTGTAGAAAAGGTTACGGCCAAGGAGTCGGACGATTACTACCAGGTGCGGCCGTTGGGAAGTCGGCTGGGCGCCTGGGCCTCGCCGCAAAGCCGGGTGATTGCCAACCGTGAAGAACTGGAAGGGCTGGTCAAGGCGACCGAGGCCCGTTTCAGCGACACCCAGCCGCACTGCCCGGAACACTGGGGTGGTTACCGGTTGCTGCCTGAGCGCATCGAGTTCTGGCAGGGGCGTTCCAGCCGCCTGCATGACCGCCTGAACTATCGGCTGGTTGACGGGCAATGGTCGCGGGAACGTCTGGCGCCCTGAGCAACCTTTACGCCGGTGAAGTAATCCCTGTCTATCCTTGGTCTGACGTCAGAGCCGGGCAGTGAACGCTGTACCGCAGCTGAATGAAAACAATTTTGTTACGTGTGTACCGTGACAGTTGTCAATCGGCGGCGTCTAATGGACACCATGACTTATGGAGACTTTACCCATGCGTAAATCCGCTTTGCTGGTGGCGACCTTTACCACCATGTCGTTGTTGCTGGGGGGCTGTGCCTCGAGCCTGACCGGCGACAGCTACTCCCGTGATGAGGCCCGTCGCGTGCAGACTGTGCGCATGGGGACTATCGAATCCCTGCGCCCCGTCAAGATCGAAGGTACCAAGACCCCGATCGGCGGTGGTGCCGGTGCCATCGTTGGTGGTGTCGCCGGTAGTGCCATTGGCGGTGGCCGTGGCAGTATCGTTGCCGCGGTAATTGGTGCCGTGGCCGGTGGCCTGGCGGGCTCTGCGGCCGAGGAAGGCCTGACTCGTACGCAGGGTGTGGAAATTACCGTGCGTGAGGACGATGGCAGTATGCGCGCCTATGTGCAGGCCGTGCAGGAGAATGAAGTCTTCCGCGTTGGCGAGCGTGTGCGCATCATGACCGTGGACGGTACCAGCCGCGTTACGCACTGATTGCGAAGCAACAAAAAACCCCGAACGGGCTTGGCTCGTTCGGGGTTTTTTAGTATCTGTGCCGGCCTTTCGCGGATGAATCCGCTCCTACAGGTTTTATGCGTCCTGTAGGAGCGGATTCATCCGCGAGGGGCCAGTACAGTCAACCGGACTTCAAAGCCCGAGCATATCCCGCGCCACTGCTTCGGCAATGCGAATACCGTCTACACCCGCCGACAGAATCCCGCCCGCATAACCCGCGCCTTCACCCGCCGGGAACAAGCCCTTCATGTTCAGGCTCTGGAAGTCCGCGCCACGGGTAATACGCAGTGGCGACGATGTGCGCGTTTCGATCCCGGTCAGCACGGCGTCGTGCAGGTTGTAACCCTTGATCTGGCGATCAAACGCCGGCAGCGCTTCGCGAATCGCTTCGATGGCGAAATCCGGCAGGCTTGGCGCGAGGTCACCCAGAGTGACGCCCGGCTTGTAGGACGGCTCGACGCTCCCGAGCGCCGTCGATGGCTTGCCGGCTACAAAATCACCCACCAACTGTGCAGGCGCCTGGTAGTTGCTCCCACCCATGATGTAGGCGTGGGCTTCCAGCCGCTCTTGCAGTTCGATACCGGCCAGCGGGCCACCCGGGTAGTCGCGCTCGGGGTCGATACCCACCACGATGCCCGAGTTGGCATTGCGCTCGTTACGCGAGTACTGGCTCATGCCGTTGGTCACCACCCGGCCCGGCTCACTGGTGGCCGCAACCACGGTGCCGCCTGGGCACATGCAGAAGCTGTACACCGATCGGCCGTTCTTGGCGTGGTACACCAGCTTGTAGTCGGCGGCGCCCAGTTTCGGGTGGCCGGCATATTTGCCAAGGCGCGCCTTGTCGATCAGTGTTTGCGGGTGCTCGATGCGGAAGCCTACGGAGAACGGCTTGGCTTCCATGTACACGCCTTTGGCATGCAGCATGCGGAAGGTGTCCCGAGCACTGTGGCCCAGCGCCAGCACCACATGGCGGGAATGCAGCTGTTCGCCGCTCTCCAGTACCACGCCGGTCAGTTGGCCGTCCTCGACCAGCAGGTCGGTGACCTTCTGCTGGAAGCGCACCTCGGCCCCCATGGCGATCATGTCCTGGCGCATCTGCTCGACCATGCCGGTCAGGCGGAAGGTGCCGATGTGTGGTTTATTGATGTACAGAATCTCGTCCGGTGCACCGGCTTTGACGAACTCTTCCAGCACCTTGCGGCCATGGTGGTTCGGGTCTTTGATCTGGCTGTACAGCTTGCCGTCGGAGAACGTGCCGGCGCCGCCTTCACCGAACTGCACGTTGGACTCAGGGTTGAGCACGCTTTTACGCCACAGGCCCCAGGTGTCCTTGGTGCGCTGGCGCACTTCCTTGCCACGTTCGAGGATGATCGGCTTGAAACCCATCTGCGCCAGCAACAGGCCGGCGAAGATACCGCAGGGGCCGAAGCCCACCACGATCGGGCGCTCCTGCTGGCCGGCCGGCGCATGGCCAACGAACTTGTAGCTGACGTCCGGGGCAATGTCGATGTTGCGATCGTCGGCGAACTTGCTCAGCAGCTCGGCTTCGTTGCTGGCTTCCAGATCAATGGTGTAGATGAACAGCAGTTCGCTGTTCTTCTTGCGTGCGTCGTAGCTGCGCTTGAACAGGGTGAAGCTGAGCAGTTGCTCATCGCGGATGCCCAGGCGCTGTACGATGGCCTCGCGCAGGGCTTCGTCGGGATGGTCCAGGGGCAGCTTCAGTTCGGTGATTCGTAGCATGGCAGGGTCCAGTATCCCGGCCATGGGCGGCCGGCGGCTTTACACAAACCGCCAAGTATAAGCTGTTCGCCGCCTGCACAGGCAGAAGAAATCAGCACCGGTTGTCGATCTCGCGATCACAACCTCGTGCAGATGACGCGTGCCGGACTCAAGCATTGAGAGAGCTACATGCCAAATACCAAGTAGTTTGGCTTGAAAAGGGAGGAGTGTAGTTTAGCGTTGGATTCTCAACAACTGATAAAACTGTCAGTTGTGAGGATGCTTCTCAAATTTTAATCTTGCTTCCAATGGTCTGGTTGATGTGCAGTGAACTCTCCAGTGGCTTGGAATGACCTCTATTGGAATATTCCGCATGAAAATGATTATTGGGCTCGCAGTGGTGTTGTCCCTGGCCGCGTGTCAGATCCATCGTGAACCCTCGCGTCCCCATGTTTCTTCACTCCCGACGGCCGTCATTACTGTTGATGGTCCGGAAACGGCGGCTGACTTGACGGCCCGCTATGCCGATACAAGACAGGATTGCGGTAAGCCATCCACACCGGCTTTTTTATGCAGTGGTGTCATTCTTCGCATCACAACGTACAGCCCTGATTATGACTCCTGGGATCCAAGTGATAACTCAGTAAGGCTGGGCGCGCAATCGTTTAGTTATGTGCGCAAAGATAGCAAATTTTCTCGGCTTGCCTGGAGTCTGAGCAACGGTTACATACTCTACCCGATTTTCAGTGCGCCACCAGACAAAATGGACCCTGATGTGCTGTGCATTTTTCCGATTGACGGTTATACCAATGACCGCACAGGAGAACGTTGCGGTCCCTACGCCGATAATAATGCGACCAGCCGTCCTTGTGGAATTCAAAGCATTACAACGGCACAGCAGTGGATAAATTTATATAATGCGTAAGCTCAGGCAAATAACAAACTGTGTGCGTTCAATGTTCGTGACAGTCAAAATCATCTGGCCGGTCCGGCGTTCTATGCGGGCGTGTTGGCAAAGTCACAGGGCGCACCAATAGACAAGAGGTTCACGCAACATAACGAGTTGGTGCTCAAGACCTGGGCAAGAGGTATCGGCGCGACATTACCCCTGCAAGCGTTCTTTTACCTAAATGCTACCGGGCTTGCCGATGCCAAGAAGGACAAAGCCAACTTTTTAGCTAAAACGAGCATAAACTTGCCCCTCATAAAAGTCACCATGCCTGCTTCACAAGCAGAGGATGCTAAATTCGAGTACATCCCTGGCGACAATTGACACTTACTCGCGATTGTCTTACAGCGCCGGGCCATCGACCCGGCTACTGTGTACCTGATCTGTCAGTTGTCGCGCGCACCGCCGTAATAACCGCAGCCCTGTAAGGTCTGGCCATCGATTTTCAACTCAGCCCGCAGGTGGCGCACTGCACCGCTGGCGCTGTCCACGCAGCGTTGCGGAGCCACCCACAATTCGACGTGCTGGCCATTGGCTTCGCTGGTCAGGTTCAGGCCACCACCGGGTACCTCTTCTTCAAGGAACGGCAGGGGCAGCGGATCTTTACCGGGGCGTTCGATGACCATCCCCTTACCACTGGCTTTCACCGTCCAGAACGGTTCTTGACCACTGGCGCGCAGTGTCAGCTGTTTGAAGTTGGGGTCGTCACAGGCGCGGGTCGAAGATTCCAGGCGGTACAGGCGCCGCACTTCCAGTACACCATCGTTATTGGCCTGCTTGGCGCCGGTGAGGCGACCACGCACATCGGCGAACAGCTTGTCATTGGCGCTGTCGGCGAGGCCGGCAGCTTCCTGGAGGATGCCGGTAGCGCCGGTGTCGTTGATCACGAACTGGCGTGCCTCGCTGCAGGGCTTGAACAGCAATTGGCCACCTGCTGCGCTCAATTCGCCCTGCATGCGCAGGGTGCCAATGTTCGGGTCGGTGGGTTGATTGGCCATGAGCTGGCAGCCGGCGAACAGGGGCAGAAGGCTGGTGAGCAGTAGGGCAGGGGTGAGGCGCATGGGGCGAGCTCCACAATGCTGGGAAAGGGCTGGTCACGTTACTTAGGCTGGCCGGTATTCTCAAGCGCTTACGTGACGCACTTGAAGCGATACCTTTGTTTTTGCGGGTGACATTAACTTTTGGAGGAGGCAAGCAGCAGTAATTTTTTGCTAATCAGAAAGAGTATGGGGATCTTTAGCCGCGCGCACCTGATATTTTTGCTAGTTGTCGATGAGGTCAGAGGTGCGTTTAACTTCGGTCTAGGGCTATTGCTTGCGGTGGTTGGAACTCGGTGTAAGAGGATTTTTACATTGAGTGTTGGTTGGTGGGGTGGCCCGATTTCAGCGAGTATGTTTTCAGTTTTGGGGGTTCTCCCAGGGGAGCGCTCGCACTGTATAACGCATGACATTAACTTACATCGTTTCGAGGTGAATCATGAAGAAGCAGCTTGCGGTTGTGATTCTGGTTTTTTTGTCGGCTTGCACCGTTCATCAGAAAGAAGATGTTGTATCTAATACAGTTGATGCTTCTAAACGTGAGGGCACGCTTGGCACACGCAGTGTGGTGCAGCCGCAGAATGTAGCTGACGGTCCTGCAGTGGCACAGGCACTGACAAATCGCTACAACGATACCACTAAATATTGTGCTGGCCAGAATCCGGCCTACTACTGCAATGGCGTAATGCTTCGTATAACCACATACTCACCCAATTACAGGTCTTGGGAACCCAGCCCCCAATCACAAGCATTGCGTTCGGTGTCTTATTCTTTTTTGCGTCGAGATGGTAAGTTTAAGTCTTTGGCCTTTGAAGGGAGTAATGGGCTGATTCTCTTCTCATTGGAAACAACGCCAAGCCACAAATTCAAGGTCAAGCCGATGTGTATTTACCCGAATGACGGTTGGACCAATAATTCAACGGGTACCCGGTGCGGCGTTGGACAGACGCAGGTTCCCACTGAGAGAAGGTGTCCTTGGGTCGGTGTGGCATGGGCTGCTGAGTGGGTTGCCAAGTACGTGGGCGTAGGTTATGAAGGACCTACTATCTGTGCGTACAATGTGGATACTTCAATGGAGGGCTCTGCGATGGCTGCCATTTGGTTGGGAGAAAGTCAAAAAGTCAAGGAGATGGCCAGCAGTGACAGCGATAAGCGTTTTACTCAGCAGAATGAGTTGATAATTGCGGCGGTAAGCGGTGCCCAGCCACCTGCACGGGAGTGGCCAATACAGGCATTCTTCTATACCAATAACACCGGTTTGGTAGCCGCCAAACTTGATCGTGCAGATTATGAAAACCACGGAGGAGAGCGCTTGCCGCTAATAAAAGTGACCCTTCCGTTGACCCGGGCCCAAGATGCTAAGTTTGAGTACATCGAGGATGACAACACTTAGTGGGCCGCGGACCTGAGGCAGCCTGAGCGAATCCACAACGCAAAAAACGCCCCGAAGTGTCGGGGCGTTTGTACGGTGGCCATCAGTAGATGAACTCAGCCTCCAAGGTACGCGTCCCGTACTTTGGGATCGGTCAACAACGCTTCACCTGTCCCCTGCATCACCACCCGGCCGTTCTCCAGCACGTAAGCCCGGTCAGCAATTTTCAGCGCCTGGTTGGCATTCTGCTCCACCAAAAACACAGTCACGCCATCGCGGCGCAGCTGTTCGATGATGTCGAAGATCTGCTGAATGATGATCGGCGCCAACCCCAGCGACGGTTCGTCGAGCAGCAGCAGTTTGGGCTTGCTCATCAGCGCCCGGCCGATGGCCAGCATCTGTTGCTCGCCACCGGACATGGTGCCGCCGCGCTGCTCGTAGCGCTCCTTCAGGCGCGGGAACAGTTGCAGCACTTTGTCCAGTTGCTCCTGATAATCGCCTTTGTTGGTGAAGAAACCGCCCATGGCCAGGTTTTCCTCAACAGTCAGGCGGGCGAACACGCGGCGGCCCTCAGGGACCACGGCGATGCTCTTGCGCATGATGTGCGAGGAGGGCTGGCCGACCAGCTCTTCGCCCAGGTACTTGATGCTGCCGCTGTGCGCCTGGGGCGAGCCGCAAAGGGTCATCAGCAAGGTCGATTTGCCAGCACCGTTGGCACCGATCAGGGTGACGATCTCACCCTGGTTGATTTCCACGTTGACGCTGTGTAGCGCCTGGATCTTGCCGTAGAAGGTGGAAACGTTTTCGAACTTCAGCATTTACGCTTCCCCCAGGTAGGCTTTGATCACTTCAGGGTTGTCGCGGATTTCCTCCGGGGTACCGTGGGCCAGGGGGGTGCCCTGGTTGATCACGACGATGTGGTCGGAAATGCTCATCACCAGCTTCATGTCGTGCTCGATCAGCAGCACGGTGACGTTGTGCGACTCACGCAGGTAGGCGATCAAGGCCTTGAGGTCTTCGGTTTCCTTGGGGTTCAGGCCGGCAGCAGGCTCGTCGAGCATGATGATCCGTGGCTGGGTCATCATGCAGCGGGCGATTTCCAGGCGGCGCTGCTGGCCGTAGGCCAGAGTGCCGGCGGTGCGGTTGGCGAATTCGGTCAGGTTGACCTTCTCCAGCCAGTACTGCGCACGCTCCATGGCCTCCTTTTCGCTGCGGCGGAAGCTCGGGGTTTTGAACAGGCCGGCGAAGAAGTTGGTGTTGAGGTGGCGGTGCTGGGCGATCAGCAGGTTTTCCAGTGCGGTCATTTCCTTGAACAGGCGCACGTTCTGGAAGGTCCGCACCACGCCCTTGCGGGCAATCTGATGGCCCGCAAGGCCCTGAATCGGCTGACCGTCCAGCAGAATGGTGCCACCGCTGGGCTTGTAGAAGCCGGTCAGGCAGTTGAACACGGTGGTCTTGCCGGCGCCGTTCGGGCCGATCAATGCCACCACTTGTTTTTCCTTGACGGTCAGGCCTACGCCGTTTACCGCCAACAAACCGCCGAAGCGCATGCTCAGGCCGCTGACTTGCAGAATTTCACGGCTCATCGATGCAGCTCCATGTGTGGACGTTGCATAGGCAGTAAGCCTTGCGGACGCCAGATCATCATCAACACCATCAGCGCACCGAACATCAGCATCCGGTATTCGCTGAACTCACGCATCAGTTCTGGGAGCAGGATCATCACGATGGCCGCGAGAATCACGCCCAACTGAGAGCCCATGCCGCCAAGCACGACGATGGCGAGGATGATCGCCGACTCGATGAAGGTGAACGACTCAGGTGTCACCAGGCCCTGACGCGCGGCGAAGAAGCTGCCGGCGAAACCGGCGAAGCAGGCGCCAAGGGTGAAGGCCGAGAGTTTGATCACAGTCGGGTTCAGGCCAAGTGCACGGCAGGCGATTTCGTCTTCACGCAGCGCTTCCCAGGCACGGCCGATCGGCATGCGCAGCAGGCGGTTGATGACGAACAGTGCCAGCAGGGCCAGCAGCAGGGCCACCAGGTAGAGGAAGATGACCTTGTTGATCGAGTTGTATTCCAGCCCGAAGAACTCGTGGAAGGTCTGCATACCCTCTGCCGCGCGGCGCTCGAACGTGAGGCCGAAGAAGGTTGGCTTCTCGATGTTGCTGATGCCGTTGGGGCCGCCGGTCCAGTCGGTGAGGTTACGCAGGAAAAGGCGAATGATTTCGCCAAAACCCAGGGTCACGATCGCCAGGTAGTCACCGCGCAGGCGCAGCACCGGGAAGCCGAGCAGGAAGCCGAAGGTGGCGGCCATCAGGCCGGCGATCGGCAGGCACATCCAGAAGCTCCAGCCCAGGTAGTGCGACAGCATGGCGTAGCTGTATGCGCCCACTGCGTAGAAGCCCACGTAGCCGAGGTCGAGCAGGCCGGCCAGGCCCACCACGATGTTCAGGCCCAGGCCCAGCAGCACGTAGATCAGGATCAGCGTGGCGATGTCGACTGCCCCGCGCGAGCCGAAGAACGGCCACACCAGTGCAACCACGATCAGGCCCATGATCACCCAGCGTTGGGTTTTCGGCAGGGTCATGAAGTTGCTGACCGACGCCGGCACCAGCTTGCGGTCCGAGCGGCGGCCCACCACCGAGCTCCACTGCTTGTCGAACAGCACGCGCAGGAACATCAGCACCGAGCACACGGCAATGATGCTGATGGTGAACGACCCTTGGCTGTGCACGACAAGGCTGATGCCGTCGATGCTCAGTTTCAGGCCCAGTACCGGGAAGGCCACGGCCCACACCAGCAAGGCGGCGAAAAACGCCTGTTTGAGATTTTTGTTCATACTTTTTCAACCTCCGGGCGGCCCAGGATGCCGGTCGGCCGGAACAGCAAGACAAGAACCAACAAGCCGAATGCCACTACGTCCTTGTACTGGTCACCGAAGATGTCGGCGCCAAACGCTTCGGCAACGCCCAGCACCAGCCCGCCGAGCATGGCGCCCGGGATGCTGCCGATGCCGCCCAGTACCGCCGCGGTGAAGGCCTTCAGGCCCACCAGGAAACCGGCGTTGGGGTTGATCACCCCATACTGCATGCTCAGCAGCACGGCCGCCACGGCCGCCAGAGCGGCGCCGATGACGAAAGTGAGGGCGATGATGTTGTTGGTGTTGATGCCCAGCAGGTTGGCCATCTTGATGTCCTCGGCACAGGCGCGGCAGGCGCGGCCCAGGCGGGAACGGGAGATGAACAGGGTCAGGCACGTCATAGCCACCAGGGTGACCACGAACACCAGGATCTGCATGTAGCTGATCAGGACTTCTTCAGCACCGCCCGGCCCGAAGGAGATGCTCCCGGGGATCAGGTTAGGGATGGATTTGTCCTTGGAGTCCTGTGAAAGCAACACGGTGTTCTGCAGGAAAATCGACATGCCGATGGCGGAAATCAGTGGGATCAAACGGTTGCTGTTGCGCAGGGGGCGGTAGGCGACCCGTTCGATGCTGTAGCCATAGGCACTGGTAACACAGATCGTCGCGACGAAGGCGACGGTCATCAGGATCGGCAACGAATGGATACCCATCATGGCCAGGCCCGCCAGGGCGATGAAGGCCACGTAGGAACCGATCATGTACACCTCGCCGTGGGCGAAGTTGATCATGCCAATGATGCCGTACACCATCGTGTAACCGATGGCGATCAAGGCGTAGGTGCTGCCGATGGTCAATCCATTAACCAGTTGTTGGAAGAAATGGTAGATCTCAGGCATTACAGCGCTCCTAAAAACCTGATTTGCATTTCGCCGGCCGGGTGACGGCCAGGAAACCGCGGGTGACGGTTTTAAGATTTTCAGGTGAGCCCGTTGCCGGATCGCGGCATTCAGGCCCATGAACCTCGTAAAACAAAGCCCACTGCTCGCACAGTGGGCTTTTACGGTCAGCTATTTAGTCACGCAGTTACTGAGGGGATACTTCGGTTTTCGGCTTGCCGAAGTGCCATTCGTAGACCACGAACTTGAAGTCTTTCAGATCGCCTTTGGCGTCGAACGACAGCTCGCCGGTCGGGGTCTTGAAGGTGCCGGCGTGGATGGCAGCAGCCACCTTGTCGGTGTCTTCGGACTTGGCAGCCTTGATGCCTTCGGCGATCAGCTCAACAGCCGAGTAGGCCGGGAACACGAACGGGCCGCTCGGGTCTTTGCCATCAGCCTTGATAGCGTCGACGATGGCCTTGTTCGCAGGGTCTGCGTCAAAGGACTTCGGCAGGGTAACCAGCAAGCCTTCGGAGGCGTTCTGGGCGATCTGCGAAATGGAGTCGTTACCCACGCCTTCCGGGCCCATGAATTTGGCTTTCAGGCCTTTTTCCTGAGCTTGGCGCAGGATCAGGCCCAGCTCTGGGTGGTAGCCGCCGTAGTAAACGAAGTCGACGTTGTTTTGCTTGAGCTTCTGGATGATCGAGGAGAAGTCCTTGTCACCGGCGTTCAGGCCTTCGAAGACGGCAACCTTCGTGCCTTTGCCTTCGAGGGTTTGCTTGACCGCGGTGGCGATGCCTTCACCGTATTGCTGCTTGTCGTGCAGTACGGCAACAACCTTAGGCTTGACGTGGTCGGCGATGTAGTTGCCGGCCGCCGGGCCCTGGGCGCTGTCCAGGCCGATGGTACGGAAGATCAGCTTGTAGCCACGGGCGGTGATTTCCGGGCTGGTGGCAGCCGGGGTGATCATGATCACGCCTTCGTCTTCGTAGATGTCGGACGCTGGCTGGGTGGAGCTGGAGCACAGGTGGCCGATGACGAACTTGACGCCGTCGTTGACCACTTTGTTGGCGACTGCCACGGCCTGTTTAGGGTCGCACGCGTCGTCGTATTCCTTGGCCTCAAGCATTTTGCCATCGACGCCGCCCTTGGCGTTGATGTCCTTGATGGCCTGTTTGGCGCCGATGAACTGCATGTCGCCGTATTGGGTCACTGGCCCGGTTTTCGGGCCGGCGATGCCAATTTTGATGGTGTCGGCGGCAAACGAATGGCTGGCTACCCCGGCCAGAACCATTGCGGCGAACAGCTTGGAAATCTTGATCATTAGTGCTCCACTCATTCTGTTGTAATTCTTATAGTCCTGGCGGCCAGGGCTACAGACCGGGCGGGATTTGCGGCATGGCCACGCCATACTGCATGCCCACCTTCCCCCGGAACATGTCCCGGAACTGTACCGGTACAGTGTAGAGCGCTGTTCGAGCGCTTGAAAAGCGGGCGAAAAGTGCCTAAACCGGGGCTTGTCGCATGATCGAAACAAAGATACAAAAAAGCGCCATCAAAGTGCCCGTACCTTGGCCCTTACCCCACAAGATTCGGGCCGTTCGACCAAATTACTTATTTGAAACCGGGTTTTTCTGCAAAAATACTGGCCATTTTTCGTTGGCCGATTTGCGGGAAAAAACCCATGACTGATCAAACAAGCACCCTCTATGCCAAATTGCTCGGCGAGACGGCGACAATCGAGTGGAAAGCTTTGGAGCGTTTCTGGGCCAAGGGTGACCTGATTTGGGTCGACCCCAGCCTGGACCTGATCGCGGTTGCCGAGGCAATGGCCGAGAATCGCAGCGAGATCTTCGCCAAGTGGCGTAATGATGGCGTGGTTGGGCCTGTGTCGGCAGAGCAAGCGCTCGACCTGCAAAACCGCGATCCAGAGATATGGGCAGTGGTGGTATCACCGTTCATCGTCATTCAGGCCAAGGCGACCGAATAACGCAGACTTATTTTGGTGCGCATAAATGCACAGCTGCCTCAATTTGGTGCTTGATAGTGTTCAGGCCCGGTGGCGGTCGGTAACAATTTGGCGTGGCGGTAACAGTTTACGAAATGCGTAATGGGCCCGATCGTGGCCTTCCAAATAACAAGATGGCCAGGAGCCCTTCATGAGCACTGCATTACCCACCCTTGGATTCGCCGGTATCGGGCTGATGGGCCTGCCCATGTGCCGTCGCCTGCTGGCCGCCGGTTTTCCGCTGATCGTGTGGAACCGCAGCCCGGAAAAATGCGCATCCTTGGTTGCCGCCGGTGCCCGAATGGTGGCCACTCCCGCCGTGCTGGCTCAGGAATGCGACCTGGTACTGCTGTGCCTGGCCGACACGGCGGTGGTACGTGATGTGGTGTTTGGTGACCAGGGCGTTGCTCAAGGTGGCAGCCGTGGCCAGTTGCTGGTCGACTTTTCCAGCCTTGAACCCACTGCCACCCGTGAGATGGCTGCCGAACTGGCGGCCCTGTGCGGCATGGCCTGGCTGGATGCGCCGGTTTCCGGTGGCACGCCGGGGGCGGAGGCGGGTACGTTGGCGATCATGGTCGGCGGCGATACGGCTGATTTGCAGCGTGCGCGGCCAGTACTGGAAGTGCTTGGCCAGCGGGTGACCCACATGGGCGGGGTGGGGGCAGGGCAAGTGACCAAGGCCTGCAACCAGATGATCGTGGCGTGCAATGCGTTGGTCATTGCAGAAGTAGTGGCTTTGGCTGAGCAGTCTGGCGTAGATGCAACATTGATCGCAGAGGCCCTGGCCGGTGGTTTCGCCGACTCCAAACCGCTGCAGATCCTGGCCCCACAAATGGCCGAAAGCCGCTTCGAACCCGTAAAATGGCACGTACGCACGCTGCTGAAGGACCTCGACGGCGCGGTCAAACTGGCCCGCGAGCAGGGCGCGGCAACGCCGCTCAGTGGCCTCGCCGCGCAGTTGATGCGACTTCACGGTAGCCAGGGGTATCTGCAAAAAGATCCGGCGACCCTTGTAGAGCTGTATCGCAGCAAGCCGTAATGGCGGCTTGCTGGCGGTCGAGCTGATCGAGGATCGGCCGCAGGTCTGCAAGCGGCACCGGGCGGCTTAGCAGGTAACCTTGCAGGAAGTTGCAGCCGTTGGCCTCCAGAAACGCGTACTGCTCGATGGTCTCGACGCCTTCGCTGACCACCTGCAGGTGCAGGGTGTGGGCCATGATGATGATGGCTTGCACGATTTCGCGGTCTTTCTGGCTGCCCGGTACGCCTTGCAGGAACGATCGGTCGATCTTGAGCACATCCAGTGGCAGGTGTTTGAGGTAGGCCAGCGAGGAATAGCCGGTGCCGAAGTCATCGACCGACAGGCTTACCCCCTGTGCGCGGATGCGTTTGAGCAGGCAGATAGTGCGCTGGATATCGCCCATCAACGCGTTCTCGGTCACTTCGATTTCCAGGTGGCGGGGCGCAATGCCCGCCTGGAACAGCGCCATCTCTACCTCGTTGGCCAGTGGTTCGTGGCCCAATGTCACTGCCGAGCAGTTCACCGTGACTTTGAGGCTGGTGTAGCCGTGACGATGTAGCTGCGCCAGGTCCTCGCAGGCGTGGCGTAGCACCCACAGGTCGAGGTCCACGATCAGGCCGTTGGCTTCAGCGATGCCGATGAAGCGGTCCGGGCTCAGCAAGCCGTGCTGCGGGTGCTGCCAGCGCACCAGCGCTTCCAGCTTGGCCACCTGGCCGCTTTGCAGGTCGAAGATAGGCTGGTAGTGCACACACAGGCCGCGTTCTTCCAGCAGGGCCACGCGCAGTTCTTCTTCCAGTTGCAACTCCAGTGTGGCGCGGCTTTTCAGGCTGTTGTTGAAGAAATGCAGGCTGTTGCGCCCGCTCCCCTTGGACTGATACAGGGCCAGGTCGGCGTGTTTGAGCAGCTCTTCAGCCGTCAGCCCATCGTCGGGGTAAATGCTGATGCCGATGCTGGTGGACATGACCATGCGTCGCCCGCTCAGGTCGATCGGGTCTTTCATCCGCTGCATGATGCGCTGCGCCAGGTGCCGTGCATCGTCGTGGCCCTTGAGGCTGGTGACAACGCAAAACTCGTCGCCGCCAAAGCGAGCGACCAGGTCGTGGCTGCGAGTGGCGGCCTTGATGTGGCCCGCGATGACTTTCAGCAGTTGGTCGCCGGCATCATGGCCGAGGCTGTCGTTGATGCGCTTGAAGTGGTCGATGTCGAGGAACATGACCGCCAGCCGGTCCTGGCTGGGGTCTTGTTCAGCGAGGCGTTCGGCGAACACCTGGTTGAAGCCGCGCCGGTTGATGAGGTTGGTCAGGGCGTCGTAATGGGCCGCTTGCTGCAACGAGGCTCGGGCCTGGTCCAGCTGGTTGAGCAGCATGCTGTAGCGGCGCAAGTCTTCTTCCTTGCTTTGCAGCTTTTTGTCCGCCAGGGCAGCGCTGATGCAGCTGCCGCTGATCAACAGGGTGATGAACGCGACCGTCAGCCCCAGTTGCAGGCTGTTATCGCCAGAAGGCAGGCGCAACGCGGTGTCGGCCGGGATCACCAGGGTCATGGCCGCCATGGCGGTGAAGTGGGTGGCGATGATGCCGCCAGCCATCAGCAGGCTGGCGCCATATTTCATGGCTTGGTGCAATGTGCCAGCGCCGTTGCGGAAGTAGCGGGCCAACAGCAAGGCCGCAAGGCTGGTGAGCAGGGCGATGGCTGCACTGGTGAGCAACAGGCCGGTTTGGTAGTACTGCTGGGCGCCGGTTTGCAAGGCGGCCATGCCGACAAAGTGCATCAGCACGATACCCAGGCCAATGAGCAAGGCACTTTGCAGGTAATGCAGCGGGCGCATTTCACTGCGGTCGAGGCTGGACATGGCCAGCCAGGCCACCACCAGGGCAATCAGCAATGAAAGGCCGGTCAGCGAGGCGTCGTAATGCACTTCCAGGGGGGCCTGGAAGGCCAGCATGCTGATGAAGTGCATGGCCCAGATACCACCGGCGAGGCAGCAGGCGCCGAGCATTCGCCATTGGCGTTGCGCGCGCGGGTTCTCGCTGTGTGACTGGCGCTCGGCCATGTCGAGCGTGGCAAAGCAGGCAGCGCTGGCCACGGCAAAAGCGATCAGAACCAGTAACGGTTCATGCCTGCAATCGATGACGATCCGTCCGGTTGCAGGGAGTTCGGCGAATAGTTGCAGACCCAGCCATTCCATTGCTTGCCTCTTCGTCGTGTTGACGCACAGGGGCAGTATAGGAAGAGGTGTTTAACCCTTCCTGACTAATGGCGCTTTGATTTCAACGATTTGGATATGTAGTTGATAGCGGGAGGATATAAGGGGTGGCCCTATCGTCGATTGAGCGACGATAGGGCTTGCACACGTCAGCCAGCGACCAGTACGCGGATCGCTTCCAGGCGCAGTGCTGCCTTGTCCAGCATCGCCAGGCCATCTTCGCGCAGCTTGCGCAAAGCGTCGATCTCGCTGTCACGCACGCTCGGGTTCACGGCTTTGAGCGCTGTCAGGCGTGCCAGTTCTTCGTCAGCCTCGGCAGCCAGGCGTCGCTGGGCTTCAGCCACGCGCTCCACATGGGTCGGCATGACCTTGGCTTCGCCGCCGCTGATACGCGTGGCGAGCACATCGCGCTGGGCCTGCACGAACTTGTTGGCGCTGGCCCGTGGCACGCTTTCCAGCTGGTCGTTCAGGGTTTCGAACGCTACACGCGATGCCAAGTCGTTGCCGTTGGCATCGAGCAGGCAACGCAACGCCGCGGGTGGCAGATAGCGGCCCAGTTGCAGGCTGCGCGGCGCCACCACTTCGCTGACGAACAACAGCTCCAGCAAGACAGTGCCTGGCTTGAGCGCTTTGTTCTTGATCAGCGCCACGGCCGTGTTGCCCATCGAGCCGGACAGCACCAAATCCATGCCGCCCTGCACCATGGGGTGTTCCCAGGTGAGGAACTGCATGTCTTCGCGTGACAGCGCCTGGGCACGGTCGTAGGTGATGGTCACACCTTCGTCGTCGCCCAGCGGGAAGCTGGCGTCGAGCATTTTCTCGCTCGGCTTGAGGATCAGCGCGTTTTCCGAATGGTCTTCGCTGTCGATGCCAAAAGCGTCGAACAGGGTTTCCATGTAGATCGGCAGGGCGAACTGGTCGTCTTGCTCAAGGATGGCTTCAACCAGCGCCTGGCCTTCGCCAGCACCGCCGGAGTTCAGCTCCAGCAGGCGGTCGCGGCCACTGTGCAGTTCGGCTTCCAGGCGCTCGCGCTCACCGCGTGCCTCGGCCACCAGCGCGTCCCAGGCCTTGGCGTCGCCGCCTTCAAGCATTTGCAGCAGACGCGGGCCAAACTGATGTTGCAGGGCATTGCCGGTCGGGCAGGTATTGAGGAAGGCATTGAGGCCTTCGTGGTACCACTGGAACAGGCGCTCCTGCGGGCTGTCCTGCAGGTACGGGATGTGCAACTCAATGGTGTGCTTCTGGCCGATCCGGTCGAGGCGGCCGATGCGCTGTTCGAGCAAGTCGGGGTGGGCCGGCAGGTCGAACATCACCAAGTGATGGGCGAACTGGAAGTTGCGGCCTTCACTGCCGATTTCCGAGCAGATCAGCACTTGGGCGCCGAACTCTTCATCGGCGAAGTAGGCGGCGGCGCGGTCGCGTTCGAGGATGTTCATGCCTTCGTGGAACACGGTTGCCGGGATGCCGGAGCGCACGCGCAAGGCGTCTTCCAGGTCCATGGCGGTTTCCGCATGTGCGCAGATCACCAATACTTTGGTGCGCTTGAGCATCTTCAGGGTGTCGATCAGCCAGTCGACGCGAGGGTCGAAGCGCCACCAGCGCTCTTCCTCGCTGGCTTCGCCTTGTGCCTGGAAGGCCACTTCCGGGTACAGCTCGGCATGCTCGCCGGCTGGCAGGATGCCGTATTGCTCCGGGTTGGCCAGCGGGTAGGGGTGCAACTGGCGCTCCGGGAAGCCCTGGATTGCCGCACGGGTGTTACGGAACAGCACGCGGCCGGTGCCGTGGCGGTCCAGCAGTTCGCGGATCAGGCGGGCACTGGCCTGGCTGTCGCCATCGCTGACCGCAGCCAGCAGCGCTTCGCCTTCGGCACCCAGGAAGCCCTGGATGGTGGCGTGGGCCTTGGGCGAAAGGCGGCCTTCGTCGAGCAGCTCCTGTACAGCTTCGGCCACCGGGCGATAGTTTTCGCTCTCGGCGCGGAAGGCGGCCAGGTCGTGGAAACGGTTGGGGTCGAGCAGGCGCAGGCGCGCGAAGTGGCTGTCCTGGCCGAGTTGTTCCGGGGTGGCGGTGAGCAGCAGCACGCCCGGGATTACCTGGGCCAGTTGTTCGACCAGGCTGTACTCGGGGCTGGCCTGTTCTTCGTGCCATACCAGGTGGTGGGCCTCGTCGACCACCATCAGGTCCCAACCGGCGGCGAATAGCGCGTCCTGGGCCTTTTCGTCGTCGACCAGCCACTCCAGTGCCACCAGCGCCAGCTGGGCGTCTTCGAACGGGTTGCTGGCGTCGCTCTCGATAAAGCGTTCAGCGTCGAACAGCGCTACCTGCAGGTTGAAGCGCCGGCGCATTTCCACCAGCCACTGGTGCTGGAGGTTTTCCGGCACCAGGATCAGCACGCGGCTGGCACGGCCCGAAAGCAGCTGGCGATGGATCACCAGGCCGGCTTCGATGGTTTTACCCAGGCCCACTTCGTCGGCCAGCAGTACACGCGGCGCGCTGCGGTCGGCCACTTCGCGGGCAATGTGCAACTGGTGAGCGATCGGTTGAGCGCGGCAGCCGCCCAGGCCCCACAGCGACGACAGCATTTGCTTGCTGGTGTGTTGCAGGGTGTTGTAACGCAGGCTGAACCACGACAGCGGGTCGATCTGGCCGGCAAACAGGCGGTCGCTGGCCAGGCGGAACTGGATGAAGTTCGACAGCTGGGTTTCCGGCAGGGTACGTGCCTGGTTCTGCTGGTCGAGGCCGTGGTAAACCATCAGGCCGTCGATGTCCTCGACTTCGCGCACGGTCAGCTTCCAGCCTTCGAAGTGCGTGATCTGGTCACCTGGCGAGAAGCGCACGCGGGTCAGCGGCGCGTTGCGCAGGGAATACTGGCGGGTGTCGCCGGTGGCTGGGTAAAGCACGGTCAGCAAGCGGCCATCCTGGGCCAGAATGGTCCCCAGGCCAAGCTCCGCTTCGCTGTCGCTGATCCAGCGTTGCCCCGGTTGATACTGCTGCGCCATACTGCCTGAACTCCCGCGATGAAAAGCCGGCTATGTTAACGGATCGGCCGGGCGGACCAAAGTCTAGAAGACCATGAGTCTAGCTGTTTCATCGCAGAAAACCGTCTTGACGACGAGGGCTATGGACTGACATGCCGCTCACGCACCGCTGGTTGAACGCCTCAATGGCCGTTGGCAGCTTGCTGCTGTTGGCCGCCTGCGAACAGAAAAACTTCGAAACCCTGCCTGCAATCCCGGTCGAGCAACTTGAAGTGTTGGGCGTGCAAACGCCTATCAAGAGCGTGCACTTTCGCGACCGCGACGGTGAAGGGCTGCTGGTGCTGAGCCGCAGCGACGGCCAGGCGGTGGATGCCGAGTCCGAGCAGGAAGTCGACAAGGTGGTGCTCAAGGCCACCTTGTATGCGCGAGCCGGTGAAAAGGACGCGTTCAAGCCGCGCTGGCAGATTGAACAGGAAACCACCTGCCCGGGCCTGGACCTGGATGTCGACTTTTACAGTGACGTTACCGATGTCAGTGACCTGAACAAGGACGGCGTCGCCGAAGTGACCGTGGCCAGCCATTCCTTTTGCGGTGGTGGCATCGACCCCCACGACATCGCCATCGAGATGCGCGAAGGCCAGGCCAGCTACACCATTACCGGGCAGTCACAAATCAGCCCGGCCGGTGAAGAGCCGATTGGCGGCGAGCGTGAAGACAGCGCTTCGCTGAAGAACGCGCCGCAGGCAGTGCGCGATCACATGGATGCTGTGTGGCAGCAGGTGTACAAGCGGCCCTGGAGCGAGGCCAGCCCGCCCGCCGATGATGACCCGGACGACGAGGCGCAGTAATCGCTGTAGAATGCAGGCCATCGCTGCTCAAGTTGGCTGAAGTGTGGCCGATACAGTGGGCACAGGAGAATTTCCATGCTGCCGCCGATCATTCCGCTCAGTGCTGCCCCGGTGACCTCGCAACAGGACCCGGTCAAGCCGACCCCCGACATCAAGCCGGTGGTCCCCGCGCAGCCTTCGTCCAGTGAAAGTGCCATCGACCTCAAGCACCAGCGCGACCCGCAGGAGCAGGCGTTGCTGTTGCGTGACGAACAACGCCGCCAGCAGCAGCGGCGCAACAGCAAGGGCGATGAAGAGCGCTATGCAGCGGTGCCGGGTGACGAAGTCAATGCCGACAACACCGTGCCGGTGGCGCCGCTGATGGGCGAGCACCCACGCCAGGGGTTGCTGGTCGACATCGAAGTCTGACACGGGGCTGGTCACGGCTGGCGCCTGGCTTCATCATGCAGGTCTCTGCAGACCGTCGAGCCCACCCATGAGCCAAGACAACCTCATCGACTTCGATGCCGAACGTGCCAAGCGCGTCCACGACCTCAAGGAAAAGCGCCTCAACGAGGTGCGCCAGCAGTTCGAACAGGCCATGCCGCTGGGCAAGGCCAAGAAAAAGAAGCCCAAGGGCAAGCCCAAAAAGCGCTGAAACTTGACGCAGGTCAACCCTGCGCCCGCCTCGCGTGCCCGTCCCCGGGCACCATTGACTTCGGTCAATTTCCCCCGCCCTTGTTTTCGCTACCTTGCACACATCAGGCAACGGCAAGCGAATCGGGAGGCCGACATGTTCTTCGACAACGTGGTTATCGCCGGTGTGGTGACGGTCGGGTTGATGTTCGCATTCTTTGCCGGCCTGGGCATTTTCATCTGGAAGGACTCGCACAAGCGCAAGCCGCGCTGACCTTCCAGGTTCATGAGCACGCAAGGCATTTAGGGCGACTTCGGTCGCCCATTTTTTTGTGTGCGTTTTTTGGTGTGATTGGCGGGAGTGTTCGTTGGGTTTGAGATCGAGCGCCGCTGTGCGCCGCATCGCGGATAAATCCGCTCCTACAGGCGAGCGCCTGGCGTCACAGGTTCGGCACGTTGCACATTGTATGAGCGGATTTACCGAGACGTCGGACCGCCGCGATACGGCGCGCAGCGGCGCTCGATCTCAAACCCGACAAACACCGCAGGGCGAACACCCCGACATAAAGATGATTAGCTAGCTAATTATTCATTCCCGCATTATCCTTCCCACCCATTGTCTATCGTTAACCTCACCATCCCCCCGCAAGGTCCGATTCGTGCCAATCACCTTCCAGGCCCTGTTCGCACCCAGCAACGCCGCCATCAAGTTCGCCATCAAGACCCTGCTCGGTGGCGGCCTGGCGTTGTGGCTGGCCATGCGCTGGGGGTTGGAGCAACCGTCCTGGGCATTGATGACCGCGTTCATCGTGGCCCAGCCATTGTCGGGCATGGTGGTGCAGAAGGGCCTGGCGCGGTTGGCTGGCACATTGGTCGGCACCTGCATGTCGGTGGTGTTGATGGCCCTGTTCGCCCAAACCCCATGGCTGTTTCTCATTGCTTTGGCCCTGTGGCTGGCCCTGTGCACGGCGGCGTCCACGCAGCTGCGCAGTGCCTGGGCGTATGCCTTCGTATTGGCCGGCTACACCGCCGCCATTATCGCCTTGCCCGCGATCAGCCACCCGCTGCAGGTGTTCGACCAGGCCGTGGCGCGCTGTACCGAGATTTGCCTGGGTATTTTTTGCGCAACCGCCACCAGCGCCTTGTTGTGGCCCATGCGCGTCGAGCAGCAACTGGCGGGCCAGGCACGTCAGGCCTGGCAGCAAGGGTTGCAGGCAGGTAGCGCAATGCTTGGCGGCGAGGACGAAGCGCGCAAAGGCCTGCTGGAAATCCTGGGGCGCGTCGTGGCCATTGATGCCCAGCGCGAACACGCCTGGTTCGAAGGGCCACGAGGGCGCCAGCGAGCCAGGGGTATTCGCGGGCTGAGCCAGAAGCTGATGGTGTTGCTGCGCATTGCGCGCTCGGTACGCCGGCAGTGGCGGCAACTGGATGAACATGAAGCCGCACGCCTGGCCCCCTGGCTGGAGGAAGTGCGGGCGTTGCTGGCCAAGCCGGACCAGCCGAGCCTGCTGGTACTGCGCCAGCGCGTGTGGGATGCCGCGCAGGGCGAGCAGATCACCTCGGCCGAGCACTTCTGCCTGGCCCGCATGGCTTTGTTGCTGGACTATGCCATGGCCGCCACACGGGCGCTCGACGACGTTGAGGCGGGCAGGGCGCCCAAGGATGTGCCCCAGGGCTTGGCCGTGCATCGGGACTGGTCGCTGGCCTTGCTGTTCGGCTCGCGTAGCGCGTTGGCGTTTTTGGTGATGAGTGCCTTCTGGCTGGCCACCGCCTGGCCATCCGCACCGGGCGGGCTGGTGCTGACGTGCGTGGTCTGCAGCCTGTTTGCCAGCCGGGAAAACGGTGCGCAGATCGGTTTGAGCTTTTTACGGGGCATTTTGCTTGCGATCCCCGCCGCATTCCTGGTGGGGCAGATCCTGCTGCCGCAGTGGAGCAGCTTCGCCATGCTCTGCTTAGGGATGGGCGTGCCGTTGTTTCCAGGGGCGTTGGGCATGGCGCACCCGCGTACAGGGGCAACAGCTACCTCTTATTGCCTGCATTTCATCGTACTGGTGTCGCCCCTTAACGCCATGCAGTTTGGTGTGGCGAGCATGCTCAACAGCGCCTTGGCCATGCTGGTTGGGGTGGGCGCCGCGGTAATGGCCTTTCGCTTGTTGGTGTTGCGCCACCCGGCCTGGCTTGGCAGGCGCTTGCGGGCCGCGACCCAAAGCGACCTTGTGCGCCTGACCCGGCGAGACCTGCGCGGTGCCGACAGCTGGTTTGGCGGGCGCATGGCCGACCGCCTGATGCAGTTGGCCCGCCAGGCAGGCGAGTTGCCGGAGGCCGAACGCAAGCGCTGGGACGATGGCCTGCATGGCCTGGATATTGGCGACGAACTGGTCCACCTGCGTATGTGCCTTGCCGTCGCGCAAGCGCCGCTGGGGGCAGCCGAGCGGGAGTACCTGAAACACGTCGAGGCCGTGTTGGCCGATGGGCCGGCAGCAGGCCGGGGGCATCGCCTGGATGCGGTCAGCGAGCAGTTCCTGGCCGCCCTGCGACGCCAGTCGGCCAGTGACCCGTTGCGCCTGGCCGAAGGGGCGGTGCTGCAGTTGCAGAAAAGCTGGGGCAAATGGTGCCGCTGGCAGGAGGACGCCCATGGGCTTGCGTGAATGGGCGCTGGGTGGCGTGCTGCTCAGCCCGTTTCTGATCTATGTATTGATGGCGCTGGTGCTTACCGGCCTGCTGCGCCTGGTGGTTCAGGCCACGCCATTGGGGCGTTGGGTTTGGCACGAAGCGTTGTTCGACGCGGCGTTGTTCGTTTGCGTGCTGTACCTGGTGGTTCGCCTGCTGGGGCCTTTGTAAGGAGTGATTCGATGCGTGCCGTAGTCCGTACACTGGTGACCTTGTGTGTGGTCGTCATTGCCGTTCTGGCTGGCTTCAAGTTGTGGCAGTACTACATGCTCACGCCGTGGACGCGTGATGCCCGGGTGCGCGCCGATGTGGTGGTCATTGCGCCGGACGTGTCCGGCTGGGTGCGTGAGTTGAAGGTTCAGGACAACCAGCAGGTCAAGGCTGGCGACTTGTTGATGAGCATCGATCGCGAACGCTTCAAGGCCGCGTTCGACCAGGCCAGTGCCGTGGCTGACACCCGGGCGCAACAGCTGCACCTGCGTGAGCGAGAGGCGGCGCGGCGCACGGCGCTGGGCCCCGAGGCAATCAGCGCCGAGTTGCGTGAAAACGCCCAGATCAACGCCGCCATTGCGCGCGGCGAACTGCAGGAAGCCAAGGCACAGTTGGAGGTTGCCAAAATCAACCTGGCACGCAGTGAAGTGCGCGCGCCGCGCGACGGCCATATCACCAACCTGCGCCTGGCGCAGGGTAACTACGTGAACACCGGCGAGTCGGTGATGGCGCTGGTGGATGACGCCACCTTCTATATTCAGGCCTATTTCGAAGAAACAAAACTGCCGCGCATACGCGTGGGCGATTCGGTGAAGGTGTGGCTGATGGGGGCGGGCGAGGCAATGCAAGGCCATGTGCAGAGCATTGGCCGCGGGATCACCGACAGCAACAGCAACCCCGACAGCCAGTTGCTGCCCGAGGTCGAGCCAACATTCAACTGGGTGCGCCTGGCGCAGCGCATCCCGGTGCGCATCCGGCTGGACCAGATCCCGGAAGGCGTGCACCTGAGCGCGGGCATGACTGCCAGCGTGCAGGTGCATGAGGACGCCCCCGAGTGAGCGTTACAGGAACATGCCGCCCGACACCTCCAGCCGTTGCCCGGTGATCCAGCCGTTGCCGTCTTCCAGCAGCAGGGCAATCGCTGCGCCGATGTCATCCGGCAAGCCGACCCGGCCCAAGGCCGTATTGCTGGCGATGTAGTCGTTGACCTGGCGGTTGTCGCGCACCACGCCGCCGCCAAAGTCGGTCTCGATGGCACCCGGTGCAAGGATGTTGACGCGGATGCCGCGTGCCCCCAGCTCTTTGGCCTGATAACGGGTCAACACTTCCATGGCGCCCTTCATGGCCGCATAGGCGGCATAGCCAGGCAGTGCAAAGCGCGCCAGCCCGGACGAAATGTTGACGATGCGCCCACCATCGGCCAGCAGCGGGAGCATCTGCTGGGTGAGGAAAAACGGCCCTTTGAGCTGAATGTTCATCAACTGGTCGAACTGAGCTTCAGTGGTTTCGGCGAATGGCACGTTCAAGCCGATGCCGGCATTGTTTACCAGAAAGTCAAAGTGCTCGCGGCCAAATTGTTGCTGCAAGGTTTGGCCGAGGCGCTGGGCAAAATCGGCAAAGCTGCTGCTGTCGCTGACATCAAGTTTCAGCATCTCGGCTCTGACGCCAGCGGCCTGCAGGTGCCTGGCCACGCTTTGCGCTTCTTCGGCTTTGCTGAGGTAGGTCCCGATGACGTCAACGCCCCGTTCAGCCAAGTGCTCGGCAGTGTTGCGGCCCAAGCCACGGCTGGCGCCGGTGATCAATGCGATTTTGCGGGTCATGTCGAATCCCTCATGGGTGGGTGATGAACACAGGTTATTGATCGCCCGCTGGCTGTTAAATCCAGTAAAAATGGAAATACTGTTCGCGTTGGTCGAACAGTGAGGCGTAAATGAACAAACTTGAATTGCTGCGCACGTTCGTGAGAGTCAGTGAAGTAAGCAGCTTCACCTTGGCCGCCGACAGCCTGGGGCTTCCGCGCTCCACTGTTTCCGAGCAAATCAGGGCGCTGGAGCAGTTGCTGGGGACGCGGCTGTTCAACCGCACCACGCGGCGGGTGCAGGCAACCCAGGATGGCGCACTGCTGTACGAGCGCAGCAAAGACCTGCTGTCTGGCATGGACGAAATCGAGAGCCTGTTCCGCGCTGACGATGCCGAGTTGGCGGGTTGCCTGCGCGTCGACTTGCCGACCATGATGGCCCGCCGCGTGATCATTCCGGCTTTGCCCGGCTTTCTTGAGCGCTACCCACGCCTTGAAGTTGAGTTGAGCTGCACCGACCGCCAGGTCGATCTGCTACGCGAGGGCTTTGATTGTGTAATGCGCATCGGCGCCTTGAGCGACCTTGATGTGGTGGCTCGACCTGTCGGGCACCTGAGTATGTGCAACTGTGCAAGCCCCGCTTACCTTGCTCGGCATGGTGTGCCGCACAAACTTGAAGACCTGGGCCAGCACCGCCTGGTGCATTACGTGCGCACATTGGGCGGGCACAGCACCGGGTTTGAGTATGTGCGTGATGGCCAGTTGCACAGCCAGGCCATGGCCGGCGGGGTCACGGTCAACAATGCCGAAGCCTACTCGGCGGCATGCCTGGCCGGCTTGGGGTTGATCCAGGTGCCCAGGGTGGGGGTCATGGAGCACCTTCGTCGAGGGGAGTTGGTTACGGTGATGGACGGCTGGCAGGCACAACCGATGCCGGTGTCGTTGTTGTATGCCCGACAGCGCCATGTGCCACGCCGGGTTCAGGCTTTCATGAACTGGTTGGCGGTGCTGCTGGCGCCCGAGGTCGACCCGCTGGTTGGTGAAAATCTTGGCGGTAAGGCCCGCACCTGAGTTAGGCTCACGGTGCGCGTTGCCCAGCAGAGGCAGCCGTTTTCGCCTGGCGTGCGTCACTTTCGTTTTTATCACGAGGTTACGACATGGCCATCACATCACAGGACATCTGCAGCGCCGCCGATCAACTCAAGGGTTTTGTCGGCTTTCACGGCAAGCGTGGCGTCCATATCGTGCGGTTTTCCGAAGACGCGTTCGGCATGGATGTGCCGGACGACAGCATTACCCCTTGCAGCGAATTCGTGTGGCGGCCCGAAAAAGGGCAGCAGATGGCCTTGTGCCGGGAGCGATTGGCACTGCTGCTGGAGCAGCATGTGGATGACCGGCTGAACATCGGCGAGCCATTGCGCGTGTATCTGCGGCGCAGCGACCTGCCGGAGATCGTGGCCCAGCGCTCCCCGCTTTAAACCGGGTGCCGGGGTGTTCAGGAAGCGTCCGCTGCGCGCCCCGGGGTTTCGTCCAGCAGCCGTTCGAATGCCGCCCGTTCCAGCGGCTTGCTCAGGAAAAACCCCTGTACTTCGTGGCAGCGGTCGCCTTCAAGCGCCTTCAGTTGCTGCTCGGTTTCCACGCCCTCGGCCGTGACGGTCAGCCCCATCGCCTCGCCCAGGTTGATGATCGCTTGCACCACGGCGCGGTCGTTGCTGCCGGGGTTGCCCAGGCCTGCGATGAAACGTTTGTCGATCTTGATGCTGTCGAAGGGGTAGGTGCGCAGGTAGCCCAGGGACGAATAGCCCGTGCCGAAGTCGTCCATGTTCAGGCGCACGCCTAGCTCTTTGAGCGCGAGCATGGTGCCCAGCGCACCTTCGATGTCGTTGAGCATTACGTTTTCGGTGATTTCCAGTTCCAGGCGTTGAGCGGGGAAGCCGGTTTCCATGAGGATGTCGCGCACATCGGCAACCACATCGCTGCGCAAGAACTGCGCCGGTGACAGGTTCACCGACACGATGAGGTGGCCAGGCCAGCCTTGTGCGCATCGGCAGGCCTCGTGCAGCACCCAGCGGCCCAGGGTCACGATCAGCTCGCTTTGCTCGGCCAGCCTGATGAAAGTATCCGGGCCAAGCAGCCCCTCCTGCGGGTGGCGCCAGCGCAGCAACGCTTCGACCGAGACGATGCGCAAATCGCCCATGCGGTAACGGGGTTGGTAGTAAAGGACGAACTCGTTGTTCTTCAGGGCGCGGCGCAGGTCGTTTTCCAGTTGGCGACGGTACTGGATCTGCTGGTTCATCTCGGCGGCAAAATAACGCCAGGTGTTTTTGCCGTCGGCCTTGGCCTGGTAGAGGGCGATGTCCGCGCAGCGGATCAATTCCCCGGCATCGAACCCTTGCGTACGCGTTTGGGCAATGCCGATACTGGCGCCGACATGCAGCAGCTGGTCCTCGTACGGGATGGGTTGTTGCAGCAATTCGATCAGGCGTTTGCACAATTTGTCGATTTCGACCCGGTTATCCATGCCGGCAAGCACCAGCACGAATTCATCGCCCCCCAGCCGGGCGACCAGGTCCCCGTCGCGGGTGGTGTCGCGCAGGCGCGCCGCTACCTCCTGCAGCACGGCATCACCTGCCGGGTGGCCGAGGGAGTCATTGATGGGTTTGAAGTTGTCCAGGTCGAGCAGCAGCAAGGTCAAGGGAGGTGACTCGTTGCCCCGTAACAGCACCTGCTCCAGGTGCCTGGCAAGTTTGTTGCGGTTGGCAAGGCCTGTTAGCGGGTCGTGCAGCGACAGGTGCTGGATGCGCGCATGGGCGGCAACCTCATCGGTGATGTCGCTGGCTGTGCCGCGGTAGCCTGTAAGCTTGCCGTCATACACGATGGCGCGGGCCGAAACGCGGCAGAAACGATTCTGGCCATTGTGGTCGCGATAGGCGCAGCGCAGGTTGGCGGGTTGCTCGCTGTCGGCCTCGGCCTGAGCGTCTAACCAGGGCGACAGGGGGGTAGTTTCGCAACTGAGCAGTTGATTGAGCGGTTGGCCAAGCCACATGTCGACCGGGTCACCCGTCACCCTGACGAAGCGTTGCGACAGGTAAGTCAGACGCTGGTGGCGGTCGGTTTCCCAGATCCAGTCGGAGGCCGCTTCCGCCACCGCGCGAAAACGCTGCTCGCTGGCTTCGAGGGCGAGATTGCTCTGTTGCAGCTTTTGCACGCTCTGGTCGATGGCCGCAGAGCTGCGCAGGGCATGGCGGAACAGGTACAGCATCACCAGGCCCAGTATCAGCAGCGCACACAGCAGCGGCGGCAACACCGCCCATAGAAGCTGGCGCCCTGGCAATGGGCTGGTCCAGGCCAGGTAATAGCCCGTATCACCCAAGGCAATGCGTTGGTGCCCTTGGCTGTCATGCGTGGTTTTTTCGACGTGCATGTCAGCAAGGCCGGCCCCGGCACCCATGCGGGTAAGCTTCGGTTCAGTGAGCTGGTCGATAAACAGCATGACGGGCGTATGGCTCACTTCCGCCAGTGTCACGTCCCTGTCGGGGCGCACGGCCGCGGCGGTTAGCACGGCTGGCCAGCCATTGAACAGCACGAAGCGGGTGACCTGCTCGCGCGCGCTTGCGGCGTTGCGGGCGTCGGCAATGATCGTTGCCAACGGTGCGTCCATGAAACTGCTGGCGGCCGCCTGGCTGGGGGCGCCTTTGAACAATGCGTAGGTGGTGCGCTGATCGTCGACGACAAACACGCCTTCATAGCCGCTGGCACTGTACAGCGACTCCCCGACGTTCTTTTCCTGGTAGGCCCATTGCCAATCCACCTTGCCGGCAAGGTGCTCGTAGGCGGCGTCCCACACGGCGTAACTGGAAAGGAACTGGCGTGAGGCCTGCAGGCGTTGTTCGAGCGCCTGGTTGGCGTGGAAGGCACTGCGTTGCTGCTCCTGGTTATCCAGCGTGGCGGCAATATTGAACAGGGCCCCCAGCGTTACCAGGCAGGCAAAACCGAATACGGCGCAAAAACCGGCGATCAGGCGCCGAACCTGTAGGCGAGGGGTGGGGCTGGCGGTCCTGGCCATGCGTGCGCAACTCCTTGGCGAACTGCTACCCCCTCTACATGATCAGCAAGGGGTTTCAGTCAGGATAGGCCAGCTTGAGCGGGGCGGCTGCGCCATCGGCAAAATTGACCTGATCGCGGCCACGGTGTTTGGCACCGTAGAGGGCTTTGTCGGCTTGTTCAAGCCAATGCTCGGGGGAATCGAGTTCGGGGTGGAAGGCCGAAAGGCCTATGCTCAGGCTGATGCGCAAGTGCGGCAATTGGGGTGTGCGGTAGCTGGCAACCTGTTCACGCAAGCGGTCCATGGCCTGGCAGGCCTGCGCTTCAGTCGTGCCGGGCAGAATCACGCAGAATTCGTCGCCCCCATAACGGCCGGCCTGGTCGACCTCGCGCAGGTTGCGTTTGAGTTCTTCGCTCAGCTGGCGCAGCACGCAGTCACCTACCACGTGGCCGAAGGTGTCGTTGATGGTCTTGAAATGATCGACATCGATGAGGGCAATCACTGCCGGTAGCTGTTGCTGCTGGCAGGCCTGAAACTTCAACAGCAACAGGTCCTTCCAGGCGCCGTGGTTGAGCAGCCCGGTCAGGCTGTCGGTACGGCTGAGGGCGCTGAGGCGCCGTTTGTGCTCGGCAAGCTTGATCGCCAGCCGATAGCACACCCAGCCCAATGCCAATGGGTATAGCGTCAACATGGGCAGGCAGGCATAAACCTGCAGGGGGGTAGCCGTCAATTGCAGGCCGGTGCCCAGCAGGGCCGTGCACAGCAACATGCCTGCCATTTGTGCCACCACCCCCTGCACCACAAGGCGCTTGCCGCCAGCGGCCACGTTATTCATGGTCATCATCGACAGTACGGTAACGACGGGCAAAGGATTGAAATGCATGGCGGCAGTCCAGAAGCCGCCCATCAGCGAGTCCAGCAGCAGGTTGCGCCGCTCTGCCTGGTATGGCTGTGCAGAGCGCATTGCCCACTGGTAAGCCGCGTGAGGCCAGAGAAGGCCGTTGAACAGCAGCAAGCCCCAGACCCAGGAGGGGGGCGACAGCGGTGCCACAGCTGCAGCTACACTGAACAAGCCGATGCCCAGGCCGATGCAGCGCGGCACGTAGATGCGCTTTACAAATGAAAGTCCCTTGCCGCTGCGGTTGTCCATGATCGTCGTCGTTCTTCTGCCGTGGCGCCGGTTATCGCATAACTCACGTGAATATTGTTGAACAACGTTTCATCGCCGAAAAATGACCTTGCAAGCCAATTCACGGTTGATGCGACCACTGTGGGGTAACATGAAGGCCTTCCTCTTGCTTGGAGTGCTGTTGCTCATGACACCCATGGAGAGCTCCGCCGGCGATTCGGCGCCACAGCGGGACGGACGTTTTCACAATCAGGCCAGCCTGCCGCAGGATGGTGTGCTGAAGAAGTTGCGCATTGGCTTGAAGTACCTGTTTTTGCGCAAGCCACCCGAAACACGGCCTGATAAACCCATCAGCGTGCAGCCGATGACGCGGGTACAGCTGCTGGATGCGCCTGATCACAGCCTGTGGCGCCTGGGGCATTCCACGGTACTGCTGAAGTTGCGAGGGCGCTTCTTTATTACCGACCCGGTGTTCGCCGAGCGCGCCTCGCCTGTGCAGTGGGCCGGGCCGTTGCGCTTCCATGCGCCACCTTTGGGGCTGAATGATTTACCGCCGCTGGCGGCGGTCATTTTGTCCCATGATCATTTTGATCATCTGGATGAACAGACCATACGCCAATTGGCCCCTCGCACCGAGCGGTTTTTGGCGCCGTTGGGCGTGGGGGACCTGCTGGTCGAATGGGGCGTGCCTGCAGCCAAAGTCACGCAACTGGACTGGTGGCAGGAGAGTGAAGTGGAGGGGGTACGGTTCGTGGCCACCCCGGCACAGCATTTTTCCGGGCGTGGATTGTTTGACAGCAACCGGCGGCTGTGGGCTTCGTGGGTTGTGATCGACGACCAGATGAAAGTGTTCTTCAGCGGCGACACAGGTTATTTCGACGGTTTTCGTGCGATAGGTGAGCGCTTTGGGCCGTTTGACCTGACGCTGATCGAAACCGGCGCCTATAACGTGGCTTGGCCAAGCGTGCACATGCAGCCGGAACAGAGCCTGCAGGCCCACCTTGATTTGCGCGGTCGCTGGATGCTGCCGATCCATAATGGCACGTTCGACTTGTCGACCCACAGCTGGCAGGAACCCTTCGAGCGCATCGTCGCGTTGGCTGCACAGGCGCAAGTACGCTTGACCACGCCTCAGATGGGCGAGCGGGTAAGCCTCGACTCTCCCCATGAAGGCCAGAACTGGTGGCAGCCCCGGCCTGCGCGTGAGCAGGGCAGAGGCAAGGCGCGCGCGGTGGCTGCGCGCTGAGTTTCAGTGCGCGTTGCCCTGTTTATCGTTACGGTCCTGCTTTTCATCTTTTAACAGTTTGGAGGGCGGTTTGCCGCTGTCGCTGCGTACCTGGGCGTGGCTGATCAAGGCAAAGATGAAGCTGCCCCCGATGATGTTGCCGGCCAGGGTCGGCAGGGCGAATTGCATCCAGAAGGCCTGCCAAGTCTGCTCGCCCGCCCACACCAGGTAGGACACCTCGACCGAACCTACGACGATATGGGTGAAGTCGCCCAGGGCCATCAGGTAGGTGACCATCAGGATGATCCAGATTTTGGCGTGCTC